>CAYQSU010000018.1:0-48092 GCA_964420325.1 uncultured Rhodospirillaceae bacterium | reverse complement strand
GAGCCGGCCGCTCATAACGGTCTGGTTGCAGGTTCGAGTCCTGCCGGGCCCACCATTCCGCTCGCTTCTCCGGCGGGCCTGCGTCACCGGCCGCGGAGCTTCCGTTCCCAGGCGATCGCCGAGCGGACCATGGTCTCGAGGTCGTCATGGCGCGGTCGCCAGCCGAGGCGCTCGCGGATGCGTCTCGGGTCCGAGACCAGCCGCGAGGGATCGCCGGCGCGGCGCGGCGCCGGGCGGATGTCGAGCCGCCGCCCGGCGACCCTCTGCACGGCGTCGAGGACCTGGCGCACCGAGAAGCCGTTCCCGTAGCCGCAGTTGAGGACGAGGGTCTCGCCGCCCGCCTCCAGGTGGCGCAGCGCATCGACGTGGGCCGCCGCCAGATCGGTGACGTGGATGTAGTCGCGGACGCAGGTGCCGTCCGGCGTGTCGTAGTCCTCGCCGAAGACCTCGACGTGGCCGCGGGCGCCGACGGCCGCTTCGCTCGCCACCTTGATCAGATGGGTGGCCCTCGGCGTCGACTGTCCGGTGCGCCCCGCGGGATCGGCGCCGGCGACGTTGAAGTAGCGGAGGGCAACGTAGCGGAGGCCGTGCGCCGCCGCGACATCCCGCAGCATCCACTCGGTGACCAGCTTCGAGCGGCCGTAGGGGCTGGTCGGCTCCGTCGGCGCGCTCTCGGCAACCGGCACATGGTCGGGCTCGCCATAGACGGCGGCCGTCGACGAGAAGATGAACCGGCGGACACCCGTCCGCACGCAGGCCTCGATCAGCGTCCGGCTGGCGGCGGCGTTGTTGCGGTAGTACTTGAGCGGGTCGGCGACCGACTCCGGCACGACGATGCTGCCGGCGAAGTGGACGACCGCCCCCACATCGTGCTCGCGGATGAGTCCCTCGACCAGCGCCTGGTCGCCGACATCGCCCTCGACGAACGGCACCTCCCGAGGCACGAGTGCGCGCACCCCGGTCGAGAGGTCGTCGATGACGATCACGCCGTAGCCCGCGTCACCGAGCGCGAGCAGGGCATGGCTGCCGATGTAACCGGCGCCGCCGGTGACCAGGACGACGGGCCGTTCCGTCATGGTCGTGCGAGTCCTCCTGTCCGACCGGATCGCGGCCTCGGCGGAGTCTCGGCCGAGCCGCCTTGAGAAACCGTTACATCGCGGTGCCGGGCCATGGTCCGGCTGGGCAGAGAGTGGGCCCGCGAGGCGTCGGCAGCAAGCGCCTTCTGCGCCCGCCAACGTCGTCCGCTGCGGTGATGGGCGAGTAGCCCAGGACCCTGCCCGGAATGGCGAACGGCCCTTGCCGAGGCGCGGGCGCTCCTGCTACCTCGGGACGATCGAAGGTCAACGACGATACTCGGACCCGGGGAGGGGAGGCCCATGACGCTCGACCAGGACTGCATCTTCTGCAGGATCATCCGCGGCGAGGTGCCGAGCTTCAAGGTCCACGAGGACGAACGGACGCTTGCATTCATGGACATCAACCCGGCCAATCCCGGGCACGCCCTGGTGGTGCCGAAGATCCATGCCGCCACGCTGTTCGACATGCCCGAGGACTGGCTCGCCGCCACGGTGCGGACGGCGCAGACGGTGGCGCGGGCGATCAACGCCGCGCTCGGCCCCGACGGCCTCAGCATCGTCCAGGCCAACGGGCCTGGAGCGGCGCAGTCGGTGCAGCATTTCCACTGGCACGTGCTGCCGCGCCTCCAGGGCGACAACCTGCTGCTCAACTGGCCCCTCAGGCCCGGCAGCATGGACCGGATCCGCGACGTCGCGGCCGAGATCCGGAGCCGCATCGCGCCGTGATCCCGTTTGCCGCGGCCAGCGCCGCCCCGCCGGCGTCGGCTCGCCGGTGCCGGCTGGCCCCTTTCTTCTCCCTCCCCGCGCTGCGCCGCATGTTGACCGGGGGCGAAGGAAGCCGCTAGCCTTGCCCAAGGGGGATTGGCAGTGCGGCCCGGTGCCGCCCGCTGCGCCCATGCCCCTCCGAGCGGCCCGCCGCTCCGCCTGCTCGCCAGGGCTCCGGGGCGCCACCCAGATGACAGAGGAGGACACGTCGATGACCCACGCCGAGCTGGCCGCACGGCTTCTTCGCGATGCCGCTCACCTGTTTCGCGCCGTCGGCGGACGCGACGGCGAGGCGGCGGCGCGCGTCAGCGCGTTCGCCCTCCTGTACGAGCGGGTTGCCGATCTGCTCGAAACCGATCCCGAGGGAGAGTTCCGTCAGGCGGAGGCCGAATGATCGGACCGGCTCCTGCCGCCGGGTTGGCGGTCGAAGCCGCTTCCCCCGGCCGCCGCAACGAGGACCTCGCCGATCGGATCGTCCATGTCGGCGGGGTCGCCGCGAGCATCGTCGGCGTCCTGGTCCTTGCCGCCCTGGCGTTCTCCCAGACCGAGGCCTCGCGAACGGTGACCGTGCTGGTCTATGGCGGCGCCCTCGTCGCCACTCTCGGCTGTTCCGCCCTCTACAACATGCTCCGCGAGAGCGAACGGGGCGAGCTTCTGCGCCGCCTCGATCATGCCGCCATCTTCATCATGATCGCCGCGACCTACACGCCGTTCCTCGTGGTCAAGATGGGCGATGGCGCCTGGGGGCCGCCGCTCCTCGTCTTCGTCTGGACCGCCGCCGCCGCCGGCGCCTGGCTCAAGCTCACCGGCCCGCGCCGCTTCGATCGCTGGTCCGTCGCCTTCTACCAGGCGCTCGGCTGGACCATCGTCGTCGCCATCGAGCCGCTTGCGCGATCGGTTTCCGTGCCGGCCTTGGTCCTGCTCGGTACCGGCGGCCTCCTCTACAGCGCAGGCGTCGTCTTCTACCTCTGGGACGGCCTGCCCTACCAGCGCGCCATCTGGCATGCGCTGGTGCTGGCCGGGGCCGCCTGTCACTACGCGGCGGTGCTGGGCGAGATCGCGCTTCCCGGTGGCTTCGCCTGACCCGGTCCGGGAGTTTGCCCGGCGCGAGCCGCCGTGCGCCGGCATCAGGGATGCGCGTCGCTGTCGAACAGCGCGATGGCGGCCTGACGGAGGAGCGCCCGGAACGGCGCGTCGGCGATGCCGGCCGCCCTTTCGACGGCGCCCTGGACGGTGGCCAGAGCGGCGCCTCCCTCGCAGAAGGCCGCCACCACCCGGACGCCGCCGCCGGTCCGGGGTGCGCCGCCTTCGGCGTCGGCGGCGCAGGCCTCCCGGCCGCCCGGGCCCCCGTCGTTGAAGAGCACGACGATGCGGAGCCTCGCGCTCGCCGCTTGTGCCGGATCGGTGGTGAAGCGGGCGGTGGCGGTGCGACTGACGGCGCCGGTCAGCGCGGCGAGCACCGCGTCTTCGGTGCGCCGGGCGTCGTCATCGAAGGGCTGTCCGCGCACCACCACCTGCATCGGCCCGTCCTTCATCACCCCGGCGGCGAAGCTCCACGGATCGTCCACATGGTGCGTGGCGGAGACCCGCGGCGCATCCTCGCATGCGCTGAGCGCGGCGAGGATCGCCGCCAGCGCGCAGCCGCCCAGGGCGCATCGCATCGACATCCCGGCCCTCTACCGCGGCGGCTTGTAGATCCAGACGTTGTCGTCGGTGGCGTTGACGCCGATGAAGACGTCGCGGGTCGGCAGGTAGCGCCAGCGGCCGTAGACGCCGCGGGACTTGGACTGCATCCTGTCCTCCCGCTTGCGCCAGCGTTCCGGCGCCGGCCCCTCGTCCGACGGGAGGCGCGTCCAGCGGAAGCTTTCGGGATCGAAGCTCCAGACGGTCGGGCCGCCGGCCCACGCCAGGATCCGGCCGCTCGCCGGATCACGGGCGAATCCGGCGGGCGGCCCTTCGGGCATCGAATCGCCGTGAGCCGGCGCCTTCGACCAGCAGCCCTCGGTCGGGTGCCGGCACCATCGGCCCCGGTCGGCCGTCTTCAGGCCGTCGAGATCGAGAAAGAAGACCGCGTCCTTGGTCAGTTGGAAGAAGCGGTTGGTCTTCGGATCGATGACCGCGGTGCCCCAGCCGTGCCAGCCGTCGCGCTGGATGTGCACGGCCCAGCGGTCGGCGCGGGGGTCGTACTCCATGAAGCGGTTGCTGATGCGGACGAAGACGGTGCCGGTCTCCGGGTGGACGGCCGCCGCGGCATAGCCGGACGACGGCGCCTCGGCCCGGCGCTGCCACGCCCGCCGATCCGGATCGAACAGCCACGCCGCCGCATCCCAGGGCGAGCCGTTTCCGAACATCGAGCCACCGAACAGGAACAGCCGGTCCGGCTCCTCGAGCATCTCGAGGCCGTCGTAGGTATGCCGGGACGTCGGCGTGCCGTCGGTGGTTCTGGGCGACTTGGCGGCGCCGCTCATCGGACTGGGGTCGGTGAGCCGCCTCCATTCGAAGCTCTCGAGCTCGAACGCGTAAACCTCGTTGCCGCCGTAATCGCGATGGCCGCCGCCCATCACGAGAAGCCGGTCGCGCCGGAGGTCGTAGGCGCCGCCGCTCCACGCCCGCATCACCGCCTTGGGTCCGAGCGTACCCCACCCGGGATGGCCGTCGGACGGCGGGAAGACGCGCTCCAGGCGGGTGTCCAGGATCGTGCCGGCCCTGTTCTCGGTGATCTCCAGCCAGCGCCCGGGCTCGAGGCCGCGGATCCGCTCCTCCCAGTCGGCGGCCGACGGCGCCCCGGCGGAGGCCAGCACCACCGCCGCCAGGACGCCGCGAAACATATGAACAACGGATCGCTGCATTCCGTCCCTTCCGCCCGCGTGGCGGCGCCAGCATAGCCCGAGACCAAGCCGCAACAAAGGCGCCGGGACGGCACCGCGACGCCGGCGCCGAAAGCCGCCGAAGACAGCTTAACTTCGGTCGCTGCGGACCCATATCACGGAGCAGTTAGGCGGAACGGAAGGTGGAGGATGGGCAACGACGGGTTACCGATGGCCGGCCGGACGGTGGTGGTGACCGGCGCCACCGGCGGCATCGGCCGCGTCACCGCGCGCGAGCTCGCCCGCCTCGGCGCCACGGTGGTCGCCATCGGCCGCGACCGCGAACGAGGAGAGACGCTGGCCGCCGAGATCGCCGGCGACCCGAGGGCCGGCTCCGCGCTGTTCCTCGCCACCGATCTGTCGAGCCAGGCCGAGGTGCGCCGGGTCACGGCCGAGGTGCGGAAGCGCTGTCCCCGCCTCGACGTCCTCGTCAACAACGCCGGCGCGATGTTCGGCCGGCGCCGGCTCTCGGCCGACGGCATCGAGATGACGTTCGCCCTCAACCACCTCGGCTACTTCCTGCTCACCCGCCTGCTGCTGCCGGCGCTCGAGGCGGCGGCGCCCTCGCGCATCGTCAACGTCGCCTCCGACGCCCATCGGCGGGCGGCCCTCGACCTCGCCGATCTTCAGGCCGAGAAGGGCTACAAGGGGTTCCCCGTCTACTGCCGGTCGAAGCTCGCCAACATCCACTTCACCTACGAGCTGGCCCGGCGCCTCGACGGCAGCGGCGTCGCGGCGAACGCCCTGCATCCGGGCTTCGTCGCCACCGACATCGGCTCGCGCAACCGCGCCGTGCCGCCGCTGGCCTGGCGGCTCGCAACCACGTTCGGCGCCATCGGCGTCGAGGCCGGCGCCCGGACCAGCGTCTTTCTCGCGAGCTCGCCCGAAGTCGAGGGCACGAGCGGCGGCTACTTCCACAAGTGCCGGCCGACCCTGTCGTCGCCGGCCTCGCGGGACGCCGGTGTGGCAGGGCGGCTCTGGGACATCAGCGCAGAGATGGTTGGCCTCGGAAGCGGGCTCTAGCGCCGGCCGGAGCCGCTGCCGGCCGCCTAGCCCGGCAGCGGCATCACCGCGAGCTTGCGACCCTTGACGGCGAGCGCCAGGCGACCGTGGCGCAGCTGCAGGGCATCCTCGCCGAACAGCTGGCGGCGCCAGCCGTGCAGGGCGCGCACGTCGGCGGCCTCGCCGTCGGCGGCGATGGCTTCGATGTCGGCCGCCGAGGCGACCAGCTTCTGGGCGACATCGTGCTGGTCGCACCGCATCTTCAACAGCACCTTGAGGAGGTCGGCGATCGCCGCCGCATGCCGCGGCATCTCCCGCCGGATCTCGGGCTCGGGGCACTCGCGCACGGGGATGGCGAGGCCGGCGGCGACGGCGGCGAGGATCTCGGCGCCGAAGGCGCTCTCCGCGAGGCCCCGCGGCAGACCGCGGGTGCGGGCGAGTTCCTCCGCCGAGCGTGGCTGGTGGTGGGCGATCTCCATCAGCGCCTCGTCGCGCAGGATCCGGCCGCGCGGCACGTCCCGCTCCTGGGCGCGCGCCTCGCGCCAAGCGGCGAGCTCGCGCAGCACCGCGAGGTAGCGCCCGTCGCGCCCGCGGCTCTTGATGCGGCGGAAGGCCTCCCGCGGGTCGGCGACGTAGGTCCGGGAATCGGTGAGCTCGGCGAACTCCTCGGCGAGCCACTCGGCGCGGCCGCTCTTCTCCAGCTTGGCCTTCAGCTTCTCGTACACCGTGCGCAAGTGCACCACGTCGCCCAGCGCGTAGTCGAGCTGGCGCTGGCTCAGGGGCCGGATCGACCAGTCGGTGAACCGCGACGCCTTGTCGAGGCGGGCCTTGGCGAGCTTGGCCACCAGCGTCTCGTAGCCGACCTGATCGCCGAAGCCGCAGACCATCGCCGCGAGCTGGGTGTCGAACACCGGCGCCGGCAGCCGGCCGGCGAGCAGGCGGAAGATCTCCAGGTCCTGGCGGCCGGCGTGGAACACCTTCAGCACCTCGGGTGCCGCCATCAGCTCGAACAGGGGCGCGAGGTCGATGCCGTCGGCCAGGGGGTCGACGGCGGCGGCGTCCTCGGGTCCGGCCACCTGCACCAGGCACACCTTCGGCCAGTAGGTGCGCTCGCGCATGAACTCGGTGTCGACGGTGACGTAGTCGGCGGCGGCGAGCCGGCGGCAGAGCGCCGCGAGCGCGCGGGTGTCTCGGATCAGGCTCATCGGCCGGAGCCTATACAGGCAAAAGGCGGCCGCGGAAAGGGGGCGCCGTCCCCGCCAAAAGCGTTCCGCCTCAAGCGCTTTCGTCTGCGAGCCAGGCGGCGAGCCCGGTCAGGTCGGCAACGATCGGGGTGCCGTCGGGGAACGGATTCGCCTGGCCCGGCGGAACCCGGCCGAGGAAGCGGACGCCGTTGGCGGCGGCGGCGTCCAGGTCGGCCCGGCCGTCGCCGACCATCACCAGGCGCTCGGGCGGATGCCAGTGGGTGCTGACGATCTCGTGGACGAGGGCGATCTTGTCGGGGGGCGAGCCGAGGATGTCGGTGAAGTAGTGGTCGATGCGGCGCCGCTCGAGGATGCGCTCGAGCTCGGCCTGCGGCGTCGCCGAGACGAGGAACAGCGGCAGCGTCCCGGCATGACGCTCGAGGAAGGCCTCGGCTCCCGCGACCCAGTCGCAGGCGACCACCCGGTCCTCGACCATCGTCCCGAACAGCTCGGAGAGCCTTCCGACCACCGCCTCCGAGGGCGTCTCGCCGAGAAGCTCCTCGTGGCAGTGGCGGATGCGCACCAGCCGCGAGACCCCGGTGTTGGCGTGATAGTGGGCGACCGCCCGCTCCGCCACCTCCCGGCCGTAGGGCGCATAGAGGGCGCGAAACGCCTCGAGCTTGATCGGGAGCGACTCGACGAGCGTTCCGTCGAAGTCGAGGAGCAGGGCTTCGGTGCGAATGATCGTCTCTCCGCTGGCCGATCGGCCTTCGCCGCCGACCCTAGACGGCACCGGCCGGGAAGGCCAGGGCTCTCTCGTCTGCAAGCTCCGGTAACGATTCGGTTAACCGTGCGGACATACACTCGAGACCGGCACCAGGACGGAGCGGGACCGGGACCTCCGGCATGCAGGCCGACCACCGAGAGCGCAGAAGGACCCCCGCGGGCCGACGTCCCGGTCTCGCGCTGCGCATGCTGGCGGCGCTCGCCCTGCTCGTCGCCATCGCGCCACCCGTTGCCGCCGAGCGGCTCGCCGGCCGTGCCGAGGCGGTCGAGGGCGACATCCTCAGGCTCGCCGGCATCGAGGTGCGGCTGTTCGGCATCGACGCACCGGAGCCCGGTCAGAGCTGCGAATGGGGAGAAGAGGCCGTCGCCTGCGGCGAGGGGGCGACGGCGGCGCTCGCCGCGCTCTTGCAGAACGCCTGGGTCCGCTGCGTCCACCGCGGCCGCGACCGCCACGGCCGCATCCTCGCCACCTGCCACGACGACCAGGGCCGGGACCTGGCACGGGCGATGGTGGCGGCAGGCTGGGCGATGGCCTACCGCGAGTACTCGTCGGCCTACCTCGCCCCCGAGCTGGAGGCGCGCCGGGCCGTGCGCGGCATCTGGCAGGGCACGTTCGTCGAGCCCTGGCGGCACCGCGGCGATCTCGAGACGCGGCGCTGCATGAACAGCTGCCCGCCCAACCGCGGCACCGACGCCGTCGGCGGCACCACCTCCTACATCCGCCGCGACCGCTGACCCGCGGGGCGGCGCCGCCGGTTATCGCTGCGCGAATCCCTTGTTCTGTCTGTACGGTGTGCGTACAGTGATGGCCGCATCCATCTCGAATGGCGATCGTGGTGGCGATGACCGAGGCTTCGACCGAACGCAAGGAGAGCCGCCTCAACATCCGGGCGTCGGCCCGCCAGCGGCGGCTGATCCGCGAGGCGGCGGCGGTCGCCGGGAAAACCGTGACCGGGTTCGTGCTCGACAGCGCGTGCGAGACAGCGGAGCAGCTCCTCGCCGATCGGCGACGGTTTGTCGTCGATGACGTGGCCTGGGCGCGGTTCCTGGAGGCGCTCGACCGGCCGGTGACCGCGAGGCCGCGACTGCGGGACCTGCTGGAGACACCCGGCGTTTTCGACCGCCGGTGACGGCGCCGCTGTCGGCGGTCGAGACGCTGTCAGCCGACCACGATCCCTCGGCGTTCGCTTGCGGCGTTCCCGCCCTCGATGCGTGGCTGAAGGGCTTCGCCCTGCAGAACCAGGCGGCGGGTGCGAGCCGCACCTACGTCGTTCACCGGGCGATGCGTGTCGTCGGCTACTACGCGCCGGCCGCCGGCAGCGTCGAGCGCGCCGAGGCGCCGGAACGGCTGGGTCGCGGCCTCGCCCGTCATCCGGTGCCGGTCGTGATCCTGGCGCGGCTGGCGGTCGACGAAACGGAGCAGCGAAGCGGCCTCGGGCGGGCCCTGCTCAAGGATGCGCTCCTCCGCATCGCCCACGCCGCCGACGTCGTCGGCGCGCGGGCGGTCGTGGTCCATGCCAACGACGAGCGGGCCAGGTCCTTCTATCAGCGCTTCGACTTCGAGCCGTCGCCGATCGACCCGCTGCACCTGTTCCTGTTGGTCAAGGACCTGAAGCGCGCAGCCGGAACGGACTGACCGCATGCCCGCGTGGCAGGGCCGGTCCGCGTCGAATGGGACCCGGATGCGGCGGTGACGCCGCTCGGGCATTTGGCGTTCTTTGCCCACGATCTGAAGGTAAGCGGCCGGTTCGATGCGCTGATGGCGGACTGCCCGCTGACCTATGCCAGCCCGAACGCGCCGCCGCCGCGCGACGTGGTGGGCACGGCGATGCTGGCGATCCTGGCCGGGCAGTGGCGCTACGCGCACATGACGGGATTGCGCGGCGACACCGTCAACCCGCCGCTGCTGGGCATGACCCGCGTGGTCAGCGAGGACGCGGTGCGGCCATCTGGACGACACGGTGCGCCCGATCCTGACCGAGCCGTGGATCCTGGACGCCGACACCACGGTCAAGCCGCTCTACGGCCATCAGGAGGGGGCGGAGGTCGGCTACAACCCGCACAAGCCCGGCCGGCCCTCGCACGCCTACCACGCCTTCGCGGTGGCCGGCGTGCGGCTGGTGCTGGACGTTGCTGTCGACGCCGGCAACCGGCACCACGCCAAGCATGCCAGGCCGCCGATGTGGGAGCTGCTGGGCCGGCTGCCGCGCCGCCACTGGCCGGCGCTGGTGCGCGGCGACCGGGACTGGGGCAGCGAGCCGACCATGGCCGGCTGCGAGCAGGAGGGTGTGCCCTACCTGTTCAAGCTGCGGATGACGCGGGGCGTGCGTCAAGTTCAGCAAATTGATCATGGATGCGAATGCGGATGTGGTTGCGCCTGTGGGGAACGCGCCAGCGTTATCCACAGGCGGGGTCGGTGACCGATGGGCGTCGGCCGGCGGGGCGAACCGGTCCGATCTCGCACGCGCGTCCGACCGGCGAGGTCTCGGGGGTCCGAGCGATCCTCGAGGGCGGGGCGGTTCGGGAGCGGGGCGAAGGCGGGCTTGCGTCAGGCCGGCGTCTCGGCGACGGCGACAGCGGCCGGCGGGTTCGGCGGCGGGACCGGCGCCGGCGCAGTGGCGTTCGACCCGTCCGCTGCCAGGAACACCCGCGCGCTGTGCGCCCGCACGAACACCTTCTGGCCGGCCTTGAGCTTCAGCTTGCGATACTCGTCCCAGCCCATCTCGGCCTCCACCAGCGGCTCGACGCCCTCCACCCTGAGCTCGACCTTGACCACCGGCCCCGCCGACGACACGTACGTCACCGTCGCCGCGCCGCCGACCATCACCGGCCCGGTGAAGACCTCGAGATCGTGCGGGCGGACGAAGGCGATCGCCGGTCCCTGCCCACGCATCCGGTCCTCCGCCGGCAGGCTCACCTTGCCGAGCGCGAAGACCGCCTCGCCGTTGGCGACGGTGCACTCGAACCGGTTGACGTTGCCGAGGAACTGGTAGGCGAAGGGGCTGGCCGGATGGGCATAGACCTCCGCCGGCGTTCCCACCTGTTCGATCACCGCGTTGTTCATCAGCACGACGCGGTCGGCGAGTTCGAGGGCTTCCTCCTGGTCGTGGGTGACGAACAGGCTGGTGAGCTGCATCTCGTCGTGCAGCCCGCGCAGCCAGCGCCGCAGCTCCTTGCGGACCTTGGCGTCGAGCGCGCCGAATGGCTCGTCCAAGAGCAGCACCCGGGGCTCGATGGCGAGGGCACGGGCGAGGGCCACCCGCTGCCGCTGGCCGCCGGAGAGCTGCGACGGATAGCGCTTGGCGAACGGCTCGAGCTGAACCAGGCCCAAGAGCCGCATCACCCGCTCGCGGATCTGGGCCTCCGGCGGCCGCTCGCGCCGCCGCTTGACCCTGAGGCCGAACGCCACGTTCTCGAACACTGTCATGTGGCGGAACAGGGCGTAGTGCTGGAAGACGAAGCCGACCTTGCGCTCGCGCAGGCTCTGGCCCACCAGGTTCTCGCCGCCGAACAGGATCGAGCCTTCGGACGGCTGCTCGAGGCCGGCGATGATCCTGAGCAGCGTCGTCTTGCCGGACCCTGACGGCCCAAGGAGCGCCACCAGCTCGCCCGGCGCGATCCTGAGGCTGATGTCCTCGAGCGCCACGAACGCGCCGAAGCGCTTGTGGATGGCCTTGATCTCGATATACATCGCGAACCTCTTTGAGCCTAGTGGCGGGCAGCCGCCAGCTCGTCGCCGAAGCGCCACTCGAGCAGGCTCTTGATGACCAGTGTCACCAGCGCCAGCAACGCGAGCAGCGAGGCCACCGCGAAGGCGCCGACGAAGTTGTACTCATTGTAGAGGATCTCCACGTGCAGCGGCATGGTGTTGGTGAGGCCGCGGATGTGGCCGGAGACCACCGACACCGCGCCGAACTCGCCCATCGCACGAGCATTGCACAGGAGAACACCGTAGAGGAGCCCCCACTTGACGTTGGGCAGCGTCACCCGCCAGAAGGTCTGCCAGCCACGGGCGCCGAGAGACAGCGCCGCTTCCTCCTCCTCCGTGCCCTGTTCCTGCATCAGCGGGATGAGCTCGCGGGCGACGAACGGAAAGGTCACGAAGATCGTCGCCAGCACGATCCCCGGTACGGCGAAGATGATCTGGATGTCGCTGGCCATCAGCCACGGCCCGAACCAGCCGTGGGCGCCAAACAACAGCACATAGATGAGGCCGGCGATCACCGGCGAGACCGAGAACGGCAGGTCGATGAAGGTGGTGAGGAGGCTCTTGCCGGTGAACTCGAACTTGGCGATCGCCCAGGCGGCGGCGACGCCGAAGACCAGGTTGCACGGCACGGCAATGGCGGCGACCAGGATCGTCAGGCGGATCGCCGCCAAGGCATCGGGCGTATGCAGGGCGGCGAGATAGGCGGCGACGCCGTTGCGGAGCGCCTCGGTGAACACCGCGGCGAGCGGCAGCACCAGGAACAGAGCGATGAAACCGAGGCCGAGGGTGACCAGGAGGGCCCGGATCCACAGCGGCTCCTCGACCGGCGAGCGCATGCTTGGGGCGGGGCTCTCCTCCGCCGGCCCGGGCAGGGCGAGGGCCACCTCAGCGGCCATGATGCCACCTCTGCAAGAGGTTGAGGACGAGCAGCATGACGAAGGCGATGACGAGCATCGCCACCCCGACCGCCGCCGCCCCGGCGTAGTCGTACTGCTCGAGCTTGATCACGATCAAGAGCGGCGCGATCTCCGAGACGAACGGCATGTTGCCGGCGATGAAGATGACCGAGCCGTACTCGCCGACGGCGCGGGCCAACGCCAGTGCGAATCCGGTCAAGAGCGCCGGCAGGATCGCCGGCAGGATCACCCGCACCAGGGTCTGCCAGCGTGAGGCGCCGAGGCTGGCCGCGGCTTCCTCCATCTCCCGCTCCAGGTCCTGGAGCACGGGCTGAACGGTGCGGACGACGAATGGCAGCCCGATGAACACCAGGGCAACGACCACGCCGAGCGGCGTGAAGGCAACCTGAATCCCCAGTGGCTGCAGCTGCCTGCCGATCCAGCCGTTCGGGGCATAGAGGGCGGTCAACGCGATGCCGGCCACCGCGGTCGGCAGCGCGAACGGCAGATCGACCAGCGCATCGACGATCCGCTTGCCGGGAAAGGTATAGCGCACCAGGATCCAGGCGACGATCAGGCCGAACACCGCATTGACCGCGGCCGCGATCAGCGAGGCACCGAAGCTGAGTTGCAGCGCCGCGACCACCCGGGGCTCGGTCACCGCGGCGACGAATCCCGAGAACCCGAGCTCCCACGGCCGCAGCACCAGCGCCGCCAGCGGCAGCAGCACGATGACGCCGAGATAGGCGAGCGCGAAGCCAAGGGCCGGGCCGAAGCCCGGCAACACGCTCGGCTCGCGCCTTGGCAGAAGGCCTGTCAGCCTCGCCACGACAGCTACTGCCGCCGGGGTTGATAGATCTGGTCGAAGATGGCGCCGTCGGCGAAATGCTCGGCATGGGCCTTCTCCCAGCCGCCGAACACCTCGTCGATGGTGAACAGGGTGACCGGCGGAAACCGCTCCCGGTGCCGCTCCAGGACCTCCGGCAGCCGCGGCCGGAAGTAGTGCCGGGCGATGATGTCCTGGCTCTCCGGCGTGTAGAGGTACCGGAGATAGGCCTCGGCGATGTCCCGGGTCTTGTTGCGCTCGACAGTGGCATCGACCACCGCGACGGTCGGCTCGGCGAGGATGCTCACCGACGGCACGACGATGTCGACCTCGTCCGGTCCCAGCTCCTTGATCGCCAGCAGCGCCTCGTTCTCCCACGACAGGAACACGTCGCCCATCTTGCGCTGGACGAAGGTGTTGGTCGCCGCCCGGGCGGCAGCATCGAGGATCGGCACATTGGCGAACAGGCGGCCGACGAACGCCTTCGCCGCCTCCGGCGTGCCGCCCGGCTGCTTCAGCGCGTAGCCCCAGGCGGCAAGATAGTTCCAGCGGGCGCCGCCGGAGGTCTTCGGGTTGGGGGTGATCACCTGGATGCCGTCGCGCACCAGATCCGGCCAATCCAGGATGTCCTTGGGGTTTCCCTTCCGCACCAGGAACACGATCGTCGAGGTGTACGGCGCACTGTTGTCGGGAAGGCGGGTCTGCCAGCCGGGCCGGATCAGACCGCGCTGGGAGATCGCGTCGACGTCGCCGGCAAGCGCCAGCGTCACGACGTCGGCCGGCAGACCGTCGATCACCGAGCGCGCCTGCTTGCCCGAGCCTCCGTGCGACATCCGGAACCTGACCGTCTCGCCGGTCTGGCCCTTCCAGTGCGCGGCAAAGGCGGCGTTGTAGTCCTGATAGAATTCCCTGGTCGGGTCATAGGAGGCGTTGAGGAGGGTGCGCTCGGCCGCGGCATGGCTTCCGCCTGCGGCGAGAGCGGTGGCGATGAGAGCGGCCGCGAGCCCTCGCCGCGGCAGGCGGCAACGGATGAGAGACATCTTGGTTGCTCCTTGCTTAGGGATGACCACGAGGGTGGCGACCCGATGCGTCGTACTTTTATACAAGAATGTCTATCTGGTTTACGGTGTTTTTGTCAACACCCCAAGTCATGCGAGTGTTGGCGTCAGCCGGCCGGCTTCTGGCGCGGCGACGACGTCGGCCAGTGTCGTCGCATCCACCACCGCCGCGATCTCGTCCCGTACGTGGCGCATGATCTGGCGCACCTTGCACGTCGCCTCGTCCCGACAATCGTCGCACCGACGGTACCGCGTGAAGCTCGCGCACGGCAGCGGCGCCAGCGGGCCGTCCATGATCCGCATGATCTCGCCGACGGTGATCCGCGCCGCCGGCCGTGCGAGCGCGTAGCCGCCGTGCCGCCCCCTCTGGCTGTAAAGCAGGCCGTGCCGCTTGAGGTCGAGGAGGATCAGCTCCAGGAACTTCTTGGGCGCTTGGGCATGCTCGGCGATCTCGGCGATCAGCGTCAGCTGTCCGTCCGGCTTCGCCGCCAGCAGGAACATCGCCTTGAGCGCGTACTTGGCCTTCTGCGAGAGCATGACGTGGACAATCTCGAGCGTCCGGATAGGCATACGGGAAGAGACGGGCGCCCGTCAATCGCCCGCGGCGGTGACGCGGCGGCTCTCAGTACTCGAGCTCCCACTTCAGGCCGACGGAGCCGGAGGCCGAGCCGGTGCCCTCGCCGACCTCGCCCTCGAAGGCGATCCGGGGCGTGAGCCGGATCTCCGCCCGGTAGGTGGTGGTGCCGGGACGCACCCCCTGCACGGTCTCGACGTAGACCCTCTCGCCGACGTAACGGCCGACGCGGACGCCGGGGGCGCCGGCGTCGCCGCCGGGATCGATGGTGAGAACGTCGACGCCGAGGAGCCGGCGAGCGCCGCCGATCGGATCGTCGCCGATGCCGCCGCCGCCGGTGATCGTTGCCATCGCCATGCCGAGCTGCAGGGCCTCAGAGGCGCCGAGGTTGGAGGCGCTCTTGCCGAACAGGATCCGGGGCAGGACCTCGCTCTTCGGCAGCGCCGGCCGCGAGCTCACATCGACGGTCGGACTCGACGCCCGGCCGCCGATCGAGATGATGCCGGTGAGGTCGGCGCGGCGGTGCTCGGCGGCGATGTCGAGCCTGGGATCGATGTCCACGCCGCCGTCGAAGGATATCACCCCGGTGGTGAGATCGAACCTGCGGCCCGCGAACTCGACGGCGCCGCGGACGACGCTGATCCGGCCTTCGACCCGGGGCGCCTCCGTGGTGCCGCGCACGCCGAGGCTGCCGCCCCATTCGGACTCGAGACCCCGGCCGCGCACGAACACCCGCCCCGGCAGCTCGACCTGGATGTCGAGCGCCGGCGCGCCGGCGTCGGCGGCCGGGCTGTCCTGGGCCCGGGGCTCGATCCGCGTGCCGTCCGCCCGGATCTCGGTGACCTCGAGCGCGACGACGGTGGGCGGCAGGCGATCGACGAGGTTGATCTCGACCCGCTCGGTCCGGATCCGCCCCTCGATCTTCGCTCCGCTTTCCTGCTGCGCGAAGCGGACGGAGCCGGTCGCCGCGGCGGTGATGTCGTCCCGGCGAACCAGGTGGGCGTTCTCGAACGACAGCGCGACGTCGGCGCTGCCGGTGGCGAGGGTCAGGGCTCCCTCGCCCGTGAGCCTGCCCCGTCCGCCGTCGGAGCCGGAGAAGGTGGCGACGAGGCGGTCGGTCCCCTGCATCGAGGCGCGGGCCTCGAGGGCCTCGATGCGGGTGCCGAACACCAGGTGCTCGTAGCGGCCGTTCTCGACGGCGATGTCGGCCCTCGGCTGCGGACGGGCGAGCGTGCCGGAGAGATCGGCCGAGACCCGGCCCAGGCCCTCGAGCCGGTGCTCTGTCAAGGGCAGCGCCTCGACCACCGGACGGAGCTCGCCCTGCCAGCGGAGGCTCCCCGACACCAGCGCCGACGCCTCCGTGCGCAGAGCCAGAGCACGGGCGTCGATGCGGAGCGGAAACCGTCCCGAGAACTCGGCATCCGAGGCGCCGAGCCCGCCGATCCGTCCGTCGATGGCGACTCTGGAGTCGCGCCAGACCGCGCGGGCGGAGAGGTCGAGACCGTCGTCGCCGGACACCCTCGCCCCGGCGAAGACCACGTTGGCGAGGCGAAGCTCCAGCGTGCCGGCAAGCTCGCCGCGGACGGTGGTCACCGCCGACGTCACGTCGGCCGTGCCCTCTGCTGCCATCTCGGGCGCCAGCGCCCCGAGCAGGGACAGCGGCAGCGCCTTCGCTTCGAGGGCGGCCGACGTCGCAGCGCCGTCCCGGGACACCTCGAGGGCGAGCGTGCCGTCGCCGATCTCGATCAGGAGATCGCGAACGACCAGGCGGTCTGCGCCGACCAATAGGCGGGCCGGCCTGGCGACGGCGAACCGCTCGCCGCCGACCGTTCCCTCGAAACGGCCGAGGACGACCTCGGTGCCGGCGCGGGTCTCGGCCAGCGTGCCGCCGGCCCTGGCCTCGAACGGCGAGGCCGCCGAGCCACGGACGCGGACCTCGAAGGCGGCTTTGGCGATGTCGCCGCTGATCTCCGCGCGGGCCTCGTCGACGGCGACGTCGCCGGCGGTCATCCGCTCCATGGTGAGCGTTGCCCGACCCCGAGCCCGGCCGAACGGATCGGTGACGTCGGCGCGGACGCCGACGCGGCCGACGGCGAGCCCCGGGCTCCCGTCCGGACCGAAGGCTAGCGAGGCGCCCCGGATGTCGAGCGTCGCCGTCTGCTCGTTGCGTTCGCTCGCGAGCGAGACGTCGAACTGAAGATCGCCGCGCGAGCGGATGTCGAGGAGCGCCTTCGCAAGCGCCGTCGTCACCAGCCGGCCGCTCGCCCGGCCGACCATCGGCTCGGCCCCGAACGGCACGCTCAAATGCCCGGTCATGGCGAGGCCGGCGCCCTCGGCGCGCAGATCCGTCAGCGCGAGCACTGTCCACTCGCTCACCGCGAAGGCCGTGCCGGCCTTGACGGGACCCGCGCTGGTCCTGGCCTCCAGAGAGAGGCGGCCTTGCGGCGCGGTCGCCACGTGATCGGCGGACGCGGCCAACCGCGCCGACCGCACGTCGACCGGCGCGAGGCGCATATGGGGGAGATCGAGGACGGCGGTGACGGACGGGTCGTCGAGCGGGCCCTTGGCGTCCACCGCGAGGACCACGGGTCCACGCGGGGTCGGCACGCCGAGCGCGTCGGCCAGCGGGCCGGGCGATGTCAACTCGGCGCGCAGGGCGGCCGCGAGCGTCGCGAAACCGTCGGTGATGTCGGCCTCGGCCGTGGCCCGCATCGCCTCCGTATCGAGGACCACCGACCGCAGGGAAAGGCTGCCGTCCTCGGCAAGCGCGACGTCGCCGTCGAGCCGGAGCGAGGATCCGGCGAGTGCGGCAAGCAGGGGATCCTCCAGAACCAAGGCCGCGATCGTCACCGACGCCGATCCGGACAGCGCCGGCGGATCGAGGATGCCCGTGAGCGACGCGGTGATCCGGGCCTCGCCGTCGATCCCGATGCCGAGGGTCTCGCCGGCTGCGCGGAGGCTCGCAAGGTCGCCCGACACCGCGAGATCCACAGGCCCGTCGGCGAGGTCGATGCTGCCCTCGGCCGTCAAGCGGGCAGCCCCGCTCCGAAGCTCGAACGCGTCGAGATCGAGGATCCGCCATTCCCGATCGACGCGGGCTTCCATCGCAGCCTCGGCCGCATCGCCGGTGAGCGCAGCGAGGCCAGGCTCGTCGATCGCAAGCCCGGCCGCCACAAGCTCGAGGCCGAGCCAGGCACCTTCGCCCGGCTTGTCGAAAGCGGGCCAGACTCCCCTCCCCTTCGCTTCGAGCCGGGCAGCGCCGATGCCGGGCGCCGACAGCGACCCGGCCGCCGCCTCGAGGGCGATCTCCGGGGCGGTCGGAGGGCCGGTGAGCCTCGCTTCGATGCCGAGGGCCTGCACGGAGACCGGGGCGAGAAGGGGCGAGAGCCGCTCCGGTGCGAGCGCGCGCAGGGTGACTTGAAGATCCATCTCGCCGTCGGCGACCGGAGCCGAGCCGCGGACGGCGATGGCAACGGCGGCCGAGTCCAGGTGCAGACGCTCGATGACGACCCGGTCGTCGTCCGCGACGGCGAGAGCGGCGTCGAGGCGGATGGCGCCCTCGACCACGGGCTTCCAGGGCGCCGGCAGAAGCGGCGCCACGGCGGCCTCGCCCTGGATGCCGATCCAGGGCGTCTCATGCCCCGCCACGTGGAAATCGAGGTCGAGGGCGACGAGGTCGCCGGCCTTGGCGGCGAGCGTGCCCCGCCAATCGTTCGGGGGGCCACGTCCCTGGAAGCGCAGGAAGAACGCGGGATAGGGATCGAGGTCGAGGGCCTGCACCACGAGGCCGCCCTCGGGCTCCGTGAGCTCGAGGTCGACCACAAGGGCGTCTCTCTGCGGATCGAGCTCGCCGACCAGGGCCAGGCGCGTGCCGGGCGCGTCGGTCCGCTCGATGTCGAGCTCGGTGCGGATCAAGGCGCCCGCGTCCGCGGCGAGCCGGCCGCGAGCGCGGAGGTGGACCCGCTCTCCGGCCACGTCCGGGCCGAGCTCGACATCCTCGATGGCAAGCTCGCCGATGCGTACATCGACCGGCAGCCTGGGCAGGGTCGGCGGCCACGCAAGGGCCTCGGCCTCGTCGCCATCGGCCGCCGCCGGCAGGCGCCAGAGCCTGACGCCTGCGCCCCGCAGCTCCTCGATGCTGAGCCGTCGGGCGAGGAGCTGGACCGGCGACCAGGCGATGACCAGGGTGTCGACCTCGAGCCATGGGCCCTCGGCGTCCCGGACCTTCAGTCCGGAGAGAGCGATGCGGGATGGCAACCCCGCACCGATCGCCCCCACCTCGATCTCCGCCGTTCCGGGCTCGCTGGCGATCGCCACGACCGCGCGGGCGACCGCGTTTCGGCCCCATTCGGTCTGCAGCACCGCCCAGGCGCCGGCCAGGACCGCCGCGAGCAGGCCGGCGATGACGAGCAGTCCCCACGCCGTTGTCTTCGCCAAGCGTCTCATCCCGCTCACGCTAGAAGGCCTGTCCCAGGCTGATGTAGAACTGAAACGCGTCGTCGACACCCTCGCGCCGGTTGATCGGGAAGGCGACGTCGAGCCGGAGCGGTCCGGCCAGCGTGTGATACCGGAGACCGATGCCGGCCGCCCACTGCAGCGGCGTCGAGAAATCGGGGTAGACCGCTTCGAACACGTTTCCGCCGTCGACGAACGGCACGATGCCGAAGTCGCCCCACACCCGCGCCCGGACCTCGAAGCTGGTCTCGAAGAGCGAGCGGCCGCCCAGGGGATCGTTGTTGGCGTCGAGGGGGCCGACCTTCTGGAACTCGTAGCCGCGGATCGATCCGCCGCCGCCGGCGTAGAACCTCTTGTTGGCGGGGATGTCGCCCCGGTCGGCGCCGGCGATCGAGCCGGCGCGGACGCGTCCGGCCAGCACGAACCGCCGGTCCTGGTCGATGGCGTAGTAGGCCGAGCCGGTCGCCTCGGAGGCGGCGAACACGACGAATTCAGCGGACGAGCCGACATAGGGCGTGGCGCCGACGTCGAGCCTCAGGCCCTCGGTCGGGTTCAGGGCGTCATCGGTGCTGTTGTAGGCGATCGTCGCCGGCACTCCGAACAGCCTGGAGGACTGCCGACCATCCGCGTCCTCAAGGTTGCTGAAATCGAGGGAGCCGGCGACCGAGGCTCGCCAGTTCTCGGCGACCGGCCAGGCGAGCCCCGCGGACGCCGCCACCTCGTAACCCGAGAAGGCCTCCGTGTCGTTGCGGAGTCCCTCGAGGCCGGCGAACAGCGTGCGGTCCCGTTCCTCGAAGTTCGGGCGCTGGAACTCGACGCCGGCCATCTGCTGAAGGAAATCGGATCTGACCGAGAGCTCAAGACTTTCGTTGTTGCCGAACAGGTTGCGGTGGCGCCAGAAGGCGCGGCCGCCGACGCCCCGGTCGGTCGAGTAGCTCACTCCGAAGCCGATGGAGCGGACCTTGCCCTCCTCGACCGAGACGCGGACCGGCACCTCGCCCGAGTCGTCGACGGTCTCGGCGGGCTCGACCGCAACCCACGAGAACAGGCCGGTGGCGTTGAGATCGGACTGGAGCGCGTCGACCTTGGCCTCGCTGAAGGGGTCGCCTCGCGACCATGGGACCCACTGCCGGACATAGTCCTCGTTGGTTCGCGAGAGCCCCTCGATCGAGACCGCTCCGAAGGCGCCGCGCGGGCCCGGATCGATCACGACGTCGACCTCGACCGTCCGCCTCCCGTGATCGACGATCACCTCCCGTTCGATGCCGCGGGCAAACGGGCGACCGTCATTTCTGAGCCCCCGGAGAATGCGGATCTCGGCGGCGACGACCTCGGCGCTGCGGGCGCGGCCCCCGAGGGCCAGACCGAGATCGGCGAGGGACGGCGTCGCCGGCGGCGGTGCGTCGCTGTCATCGACGAAGCGGACGTCGTACGAGGCGAGCGTGTAGGGCGCACCCGGTCGGATCGAGATCCTGACGAGAACCGGCTCTGCGTCCGAGAGGATTTCATGGGCGATCTCGTTGTCGTAATAGCCTTCCGCGCGGAGCACGGCCCGAAACCGTTCGACATCGCCTTCCGTGCGTCGCATCAGCCCGGCAAGGGTGCCGGGCGGCCTTGGCCCGAGCGTGATCAGAAGCGAGCTTCGCTCGATGAGATCGCGAAGATCCTTGTCCTCGATGCCGGTGATCTCGACCCCATAGGCCACGGCGGAGGCCTGAGGTTCGGCGTCCGCCTCGTCGGATCCCAAAGCAGCGTCGCCGTCCTCCGCCTCCACCCCGGTTGCGGAGTCGATCTCGGGACTTGTTCCGAGACCGGCGCATCCAAGCACGAACGGATGAACGAGACCTGCGACCAGCCAGAGCCATAGGGTCCTCCGGTTCTCCGTTTTCAGAAGCAGCCGACGCACCGCCAGCATCAGCGCTCCTCCCGGAGGCCGGCCGAAGCCTCGGCCGGCGCGGCCGCGGGGCCGCATTCGGCAGGATGTCCACCTTCGTTCATGGGCGCACCCCGCGAACACGTCGTTGTTGTCGGCGATGCCCGCTGAGGCCGGACGCGGTGCCACCGCCCTCGCGCCATCATTGTCGGCGGCTTCGGCAACGAAAGGTCCCCGCCGGCGCTGCCGGCTCCGCGGTCGCCAAGCCCGGCATCCGGCACGGCGGCATCGCCGCGGTGCGCCTGAGGCAGGCGGATGCGCCCCTCTCGACCGGTCCTGCAGAGCGCCGCGGAACCGCTCAGGACAAGCCCGGCGTCTCGGACCGCCGACGCCCGAACACGAGCGCCACCATGTGGTCGGCCTCGCCGAGGCGCCGGGCGAGAAACCGGCGCGTGCGGCTCTGGCCGTCCGTTTCGTCCCGGGACCACACCGCGAGCGTGGCGAGAAACAGCCAGGTGAGCCCGACCTCCTCCGCTTCGCGCCGTGGACTCTCGGTGCCGAGAGCGGCCGCTTCCCGGAGCCAGAGGATCAGCCGCGACAGGTTGAACACCATCGGCACCCAGTGATGGGGATGGAACGGCCACATCTTCGTCGTCAGCATCTCGACGGCGACCCGCCGGTGCGGCGCCAGCGCATCGAACCATCGCAGCATGAGAAGATTGACGCGCTCGCGGGGTGCGAGGTCGTAGAAGCCGGGGCCGACGGGCGCGAGGATGGCCTGCTGGGCGGTCGCGAACCAGGCATCGGCGACCGCATCGAGGTCGCGGAAATGGCGGTTGATCTCGGCGACGCCGATGCCCACGCGCTGCGCGACATCGTGAAGCCGGACGTTCCGCCAGCCGACCTCCTCGGCGAGCGCAATCGTGGCGCTGACAACCCGGCGCGAGAGGTCAGACCCGCCCTTCTCCTTGCCCGTCATCGCGCCCCCCGCTACCGCGTCGGCAGGCTCTGCAGAACGAACAGGGCGACCAGGAGCTCGCTCGGTCTCGCTCCGTGGAACCATCGCTCGTAGATCGGCCAGATCCGACCCGACCTGTAGGTATCCGCCAGCACCGTGTCGGCGACCAGGCGGAAACCGCTGTCGCCGCGTCGGATCATGAACGCGTAGGGCTCATAGGAGTAGAAGCGGCCCGAGAGCTTGAGCTTGGACGCATCCATGGCCTTCGCCACCATGCCGAGCAGCAGGATGCGGTCCGCGAAATAGGCGGCGATCTGGTCGGTCTCCAGCGCCTCCAGACCCTGCTCGTGACGATCGAAGGTGACGACTTCCGTCGTCAGGGCCTGCGCCGCGAGGGCCGCCCGGAGCCCGGCTTCCGTCGTCGTGCCCTGCAGCACGCCGACCGTCTTGCCCTTCAGGTCCCGCAGATCGTCGATGGCGGACCCGGCCTTGAGCAGCATTTCCGCGCCGGTGACGAAGGTGTGGAGCGTGAAGTCGACGCGCTCCCGCCGTTCGAGCGTGTCGGTGGAAGCACCGCATTCGATGTCGATCTCGCCGCTCTCGACCATGGCGAGCCGCTTGTCGGCGGGGACGGCGACGTAGGCGACGTCGAGGTCGGCCCGTTCGGCCACCTGCGTCACGCGTTCGGCGATCAGCTGGCACAGCTCGACACTGTAGCCAGCCGGCTTGCCGTCCGCGTCGCGGAACGCGAACGGCGGAGCGTCCTCGCGGAAGCCGATGACGAGCTTTCCCGTCTCCTTGATCTTGCTGAGCGTGTCGGGTGGCGAGGAAACCGCAGGACCCGCAATCAGCATGATCGCCGCAACAACGACAGAGATGTGCAGCACGCTCCCCTCCCTCCGATTGCCCGTTTCGACCGGCAGGTTAAGCGCTTCAGGGCGGGCCATCAAGCACGCCGCGCGACACGCTCATCGGCCTTGCGGGGTCGCGCGCCGACGGCCGCGGGGCGGTTCTGCCCGAAATGCGATACGAACCTCACGGCAGTGCACCTCCCGGAGGTGGAGACCCTGCCAGATCTGACAACGGTCGAAGCCCGCGGCTGCCACAGGCTTGTTAATTTAACCCGTTTGGGTATCATGAGCGCCTGCGCTGGTGAGGTTGTCCCGGCTGACAAGGACTCGCGACCATAGCCTTCAGGCAGTCAGGCTCCGGTCCGGTGCCGAACGGCAACGAGGGGAGCGGTCTCTCGCCCGGGATCGTCGGCTTGGTTGTTGACGGGCGTTTAACTCTCTGGGCGAGACAATGCCACTGATAGAACCTCGGCAGGCGGGTTGGTGCGTCAAGGCCATGCTCCTTCGTCGTCGGGATGTGCCTCGACCTCGACACGTCCCAGTCCGCCGGGGAAGGCGCGCGGTTCGGCGAACCGTCGAATGGGAGGGCTAGAAAGACCATGAGCAAGCAGACGACCGTTACGCGACTGGCCGAGTTCGCCTCGGGGGCTCGCACGCGATCCCAGGTCGCCGGGTCGAGCCGGCCGGCTCCGACCTCGGGCACCGGGGCCGGGGCGTTCCAGGCCGGTCTCTACTACGTTGCCGCCGACCTGGCCGAGCTGGCCAAAATCGCGCCGCCCGAGAAGTCGGAGTCGATGCTGGCCCTGGTTCGGCTGGTGCAGACCCTGGCCGAAACCTAGACGCCCCGGCCGGAAGGACGACGCCCTTTGCGCGCACGGGGTGCACGCGAGGCAGAGATCGTTTAGCCGTCACGGCGGGGCAAGCCCGGTTTCGCACGGAAGCCGCCCAGCCGAGGTTTGCATCCCGGTCGTGCTCGCGCGATACTTGCGGCCGTGCGCACGCACGGTCCCTCGGTCCTGCACCGGACGCGCGAGGGACAGCGAAACAAAAAACTGAAATCCGGTGTGGCCCTTGGCGTTTGCCTGGTCACACCAAAGCCTAAATCAACACCTATCAGCGGGCGACGAAAGGATAGGAGGAGGGGGATGAACAGGTTTGCCTGGGCGTGGATGGCGTCGGCTGTCGTGCTGGCGATGGTTCCGGCAAGCGAGGCCGGACCGGAGCACGGGACGGCCATTTCGCCGGCATTCAAGATCAACCATCCGCCCCATCGCGCCGAACGCCTGTTCAAGCTTAACGTCGATCCCTCGTACCGCAGCATCGACGGCAGCGGCAACAATCTCCTGCACCCCGACATGGGAGCGGTCCACACGCGCCTCCAGCGCTGGATGCATGCGGACTACGCCGACGGCATGGCCGAGATGCCGGGCTCGCAGCGGCCGGGGCCGCGCGAGATCAGCAACGCGGTGAATGCGCAACCGCGCCTGATCCCGAACCGCGGCCGGGCCAGCGACTTCCTTTGGCAATGGGGCCAGTTCCTCGATCACGACTTGAGCCTCTCCGACGGAACCGACCCGCCCGAACCGCACCCCATCCCGATTCCCGGCGACGACGCCCATTTCCCTCCAGGGAGCGCGATCCCGTTCAACCGCTCGATCTATGACAAGACAACCGGCCGCCATGATCCGGATTCGGGACTCCCGGTTGCGCGGGAACCGCTGAACGAGCTCACCGCCTGGATCGACGCATCGCAAGTCTACGGCTCGACCCCCGACCGCGCGCTCGCCTTGCGAACGCTGGACGGCACCGGACGGCTCAAGACCAGTGCGGGCGACCTGCTGCCGTTCAACGAGTTAGGCCTGCCGAACGGCGGCGGACCGGGGGCGCATCTGTTTCTCGCCGGAGACGTGCGCGTCAACGAGCAGGTGGGCCTGATCGCCATGCACACGCTGTTCGTCCGCGAGCACAATCGGCTGGCCGCGGGCGTCGCCCGCCGCCATCCCTGGATGACCGACGACGCCATCTACGAGAAGGCGAGACGGCTGGTCGGCGCCCAGATGCAGGTGATCACCTACAACGAGTTCCTGCCGGCGCTCCTCGGGCCGGGGGCGCTCTCGCCCTACCGCGGCTACAAGCCGCAGGTCAACGCCCAGATCGCCAACGAGTTCTCGGCGGCGGCCTTCCGTCTCGGCCACAGCGCCCTCAGTCCCGTCCTGCTCAGGCTCGACGCGGACGGCGCGGAGGTCCCGTGGGGACACCTCAGGCTCAGGGATGCGTTCTTCGCACCCCGGCGTATCGTCGACGAAGGCGGCATCGACCCGATCCTGAGAGGACTGGCGGCGCAGATCTGTCAGGAGATCGACGCGTTCGTCATCGACGACGTGCGCAACTTCCTGTTCGGGCCGCCCGGCGCCGGTGGCTTCGATCTGCCGGCGCTGAACATCCAGCGCGGCCGCGACCACGGCCTGCCAAGCTACAACGACCTACGCGAGGCGTTCGGCCTCGGCCGCGCCGCCAGCTTCGCCGACATCAGTTCGTCGCCCGAGATCCAGGAGCGGCTCGCCTCCGTCTACGACCATGTCGACGATGTCGATCTCTGGGTCGGCGGGCTCGCGGAGGACCCGTTCCGCCGCGCCCTCGTCGGCCGGCTGTTCTTCAAGATCATGAAGAAGCAGTTCGAGGCGCTGCGTGACGGCGATCGCTTTTGGTACCAGCGCGCTCTCAGCCCCGGCGAGATCCGCTGGGTGGAGGGCACGCGGCTCGCGGACATCATTTGGAGGAACACCTCGATCGGCAGGGAGCTGCAAGGAAACGTCTTCCGCGTGCCCCGCTCGCCGCGGCCCGCCGTTAAGGCAGGATTAACCCCCCTGCCCTAGGATCAGGAGATGGCGAACCGCCGGCCACGGGAGCACCGGGCATGGATGCGATCATCGATGAAGACGTGGTGAAGGTGGTGATCAAGATCCCTCGCAGCACGTTCGAGCTGCTGCAGACGGTGGCCCTGAGCGATCACCTGCGCGCCGTCGCCGAGGCCGCCCACGGGAAGAAGCGCAAGGCCCCGACACCGGCGTCGGTAGCGGTCGTCATCGAACGCCTGATCCAGTCGCACCGCTGTCTCCTCGAGGAACGTGCCTGGGTGAAGTAGGCCTCGCCCGAGGCGTCAACGAAAGCCGTTGTCGCCGCCGTACATCTGCTTGTGGCACGTGCCTTCCGAGGCGTAGCGGGTGCACTTCCGCCACATCGTGAGGAAGTAGTCGTTGTAGGCGTCAACCCCGAGGACGCGACGCTCGTATTCCGTCGGCGGCGCCGAGAGGTCGAGGGGCGGGGCCGCTCCCTGGCAGCCGGCGGCGAAGGGCAACGCCAGCGCGGCGAGGAGCACCGTTCGTCTTGTTGGCGACATCGTCGTCATCCTTGCGCCCGTGGCCCCGCGGCGCACCGGCACGCGGGACCTCGTGTCCATCCTCACCACAGCATGGGCGCAGGCCCCACGGCAATCAAGGCCCGGGAACGACGGTCCCGGTCACGATGGCGCGAAGCAGGATCCAGCCGCCGGAAGCCCCGAGGGACTCAGGAGGATGCCACCGCCGCCACGAGCCCGCGGCCGGCGGCGAGCGCCTCGAGATTGAGATCGACGAACTTGGCCGGAGTCTCCCGCCGGATCGCCTGTTCGAGCGCTTCGGCCGAGCAGAGCCCGCTGGCATCGGCGAGGGCGCCGAGGGCGACGATGTTGGCGATGCGCTCGGAGCCGAGCGCGCGAGCGGCGTCCGAGAACGGCAGCACGCAGAGGGTGAACTCCCCTTGTGGTGCCGTTCGCACCCGGCTCTCGTCGGCGAGCACCAGCGCCCCTGGCCTGAGGAGAGCGGCCGAGGACGTCGCCGCCACCTCGTCGAGAATGACGAGGAGGTCGAGAGCGGTCACCAGCGGGAAGTCGATCGGGCCGTCGCTGACCACGAGATCCGAGCGGCTGATCCCGCCCCTCGACGTCGGCTCGTAGCTCTGCGACTGGGCGACCCTGAGGCCGTGCTCGACCACCGCCTCGGCGAGGATGCGGGCCGCCAGCTGCAGGCCCTGGCCGCCGGCGCCGCTGAGACGGATCTCCCGCTCGAGTCCCATGCGCCGGCCCCTCAGGCGGCCGAGTGACGGCCGGAGATGAGTGCCGCGCGGTAGGTGTCGCCGTACTCGGGCCGGCCGTTGCGGGCAAGCACGCCGGTCTTCAGCGCGTTGGGACGAAACGGCTCGTCGACCTTGTTGCCGTAGAAGTCCGGTCGCATCGCGCCCTTCTGTCTCAGGATCATCTCCGGCGACGACCCGAGGTCGTTCTTGCGCCCGAAGATCTCGGTGCAGTCCGAGAGGATCTCGATGAACGAGAACCCGCGATGGGCGAGTCCCTCCTTGATCAGGTCCTTGAGCGCCGGCGTCTGCAGCGTCATGCCGCGGCCGACGAGGCTGGCACCGGCGGCCGTGGCAAGCGCGCAGGCGTCGAAGGCGGGCTCCGTGTTCCCGGTCGGCGTCGTCGTCGTCAGCCGGCTGTCGCCGGTGGTCGGCGACACCTGGCCACCGGTCATGCCGTAGACCTCGTTGTTGAACATGAGGCAGGTCATGTGGAGGTTGCGGCGACAGGCATGAATGAGATGGTTGCCGCCGATGGCGAGGCAGTCGCCGTCGCCGGTGACGACGATCACCTCGAGATCCGGGCGGGCGAGAGCGAGGCCGGTGGCGAAGGCAAGCGGGCGGCCATGGGTGACATGGAAGGTGTTGGCGTCGATGTAGGCGCCGACGCGCCCCGAGCAGCCGATGCCGGAGACGATCGCAAGGCGGTCCTTGGGCAGGGCCAACTCGTGGACGGCCCACAACAGCGCCCTGAGCGCGATGCCGTGCCCGCAGCCGGGACACATGAAATGGGGCAGCAGTTCCACGCGCAGGTACTCGCGGATGTCGAAATCGTCGACGGTCAACCTATCCATGGCGTGACAACTCCCTGATCGCGGAAAGGATCTCCGCCGGATTGATCGGCTGGCCGTCGAATCGGTTGAGGCTGCTCACCTTGGCCGCCGGGTCGGTCAGGCGCTCGATTTCCAGGCTGAGCTGGCCGGCGTTCATTTCGGCGACCAGCACCCGCTTCGCCGGCGCCGCCAGCTCCTGGAACTGCCGCTCCGGAAATGGCCACAGGGTGACCGGGCGGAACAGGCCGGCCTTGATCCCACTCTCCCGCGCCTGCCTCAGGGCCTTGCGGGCTGCGCGGGCGGCGATGCCGAGGGCCACCACCAGCACCTCGGCGTCGTCACACTCCACCCTCTCGACCCGGTCGACGAGGTCGCGATGGTTGTCGAGCTTGCGAAAGAGCCGGAGCATCGCCCGCGTCACCTCCTCCGGGCGCTGCGTCGGAAAGCCGGACTCGCCGTGGGTCAGTCCGGTCAGATGGCATCGGTAGCCGTCGCCCGGACGGGCCATGGCGGGAATGTCGTCCTCGGTCTCCGCGTACGGCTGGAACGCCTCGCGCGGGCCCGTCGCCCACTTGCGCTCGGCGCGCTTGACGCTGTCCGGATCGGGAAGGTCCACGGTTTCCACCAGATGGCCGATGACCTCGTCCAACAGCAGCACCACCGGGGTGCGCAGGAGCTCGGAGATGTTGAAGGCGCGAATGGTCTCGTCATAGATCTCGTCGACCGAGGCGGGCGCCAGAACGACGATCGGATGGTCGCCGTGCGTGCCCCAGCGCGCCTGCATGATATCGCCCTGGGCCGGCCGCGTCGGCATGCCGGTCGAGGGTCCGCCGCGCATCACATTGACGACGACGCACGGCACCTCGACCATGACGGCGTAGCCGAGGTTCTCCTGCTTCAGCGAGAATCCGGGGCCGCTCGTCGCCGTCATCGCCTTGACGCCGCCCATGGAGGCGCCGATGACGGCGCCCATCGAGGCGATCTCGTCCTCCATCTGCACGAAGACGCCGCCGACCCTGGGAAGCTCCAAGGCCATCCGCTCGGCGATCTCCGACGACGGCGTGATCGGATAGCCGGCGTAGAAGCGGCAGCCGGCGGCGATCGCGGCGAGCGCGCAGGCATGGTTGCCCTGCAGGTTCTGGAGACCGACGGCGGTCATCTCAGGAGACCAGCCCGGGCTCGCCCTCGCGGAGCACCCGGATGGCGAAGTCGGGACACAGCCATTCGCAGAGGCGGCAGGCGGTGCAGGCGTCGGGCCGGGCGAGTTCGACGATCTGGCGGCCGTCGAGCCTGAGACAGCGCTCGGGGCACATCTTCACGCAGATGTCGCAGCCCTTGCACCAGGCCTCGGTGATCTCCAGTCGATAGGCGTGATGCGCCGGGTCCTCGACGACGCTGGCGACGGCCGGCGGCGGCTTCGCTTCGGTCCCGAGGCGCTCGGACGACTGGACCCAGTCGCGGCCGGCAAGGAAGGCGTCCTTGTTCAGCGCCGTGGTGCTGGCCGGGACGAACGAGACCAGGACGTCGAGCCAGTCGTCCACCGGGAAGTCGAGAGCGGTCGACACCGCGCCGAGGAGCACGGCGTTGGCCACCCGCGGATTGCCGAGCCCCTCCGCCATGCGCGTCGCATCGAGGGCGAAGCCGCGGCCGACGAGGCCGATGATCTCGCCAGGGGTTTCCGGCGCGTATCGCGACCGGGCGCCGCGGCTCCGGTTGCGGTAGGCGATCGGCGGCACGATCTGTCGCGTGTCGGCGATGAAGGTGCCGCCGTCGCGCCGCAGGTGATCGAGCCAGCGCAGGCCCTCCGCCCATTCCAGGGCGACGAGGATGTCGGCCTCGCCCTTGGAAATGGTCGGCGACCAGACCTGGCTGCCGAAGCGGACGTGGCTGAACACCCCGCCGCCCCGCTTCGCCATGCCGTGCACCTCGCTCTGCTTGACCTGCAGTCCTTGCCGCTGGCAGAGCAGGGCCAGCACCTTCGAGACCATGATCACGCCCTGGCCGCCGACGCCGACGATCAGCACGTTGGTGGGCGGGGCCGCGCCGCTCATGGCATCCATTGGGAGGGCGTCCTCGATGCGACCATCGCCCCGGTCACTGGGCGACCGGCTGGATGCAGTCCGAGGGACAGATCTGGGCGCACAGCGTGCAACCGATGCAGGTCTCGGCGTTGATCCGCACCTTGTGGTGGCCGTCGAACATCTCGTCGCTCCACAAGAGCGAGGGACAGCCGAGGTTCATACACATCTGACAGGCGGTGCACCCCTCGGCGCAGACCTCCAGCGGCGGCCCCTTGATCTTGATCGGATCGAGAACGCAGGGGCGATCGGAGATCACCACCGACACCCCCTTGTAGGCCACGGCCTCGCGGATCGCCTGGTGCATCTCCGCCACGTCGTAGGAATCGACCTTGCGCAGCCACTTGACGCCGCAGGCGCGGACCATCTGCTCGAAATCGACGCGGTGGGTCTCGTCGCCGCGAAGGGTCCGTCCGGTTCCCGGGTGGTCCTGTCCCCCGGTCATCGCCGTGACGTGGTTGTCGAGAATAACGACGGTAATGCTGGCGTTGTTGTAGACGGCGTCGATCAGGGGCGGGATGCCGGCATGCAGGAACGTGGAGTCGCCGATCGTCGCGATGATCGGCTTGGTCTCGACGCCTGCCTTGGCCATGCCGACGGCGTTGGCGATGCTGGAGCCCATGGACACCGTGGTGTCGATCGACCGCAGCGGCTCGATGGTGGCGAGCGTGTAGCAGCCGATGTCGCCGGCGACCCGGGCGTCGATCGCCCGGAGCGCCATGTAGCTCATGGTGTGCGGGCAGCCGGGGCACAGCACCGGCGGCCTGGGCATCGGCGTGATCGGCCAGCGCTCGGCCGCATCCCGGGCGGCGATGACACCGGCCTTGGCGAAGCCGTCGCGGACGACGTCGGGCGAGAGCTCGCCCACGCGCGGAAAGAACGCCTTGCCCTCGACCGCGAGACCCATCGCCCGGATCTCCTGCTCGATCAGCGGTTCCAGCTCCTCGACGACGAACACGCGGTCGACGGCGCGGCAGAACTCGGCGATCGCCGTTGTCGGGATCGGGTAGGATGCGGTGAGCTTGAGCACCGAGGCCTGCGGCAGCACCTCCTTGACGTAGGCATAGGCGGTGCCGAAGGTGATGACGCCGACATCCCTGTCGCCCTTCTCCCCGCGTGCGAACTCCTCTCCGGCAAAGAAGGCACGAAGCTCCTCCTCGCGCTTGATCAGCAAGGGATGGCGGTTGCGCGCGTTCGTCGGGATCATGACGTTCTTGTTGGGATCGTCGCGGAAGCCGCGGGCCTCGACCGTGACGCGGTCGCCGACGGTGACGAGGCTGCGGGTGTGCGACAGCCGGGTCGTCGAGCGGACCACCACGGGCGTGTCGAAGCGCTCGCTGAGCTCGAAGGCGAGACGGGTGAGCTCGAGGGCCTCCTGGGCGTCGGACGGCTCCAGGCACGGGACCATGGCGAAGCGGCAGAAGAGGCGCGTGTCCTGCTCGTTCTGCGAACTGTGGATGCCGGGATCGTCGCACACGGCGATGACCAAGCCGCCGTTGACGCCGATGTAGGTCTGGGACATCAGGGCGTCGGCGGCGACGTTGAGCCCGACGTGCTTCATCGCCGCCAGCGCGCGCACGCCGGCGAACGAGGCGCCGATGGCGACGTCGAGGGCCACCTTCTCGTTGGTCGACCATTGGGCCACCAGGTCCCCGCGCGGATAGGTCGCGAGGGTCTCCAGGATCTCCGTCGATGGCGTGCCCGGATAGGCCGCGGCAACCCTGACGCCGGCCTCCCACGCGCCTTGGGCGATCGCTTCGTTGCCCGTCAAGGGGCGCGTCGTCGGACGGCCACGCGTGGTCTCGTTGCTCGCTAGGATCTGATCCAAGGCCGGCCTACCCCTTGTGCTCCGCAGCCGCTGGGCTGACGTTCGTTGCCTCTACGCGACGATCGGACATTTTAGCAGACCCTTCCTACCATTCCAGCGGGCGTTTGACGAGGCACTTCGACGGCGGTCAAAAGCGCTTGTTCCGTTGCACGGGAGGGTTATATAAGCGTTGGCGAGTCATGCATGACTCGGTCTCGTTGGGCCTCGAAGCGCCGGGGTTTGATGAGGCGGGCCGGTGGCCCGCCTTTTTCGTTGGTGGGGCGGTCGCGGCCGCGGAGATTTCGGAGGAAGGGTGGCCAGCCAGGCGCTGCTTGCGCGCATCGAGGGGACGATCCAGCCCGTCATCGAGGCGATGGGGTTCGACCTCGTCCGCGTCCAGCTCTCCGGCCAGCACCGGCAACGGCTGCAGGTGATGATCGAACGCCCCGGCGGCGCAGCGATCCTCGTCGACGATTGCGCCGAGATCAGCCGAGCCGTCTCCGCCGTCCTCGACGTCGCCGACCCTATCGTCGGACCCTACACGCTGGAGGTCAGCTCGCCCGGGATCGACCGGCCGCTGGTGCGGCTCGCCGATTTCGACCGCTTCCGCGGGCTCGAGGCGAGGCTCGAGACCGACCGCCCGATCGACGGCCGGCGGCGGTTCAAGGGCCGCATCCTCGGAACCGACGGGAGCGCGGTTCGCCTGCAGTTCGAGGGCGGCGAGGTCTCGGTGCCGCACATCGACATCGTCCGCGCCAAGCTGGTGCTGACCGATGAGCTGCTGGCGGCCTCTTTGGGGAGAACTAAGGAAACCACCGGGTAAGCCATGAACCAGACGATGATCGATTCAGGTGTCGTGCACGCCCGTCCCGAGCTGCTGCAGGTCGCGGACACCGTTGCGCGCGATAAGAACATCGACCGCGACGAGGTGCTGACGGTGATGGAGCAGGCCATCCAGAAGGCGGGCCGCTCCAAGTACGGGCACGAGCACGACATTCGCGCCAGCATCGACCGCGCCACCGGGGAGATCTCCCTCGCGCGCTACCTCGAGGTGGTCGAGACGGTCGAGAACGAGGTGACGCAGGTCGCCGTCGACGACGCGCGGCGCCGCAAGCCGGATGCCAAGATCGGCGACTTCCTCGTCGATCCGCTGCCGCCGATCGACTTCGGCCGGATCGCGGCCCAGACCGCCAAGCAGGTGATCGTCCAGCGGGTGCGCGAAGCGGAGCGCAAGCGGCAGTACAACGAGTACAAGGACCGTGTCGGCGACATCGTCCATGGCCTGGTCAAGCGGGTCGAGTTCGGCAACGTCATCGTCGACCTCGGACGGGCGGAGGGGGTGCTGCGCCGGGAGGAATCGATCCCGCGCGAGCACTTCAACACCGGCGACCGTGTTCGCGCCCTCATCCTCGACGTCCGCGAGGAAGTGCGGGGGCCGCAGATCTTTCTGTCCCGCACCCATCCGCAGTTCATGGCCAAGCTGTTCGCCCAGGAGGTTCCCGAGATCTACGAGGGGATCATCGAGATCAAGGCGGTGGCCAGGGATCCTGGATCGCGAGCGAAGATCGCGGTGATGTCCCACGATTCGGGCATCGATCCGGTCGGCCCGTGCATCGGCATGCGGGGCTCGCGCGTCCAGGCCGTGGTCGGCGAGCTGCAGGGCGAGAAGATCGACATCATCCAGTGGTCGTCGGATGCCGCCACGTTCGTGGTCAATGCGCTCGCGCCGGCCGAGGTCGCCAAGGTCGTGCTCGACGAGGAGGCGAGGCGGATCGAAGTGGTGGTGCCGGACGATCAGCTCAGCCTGGCGATCGGCCGGCGCGGCCAGAACGTCCGGCTGGCGACCCACCTCTGCGGCTGGGATATCGACATCCTGACGGAAGAAGAGGAATCGAACCGGCGAACGGAGGAGTTCCGCTCGCGCTCCCAGATCTTCATCGAAGCGCTCAACGTCGACGACGTCATCGCCCATCTCCTGGTGACCGAAGGCTTTACGAGCGTCGAGGAGGTGGCGTTCGTTCCGCTCGAGGATCTCTCCGACATCGAGGGGTTCGATGAGGAGGTGGCCAACGAGCTGTGCGAGCGGGCTCGGGCGTTTCTGGCTGCGAAGGATGACGAGTTCGAGGCACGGCGCGTCGAACTCGGCGTGTCCGACGAGCTGGCGGCGATCAGCGACATCAAGCCGGCCGTGCTGGCGGCCCTCGGCGAGCATGGCGTGAAGACCCTCGACGAGCTGGCGGATCTGTCGGGCGATGAGCTGCTCGAGATCGCCCCCGAGGGGACGCTCACGCTGGAGCGGGCCAACGCCATCATCATGGCCGCGCGCGCTCACTGGTTCGAGGGCGAGACGGCGGCGACGGGCGAAGCCGAGACGACCGGAACGCCTGCCGCGGACACAGCCTCCGGCTCGTCCGCGGCGTAGGGCGCGACGTCCCTGCCGAAGACCGCCGGGCCCTTGGCGCAGGAGCAGTGTCCGAAGCGACGATGCATCGCGAGCGGGCAGGTGAAGAGCAAGGCCGAGCTTCTTCGTTTCGTTGTCGGTCCCGATCGACGGATCGTGCCGGACGTCGAGGAGCACCTGCCGGGCAAGGGAATTTGGTTGAGCGCGAACGTGGATATGATTAAGAAAGCGTGCACGAAGAACCTGTTCTCCAAGGCGGCGAGGATGACCGTGGTCGTTCCGGCCGACTTGGTCGAGCAGGTCGAGGCCTTGCTGGTCCGGCGCTGCCTGAGCCTGATCGGGCTGGCGCGTCGCGCCGGCCAGGCGGTGGCCGGTTTCGAGCGGGTGCGTCAGTGGCTCGCGGCCGGCCGCGCGGGGTTGCTGATGGCGGCCGCGGACGGCTCGCCGCGGTCTCGGGCAAGGGTTCAGGCCCTGGCCGGCGAGACTCCGGTCGTGTCGTCGCTGCGCAGTGATGAGCTCGGGGTCGCTGCCGGCCGGGAGCATGCGGTTTTCGTGGTGATCGCCCCTGGCAATCTGGCCGAGCGGTTGAGACGCGAGGCCGGAAGGCTGGCGGGGCTTCGTCGGCCGGGCATCGCCTGAGCACAGGATTCGTGGCACCCATAACGGCGCTTCGTGCGCGAAATCGAGATGACGGATACCAAGGGCAGCGACGAGAGCAAGCCGGGCCAGCTCAGTAGGCCCCGCAAGCTGGAACTGAAGAAGACGGTCGAGTCGGGCCAGGTGCGGCAGAGCTTTGCCCACGGACGCTCGAAGATGGTGAGGGTCGAGGTGCGCAAGAAGCGCACCTACGCTCCGGACTCGCGTGGGCACATGACCATCGTCGCCTCTGAGGCCGAGCGCGGAGCGGACGCGGCGGCGGGTTTCGCCGGCCGGGCGGCGATGGAGGCCGGGCGAGAGGGCTCGATCGTCGGCCTCACCAGCGAGGAGAAGGCGCAGCGCGTGCGTGCCCTCCAGGACGCGATCCGTGCCGAGGAGGCGACCGAGGTCGCCACGCACGCCGAGTTGGCGATGCCGGAGGCCCCGTCGGGCGATCTCGGGCTTGCGGTCGAGGAGGCCGCCGAACCGGCAGGCGAGGCGATCCCGGGCGAGCCAGCGGGCGCCGAGCCGGCCCTCGCGCCTCCGACCGAAGGGGCCGAGCCGATAGCCGAAGGCGAGCCCGCACCGCGGCCCGAGCCGCCCGCCCCGGGCATCGCCGAGGCCGACGTCGAGGAGCGCAAGGCCAAGGAGCCTGAGCCGGAGGCGGCGGGCGGGGAGGAGCAAGACGATCTCCGCGGCCGCCCGAAGCGGACACTGAAGCCGGAGCTTCGCAAGCCGCTTGCCGCACCGCGTCGGGGAGAGCCTCGCCGGCGCGAGGGCAAGCTGACGGTGACGGAAGCCCTGGATGACCGCGCGGAGCGTGTTCGCAGCCTTGCTGCGGTTAGACGCGCACGCGAGAAGGAGCGCCTGAAGAATCAGCAGCTGTCGGCAACCGACAGCCAGAAGATCGTCCGCGATGTTGTCATTCCGGAGACGATCACGGTGCAGGAGCTGTCCAACCGCATGGCGGAGCGCAGCGCCGACGTCATCAAGGCGCTGATGAAGCTCGGGGTCATCGCGACCATCAATCAGTCCATCGACGCCGATACCGCCGAGGTGGTCGTTGCCGAATTCGGTCACAACATGCGACGCGTCAGCGAGTCCGACGTGCTTCTCGGACTGCGCGGGTCGGAGGACACGGACGAGAACCTGAGGCAGCGACCGCCCGTGGTCACGGTGATGGGGCATGTCGACCATGGCAAGACGTCGCTTCTCGATGCGCTGCGCAAGACCGACGTCGCCGCGCACGAGGCCGGCGGCATCACCCAGCACATCGGGGCGTACCAGATCACCCTGCCGCAGGGCGCCCAGGTTACCTTCATCGACACGCCGGGCCATGCGGCCTTTACGGCCATGCGCGCGCGCGGCGCCGACGTGACGGACATCGTCGTCCTGGTCGTGGCGGCCGATGACGGCGTCATGCCGCAGACGATCGAGGCCATCCGCCATGCCAAAGCGGCACGTGTGCCCTTGATCGTCGCCATCAACAAGATCGATCGGCCCGAAGCGAACCCGGAGAGGGTCCGCGCGGCGCTGCTGCAGCACGAAATCGTCGTCGAGGAGATGGGCGGCGAGACGCTGAACGTCGAGGTCTCGGCCAAGACCGGGGCGAACCTCGACAGGCTCGTCGAGGCCATCCTTCTGCAGGCGGAGGTCCTCGACCTCAGGGCCAACCCCGACCGGCCCGCCGAAGGCGTCGTCGTCGAGGCGAAGATGGAGCGGGGCCGCGGCTCGGTCGCAACGGTCCTCGTTCAGCGCGGAACCCTCAGGGTCGGAGACATCTTCGTCGCCGGCTGTGAGTGGGGCCGCGTCCGCGGCATGACCGATGCGTCGGGCACCGCGCTCACCGAGGCCGGCCCCGGAACCCCGGCCGAGGTGCTCGGCCTCAATGGCACGCCGGCCGCGGGCGACGAGGTGGTCGTCGTCGAGACCGAGGCCCGGGCGCGCGAGGTGACCGACTTCCGCCGCCGCCAGCACCGTGACGCGAAGGTGGCATCGGTTGCCCGCGGCACGATCGAGCAGATGCTCGACCGTATCCGGGAAGGCGGAGAGAACGTGCTCGCGCTGGTCGTCAAGGCCGACGTGCACGGGTCGGCCGAGGCCATTGTCGGGGCGATCGAGAAGCTCTCCACCGATGAGGTCAAGACCCAGATCCTGCATTCGGGCGTCGGCGGCATCAACGAGTCCGACGTCACGCTCGCTCGGGCGTCGAACGCGCTGATCATCGGTTTCAACGTGCGTGCCAACCCGCAGGCGCGCGAGCTCGCCAAACGCGACAACGTGGAGATCCGATACTACTCGATCATCTACGACCTGATCGACGATCTGAAGACGCTGCTCTCCGGCATGCTGGCGCCGCAGGTGCGCGAGCAGTTCATCGGATATGCCGAGATCAGGCAGGTGTTCAGCATCACGAAGGTCGGCAAGGTGGCCGGATGCATGGTCACCGAGGGTCAGATCCGCCGCGGGGCGCGGGTCCGCCTGCTGCGGGACAACGTGGTCATTCACGAGGGCGATCTCTCCCAGCTCAAGCGGTTCAAGGACGACGTTCGAGAGGTCCGGGAAGGGTACGATTGCGGCGTGGCCCTCGCGAACTACCAGGACATCCAGGAGGGCGACATCATCGAGTGCTTCGAGCTGCAGAAGGTGGCCCGCGCGCTCTAGCCTTGGGCATGGCGGTCGTCGCTCGGGCGGGAGCGATCTCAACGAGCGAAAGCGGGATGACGAGAGGCGAGGCGAAGGCCCCCAAGCAACGGCAACTGCGTGTCGGCGAGGAGCTGAGGCATGCGCTCGCCTTCATCTTCGAGAAGGGGGAGATCCGCGACCCCGGACTCGGCGGACTCCCCTTGACCATCTCCGAAGTGCGGATCGGCCCCGACCTGCGCCACGCCGTGGTGTTCGTGGTTCCGTTCGGCGGCGGAGACATCGAAACGGTGCTTGCCGCGCTGACGCGCGCCCGTCCGTTCCTCCGCCGTCGCATCGCCGAGCTTGTCAGATTGAGGTACGTCCCCGAGCTCTCCTTCAGGGCCGACGACTCCTTCGAGCGTGCGCATCGGATCGACGATCTGCTGCGAACCGCCGCGGACGGTCGCGAGATCGAGCCGGATCGCCAGCGACGCACCAGCGAGGAGGATCGACATGAGCCGTAGAGCCAAGGGCCGGCCGGTGCACGGATGGCTCATCGTCGACAAGCCGAGCGGCGCCACCTCGGTCTCCGTGGTCTCGGCGGTCCGGCGGGGGACATCGGCCGCCAAGGCCGGCCACGGCGGAACCCTGGACCCCTTGGCGACGGGAGTGCTGCCGGTGGCGCTCGGCGAAGCCACCAAGACGGTTCCCTACGTCATGGACACGGCGAAAATCTATCGCTTCACCGTCCGCTGGGGTGAGCAGAGGGACACCGACGACGCCGAGGGTCGGATCCTTCAGTGCTGCGACACTCGCCCCGACGCCGAAGCGATCCGACGGGTGCTTCCGCGGTTCGTCGGCACCATCGCCCAGGTCCCGCCGCAGTATTCGGCGATCAAGGTGGAAGGCCGGCGCGCCTACGCCCTCGCCCGCGCCGACATTGCGGTGGCGCTTCAGCCGCGGAACGTTGTGATCGAGAGCTTCGAACTCGTCGAGGTTCCCGATCCCGACCGTGCGGAGTTCGTCGTCGTCGCGGGAAAGGGGGCCTACATGCGGGCCCTGGCGCGGGACCTGGCGGCGGCGCTCGGAACCGTCGGCCACGTCTGCGCGCTGAGAAGGACGGCCGTCGGCCCGTTCACCGAGGCCGACGCAATTCCCCTGGATAAAGTCGTGACGCTCGGGCATAGTGGGGCGCTCACGGAGCAGGTGCTTCCGGTCGAGGCGGCGCTGGTCGACATCCCGGCGCTGGTTCTCACCGAGGCGGAAGCGCGACGTCTGCAGCATGGACAGCCGATAGCGGTTCTCCCCGTGGCTAGGCGGCTACCGCAGAAGCTGAACCTTCGCGACGCGGTTGTCTGTGCCATGTCTGAAGACAAGCCTGTTGCTCTGGCCCGGGTACAGGGTGGAGAGATCCGTCCTGTTCGCATCCTCAACTTGTGACGAATGGAGCGAGCGATGTCGATTACGTCGGAAAGGAAGCAGGAGCTCATCAAGGAGTTCCAGGCGACCGAAGCGGATACCGGATCCCCTGAGGTCCAGGTTGCGATCCTGAGCGAGCGCATTCGCAACCTGACCGAGCACCTCAAGGCCCATCAGAAGGATTTCCATTCGCGGCGCGGCCTGTTGATGATGGTCGGCCAGCGCCGGCAACTTCTCGATTACCTGAAGAGAAAGAATGTTGGCCGCTACGAGGCCGTGATCGAGCGCCTGGGGCTGCGCCGCTAGGCCACAGCGACCGCGATGGATGAGAAACGGCTGGCCTGCGGACGCGGAACCACGGTCCCGATCGTCGGCGCCAAGTCTGCAATTGCAAGGGAATAGGCATGTATCAGGAGTTTCGCAAGGAGATCGAGTGGGGCGGACGGCCGCTGATCCTCGAGAGTGGCAAGATCGCCCGTCAGGCCGACGGCGCGGTGGTGGCGACCTATGGTGAGACGAAGGTTCTTTGCACCGTCGTTTTCGACAAGGCTCCCAAGCCGGGACTGGATTTCTTCCCGCTTTCCGTCCACTACCAGGAGAGGACGTTTGCCGCCGGCAAGATTCCGGGCGGCTTCTTCAAACGCGAGGGGCGTCCGTCGGAAAAGGAGACGCTGACCTCGAGGCTCGTCGACCGGCCGATACGGCCTCTGTTCGCGAAGGGCTTCCGCAACGAGACCCAGGTGATCTGCACCGTGCTCTGCCACGACCTGGAGAACGATCCGGACATCGTTGCGCTGATCGGCAGTTCCGCGGCGCTCACGCTCTCGGGCGTGCCGTTCCTCGGCCCGGTCGGCGGATGCCGGGTCGGCTACATCGACGGTCAGTACGTGCTGAACCCCCAGCTCGACGAGATGATCGCGACCGAGCTCGATCTCGTCGTGGCCGGAACGCATGACGGGGTCCTGATGGTCGAATCGGAGGCGAAGCAGCTTCCGGAGGACGTGATGCTCGGCGCCGTCGTGTTCGGCCACGGCGCCTATCAGCCGGTCATCAATGCCATCGTCGAGCTCGCCGAAGCCTGCGCTCGCGAGCCCGTGGAACTGCCTCCGCACCCGGAGGGGCGCGAGGATCTGGCCGTCAGGATCCGTGCGGCGGCCGAAGCGGAACTGCGCGAGGCCTACAGCGAGACCGCCAAGGCGACCCGCCGCGAAAAGGTGGCGGCCGTCCGCGTGCGGGTCTCGGACGAGATGATGGCGGACGGGTCGGTCGATCAGGCTATGCTGCTCGAGCAGTTCGACGACATCTTCAAGGATCTCGAAAAGGACGTCGTGCGGCGCGACATTCTCGCCAGCGGCCGGCGGATCGACGGCCGCGATGCCAAGGACATCCGTTCGATCGCGGTCGAGGTCGGCCTGCTGCCGCGCGCCCATGGCAGCGCACTGTTCACGCGGGGCGAGACGCAGGCGCTCGTCGTGACCACCCTGGGGACGGGGCAGGACGAGCAGATCATCGACGCCCTCGCCGGCGAGTATCGCGAGCATTTCCTGTTGCATTACAACTTTCCACCCTACTCTGTCGGAGAGTGCGGACGGGTCGGCTTCACCGGTCGGCGCGAGGTCGGGCATGGCAAGCTCGCATGGCGGGCGGTGCGTGCTCTGACACCGAACCGCGAGGCGTTTCCGTACACCATCCGGGTGGTGTCCGAGGTCACCGAATCCAACGGCTCGTCCTCGATGGCGACGGTGTGCGGCGCCTCGCTGTCGATGATGGACGCGGGCGTGCCGATGGCCGAGTCGGTGGCCGGCATCGCCATGGGTCTGATCAAGGAAGGCGACGAGTTCGTGGTGCTGTCCGACATCCTCGGAGACGAGGATCACCTGGGAGACATGGATTTCAAGGTCGCCGGCACGACGAACGGCGTCACCGCGCTGCAGATGGACATCAAGATCACCTCCATCACCGAGGCCATCATGCGCTCGGCCCTCGAGCAGGCCCGTGAGGGTCGGCTGAAGATCCTCGAGGAGATGGCCAAGGGGATCGCGCTGCCGCGGGAGGGGATCAGCAAGATGGCTCCCCGGATCACCGTCATTCACATCAACAAGGACAAGATCCGCGAGGTCATCGGGCCTGGCGGCAAGGTCATTCGGGAGATCTGCGAGGTGACCGGGGCCAGGATCGATCTCGAGGACGACGGCACGGTCAAGGTCGCCGCCGTCGATCAGCGGGCCGCCGATGCCGCCATCGAGTGGATCCGCAGCATCGCTGCCGAACCGGAGGTCGGGGCCATCTACACCGGGCGCGTAGTCAAGATCGTCGATTTCGGCGCATTCGTGAACTTCCTCGGCAGCCGGGACGGCCTCGTCCACATCAGCGAGCTGGCCCCGCGTCGGGTCGCCAAGGTCACCGACGTGGTTCAGGTCGGCGACACGGTGAAGGTCAAGCTGATCGGCATGGACGACCGGGGAAAGATCAAGCTCTCCATGCGGTCCGTCGATCAGGCGACGGGTGAGGACCTGACACAGAAAGAGGACGAAACGAAAGCCATGCCGTGAGCCCCGCTTGCCGGGGCTTGCGGGACCGGGCGACGATGCACCGCCGGGCCGCAACGGCCGGAGAGTCGTTGCCCGGCCGCTTGCAATGTTCCGGGTCGCCTTGCGGCGACGGCGCCCTATATAGAGAGCGGCCAAGGTAGAGAAGAGCGGGGGAGCGGAAGGATTCTATGGCGTCGCTGCAGCCGATGGTCATATCCGGCCGGGAGGTCTTGCCGATCGTCGAAGGCGGCAAGGGCGTCTCGGTCTCCAACGGCGAGAGCGCCGGGGCGTTCGCGGCGTCCGGCTGCGTCGGTACCTTCTCCGGCGTCAATGCCGACTCCTTCGATGCCGACGGCAACGTCATCCCCCAGCGCTACCATGGCCGCACGCGGCGCGACCGCTACGAGGAGCTCGTGGCGTTCGCCATTCGCGGCGGCATCACCCAGGCGCGGATCGCCCACGAGCGATCGGGCGGTCGCGGACGGATCCACATGAACGTCCTGTGGGAAGCGGCCGCCACCCAGCGCGTCCTGCACGGCGTGCTGGAAGGCGCCAAGGGACTCATCCACGGGGTCACCTGTGGTGCCGGCATGCCTTACGGGATCGCGCACATCGCCGCCCAGTACGGCGTCCACTACTACCCGATCGTCTCCTCGGCGCGGGCCTTCCGGGCGCTGTGGAAGCGCGCCTACCACAAGCAGGCCGAGCGGCTCGGCGGCGTCGTCTATGAGGACCCGTGGCTCGCCGGCGGCCACAACGGCCTCAGCAACTCCGAGAACCCGCGGGAGCCGGAGGACCCCTATGGCAGGGTTGTCGAGCTGCGCCGACAGATGCGCGAGTGCGGGCTCGACGGCACGCCGATCTTCATGGCCGGCGGCGTCTGGTATCTCCGGGAATGGCAGGACTGGATGGACAACCCGGACCTCGGTCCGATCGCCTTCCAGTTCGGCACCCGTCCGGTGGTGACGCGTGAGAGCCCCGTGTCGGACACCTGGAAGCGCAGGCTCTTGACCCTGCAGGAAGGCGACGTGCTGCTCAACCGGTTCAGTCCCACCGGCTTCTACTCCTCGGCGGTCCGCAACGCCTTCCTCGAGGAGCTGATCGAACGCAACGAACGCCAAATCGCCTATTCGCAAGACCCCTTGGGCGAGCATACCGAGCCGCTGCCGATCGGTGCGCGCGGACGGCTCGTGTACCTCACGCCGGCCGACAAGGCGCGGGCCGAGGACTGGATCCGCGCCGGCTTCTCCGAGGCGATGAGGACGCCGGATTCGACGCTGGTCTTCGTCACGCCCGAGAAATCCCAGGAGATCCGCGCCGATCAGCAGGCGTGCATGGGCTGCCTCAGCGCCTGCCGGTTCTCGAGCTGGGCCGAGAACGAGGCGTGGTCGACCGGAAGAACGGTCGATCCGCGGTCTTACTGCATTCAGAAGACCCTGCAAGCCATCGCCCACGGCACCGACGTCGACCACAACCTGATGTTCGCCGGCAGCAACGCCTACCGCTTCGCCTCGGATCCGTTCTACGCCGGCGGCTTCATCCCGACGGTCAAGCAGCTCGTCGATCGCATCCTAACCGGCGATTGAGCCGGGACCTGCACCGACGGTTGCTGATCGGACTTGCCGGCCGCCGCCGTTGTAACCATATTCCTTGCCATGGGTTATGACCGTCCCTTCGCCAAGGCTATTGAGCTGTTGCGGTCTGCCGACCTGCGTCCCACCCGGCAGCGGCTGGCGCTGGCCAAGCTTCTGTTCGAGAACGGCGACCGGCACGTCACGGCGGAACGGCTTCACGACGAGGCGCTGGCCTCCGACGTTCGCGTGTCGCTGGCGACGGTCTACAACACGCTCCATCAGTTCACCGCGGCCGGGCTGTTGCGCGAGATCATGGTCGACGCGACCCGCTCCTACTTCGACACCAACACCAGCGACCATCATCATTTCTTCGTCGAAGGCAGCGGGCGTCTCGTCGACATACCGGCCCAGCAGATCGTCGTCTCCGAGCTTCCGGAGGCGCCGGCAGGGACCAGCATCAAGCGCGTCGACGTGATCGTGCGGGTCGACCTCGAAGGCCAAGCGTAGCTCGGCCGGCCAAATCGTTACACGACTATTTGGAATGATTCGAATTATCTTGACTCGGCGTCGCAGGGCCGACATAGTGGGATTTCAGCGCGATCCGATGACTCGTCCGGGTGGACGCGATCGTTGATATCTTCAAGGCTAAGGGAGAAGGACCATGCCTCAACTCAAAGGATCGAAGACGGAACAGAACCTCAAGGACGCGTTCGCCGGCGAATCGCAGGCCAACCGGCGCTACCTGTATTTCGCCCAGAAGGCCGACGTCGAAGGCTACAACGACGTCTCCTCGGTGTTCCGGTCGACTGCCGAGGGTGAGACAGGGCATGCCCATGGCCATCTCGAGTTCCTCGAGAAGGTGGGCGATCCGGCCACCGGCCTGCCGATCGGCGCCACGTCTCAGAACCTGAAGGCGGCCATCGCCGGCGAGACCCACGAGTACACGGACATGTATCCCGGCATGGCCAAGACGGCGCGCCAAGAGGGCTTCGAGGAGATCGCCGACTGGTTCGAGACACTGGCCAAGGCGGAGCGGTCGCACGCCGGACGCTTCCAGAAGGCGCTCGACAGCTTGAACTAGCCGGCGTCTGCCGGCGATGCGGCCGGCGGGGGAGCCTCCCGGGCTCCCCGCGCTCGCATCCCGACCGTGACGACGCGAAGACAGCGGCGGACGTGCGGACCATCCGCCCGAAAGGGGTAACATGCGTGAAGGAAGCCTGGAAGCCCCGGTTCGTCATCCGCTCCCGTGGCGCGAGCCGGACTTCTACGATGCCGACAAGCTCGAGGCCGAGCTGCGCCGCGTCTTCGACATCTGCCACGGCTGCCGGCGCTGCTTCAATCTCTGCGACAGCTTCCCCCGGCTGTTCGACCTGGTCGACCAGTCCGAGTCGGGCGAGCTCGACAGCGTGCCGAGCGCCGCGTTCAAGCAGGTGGTCGATGCCTGCACGCTCTGCGACCTGTGCTTCATGACCAAGTGCCCGTACGTGCCGCCGCACGAGTTCAATCTCGATTTTCCCCACCTGATGCTGCGCTACCGCGCGGTCGAGCGGCGCCATGGCAAGGTGCCGTTCGCGATGCGCCAGCTCACCGAGACCGACCGCAACGGCCGCCTCGCCTCGCACGCGGCGCCGCTCGTCAACTGGGCGAGCCGGCGCGGCAACCGGCTGACGCGGCCGCTGCTCGAGAAGGTCGCCTGCGTGCACCGGGATGCGCACCTTCCCAGGTTCCACGGCAGGACGCTCACCGCCCGCGGCCGCGGCGAGGCGCCGGCGATCAACCGCGAGGCGCCGGCGTTCGGGCGCAAGGCGGTGCTCTACGCGACCTGCTTCATCAACTACAACAACCCCGACGTCGGCGAGGGCTTCCGCCGCGTCCTCGCCCACAACGGCGTCGAGACCGAGGTCGTCTATCCCTCCTGCTGCGGCATGCCGCAGCTCGAGCACGGCGACCTCGAGCGGGTCGCCCGCAATGCCCGCACCGTCGCCGGCGCGCTCCGGCCGTGGATCGACAAGGGCTACGACGTGGTCTCGCTGGTGCCCTCGTGCTCGTTGATGCTGAAGTTCGAGTGGCCGCTGATCGAGCCCGGCAACGCCGACATCGAGGCCCTCAGCCGGTCGACCTTCGACGCCGCCGAGTACGTCGTCGACATCGCCCGCAAGGAGGGCCTGGCCGACGGTCTGAAGCCGATCGCGGGCGGCGTCACGCTCCACATCGCCTGTCACGCCCGCGCCCAGAACATGGGGCAGAAGGCGACCGAGATGCTGAGGCTGCTGCCCGACACCGAGATCAGGGTCGTCGAGCGCTGCTCGGGACATGGCGGCTCGTGGGGGGTGATGAAGGACAACTTCGAGGTGGCACTCAAGATCGGGCGGCCGGTGGCGCGCGAGGCCGAGGAAAGCGGCTCGGCCTTCGTCGTCTCCGAGTGCCCGCTCGCCCGCGAGCACATCATGCAGGGCATCGAGCGGCTCAAGGGTGGCGAGCCCCGGGTCGAGCCGGTGCAGCACCCGGTGCAGCTGATCGCCCGCGCGTACGGGCTCTAGCCGTCTCGGCAGAAGGAGGACGTCGCCGTGAGCCAGCGCCAGATCAGCCGGTCGGACATCATGCCGCTCGACGAGTACGAGCGGGTCCGCGACGAGCGCCGCCGCCGCGTCGCGGAGCTGAAGCGCAACCGCAGGGTGGCCGTCGGCCCCGACGTCACCTTCTATTTCGAGAGCTACGACACCGTCTGGCATCAGATCCACGAGATGCTGCGCATCGAGAAGGGCGGCGCGGCGCAGATCGAGGACGAGCTCCGGGCGTACGGGCCGATGATCCCTGACGGCCGCAGCCTGGTCGCGACGATGATGATCGAGATCGCCGACCCCGTGCGACGGGCGCGGGTGCTGGCCGGCCTCGGCGGCATCGAGGACACCGTGACCTTCACCGTGGGCGACGCCCGCATTCGGGCCGTTGCGGAGCAGGAGGTCGAGCGGACCACCCCGAGCGGCAAGACGTCATCGGTCCACTTTCTCGCCTTTCCCTTCTCGCCGGCCGAGATCGGGGCGTTCCGCCGGCCCGGCACGCGCGTCATCCTCGCCATCGCCCACCCCCGCTACGACCACATGGCGGCGCTGCCGGAAGAGGTGCGGGCGGCGCTCGCCCTCGATTTCGACTGAGCACCAACCCGGCCGGCGGGCTAGTCTGCGGTCTCGCCGGGGCGGACGCCCCACAGGGCCGTACGCCCGATCCAGCCGTCGGTCCGGCCGAGGCGGACGCGGCAGGCATCGTGCTGAGGGACGCAGCCGAGCAGCTCGCCGACGACGCCCGCCTCGACCAGGGCGGCGACGCGGCTCGCCGGCTGGGCGCCGGCGCGCAGCGCGGCCTCGTTCTCGGTGACGATGACGGTGCGCCTGCGGCTCAGCATGGTCTGGTGGATCCACCCCTCCGCGCCTTCCCAGTCCCTGACCTTGCGCCACTCGCGGTACTCGGCGATCACCTCGAGCGGCAGCTCGCGCCGCTTGTAGACCCACTCCACCGGATAGCGGAGGCCGGGGCCGGTGCGCAGATTGGCCTCGTCCGCGCGCAGGCTGACGAACCGCGGCAGCGGCCGGCCGCTCGGCTCCGCCGCCAGGGCCTGGCAGGCGAGGACGGCGGCGGCGAGACCGGCGAGACAGCGCAGGGGAAGGGCGGGCATCGCTCCGCAGGTCGAAACAAGGCGCCAACGACGGCGCAGGCATTATAGGCGGTGCTCGGGGCGCCGGGTCAAGGCACCCTGGACAGCCGCCCGCGAGGGTGCTATCGGCCTTGCCGCCTGCGTCGGGAAGGAGATCGTGCGATGCCGAAGGACAAGCCGCTGGTCATCGTCACCCGCAAGCTTCCCGACGTCATCGAGACGCGGATGATGGAGCTGTTCGACGTCCGCCTCAACCTCGCCGACGAGCCGTTCGGGACGGCGCGCCTGATCGAGGCGGTGGGCAGCGCCGACGTGCTGGTGCCGACGGTGACCGACCAGATCACCGCCGAGATCATCGCCGTCGCCGGCGAGCGCCTGTCCTTGATCGCCAACTACGGCACCGGCGTCGACCACATCGACCTGAAGGCGGCGCGCGCCCGCGGCATCGCCGTCACCAACACGCCGGGCGTGCTGACCGAGGACACCGCCGAGATGACGATCGCGATGATGCTCGCCGTCGCCCGCCGGCTGACCGAGGGCGCGCGGGTGCTGCGGGAGGGCCGGTGGCCGGGATGGTCGCCGACCTGGATGCTCGGCGACCGCGTCAGCGGCAAGCGTCTCGGCATCGTCGGCATGGGCCGCATCGGCCAGGCCGACGCCCGCCGCGCCCGCGCCTTCGACATGACCATCCACTACCACAACCGCCGGCGGGTGCATCCCGACGTCGAGGCCGAGCTCGAGGCCACCTACCACGAGAGCCTCGATCAGATGCTGGCGCGGATGGACATCATCAGCGTGCACTGCCCGCACACGCCGGCGACCTACCATCTGCTCTCGGCGCGTCGCCTCAAGCTGTTGCGCCCGCACGCCTATCTCGTCAACACCGCGCGCGGCGAGATCATCGACGAGACGGCCCTGATCCGCATGCTGCGCGGCCGCGAGATCGCCGGCGCCGCGCTCGACGTGTTCGAGCACGAGCCGGCCCTCAACCCGAAGCTGCTGGCCCTCGACAACGTGCTGCTCCTGCCGCACATGGCGTCGGCGACCGTCGAAGGGCGGATCGCCATGGGCGAGTGCGTGCTGATCAACGTCAAGACCTTCGTCGACGGCCACAGCCCGCCCAACCGCGTGCTGCCCGAGGACCTCGGCTTCTGAGCACCGGGCGCGACGGTCGACGCCGGGACGGGCCGGGCGGGGCAGGGCAGGTGGACGCCAAGACCCGCGCGCGGATGCAGAACCGCGTCGATCTTCTGATGGACGCGAACCGCCGCGTCTCCGACGGCAAGGGCTCGGCGCTCTTCCTGTTCACCGACCTGCCGTCGCTCCTCGTCGCGGACGACATCCTCGCGATGCCGTGGACGAACGGGAAAGGGGAGACCGTCCGCCTCACCGATCAGCCGCGCGAGGTTCGGGTACGAGCAAGGCGGGCCATGGCGCGGGCGGCCCGGTTCTCGCCATGAACCGACGTGTGCGCAAACGGTGCGTCAGGTCGGCAATCGTGCCATGTCCGCACGTCGGAAGCCGGCTCGGATGAGGGCCGACTCTG
>CAYQSU010000017.1:10312-48223 GCA_964420325.1 uncultured Rhodospirillaceae bacterium | reverse complement strand
ACCAGCGACCCTCTGCTCCCAAAGCAGATGCGCTACCAGACTGCGCCACTCCCCGACCGGACCGACATCCGGTCAGCCTTCATATCAGCTTCGCCGCAAACCGTAAACGCGCGCCACTGCGCGCTTCAGGCCGCGGCCAGGCCCCCATCGGCCTGCCGCCGCCTTCCGGCACCGCGGGCTTCCTCAGCGCGGCACGTAGGCGTCGTCGAAGAACGCCTCCTCGAGCTCGACCGCGCGCCGGAAGAGCGCCTCGACGCGCGCCTGGCCCTCGGCGGACAGTGCCGGCGCCTCCCGGTCGAGCTGGCCCCTGAGCCAGGCGACGAACCGGGCAAAGGCGGGATCGGCGTGCAACGTGATCCACTCGGCGTGATAGAGCTTGGCCGGCTTCCGATCGGCCGCCGCCTCGGCCCACGACAGATAGAGCCACTCGAAGACGACGAGCGGCGCCAGCGTCTCTGTGTAGGTAGGGGCGGCGATGGCCTCGTCCATGAGGCCCCTGAAGGCCTGCGTCACCGGGCGCAGGACCGGGCGCCTGCGCTCAGGCCCTGGAACGCCGAGGGCCTCGAAGGCACGCTGGAAGTACGTATTCTCGGTGCCGGTGACGAGCCCGAGGAAGCGGCCCAGCGGCACCCGGTCCGCCAGCGTCGGCGCCTTGACGATCGCGCTCGCCACCAGGCGCACGAACGGATCGAGGAACGCATAGTCCTGGACGAGGTAGCGGCGCATCACCGCATCGTCGAGGGTTCCCAGAGCGAGCTCGCGGGTGAAGCGGTGCCGAACGGCGTCGCTCCACACCGGCTCGGTCGCGGCCCGCAGCCGCTCGCTGAAGCCGCCACCCTCGGTCCTCGATCGCTCGTCCGCCATCGCCCGCTCGCACCCCGACGACCCTCATCATTCCAGCGCCGAAGGGCGCTGGCAATCCGCCGCATGCGCTTGGGCGCGTCGCTTAGGCCGCGTGCGGGGTGTCGATTGGCAGTCGCTGGCGGCCGGTCGGTGCCTCCTCCGGCCGGTAGCCGGAGAGAATCGCGAGCAGCTCGAACAGATCGTCGGCGACCGTCAACGCCCAACCGTCGAAGCCGGTGGCGAGATAGGTTCCGGCGCCGGACTTGGCGATGCGCAGCGTCGTCGGCCGGCGTCCGTCGACGAAGACCTCGATGACGTCGGACCCCTCTCCGCCGGCCCGCCGACGCCAGCCCGTCCATGCTCGCGTCCGTGCGAACCAGCTTTCGAACTCGGCGATCTCCTCGGCACTGAACTTGGCGCTCGTCAACGGAACCCTCCTGACCGACCACTCAGAAGACGTTCCACCCCTCGACGGCCCGTTGTTTCGCGGCCGCACACCCGGGCCTTTGGGTTGTATACCGCGGTGCAGCAATTTCCCACAATGTAAGCTGGTGCAGGTGCGAACGCAACCAAAAATTTGGGTTATTTCTATCACTGATTGCAGGCATGCGCTTTTTTTCGGTCACTCCGTCCGTGCGGGCGGCGAATCTCCCTACCGTCCGGACCCGCCGAAGGCCCTGTGCTCGACCCGGTCGCCGACGGCGATGGCGAGCCGGCGCGCGGTTCCCGCCACCACCTCGAGCACGGCCGACACGTCCTCGCCGGAGGGGATCGGCGTGAGCGAGCCCGGCTCCGTCGCCTCGGCGATTCGCCGCACCACGCCCTCCTCGTCGATGAACAGCATGTCGAGCGACAGGTGGGTGTCCTTCATCCACATCGCGACCGGCTGCGGCCGGTCGAACAGGAACAGCATGCCGGCGTCCGGCGGGAGCGCATGCCGGCCCTGCAGGCCCCGCATGCGCGAGGAGGGCGTGTCCGCGACCTCGACCCGGAACCGGTGGCGGTTGCCGCCCGCCTCGATGACGATCGCCTCGACCCCGAGCGCCGGCCCGCCGGCATCCGGCCCTGCCGGCCCGGCTGGCAGCACGAGCACCACCGCCGCGGCGGCGACGGACGCGAGAAGCCGGCGCCGATCTCGGTTCATGCGCCCTTGATAGCGCGGACGGGCGCCGGTCTCCAGCCCTGCCTCCGCATCCGGCCGCGCCCTTGCCGGCGCCGCTCGGCCGCGCCATATTTGGTCGAGTGCAACACCGGGGGGAGCCGGCGGTCCGGCTGAGAGGTCTCCACGCGGGAGACGACCCCAGGAACCTGATCCGGTTAGTACCGGCGGAGGGACGCGTGTGGACATGCCGTTCGAAGCCCCGGCCGATCCGTTAAGCCCGCCCTTCCGCGCCTTCTCCGTCCTCGTCCGGGATGCGCGGCTCAGCTATGCGGGCGTCCCCCTGTTCGCCGGCCTCGATCTCGACCTGCCGGCCGGCCGCTGGACGTGCCTTCTCGGCCCGAGCGGCGTCGGCAAGAGCTCGCTCTTGCGGCTGATGCTGGGGCTCGAGAGCGGCGCCGGCGCCGGCGGCAGCGTCGTCTGCGACGACGGCCGGCCGCTCGCCGGCCGCGCCGCCTACATGGCGCAGCGGGACCTGCTGCTGCCCTGGCTCAGCGTCATCGACAACGTCACCCTCGGCCTCAGGCTCCGCAGCCGCCGCCGGCAGCGGTCCGGAGGCAAGCGGGCACGAGCGCTGGCACTCCTCGACGGCGTCGGCCTCCGTGCCCGCGCAGACGCGCTGCCGGACACGCTTTCGGGCGGCATGCGGCAGCGGGCGGCACTGGCGCGGACGCTGATGGAGGATCGCCCCGTGGTGCTGATGGACGAGCCGTTCTCGGCGGTCGACGCCATCAGTCGGGTGTGGCTGCAGGAGCTGGCGGCGCGTCTGCTCGCCGGGCGGACGGTGCTGCTCGTCACCCACGATCCCCTGGAGGCTCTCCGCATGGGCCACCGCATCCACGTGATGGCCGGCTGCCCCGCCCGGCTCGACGAGGCGCTCGAGCCCGAGCCCGGCGTGCCGCCGCCGCGCCGCGTCGACGATCCCGTCGTCCTCGGCCTCCAGGGCGAGCTGCTGAGCCGGCTCGCCGAGGCCCACGCATGAGCGCCGTCGTCCGCGCCGTGTGCGTGCTCCTCGGTCTCGTCGCCCTGTGGCAGGTCGTGGTCGTCGTCAGCGCCGTCGAGCCGTTCATCCTGCCGGGCCCCGCCCCCGTCGCCGAGGCCTGGCTCAGGCAGCGGGAGCTCATCGTCAGCCATGCCGCGACGACGCTCGCCGAGATCCTCCTCGGCCTCGCCCTCGGGGTCCTGCTCGGCTCGCTCTCGGCGATCGTCATGGCCGCCTTCCGCCCGGCCCGGCGCTGGCTTCTGCCGGTGCTGGTGGTGAGCCAGGCGATCCCGGTGTTCGCGGTGGCGCCGCTGCTGGTGCTGTGGCTCGGCTACGGCCTGCCGTCGAAGGTGGCAATGGCCACGCTGATCATCTATTTCCCGGTGACCGCCGCCTTCTACGACGGCCTCAAGCGCACGGATCCGGGCTGGCTCGACCTCGCCCGGACCATGAATGCCGGCCGCTGGGCGACGCTCCGCCAGGTGCGGATGCCGGCGGCGCTGCCCGGCTTCGCCTCGGGCGTGCGGGTGGCGACGGCCGTCGCCCCGATCGGCGCCGTCGTCGGGGAATGGGTCGGCTCCAGCGCCGGCCTCGGCTACCTTATGCTCCACGCCAATGCCCGGATGCAGGTGGACGTCATGTTCGCCGCCCTTCTCACCCTCGCCGTCGTCGCCGTCGCCCTCTATGTCGCGGTCGATGCGGCGCTGCGCCGGGCGCTGCCGTGGGTCCGCGAAACCTCGCCCGCCGACGATTGAGAAGGAGAGAGCGATGCCAAGGGCGTCTGCCAGCTTGTTGACGGGTCTCGTCGTTCTGCTGTCGGCGGCGGCTGCCGGCGCACACGCGGCGGAAAAAATGACGGTGCTCCTCGACTGGTTCGTCAATCCCGACCACGCAACCTTGGTGATCGCGAAGGAGAACGGGCTGTTCGCCGAACAGGGTCTCGAGGTCGAACTGGTGGCGCCGGCCGATCCCAACGATCCGCCGAAGCTGGTTGCCGCCGGCAAGGCCGAGCTCGCCGTCTCCTACCAGCCGCAGCTGCACCTGCAGGCGGCCGAAGGATTGCCGCTCACCCGCATCGGCACGCTGGTGGCAACCCCGCTCACGTCGCTGGTGGTGCTGGAGAAGGGCCCGATCAAGGCGATCGCCGACCTCAAGGGGCGCAAGGTCGGCTTCTCGGTCGGCGGCTTCGAGGACGCCATCCTTGCGGCGATGCTCGCCCGCCACGGCCTCGGCCTCGCCGACGTCACCCTCGTCAACGTCAACTTCTCGCTCTCGCCGGCGCTGATCTCCGGCCAGGTCGACGCCGTGATCGGCGCCTACCGCAACTTCGAGCTCAACCAGATGGACATCGTCGGCCACCCCGGACGCGCCTTCTTCCCCGAGGAGCACGGGGTGCCGCCCTACGACGAGCTGATCCTGATCACCCGCAAAGACCGCCTCGACGACGTCCGCCTGCGCCGCGTTCTCGACGCCCTCGAGCAGGCGGTGGTGTTCCTCCTCAATCATCCCGACGAGGCCTGGAGGCGGTTCATCGCCGCCTATCCCCAGCTCGACGACGAGCTCAACCGCCGCGCCTGGCGCGACACCCTGCCCCGCTTCGCCCTGAGGCCGGCGGCGCTGGACCGCACGCGATACCTCCGCTTCGCCGCGTTCCTCGGGGAGAGGGGCCTGCTCCGGTCGGTGCCGCGGCTCGAAACCTACGCCGTCGAGCTTCCCGACCGCCGCTAGCAGCCTGTCGGGCCAAACGATAGGGCGCCCGACGAGTACCCGGACGAATCGATCGCCGCCTGGCACGAACGGCTGGGCCTGGTGCGGTGACGGCGGCCGCGGGACGCCGCTGGCACCCGCGGCTCGCATGCCCTCGCCGGCCGCGCCATATCAGGATCGAGGCTCGTTCGGCGCAAGGGACGCGCGATGCTCCGCGACTCCGTTTACTGGCTTTCCCAGAGTGCGCGTGTCGGCTGGTTTCTCGGCCACTATCTCCTGGTCCGCCGGCTCCTGACCTCGGCCGAGGACCGCGCCCGCTCGGCCGCCCATCCGCCGACGATCCGCGACCTCGTCATCGACATGGCCGCGCTGCTGCGCACCGACTGGGAGAACATCCGAGCCGGACTCTACCGGCTTCCCGACGATCTCCTGGCCGATCCCGTCGCCCGCATCGGCGACAGCGTGCGCTACTTCCAGGATCTTCCGGCCGTCGTCGAGCGGCGGCGCCGCAACGGCTTCGACGATGTGGTGACGATCAACGACGTGTCCAGAAGGTATCCGGATTACTTCTTGCGCAACTTCCACTTCCAGACGGACGGATACCTGAGCGACCGCTCCGCCCGGTTGTACGATCAGCAGGTGGAGGTGCTGTTCTTCGGCGCCGCCGACGCCATGCGGCGCCAGGCGCTGGTGCCCCTCGCCCGCTGGCTCCGCCGGCATCGCATCACCGAGTCACGGCTCCTCGACGTCGCCTGCGGCACCGGGCGGTTTCTCGCCATGGTCAAGGACAACCACCCGCGCCTCTCGGCCTTGGGCGTGGACCTGAGCCCCTTCTATCTGGCGGCGGCGCGGCGGCGTCTGCGCCCGTGGTCGCGCCTCCAGCTCGTCCAGGGCCTGGCCGAGCGGCTGCCGGTGGCCGACGCCAGCGTCGACCTCGTCACCTGCGTCTATTTCTTGCACGAGGTGCCCGGGCGGATACGATCGGAGATCGCCCGCGAGGTCGCCCGCGTGCTGCGACCGGGCGGGCGGCTGATCGTCGTCGACTCGCTCCAGCTCGGCGACAAGCCGGAGTACGACCGCATGCTGCTGGGCTTCCCCCGCTCGTTCCACGAGCCCTACTACGAGGACTACATCGGGACCGATGTTGCGGCGCTGTTCGCGGCGGAGGGCCTCGCTTTCGTCGGCCGCCAGCGCGCCTTCCTCTCCAAGGTCGTGACCTTCGACAAGGCCTGAGCGGGCTTGCAGCTACCAGCAGAAGGTCTTGGCACAGCGGGGCGCGGCATCCAGCGGCCAGCAGACGCAGAACTCGCACAGCCTCTCGGTCGAGACCGGGAGCGACGGCAGGGTCTCGCTGCCGTCCCCGCCGACCGCGGTCACCACGTAGACGTGGTCGCGCCCGGCTTCGCGGCCGGTGTCGACGAAGGCCGTCGCCGTCAGAAGCGCGGCGTTCAGCCGGTTGGCGGCGGTGGTCGCCACCGGGTGGGTGTCGGCGCGATAGACGTTGTAGCCGGCGAGGCCAGTCGCGGTGAGCCCGGTCCAGCGGAGGCTCGCCGAGGCGCCGTCCCGCTTCAGCTGAAGCGCCGGCGGCGGTCCCATCAGGCCGGCCAGGTGATCGACCATCGCCTTGATCGCCGCCACCTGGCGGCCGGTGCGGAGATGCGGGTCGGGTCCGGCGTATCCCCACCAGTCCCAGCACCCGCGGGGATTGATCGACAGGTTGTCACAGTGGCGCGGCGGAAACGGCGGTCTCGCCGGCGTGGCGAAGTCGATGGTCTGCGCCTGGGGATAGAGGACGATGATGTCGTTCGCCTCCGCCCACTCGTTGTAGCCGGAATGCTGGACGAAGGTCATGCCGATCTTGTCCTCGCCCTGACGGCATCCGTGCAGCGCGACGTGCAGGCGGCAAGCGGTCGTGCCCTGGGCGCAGCGCTCGGGAACGTAGACGAAGCCGTCGGCATCCATGCCGGAGCGCTCGGGGTCGACGATGAAACGGGACTGCGCGAAGCGGTGGACCCGGCCCGACGCACGGACGCGCTCGTTCAGGGGGCCATAGATGTGCTTCAGCAGATTGCCGGCGACGTCGGCCTCGTCCGGTGCCTCGGCCCTGCAGTCGTTGATGTACGGCAGGCCGGTCTCGCGGCACTCGTTGATGCGGCCGCCGACGCCGGTGAAGAGATCGTTGTAGTTGTCGGTGATCATCGCATGCAGCGACGGCACGCTGTCGACGAAGCGGATCTGATCGGCGCCGACCCCCATCTTCGTATAGAAGTGCCCGACGGCGCTGACCACCGGCATCGGCACCAGCCGGTCGAGGGTGGCGGAGAACAGATAGACCCGGGCGCGGCGCAGGCCTGCCGGATCATCGATGGCGCCCGCCTGGAACGCCGCGCGCACCTCCCTGACGCTCTCTTCGGCAAGCCCGGCGGCCTCGGCATCGGTCCTGGGTCCCTGATAGAGGGGGACGCCGTCCGGCCCGCGAACGATCCTGAGCCCGCGCTCGCACAGGCGCTCGAAGCCGGCACAATACTCGGTGAGGAAATCGGCGCAGACCTGCATGCCGCGGTAGAGATCGTTGCGCGCGCAGTTGTAGGGACCACCGGCTATCACCCCGATGCCCATGATGTCGGACGAGTGCGCGACGTGGACCTGATGGGCCATGAACGCCCCGGACGAGATGCCCGAGACCGAGATGCCGGCCGGATCGATTCGATAGGCCTTCGGCGGTTCGGCGCCGGCGCTGCCGGCAACGGCCAGCGCAAACACGGCACCGAGGATGGCGCGCGCCGAACGAGACCATCGCTGCGCTGCTTTACCCATGCTCTCCCCCTCCTCCGAACACGGTGTGATGGGTCTCCGGGCCGCCTTCGACTGTCCCCCGCCTGGGGCGCCTTCGCAAATGCAAACCCCGAATGGGTGGCATCCGAGTCCTGCGCTTGGCGGGAGTCGCATCCGGCCCGAACGGGCCCGGCTCAGGCGAAGCGGTTGGCGAGCGGGAAGCCGCGCGGCGCCTTCTGGCCCGACTGGCCGCGCCGGCCCCACCAAGGCGTGAGCTCGGTCTCGGTGCGCATGCCGCCGCCGGCTCGCCACGACAGCCCCTGCGTTCGGTTGAAGGCGCAGAGGTCGGAAAGCTCGCCCTTGCCGTAGCGCTGCAGGATCACCCCGCGACCCCGCGTCATGACCGGGATCTCGCCGAGGTCGAAGATGAGCAGCTTGCGGTTGGAGCCGATGACGGCCACGGAATCGGCGACCGCGTCGACGAACGCCAGGGCCGCGGCCTCCTCGTTCGCCGCGAGATTGAGGACCTGCTTGCCGTTGCGGGTCTGGGCGGCGACGTCGGCCTCGTCGACGACGAAGCCCCGTCCCTTGTCGGAGGCGACGAGCAGGCGGCGGCCCGGTTGATGGACGAACAGGGCCACCGGCTCGGCGCGGTCGGGGAGATCGATCATCAGCCTCACGGGCTCACCCTGGCCGCGACCGCCGGGCAGCCGGTCGCAGCCGAGGGTGTAGAAGCGGCCGTTTGTGGCGAACAGGAGGAGCTTGTCGATGCTCTCGGCCTGGACGACGAACCGGCTGCGGTCGCCTTCCTTGTAGCTCACCTTGGCGAGGTCGACGGCGTGCCCCTTGATCGCGCGGATCCACCCCTTCTCGGAACAGAGCACGGTGATCGGCTCGCGCTCGATGATGGCGTCCAGAGGCACGGGGTGCGCCTCCGGCGGGCCTTCGATGGCCGTCCGTCGGCGACCGAGAGGGCTCTCCGGCGCAAAGGCCTTGCGCACCCCGGCGATGTCGGCGGCGATCGCCCGCCACCTCCTCCCCGCGTCGGCGAGCAGGCCCTCGATCTCGTCCTGCTCGGCGGTGAGCCTGCCGTGCTCGGCGCGGATCTCGATCTCCTCGAGCTTGCGCAGCTGTCTCAGCCGCATGTTGAGGACCGCATCGGCCTGCATCTCGGTGAGGCCGAACCTGGCCATCAGCGCCGCCTTCGGGTCATCGGTCTCGCGGACGATGCGGATCACCTCGTCGAGGTTGAGGTAGACGACGAGCAAGCCGACCAGAACCTCGAGACGGAGCGCGATCCGGTGCAGCCGGTGGCGGCTGCGGCGGACGAGGACGTCATGGCGATGGTCGAGAAACGCCCTCAGCACCTCCTTCAGCGGCATCACCCGCGGCGTGATGCCGCCGTCGAGCACGTTCATGTTGAGGCTGATCCGGACCTCGAGGTCGGTAAGACGGAACAGGTGCTCCATCAGCGCCGCGGCATCGACGCTGCGGCTCTTCGGCTCGAGGACGACGCGCACGGCGTCCGTCGATTCGTCGCGAACGTCGGCGAGCAGCGGCAGCTTGCGGGCGGCCATCAGCTCGGCGATCCTCTCGATCAGCCGCGACTTCGGCACCTGGTAGGGGATCTCGGTGACGACGATCTGCCAGGTGCCGTGGCCGCCCTTCTCCACCTGCCAGCGGGCCCGCAGCCGAAACGAGCCGCGTCCCGAGGCGTAGGCCTGGACGATGGCCCCCGGCGCCTCCGCCAGAACGCCGCCGGTCGGGAAGTCGGGTCCGGGCACGCGCGCGACGAGCGCCTCCACCGAAGCGTCGGGATCGGCGACGAGATGAAGGAGGGCATCGCAGATCTCGGCCGCGTTGTGCGGCGGGATGCTGGTGGCCATGCCGACCGCGATGCCGGTCGCGCCGTTGGCGAGCAGATTGGGGAAGCGCCCCGGCAGCACGACCGGCTCGCTGTCCTCGCCGTCATAGGTGGCGCGGAAATCGACGGCATCTTCGTCGATGCCGTCCAGCAGCATCTGGGCCACCGGCGTCAGCCGCGATTCCGTGTAGCGCATGGCGGCGGCGCCGTCGCCGTCGACGTTGCCGAAGTTACCCTGGCCGTCGACGAGCGGATAGCGAACCGCGAAGTCCTGGGCAAGCCGCACCAGAGCATCATAGACGGCGGCGTCGCCGTGGGGATGGAACTTGCCGATGACGTCGCCGACGACCCGCGCGCACTTCTTGAACCCGGCGTCCGGATCGAGACGCAACTGGCGCATGGCGTAGAGGAGCCGCCGGTGCACCGGCTTGAGGCCGTCGCGGACGTCCGGCAGCGACCGCGAGACGATCGTCGACAGCGCGTAGGCGAGGTACCGCCGGGACAGGGCGTCGGCGAGCCGTACGTCCTCGACGCCGCCCCCGCCCGTCGCGCCCATCAGCGACCGCACTCCTTCATCCGGTCAACACCGCGGGTCGGCCGGCCCGGCCGAACGGCGCCATCGCCTCGGGACAGAGCCGCGATCGGCAAGCCTGCGGCTACTGGGAAGAGCGTCCCGACTGGTAGCCCTGGCGATAGGCGCTTTCTTCCGCCTTCTTGTGCTGATCCCAGAGATAGCCGCCGGCGAGCCCCGATGCCGCGCCGATCGCGGCGCCCATGCCGGCGTTGCCGGCGATCGCGCCGATGATCGCGCCACCCGTGGCACCGGCGGCGCCGCCGGTGAGCACCCTCTGCTCGGTGTCGCTCATGCCCGCACAGCCGGCGACCAGAAAAGCGCCAACCAGCCCAGCCAATGCTTTCATCCGCATACGAATGCCCTCCGTCTGTAACGTCGATGCCCCGGACCGGCCTACTTCGCGCATGGGTAGGTTTCTCCGAGATAGCGGAACAGGACGTCGACCGCGTCGTTGCTCATATACTGGGGACGAGCCTTCGCCCAGGCAACGAAGTCGTTGATCACCTGCGTCCGCGTCGGCAGCGGCTCTGCGAAGCAGACGAACTCCCGCTTCGGGTCGGCCAGCGCCTGGATCTTGTAGTAGTGGAAGGCGCCGCTGCCGTACCCGTGGCAGAAATGGGTCGCGGCCGTGTAGTGCTCGTCCGTGGGCTGGGCACTGCAAAGCTTCACCAAGGCGGCGGCCGAATCGACTTTGAAGTCATCGGGCGAAAGGGCGAGGGCGCTGCCTGAGAGCGCGACGGCGGCGGTGACGGCCAGAGCCAGGGTCCGCATGTTTTCTCCTCCACGTGGGTTGGTGGCCGATCCTCGGCGTTCGATCGGGTCGTGTCGAGGCCAGCAGCGCGGACAGGGCCCGTCAGTTCGTCCCTTGATCAAGGCCGAGATCGGCGAGCGCCCGGCTGCAGCGGCCGCTGATCTTCGCGGCGTTGTCGTTGAGGCACTTGATGACACGGCCCTCGCCCACCCGGACACCGGCGCACTGCACGTTGGCGTCGTCCCGGCACTCGTTGATCAGATAGGTGAGCGCGGCGATCGCCCGCTCGAGCTGCGCCGCCGCGTCATAGAGCGCGAACTCGCACTGGCCGGAAAGCTTGTCCTGAAAGGCGTAGAGACAGGCCAGCATGCGACCTTCGCCCGGCGTCACGTCCTTGCAATAGCTCTCGAGCTCGACCTTGCAGCCCTCCACCACCGTATCGACCAGGGTTTCGCCCGCAGGCGCCCGCTCCGCAGGAGCGACGATCGTCGCCAAGGCAGCAATGACAAGGAAAACCAAGCGCCGCATCTTCACCTCCTGCACCACGTCCGCGACCGATTGGCCGCGACCTTAGACGGCCGGTTTCGGGAACGCAAGACCGCCGAACCGCGGGCGGAGCCCGGCCTAGACAATCCGTGGCTAGGGGCATCGCCTCTCCCCGAGGCCGGCCGCCAGACGCTCGGCCAGGCGGACGCGGGCGGCGGGAAGCGCCCCGCCGCGCGCCTGGTAAACGTGGGAGGCGAGGAAGGAGCCGGTGAGCGCGAGGCCGTCGACGATGTCCCTTGCGGTGGCGGCCGCGTTCCGGTCGACGAGGAAGGCCGGCAGCGGCAGGAGCCGGCTGCTGTAGGTTTGGCCCGCCGACCGCGACACGGCGCGGCCGGTCTTCGGCGAGACGTAGGCGAGGTCGTCCTGACGACCGGTGGCGGCGCAGCGCTCGAGATCGAGGCCGAAGCCGAGCGTCGCCAACAGGTCGACCTCCCATCGCACGTAGGCCGCCGGCCAGCCCTCGTCGTCCGCCAGCGCCGAAAGGAAGAAGGCCAGGCCGTCGTACGCCCGGCGGAGCGGCTCGCGCTCGGGCAGCGCGGAATCGAGGATCGCGCAGGCCGCCGCCAGGGCCGCCAGGCGGTCCGGGCTGGCGAGCAGCGCCGCCGCCGATCGCTCGAGCTCGCAGGTGAACGTGCCGAGATGTGCGGCGAGGCGCGCCCGCCATCTGAGCCGCACCTGGTTTCCCGGTTGCGCGACCCCCTTCAGCCGGCCACCCCGCGCACCCCGCACCAGTGCGGCATGGCGTCCGTGGTCGCGGGTGAGCACCGAGACCACGGCCGAGGACTCGCCGTGGCGGCGCGCCGACAGGACGATTCCCTCGTCGATCCATTCCATGACCTGCCCCTTGTCGCAAGCCGGGGCCGACCCGGCCGATGCCCGACGGCGCGATCGGCGGGGAGTCCCGATGGACCTCCTTCAGGTTCCTGGGGTGCGAACCCCAGGCACCCGTCCGCACCGCGATCGCACGGTTGATTATCGTTCCTCTTCCGCGTTTGATACGGGCCGGTGCGCCCCGCGAGGTTCATGTTGCGCCGCAGTATGGCGCTGCGTAAGATGCACTATCATGCACTGTCCGGTGACCACAGGCGAAGGGAACGCGGCGATGAGTGTGCACGATATCGAGATCATGGAGCCTCATCCATGCCGGCGCGGCTTCTTTCGCCGTCTCTATGCCCGCGTCGAGATCGCCAACACCGACGGTTACTGGGTGTGGCGCCAGATCGACGAGAAGGGCGCAGCCCTGACCGACGCCGAGCGGGCGTTCCCGTCCCAGGATGCCGCCCTCGACGACGCCGTCAAGCGGCTCAACGGCATATCGGTGGTCAACGCCTGACCGCGCCGGGCTTGCGGCTCAGGCCTCGAAATCGAGGCCGAGATCGCGGAACCGCTCCGCATCCTCGCCCCACGGCCGCACCTTCACGAACAGGAACAGGTGGACGCGACGCTCGAGGAGCTGTTCCAGCTCGAGGCGCGCCGCCTCGCCGATCGCCCTGATCTTGCGGCCGCCTTTGCCGAGCACGATGCCCTTCTGGCCCGGCCGCTCGACATAGATGATCTGATCGATGCGGACACTGCCGTCCGCGTTCTCCGTCCAGCGCTCGGTCTCGACGGCACTCGCGTACGGCAGTTCCTCCTGCAGCTCGAGATAGATCTTCTCGCGGGTGATCTCGGCCGCCAGCAGCCGTTCCGGCATGTCGGAGATCTGGTCTTCCGGGAACAGCCACGGCCCCAGGGGCAGCCGGCCGATCAGCGCCCGCGAAAGGTCATCGACCCCGTCGCCGGTGCGGGCCGAGATCATGAAGGCGTCGTCGAAGGCACCGAGGGCGTGGAGCTCGTCCGCGAGCGCCAGGAGGCGGGGCTTCTCGATCAGGTCGATCTTGTTCAGAACGAGGCTCGCGCGCCGGTGCCGCCGCTTGAGCTCGTCGACGATCGCCCGCGTGGTGGCGTCCGCTCCGACCGCGCTGTCGACGAGCAGGGCGATGGCGTCGGCGTCGGCCGCGCCGCCCCAGGCGGCGGCGACCATGGCGCGGTCGAGGCGCCGGCGCGGACGGAAGACGCCCGGCGTGTCGACGAGGATGAGCTGGGCGCGATCGTGGACGACGATCCCCAGCACGCGCGAGCGGGTCGTCTGCGCCTTCGGCGTGACGATCGAGACCTTGCTGCCGACGAGCCGGTTGACGAGCGTCGACTTGCCGACGTTCGGCGCGCCGAGGATCGCCACGAACCCGCACACCGTCGCCGTCTCGCGGTCGCGCCTCCGGGACCGGTCCGCCGCCGTCATTCCCCCTTCTCGATCCGTCTCAGGAGCCGTTCCGCCGCGGTCTTCTCCGCGATCTGCTTCGACCGTCCGGTGGCGCTCGCCGGAGCAAGTCCGGGCACCTCGACCTCGACCGAGAAGACCGGCGCATGGGCCGGGCCCTCGCGTGCCGTCTCGCGGTAGACGGGGAGCGCCAGGCCGCGCGCCTGCGCCCACTCCTGGAGCGCGGTCTTGGCGTCGGTGGGCGGCCGCACGTCGGCTGCGATCAGGGGCCGCCAGTGGCGGCGAATGAACCGCTCGGCGGTGCGCAGACCGCCATCGAGATAGAGTGCCGCGATGACCGCCTCGCAGGCGTCGGCGAGCAGACCGAGGTTGTGGCGGCCGCCGGCCTCCTCCTCGCCCCGCGACAGCCGGAGGTGCTCGGCGAGGCCGATGTCCCTGGCGACGGCGGCGAGCGAGTCGCGCTGGACGAGCACGGCGTGACGGCGCGCAAGCGCGCCCTCGCGCTCGTCCGGAAAGGCCTGGTAGAGCAGCCTGGCGACGACCAGCCCGACCACACGATCGCCGAGGAACTCGAGGCGCTCGTTGGAACCGGCGCCGCGCTGCCCGCCCGCGCTCGAATGCGTGAGCGCCTGCTCGAGGAGCGCGGGGTCGCGAAAGCGGTGGCGGAGCCGAGCCGCGAGATCCTCGATCCGACCCGGCGCCGAGCCTCCGTCTTCGCTCATGCGATGCCGCTGAACAGACGCTCGAGCCTGAGCGTGCGGTACCAGTCCCAGATCTTCCAGACGTTGCCGTCGACGGAGAAGAAGATGAACTCGGCGCGGCCGACGAGGTTCTCGCGCGGGACGAACCCGACCTCGTTGAGGAAGCGGCTGTCCCGGGAGTTGTCGCGGTTGTCGCCCATGGCGAAGAAATGGCCTTCCGGAACGGTGTAGACGCCCGTGGTGTCGAAGGGGCCGGTGTCGCTCTCCTCGATGATCGAGTGACTGCGGCCGTTCGGCAGCGTCTCGACGTAGCGGCGGAAGCGCCGTACGTTGCCAAACGCATCGCGCACGGCGAAGTCGCCGACGAACTCGCGCGGCACCGCCTCGCCGTTGATGTGGAGAATGCCGCCGACCAGCTGGATCCGGTCGCCCGGCAGTCCGATGATGCGCTTGATGTAGTCCGTGCTGTTGTCGGTCGGCAACTTGAACACGGCGACGTCGCCCGGCTCCGGCGACGAATAGAGGATGCGGCCGGGAATGAGCGGCAGCCCCAGGGGCAGCGAATACCGGCTGTAGCCATAGGAGAACTTCGAGACGAACAGATAGTCGCCGACGAGGAGCGTCGGGATCATCGAGCCGGACGGAATGCTGAACGGCTCGTAGGCGAACGTCCGCACGACAAGCGCGATCAGCACCGCGTAAACGACGGTCTTGATCAGCTCGAGGAAGCCGTGCCCTTTCGGTTTCTTCATCGGGGGAGCCCGTCGAAGTGAACGCAGCGGACGCGCACCGTCCGCGGGGGCGGGCGACGCCCGATGAAGCCAGCGACGACCCGCCCTGTCAAGACGCCGGTCGTCCGGAACGGGCTTCGCTCGAGGCAATGGCCGAGATAATCACCACCGCATGGGCGATCGGGTACTCGTCCGAGAGGGAGACCTCGACGCAGGGCGTCATGCCGTCCGGCATGAGGGCCTCCAGGCGCAAGCGGGCGCCACCGGTGAGCGTCAGGAACGGCTTTCCCGACGGCAGGTTGTCGACGACCATGTCGCGCCAGAACACGCCCTGGCGGAAGCCGGTGCCGAGCGCCTTGGAGCAGGCCTCCTTGGCGGCGTAGCGCTGTGCGTAGCAGGCCGCGCGGTTGACGCGGCGGTCGCAGCTCCGGCGCTCGAGGCTCGTGAACACCCGGACGCAGAAGCGATCGCCGAAGCGCTCGAGGGTGCGCTCGATGCGCCGGATGTCGAGAAGGTCGGTGCCGATGCCGATGATCATCCGCCGCGCCTAGCCCGCGGCCGTTCGCGCCGCATCCATGCGCCGGCGCATCTCGCGGACGCTGGCCTCGAGCCCCAGGAACACCGCCTCGCCGACGAGGAAGTGGCCGATGTTGAGCTCGACGATCTCCGCGATCGCCGCGATCGGCCCGACGTTGTCGAAGCGGAGGCCGTGTCCGGCGTGGCACTCGAGACCGATGGCCCGCGCGTAGGCGGCCGCCTTGCGCAGGCGGCCGAGCTCCTCGGCCCGCCCTTCGCCGGTCTCCCCGCAGTAGCGGCCGGTGTGGAGCTCCACCGCCGCCGCCTCCAGATCGCGGGCGGCGTCGAGCTGTTCCACGGCCGGCTCGACGAACAGCGAGACCCGGATGCCGGCGCCGTTCAACCTGCGCACGGCGGGTCGCAGCCGCTCGAATGCGCCCGCGGCGTCGATGCCGCCTTCGGTGGTCCGCTCCTGCCGGCGCTCGGGCACGATGCAGGCGGCGTGAGGCCGGTGCCGCAGCGCGATCTCGACCATCTCGTCGGTGGCCGCCATCTCCAGGTTGAGCGGCGCCGCGATCTCGCGGGCGAGTTCCGCGACGTCGTCGTCGGTGACATGGCGGCGATCCTCGCGCAGATGGGCGGTGATGCCGTCGGCCCCGGCGGCAATGGCGAGACGGGCGGCCCTGAGCGGCTCCGGATGGGTGCCGCCCCGGGCATTGCGGAGCGTGGCGACGTGGTCGATGTTGACACCGAGGCGCAGGTGCTGGGTCATTCGACGATCTCGGAGCGGGTCCGGCCGGATCGGCGTCAGCCGTAGGCGCGGTCGACCGAGTTGACGACCGGCGTCGCCCGCAGCGCCGCGATGATGTTGGTGAGGTGCCTGACGTCGCGAACCTCGATGTCGATCATCATGTCGAAGAACTGCGCCGTGCGGTTGACGACCTTGAGATTGGTGATGTTGCCATCGTTCTTGCCGATGATCGTCGTCAGGCTGCCGAGCGTTCCCGGCTCGTTGACGACCGTGAGCTGGATGCGGCCGACGTGGCTCACCGCGCCGTCGCCTTCCTCCTCCCAGGAAACGTCGATCCAGCGCTCGGGCGTGTCGGAGAAGGCCTCCAGCGACTCGCAGTCGATGGTGTGAATGGTCACGCCCTTGCCGGTGGTGACGATGCCGACGATGCGATCGCCCGGCAGCGGGTGGCAGCAGCCGGCGTAGTGAAGCGCCATGCCCGGAATGAGCCCGCGGATCGGGATCGCCGGCCCCTTGTCCTCGCGCGTCCTGCGGCGACGGACATAGGCCAGCGGCACCACCTTCTCGTAGAAGGTCTTCGGCTTCTTGATGCCGGGAAAGACCGCCTCGACCACCGACCGCGCGGAGATGTAGCCGGCGCCCACCTGCGACAGCAGGTCCTCGATGCTCGCCTGCTTGAAGTTCTTGAGCACGCCCTCGAGCGCCTTGTCGTAGTACTCGTAGCCCTCGCCGCGAAACGCCTTCTGCACCATCGACCGGCCGAGGCCGAGGAACTGCTCGCGTTCCTTCGACCGGATGAATCGGCGGATCCGCGCCCGTGCCTTGCCGGTGACGACGAACTTCTCCCAGGTCGGCGACGGCGTCTGCGCCTTGGACGTAATGATCTCGACCTGGTCGCCGTTGCGCAGCTGCGTCCGGAGCGGCATCAACTTGCCGTTGATCTTGGCGCCGACGCAGGCGTCGCCGATCTCGGAGTGGACGGCGTAGGCAAAATCCACGGGCGTCGCGCCGCTGGGCAGGCCGAACAGATCGCCTTTCGGAGTGAAGGCGAAGACCTGATCCTGGAACATCTCCAACCGGGTGTGCTGAAGGAACTCGTCGGGCTCGCCGACCTGGTCCAGGATGTCGAGGAGCTGGCGCACCCAGCGGTACTGTCGCCCTTCCACCGAATCCAGGCCCTGCTTGTACATCCAGTGGGCGGCGACGCCGTACTCGGCGACCTCGTGCATCTCGCGGGTGCGGATCTGGATCTCGATGCGGTGGTTCTGCGGGCCGAGCACGGCCGTGTGCAGGGACTGGTAGCCGTTCGGCTTCGGCGTCGAGATGTAGTCCTTGAACCGGCCGGGCACGACGGGGTGCGCGGCATGCACGATCCCCAGCGCCCGATAGCAGTCGTCGACCGAGCCGACGACGATGCGGAACGCCATGACGTCGCACAGGTCCTCGAAGCCGACGTCGCGTCTCTGCATCTTGAGCCAGATCGAGTACGGGGTCTTCTCGCGCCCCATCACCGCCGCGCGCAGCCCGGCCTGGTTCAACGTCTGGCGCAACTCCTGGACGATCGTCGACACCAGATCGCCGCTCTGCTCGCGGAGGAAGTTGAGGCGGGCGATCACCGAGTTGCGGGCATCGGGGTTGATCTCGGCGAACGCCAGATCCTCGAGCTCCTCCTGCATCTCGTGCATGCCGATGCGCGCGGACAAGGGCGCGTAGATGTCCATCGTCTCGTTGGCGATGCGCCGCCGCCGCGAGGGGTCCTTGATGAACTGCAGCGTGCGCATGTTGTGCAGCCGGTCGGCGAGCTTGACGAGCAGAACCCGAATGTCGTCCGACATGGCCAGGACGAGCTTGCGGAAGTTCTCGGCCTGCTTGGTGCTTTCGTTCTGCAGCTCGATGCGGGCGAGCTTGGTCACGCCGCTCACCAGCCGCGAGACCTCGTCGCCGAAGTGCTTGCGGATATCCTCGACGGTCGCCGCGGTGTCCTCGATGGTGTCGTGGAGGAGGGCGGTGACGATGGTCGAGGCATCGAGCCGGTAGCGGGTCAGAATACCCGCGACCTCGATCGGGTGCGAGAAATAGGGATCGCCGCTGGCGCGAAGCTGCGAGCCGTGCGCCTTCATGGCGAACACGTACCCGCGGTTCAGGAAGTCCTCGTCGACGTTCTTGTCGTAAGCCTTGACTTTTTCGACCAGTTCATATTGCCGAATCATGGCGTTCCCGACCCGGGCGCACCTCCACGCCCCCGCCCCGTCAGCTCTTCTCCGGGTCCTCGTCCCGAGACCCGATGTCCTCGAAGGCCCCGCTTTCGGGGAAAATATCCTCACCCTCTCCGATCTCTTCCTCGTCCTCCCCTTCAAGGTGGAGTCCGTTCTCGGCCATTTCCTCCAACGGCTCCGGCTCCGGCCGCTCGCTACCGAGCTCGTCCTGAATGGCGACCAGGTTCAGCTCGTCGTCACCCGGTTCCTCGACCTCCACGACCTTCTGCAGGCTCTGGATCAGGTTGGTCTTGACCTCCTCGAGCGAGACCGCGGCTTCCGCGATCTCCCTCAGCGCGATCACCGGGTTCTTGTCGTTGTCCCGATCAACGGCGGGCGGCGCGCCGGCACCGATGTTGCGCGCCCTTTGTGCCGCCAGCATGACCAGCTCGAAGCGGTTCGGAACGCGTTCGACACAGTCTTCAACGGTTACGCGAGCCATCTGAGCTTCCCTCTAATGTACGGATCTCTACCTTAATATAGCTTATATTTCGGCCGGGTCATCCGCTCAAGCAGATGCTGGAGGATCAGGCCCTGCCGGCCGGCTCAGGCTCGATGGGGCCCAGCATCTCCTCCCTCGCCACGACGGCGGCGAGTTGGCTGACGGCCACGCCGAGGCGGGGATGCACCCAGTCCGGCGCAAGCTCGGCGAGAGGCATCAACACGAAGGCGCGTTGGTGCATGCGCGGATGCGGCAGCACAAGGGCATCCCCGGGACGGGTGACGCGGCTGCCGTAGGCGAGGAGATCCAGGTCAAGGACTCTGGCTTCGTTGCGCCGACGGCGGACGCGGCCGAAATCGACCTCGATCGCGTGCAAGGCGGCGAGCAGCCCGGGAGGCGACAGCGGCGTCGCGACACTCGCCACGCCGTTGACGAAGGTCGGCTGATCCGAGGCCGGCACCGGCCGGCTGCGATACCATCGCGAGAGCCGCCGGACGCTGATCCCGACCCTCGCCATCGCGTCCACGGCGGCCATGCACGTTGCCAGCGGCGAGCCGCACGCGGGGCTCCGAAGATTGGCGCCGATGCCGACGAAAATCGCTTCGTCCATCTCTCCCTCCGCCCGCTCAGGTGTCTCTCTTGCAGGCCTGCCCCGGCTTCCCTACGTTAGACGAAGGCAGCCCTAAGAAATATGGTGCGAGCCGAGCATTCTGCGGCTCGCATGCGTGCGCCAGGCGATACCGTCGCACGCTGGTGATTATGAAAAGGACATTGGGCGATGATTTTTTATCCCCAGGAACGATTGGCGCTGTTCATCGACGGATCGAACCTGTATGCCGCGGCACGCGCGCTCGGCTTCGACATCGATTACAAGCGGCTGCTCGAGCTGTTCGCCGCCAAAGGCCATCTGATCCGCGCCTTCTACTATACCGCTCTCGTCGAGGACCAGGAGTACTCCCCGATCCGGCCGCTGATCGATTGGCTCGACTACAACGGCTACACCATGGTGACCAAGCCCACCAAGGAGTTCACCGACGCGTCCGGGCGCCGGAAGATCAAGGGCAACATGGACATCGAGCTGGCCATCGACGCGATGGAGATGGCCGAGCACCTCGATCACGCTGTGCTGTTCTCCGGCGACGGCGACTTCCGGCGCCTGGTCGAAGCCATCCAGCGCCGCGGCGTGCGTGTCACCGTGGTCAGCACCATCCGGTCGCAGCCGCCGATGGTCGCCGACGAGTTGCGCCGTCAAGCGGACGAGTTCCTCGAGCTCCAGGAACTCCAGCCGAGCATCGAGCGCGTCCTTCCCGGCCGCGAGGACCGCGCCGCCGCCGCCCGCCAGGCGGCGCACACGGTCGCGGAGAAGCCGGCCACCGGTCGCGGCGCCGCCGGCCCGGAGGAGTCCGCGGAGAGTACGGCCGCCGGGATCTACGAGAGCGCCTGACCGGCGGCATCATGGTCGCGGCCGGGCCCGCCCGCGACTGCCCGCTGTGCCCGCGGCTCGAGGCCTTTCGCGAGGAGAACCGTCGGCTGTGGCCAGGGTGGCACAACGCGCCGGTGCCGTCGTTCGGGCCGAAGGACGCGTGGCTCCTGATTGTCGGCCTGGCGCCGGGACGCAAAGGCGCGAACCGCACCGGACGGCCGTTCACCGGCGACGCCGCGGGCGATCTTCTCTATCGCACCCTGATCCGGCATGGGCTTGCCGAAGGCGTCTACGGCGGCCGCGCCGACGACGGTCTCAGGCTCATCGGCTGCCGGATCACCAACGCGGTGCGCTGCGTGCCGCCGGAGAACCGCCCGACGGGCGAGGAGGTCTCCCGCTGCCGGACCTTTCTCGCGTCCGAAATCGAGGGGCTCGAGCGGCTGACGGCGATCGTGTCGCTCGGCGCCCTCGCTCACGGCGCGGTGCTTGCCGCCCTCGACCTGCGCAAGGCCGGCTATCCGTTCGGCCACGGTGTCGTCCACCGCCTCGCCAACGGCGTCCTGCTGGCGGACAGCTACCACTGCTCCCGCCAGAACACCAACACCGGCCGCCTCACGCCGGCGATGTTCGAGAGCGTGTTCGCCGCCGTCCTCGGTCGCGCCCGCCCCTGAAGTTGGCGATTGCCGCGCGAAAGAGGGGGCTGCTATAGGAACGGCGTGATCACCGCTGTCTCGGGGGCGAGCGTGGAACTCGTATGCTTGGACCTTGAAGGGGTTCTCGTCCCCGAGGTGTGGATCGCCGTCGCCGAGACCACCGGCGTCGACGCGCTGCGGCTCACCACCCGCGACGTTCCCGACTACGACGAGTTGATGCGCCACCGTCTGACGATCCTGTCCAGGCTCGGCATGACGCTTGCGGACATCCAGACGGTGATCGGCGGCATGCGGCCGCTCGCCGGCGCCCGCGCCTTTCTCGACTCGGCGCGCCGGCAGGCGCCGGTGATCATCCTTTCGGACACGTTCTACGAGTTCGCGGCGCCGCTGATGCGCCAGCTCGGCTGGCCGACGCTGTTCTGCCACCGCCTGGAGGTCGACGCCGCGGGCTCCATCGCCGGCTATCGGCTGCGCATGCACGATCACAAGCGCGCTGCCGTGCAGGCCTTCCGCCGCCTCGGCTTCCGGGTCGTCGCCGTCGGCGACTCCTACAACGACACCGCGATGCTGGCGGAGGCCGATCGCGGCATCCTGTTCCGCGCGCCCGACAACGTCTGCCGCGAGTTTCCGCAGTTTCCGGTGGTTCGGACCTATGGCGCGCTTGCCAAGGCGGCCTTCGGCGAAGCCGTCGCCGAGCCGACGCCCTGACCCGGCTCAGGTCTGTTGCTGGTCGGGTTCCAAGAGCCGGTGCAAATGGACGATGACGTACTTGATGTCGGCGTCGTCGATGTAGCGCCGGCTGACGGCGTGCCACGCCTTCAGGGCGTCCGCGTAGCTCGGAAAGATGCCGACGATGTCGAGGGCGTCGGGGTCGACGAAGTCGACCCCGCGGGGGTCCCGGACCCGCCCGCCGAAGACGAGGTGCAGTAGGGGCTTGCCCATGGGTCATGCTCCGAGGTCGGTGGCGCGTCCGGCGAGATTACTATAACCTCGCAAGGAACACGAAGGCAGAGGCGCGACCCCTCGAAACAGAGCCGGCTGGTTCGGCCCCCAGGTGCGGCCAGCAGCCGAAAAGGACGACGGCAATGATCGATCTCTACACCTGGAGCACTCCCAACGGGTTCAAGGTGTCGATCATGCTCGAGGAGATCGGGCTGCCTTACACGGTGATTCCGATCGACATCGCGCGGGGCGAGCAGTTCGAGCCCGCCTACCTCAAGCTCAACCCCAACAACAGGATTCCCACCGTCGTCGACCACGACGGTCCGGATGGCGAGCCGATCACCGTGTTCGAATCCGGCGCCATCCTCATGTACCTCGCGGAGAAGACGGGGCGGCTGATGCCTCGGGACTCGCGGGGCCGCTACGCCGTCATCCAGTGGCTGATGTTTCAGATGGGCGGCGTCGGCCCGATGCTGGGTCAGAACCATCACTTCCGGCACTACGCTCCGGAAGCCATCCCCTACGCCATCGACCGCTATACGCGCGAGGCCCATCGCCTTTACCACGTCATGGACCGCCGCCTCGCCGCCTCGGCGTATCTCGCCGGCGACTACTCGATCGCCGACGTCGCCTGCTATCCGTGGATCCGGCCTTGGCGCCGACAGGGCCAGAACCTGGACGACCACCCGCACCTGAAGCGGTGGTTCGAGGCGATCGATGCCCGGCCGGCCGTCCAGCGCGGCCTGAAGCTGCCGCCACAGAGGATGGACCTCGGTCGCGAGATGGACGAGACCACGCGCTCGATCCTGTTCGGCGACGCCCAGTTCGCCGATCGCTAGACGGCCGTTGGCGTGGCGGTGAAGATCCGATGACGTTGGCGGAGGGCACGGTTGCCAACCCGCGCGTGAGCAGCTAGGGTCAAGACATCATCGGGAATGGAGGCACCATCCATGCGCGGCCCAACTGCCCTCGTGTATGCGTCGATGATCGTTGTCCCGGTCTGGCTTGCCGGTCCCGCGGGCGCCGGACCGCTGGAGGATGCGAGAGCGTGCAACCAGATGAGCCCGGCCGTCGAAGCCGCGCGCATGATCGAGCTGTGCTCCAGCGCCCTGAGCTCCGCCCTGATCTCCGAGAAGGTCCGGACCAATGCGTTCAAGAGCCGGGGCGACGCCTACCGGACGATGGGGCAGAACGACCTCGCGATCCGCGACTACGACGACGCTTTGCGTGCGGACCCCAACTACTATGACGCCTACTACGGGCGCGGCCTCGCCCACCTCGCCGCGGAGGACCACGAGAGGTCGGTCCGCGACTTCGATCAGGTCATCCGCATCAACGACAAGAACCCGGATGCCTACGTTGATCGAGGCCAAGCGTACGCGGGACTGGGCCAACATCCGCGTGCGATTCAGGACTATGACTCGGCCATCCGCCTTGATCCGAACCACGCCAACGCCTTTTACCACCGGGCGATGGCGCGGAACCGCCTCGGCGATCAGGAGGCCGCGATCCAGGACTTCGAGCAGGCGATGGAGCGCGGCGGCAGGCCGATGGTGGAGCGCGTGCAGACCTACCTGAAGGATCGAGGCAAGTATCGCCTGCGCGTCGATGGCAAGGTCGGGCCAGGCACCAGAAAGGCGCTTCGCGAGTGCGTCGCCGACCCCGACTGCTGAGCTGCCTCAGCGCGTCTGCTGCGTCTCAGCGCTGGCGCAGCAGGCGCTCCTTCTGCCGCCGCCACTCGCGGTCCTTCTCGGCGGCGCGCTTGTCGACCTGGCGCTTGCCGTGCGCGAGCGCGATCTGAACCTTGGCGAGGCCCCGGGCATTGAAGTAGATGGCGAGCGGGACCAGGGTCATGCCCTTGCGCTGAACCGCGCCGACGAGTCGGCCGATCTCGCGGCGACGGAGGAGGAGCTTGCGCGGGCGCTTCGGCTCATGGCCGAAATGACGCGCGGAGTCGTACTCCGGGATGTGGGCGTTGACGAGGAAGATCTCGCCGCCCTGGACATCGGCGTAGGCCTCGTTGATCGAGGCCCGCCCCTGGCGCAGCGACTTGACCTCGGTGCCGGCGAGCACGATACCGGCCTCGAACGTCTCCTCGATGGCGTAGTCGTGGCGGGCTCTGCGGTTCTGGGCGGCAATGGTGCCGACGGGAGGCCCCTTCCCTTTCTGCGCCATCCCTGCCTGCGCGCTTGCTTCGCGCCTAGTTGAGGATGCCGGCGCTGCGCATGGCCGCGCGCACCTTATCCTTGCCGGCGTCGCTGATCTCGGCGAGCGGCAGGCGCACGTCCGCCGCGCACTTGCCGAGCAGGCTCACCGCGTACTTCACGGGCGCCGGGCTGGTCTCGCAGAACAGCGCCAGGTGCAGCGGCATCAGCCGGTCGTTGATGGTCGCCGCCCCGACAACGTCGCCCTCGCGCCACGCCCGCTGCATCCCGGCGCATGCGGCCGGCGCGACGTTGGCGGTCACCGAGATGCAGCCGTGGCCGCCGGCGGCAAGAAACGGCAGCACCGTGCCGTCCTCGCCGGACATCTGGCAGAACTCCGGACCGATGGCGAGGCGGGTCCGAATCGGCCGGGCGAGGTCCTGGGTCGCGTCCTTGACGCCGACGATGTTCGGCAGTTCCGCCAGCCGGGCCATCGTCTCGACCGTCATGTCGATGACGCAGCGGCCGGGGATGTTGTAGATGAGGATCGGGATGGCCACGGCGTCGTGGATGGCGCGGTAATGGCGATACAGACCCTCCTGCGTGGGTTTGTTGTAGTAGGGCGTGACGACGAGGGCGGCGTCGGCACCCGCCGCCTGGGCGTGCCGGGTCAGATCGATCGCCTCGGCTGTGGAATTGGAGCCGGTGCCGGCCACGACCGGCACGCGCCTCGCCGAATGCTCGACGCAGATCTCGACCACCCGCTTGTGTTCGTCATGGCTGAGCGTCGGCGATTCGCCCGTCGTGCCGCAGGCCACCAGACCGTCGCTTCCCTGCTCCACATGCCAGTCGATCAGTTCCCGGAGTGCCGGCTCATCGACCGCTCCGTTCCTGAACGGCGTGATCAGGGCTGGAAAGGACCCCTTGAACATCGCGTCTCTCCGTCTCACCTGCGGCGACGATAGTCTCCGCTGGTGGCGATTGCAAATATGCGCGCAAAACGTGTTATTGCGTTTATCCACTCAACCATATATCATGACCCCTGATCTCGGCCCCGAGACCGCGTCCGGGAGACTCCAGCGAGCAGGCTCATGGTGACAACGGCAAGGCTGTTGCGTGCGCGTCTGGCGTGGGCCTCGCTGCTCGCCGCGGTGCTGGCGGTCCCTGGCAACTTGGCCGCGGCCGAACCGGCTCTCAGTGGCGAGCAGATCCGCCTCGGCGCCGCCGCCTTCAAGGAAGCGGACAAGGGCCGCTGGGAGGACGCACACCGCCTCGCCCATCGCATCGGCCGTCCCGTGGCGGCCAAGCTCCTGTTCTGGTTCGACGCCACTCGTACCGGCAGCGCCCTCCCTTACGACCGCCTCGTCGCCTTCCTGACCCAGAACCCCGACTGGCCGTCGCGGACGCTCCTCCTCAGGCGGGTCGAGGAGGCGATGTCGCCGGGCCTGCCGCCGGCTACCGTCGTCGACTGGTTCGGCCGCCATCCGCCGCAGACCGGCCGCGGCTACCACCAGTACGCCCGCGCCCTCGAAGCCCTCGGCGATGCCGGGCGGGCGCGTGCCGTGGTGCGCGAGGGTTGGGCGACGGCGCCCTTCTCCGCCACCGAGGAAGCCGAGTTCCTCGACCGATTCGGCCGCCACCTGGAGCGCGCCGATCACCACAGGCGGCTGGATGCCCTGCTGTGGCGGGGACGCGAGCCGGAAGCGCTTCGCATGCTGCCGAAGGTCGATCCGGGCCAGCGCGCTCTGGCCACGGCACGCCTCCGCCTGAGAGCGATGGGCCCGGGCGTCGATGGCGCCTTCGCCAAGGTGCCGCCGAGCCTCGCGAACGACCCCGGTCTGGTCTACGAGCGCGTCCGCTGGCGCCGCATCAAGGGCCGCGATCTGGAGGCCCGCCAGTTGCTGGCGCAGAGCACCTCCGACGACATCGAGCCCCAGCGGTGGTGGTCCGAGCGGCACATCCTCGCGCGCCGTGCCCTCGCCGAGGGGCATGTCTCGGAGGCCTATCGCCTCAGCGCCGGCCACGGCGTTCGAGACGGCAGCGACCTCGCCGAGGCGGAATGGCTGTCCGGTTGGATCGCCCTCCGCTTCCTCGACGACCCGAAGCTGGCTGCGCAGCACTTCGAAAGCCTATACCGGTCCGTGCGCTTTCCGGTCAGCCTGGCACGCGGCGCCTACTGGAGCGGCCGCGCGGCCGAGGCGCTCAAGCGCGAGACCGCCGCCCGAGAGTGGTATGATAGGGCGGCGGAACATGACACCTCGTTCTACGGCCAGTTGGCGAAGGCGCGCCTGCAACCGGGCGCGCCGCTGCGCCTGCCCGCCGGTCCCTCTCCGTCGGCAGCCGACATCGGCGCCATGGAGGCCCACGACCTGGCCAAGGCGGCGCGCATGCTCGTCGCCTTCGGCCAGCGCGACCGCATCGACCCCTTCGTTCTCGCCCTCGCCGACGCACGCCCGGCCGGCGTCTGGAAGGCGGCGGCGGCCTCTCTGGCCGGCGATCTGGGCCGCCCCGATCTCGCCGTCCGCGTGGCCAAGGAGGCGCATCGCAGCGGCGACCTCCTCGTCGCCCAGGGCTATCCGTCGGTTTCCTTGCCGCGCGTGGTCAACGGCGCCCGCCATGACCTGGAGCGCCCCCTCGTTCTCGGCATCATCCGCCAGGAGAGCGCCTACCGGGTCGATGCCGTCAGCCCCGCCGGCGCCCGGGGTCTCATGCAACTGATGCCGGGAACCGCCCGCGAGGTCGCCCGCAAGCTCAACCTGCAGTACTCCCAGAGCAAGCTCACCACCGACCCGCAGTACAATCTGACGCTCGGCCAAGCGTACATGAGCGAGGTTCTCGGGTCCTTCGGAGGCTCCTACGTTCTCTCGCTTGCCGCCTACAACGCCGGCCCCTCGCGCTCGAGACAGTGGCTTGCCGGCAACGGCGATCCGCGCGAGAATTTGGCCCAGGCGATCGACTGGATCGAGATGATCCCGTTCGGCGAGACCCGCAACTACGTGCAGCGCACGCTTGAGAACCTCCAGGTGTACAGGAGCATGGTTTCCGATGGCTCCGGGCCTCTCGGCATCGAGAAGGACCTTCTGCGCTAGACGGATGCGGCCGCTCGTTCCCGGCCGGCGTCGCGCCGACCGCGAGAAGGCCTGAGGTTGGAACTCGCGCCCGCTCGCGGCGAGGGCCCCGGCGCCGGCGGGTCGCGCGCTCACGGACCTGGCTGGCATCGGCAACGGACGTTCCTCTCCCAGGACGGTCTCAGCCTCTGCTACCGCGACTACGGGGACCCGCTGTGGCCGGCACCGCCGGTGCTGTGCCTTGCCGGCCTCACCCGGAACTCCAAGGACTTCCACGCCCTGGCGAGCCGGCTCGCGAACAGGGGCCGGCGCGTCCTTTCGCTCGACTATCGCGGCCGCGGCCGATCCGACTACGATCCCGACTGGCGCCGCTACCATCCCCGCAGCTACCTCGACGACGTCCGCCACCTGTTGATCGCCGCCAACCTGGATCGCGTGGTCGTCGTCGGCACCTCGCTCGGCGGCGCACTGGCCATGGCGATGGCGGTCGCCATGCCGACCCGGCTTGCCGGCGCGGTCCTCAACGACGTCGGCCCCGAGGTGAATGCGGCCGGTCTCGCGCCGATCATGCGCTACCTCGCGGACCGGCGGCCGCTGCCCGACTGGCACGCGGCGGCGGACCGGCTCCGAAGCTACTTTCCCGATCTCCCGGCACGCTCCGAGGAGGAGTGGGTCGGGTACGCGAAGATGACGTTCCGCGAGGAGGCGGGACGCATCCGCCCCGACTGGGATCCCAACATCGTCAAGCCCCTGTTGTCGACATGGCGGACGCCGCCCGATCTCTGGCCGGTGTTCCGCGCGCTCGGGCGCGTGCCGCTCGTCATCCTGCGCGGCGAGACCTCCCGGATCCTCACGGCGGACACCTTCCGCCGGATGGCGGAGGAGATGCCGCTGGCAATGGCCGTGACGGTCGCCGACGTCGGCCATGCCCCGACACTCGGCGAGCCCGAGGCCAAGGCCGCCATCGATGCGCTCCTCGCCTGCACCTGAGCCGCCGGTCTTCGCCGACGTCGAGGCCGCGGCGGCCCGGCTCGCCGGCGTCGCCATGCTCACGCCCCTCATCGAGTCCCAGCGGCTCAACGAGCGCATCGGCGGCCGCCTCTTCGTCAAGGCCGAGGCGCTGCAGAAGACCGGGTCGTTCAAGATCCGCGGCGCCTACAACCGCTTGGCCTCGCTGGCCGAGGAGGGAAACCGAGGAGAGGTCGTCGCCTACTCCTCCGGAAACCACGCCCAGGGCGTGGCGGCGGCGGCAGCACTGGTCGGCGTGCGCGCCACCATCGTCATGCCGAGGGATGCGCCCGCCAGCAAGGTCCGGCAAACGCGGGACTGGGGCGCCGAGATCATCTTCTACGACCGCGCGACCGAGAGCCGCGAGGCACTCGCCGAGACCCTCGCCGCCGAGCGCGGCGCGGTGCTCGTCCGCCCCTACGACGACCCGTGGGTCATTGCCGGCCAGGGGACGGTCGGGCTCGAGCTCGCATCACAGGCCGAGGCGGCTGGTGTGCGGCTCGATGCCGGTCTCGTGCCCTGCGGCGGCGGCGGGCTCGCGGCCGGCATCTGTCTCGCGCTCGGCGAATGCTCGCCCTCGACGCGCGTGCACACGGTCGAGCCCCGCGGCTTCGACGACACCGCCCGCTCGCTCGCCGAAGGCTGGCGGGTCGTCAACCGGCCGGGCGCACGCTCCTTTTGCGATGCCCTTCTCGCGCCGTCGCCGGGAACGCTGACCCTCGCCATCCTGCAGAAGGCCGCCGCGGCGGGACTGAGCGTCGGCGACGACGAGACGCAGGCGGCAATCGCCGCGGCGTTCACCCACCTGAAGCTGGTGCTCGAGCCGGGCGGCGCGGTGGCGCTGGCGGCTGCCCTTGCCGGCGCTTTCGAAGCCGAGGGCGGGACGGTCGCCGTCATCGCCTCCGGCGGCAACGTCGATGCCGATGTCTTCTGCCGGGCGCTCGCCGCCGGCCGGCCGGCCTGAAGGCGTGTCAGGAGCGGGCGGTGGAGGTGCCGAGCGCCTTCTTGCCGGCATCGCTGACGACGAGGGCGACGGGGCTCTCCTTGGGCTCGGCGCCGTCGCGCTCGATCTTGTTGTCCTTCCTCGCCTCGGCGAGGCGGCGACAGTGGCCGTCGAAGAACGCCCCTTTCTCGACGTCGAGGAACTCGTGGTCGATGTCGGCGACGACGTGAGCGTTGCGGCCGAGGCTGACCGAACCCGCCTTGATGCGGCCCTCGACGCGGCCGTGGACGCGGACGGCCTCGGCCGCGATCTCGCCCTTGACCTTGCCGACCTGGCTGACGACAACGCCGCGCGCGCGGATGTCGCCTTCGACCGCGCCGTCGATGTGGATGTCGCCTTCGCTCTCCAGATTGCCGATCAGCCTGACGTCGCTGCCCAGCACCGAAAGGCCGTTGCCCTTGCTGCGCTTGCCGTCGCTCGACGCGCTAGTTCTGGAAAACATGCCGCCCTGCCTTGATAAAGGTCATCGGATCCTTCGGCTCGCGGTTGTAACGAACCTCGTAGTGCAGATGGGCGCCGGTGCTCCGCCCGCTGTTGCCGAGGAGCCCCACCTCGTCACCGAACTCGACCTCGTCGCCCTTCTTGACCAGGATCTTGGCCAGATGCCCGTAGCGGGTGGTGACGCCGGCGCCGTGGTCGACCACCACCAGCCGCCCGTAGCGGCCGAGCCAGCCGGCATGGACGACCCGGCCGGGCGCGGTCGCATAGACCGGAGACCGCATGGGCGCGGCGAGATCCAGGCCTTCGTGGATCGCCGGTCTGCCGTTGATCGGATCGGACCGCTCGCCGAAGGGACTCGAGACGCTGAAGGCGTCGAGGGGCGGTGCCAGCGGCAGGCGACGGATCAGCTCGCGCAGAGCCTCCCAACGGCTCAACTGCGCGTTCAGGCTTGCAAGCTCGGCACCCGGCGCAAGCGGGGCGCGCAGCGCCGCCCCGGCCTCGATGAACGGTCCGCCCTGCCCGCTAGCGGTGGCGCGCGAGGACGCCAGCAGCCGGTCGACGTCGAGGCCGGCGCGGTCGATGACGCGCTCCAGGGCACTCACGTGCGACGCGGTCTCCTCGTGGATGCGCCGCAGCACCTCGCGGCGCGACGACTGGAGTGCGGCGATCTGCCCTTCGAGATCCTGGATCGCCGTTTCGACCCGCGACGCGTGGTCGAGGTCGCCGGCCACGGCTGCCGCGGCGGCTCGCGGCCCGTCGTCCGCGAAGGCATCGCCGGTCGCGGTCTCGGCGCCGTCCTGAAGCACCCGGATCCTGGACTCGATCTGCGCCAGCTGATCGAGAAGGCGCTCTCGGGCGGCGCGCATCGTCTCGCGCTCCTGCCGCGTCGAGCGCAGCTCCGCCTCGACCGCCTCGAGGTTCTGTTTGAGCTCCCTGTTCTGTTCGACGAGACCGCGCAGCACGGTTCTCTCGTCGTTCAGGCCGAGGACGATGGCACCGATGCGCTGTTGATAGGTGGCGACTTCGTCCAGCAGTTTCCGGTAGGCCTGCCTTGTGTCGACGAGCTCGTGATCCAGCCGAACCATCTGATCGCGGAGGATCAGATAACCCTGGGACGCAAGCATCGTCCACGCCACCGCCACGGTGAAAAGCATGAAGGCCAGGAGCTGCAGAAGCCGTCCCAGCCGGACGACGCTCGTCCCCTTGTCCGAGCGGATGACGACATGGCGGACGGGCAGCAACCGCGAGTAGAGGCGGCCGAGACGTGTCGACCGGCGGTGCGGCGGCCGCGGCTCGATCATCCGGCGGCCGACCTCATCTCCGCCACGGGCCTCGCCCGGCCGGCGGGCGCTCGCGGCTCGTCCGTGCGACGCATCGCATGTGACGCCTCCGGAAGCGAAGCGGCCCACCCAGAAATACCCCGTTTGGGCCATATCGGTGAAAGGTATCGAGTCCCCGGCCGCCGTGCAAGCGTCGATCGTCGCTCCGCACCCAATCGTCGGCGTGCGGTATTCGGACTGGTCCGCGGCGCGGGCGGCCGTGTAGTCTCGGCGACCTTCGGCATGGCACGGTTCTACCAGATGACCGGTAAATGCCCCGTCAACCGCCGGCCCACATGCGCAGCCCTTCGTCTCCGGATCCCTTGAGCCTGCGCCAGCCGGCCGTGCTGCTGGCAACATGGTTCGGCACCGGCATGTTGCCGGTTGCCCCCGGAACGTGGGCTTCGCTGGTCGCGCTCGCCATGGCCTGGGTCGTCGTCGGCGGCCTCGGTGTTTGGGTCCTGGCGGCGGGCTGCCTGATGCTGCTGTTCGCCGGGCTGTGGGCGGCCGGGCGCTGCGCCCGTGCCTGCGGCGACAGCGACCCCAAGGTCGTCGTCGTCGACGAGGTCGTCGGCCAGTGGCTGGTGCTGCTGGTGGTGCCGCCGGACCCCAGGCTTTATGCTGCGGGGTTCCTCCTGTTCCGGCTGTTCGATATCCTCAAGCCGTGGCCCGTGTCGTGGGCCGAGCGGCGGTTTGCGGGAGGGCTCGGGATCATGGCCGACGACGTGCTGGCGGCCGCCTATGCCGCCGCCCTCCTCTGGCTCCTGTCGCGGTGGCTGGCGGTTCCGGCATGACCGACGAGCGCCAGCGCCGGCTGGCGGCCGCGGTCCTCGACCGCTGCCGCAGCCGGTCTCTCCGCCTCGGGATCGCGGAGTCCTGCACCGGCGGCCTCGTCGCCGCCGCGATCACCGCGGTCGCGGGCTGTTCGGATGTCTTCGATCGCGGGTTCGTCGCCTACGCCAACGCCGCCAAGGCCGACATGCTGGGCGTCGCGGACCGGCTCATCGCCGAGCACGGCGCGGTCAGCGAGAGCGTCGCCCGCGCCATGGCCGAAGGCGTGCTGGCGCGCTCGCGGGCGACCGTGAGCGTGGCCGTCACCGGCATCGCCGGCCCCGGCGGCGGCACGCCCGCAAAGCCGGTCGGCCTCGTCCACATCGCCGCCGCCCGCGCCGGCCATCCGACGCTGCACCGGCGCCATGTCTTCCCGGGCGACAGGGACGCCGTCCGCGACGCCTCGGTCACGGCCGCGCTCGAGCTCCTGTTGCGGCAGCTGGCGGATGCCGGGGATCAGGGCCGTCTCGGCCCGTAGAGCGCGTTCGCGCGCTTCTCGAAGGCGCTGACCATCCGCTGCACGGCCTCGTTGAACAGCTTCTTGATCACCTTCTGCAGGAAGCGTGAGCGGAACTCGAAGTCGACATAGAAATCGATGATGCAGCCGCCGTTGTCGTACGGCTCGAGGATCCAGTGGTTGTTCAGGTAGCGGAACGGGCCCTCGTAGTATTTCACGTCGACGCGGCCCGGACGGCTGATCGAGACGTGGGAGGTAAACCGCTCGCGGAACATCTTGTAGCCGATGATCAGGTCGGCAACGAACGTCGTCGCCGACTCCCGCTTGCGGATACGCGCGGCGACGCACCAGGGGAGGAACTCGGGGTAGCGTTCGACGTCCACCACCAGATCGAAGATCTGTTCCGGCGTGTACGGCACGGCACGCCGCTCGGCATGGGTGGGCATGACGCGGGCCGCTCGCCGTCTAGCCCGCGGCGAGCGACGCCCGGCGGGCCCGCCTCAGCGTCTCGAAGTCCCGGTCCGCATGGTACGAGGATCGCGTCAGCGGCGACGACGCGACCAGGAGAAACCCCTTGGCCTCGCCGATCCGCCGCAGCTCCTGGAACTCCTCGGGCGGAACGAAGCGAGCGACCGCGGCGTGGCGGGGGGTCGGTTGCAGATACTGGCCGATGGTGAGGAAATCGACCCTGGCCGAGCGCAGGTCGTCCATCACCTGCAGCACCTCCCCCCGCTCCTCGCCGAGGCCGAGCATGATGCCGGACTTGGTGAACAGCTCCGGCCTCAGCTCCTTGGCCCGGTCCAGGAGCCGCAGCGAATGGTAGTAGCGGGCGCCCGGCCGGATCGTCGGATAGAGCCTGGGCACCGTCTCGAGATTGTGGTTGAACACGTCCGGCGCAGCGGCGACGACGGCTTCCAGCGCACCCTCCTTGTGGCGGAAGTCGGGCGTCAGCACCTCGATCGTGGTGGCGGGCGAGGTCTCGCGGATGCGCCGGATGCACGTGACGAACTGGCCGGCGCCGCCGTCGGCGAGGTCGTCGCGGTCGACCGAGGTGACGACCACGTGCCTGAGCCCCATGGTGGCGACGGTGACGGCGAGGTTGTCGGGCTCCCGCGGATCGACCGCCGAAGGCCGTCCCGTTGCCACGTTGCAGAAGGCGCAGGCGCGCGTGCAGACGTCGCCCAGGATCATCACGGTCGCATGCTTGCGCGCCCAGCACTCGCCGATGTTGGGGCAGGCCGCCTCCTCGCAGACGGTGTGCAGGTTCATCTCCCGCATCAGCCGCCGCGTCTCGCCGTAGCCCTCGGACGTCGGCGCCTTGACCCGGATCCACGCCGGCTTGCGCGGGCTCGCCTGCGGCTGCCGAGCCGCTTTCTCGGGGTGGCGGAGCGTCTCGGCTGTGCTCATGATGGCGATATTGGCCGGCCCGGCCGCCCCGTCAAGCAGACGGACGCGCCGCAGAGCGGGCGGACGCCCTGCGCAAGCGCGCCGAACCTGGACCGCGCAATCCTAGACGTGGATGGTGCGGTCAAAGGCATCGGGCACCGTGTCAGCCAATCCACCCGTCAGCATCCTCACCCCGGATGCCTCTTGTCGCCATCGTCAGACGGACTCGCGTTCCGGCGTCGTCAGATAGTCCGGCAACGTCGTCGTCTCATCGATGACCGCAGACCTGAGCTGGTCCCAGGTGAGGTTCTTGGCGTCTGACAAGTCCGCACCCCTGAGGATCGTTCCCTCCAATTTCGTGCCCTTCATGTTGGCTCCCCGCAGGACCGCCCGCGTCAGATCGGCGAAGCGGAAATTCGCATCCGAGAGGTCCGCACGACTGAAGTCGGCGCCCATGATCCGCGCACTGGCGAGATTGAGGGAGCGTTTCCGCTTGGCCTGATCAGCCACTCCGCCCATTCAGGCGTCCTCCCGCAAGGACCGCCTCAGGAACGTGACGATCTCCTCGATGTCGACCGGCATGGCGTCACCCTCGTACTCCTGCGAGCGCTCTCTGACATAGGCGGATAATAGATCGATAATCGTCGAACTGAAATCAGGGAAATCCTCAGCGATGCGGCGAAGCGTGTAGATGGCGCCCAGACGAACCTCGAGCCGTTCCGCCGCCAGCAGCCCCACCGCTCGACTGAAGACGTCCGTGATGTGGTCGCGGTTCGCCGTCTTCGCCTGCGACACCGATGCCTCGGCTTGGCGATTGGACGCCCGCGCCCTCCAGTACGCTATGGCGATGCCAATGAATCCCCCGGCGACGATGGCATAGTTCCGAACAACCTCGCTGACGTGAACAGCGTCGGCATCCATTGGTCGCGCTTGTCCGGTCTCGTCTGCTCAGAAATGGATGGTGCGGCCGTAGGCATCGAGCACCGCCTCGTGCATCATCTCCGAGAGCGTCGGGTGCGGGAAGACGGTGTGGATCAGCTCTGCCTCGGTGGTCTCCAGCGTCTTCGCCACCGCATAGCCCTGGATCAGCTCGGTCACCTCGGCGCCGACCATGTGGGCGCCGAGAAGCTCGCCCGTCGCGGCGTCGAACACCGTCTTGACCATCCCTTCGGCCTCGCCGAGCGCGATCGCCTTGCCGTTGCCGATGAACGGAAAGCGGCCGACGCGGACGGCCCGGCCCTCATCCTTCGCGGCCTTCTCGGTGAGGCCGACGCTCGCCACCTGCGGCCGGCTGTAGGTGCAGCCCGGAATGCGGCGCGTATCCAGGGGATGGACATTGTTGACGCCGGCAATCTTCTCGACGCAGACGACGCCCTCGTGGCTCGCCTTGTGCGCGAGCCACGGCGGCCCGACCAGATCGCCGATGGCGTAGACGCCGGGCTCGCCCGTCCGGCACCACTCGTCGGTCACCACGTGGTGCTTGTCGACCGCCACCTTCGTCCCTTCGAGACCGATGCCCTCGACGTTGCCGACGATGCCGACGGCGAGGATCACCCGGTCGAAGGTGGCCTCGCGGCTCTTTCCGCCGTTGGCGATCGTCGCCGCCACCGCGTCCCCGGTCTTGCGCAGCGATTGGACCGAGGTCCCGGTGAGGATGGTCATCCCCTGCTTCTCGAAGGCCTTGCGGGCGAAGGCCGAGATCTCCTCGTCCTCGGCCGGCAGGATGCGGTCGAGGATCTCGACCACCGTCACCTCGGCTCCCAGCGAGCGGTAGAAGCTCGCGAACTCGATGCCGATGGCGCCCGAGCCGATCACCAGCAGGGATTTCGGCATGACCTCGGGGACCATCGCCTCCTTATACGTCCAGATCAGAGTGCCGTCGGGCTCGAGCCCCGGCAGCGAGCGCGCCCGCGCCCCGGTCGCCAGGATGATGTGCTTCGCTCTCAGTTCGGCGACCGCCTTGCCGTCCTTCTCGACCGCCACCTTGCCGGTCCCGTTCAGGCGGCCGTGGCCGTCGATCACGGTGACCCTGTTCTTCTTCAGGAGGTGGCCGACGCCGGCGTTGAGCTGCGCCGCCACCCGGCGCGAGCGCTCGATCACCTTGCGAAGGTCGAAGCCGAAGCCGTCGACGGTGAGCCCGAAGTCCTTCGCATGCTTGATCGCCTCGAAGATCTCGGCCGTGCGCAGGAGCGCCTTGGTCGGGATGCAGCCCCAGTTGAGACAGATCCCGCCGAGATGCTCGCGCTCGACGACGGCGGTCTTCATGCCCAGCTGCGCGGCGCGGATCGCCGCCACGTAGCCGCCGGGGCCGGCGCCGAGGACAACGAGATCGAACGCTTGCTCAGCCAAGGGTCGCCTCCCTACAACAGCATGGTCAGCGGCTCCTCGACGAGCGCCTTGAAGGCGGCGAGGAACGCCGCCCCCTTGGCGCCGTCGACGGCGCGATGGTCGGCCGACAGCGTGCACGTCATCATCGTCGCGATCGCCACCGCGTCATCCCGGATCACCGGCCGCTTCTCGGCGGCGCCGACGGCGAGCAGGCAGGTCTGCGGCGGGTTGATGATGGCGGCAAACGCGCTGATGCCGTACATGCCGAGGTTGGAGACCGTGAACCCGCCGCCCTGGTAGTCCTCCGGCAACAGCTTGCCGTCGCGCGCCCTGGCCGCCAGCGCCTTGACCTCGTTGGAGATCAGGGCCAGGCCCTTGCGGTCGGCGTTGCGCACGATCGGCGTGATCAGGCCGTTCGGCGTCGCCACCGCGACGCAGACGTCGACGGCCTCGAACAGCCGGAGCGCGCTGTCGGTCCACGACGCGTTGCACTCCGGGAACCGCCTGAGCGCCAGCGCCACCGCACGCACCACGAAATCGTTGACGGAGAGCTTGTACGCCCCCTCGTCCTCCGGCGACCGGGCGTTCAGCGTCTCGCGCAGCTCGAGCAGCGGATCGATCGCGCAGTCGATGGTGAGGTAGTAGTGGGGAATGTCGCGCTTGGAGGCGGAGAGCCGCCCGGCGATGACCTTGCGCATCGTCGTGTGCGGCACCTCGCGATAGCCGGCGGCGGCGGCCGGCGCCGGAGTCGGTGCCGGAGTCGGTGCCGGAGCGGCAGGCCGCTCGGCCGCCTTCGGCCGCTCGCGCGGCGCCGCCAGTGCCTTCTCGATGTCGGCCTTGACGATCCGCCCGTGCGGGCCCGAGCCCTTCAAGGCGGCTAGCTCGAGGCCCGCCTGCTTGGCCATCCGCCGCGCCAGGGGGCTCGCGAAGACGCGCCCGCCCGCGGGTGGCAGCGGCGCCGGAGCCGCCTTGGCCGGCTGCGGTGCGGGGCGCTCGGCAGCGACCGGCGGCTTGGGCGGCGCCTTCGGCGACGGCGCTTCCAGGGCGGAGGCGTCTTCGCCCTCCTCGAGGAGGAGCGCGATCGGCGTGTTCACCGCCACCCCATCGGTGCCCTCGGCAACCAGAATCCTGCCGAGAATCCCCTCGTCGGCGGCCTCCACCTCCATGGTCGCCTTGTCGGTCTCGATCTCGGCAAGGATGTCGCCCGACTCGACGCGATCGCCCTCCTTCTTCAGCCACTTTGCGAGCTTGCCCTCGGTCATCGTCGGCGACAGCGCGGGCATCAGGATTTCGATCGGCATGGGTCCGGCCCTCCCGCCCTACCGGTAGCAGACGGCCTTGGCCGCGGCGACGATGGCATCGGCCTGCGGCAGCGCCAGCCGCTCGAGGTTGGCGGCATACGGCATTGGAACGTCGGCGCCGGTGACCCGCACCACCGGCGCATCGAGATGGTCGAAGGCGTGCTCCATCATCAGGGCCGCGATCTCCGCGCCGACGCCGCAGGCGGGCCAGCCTTCCTCGGCGCTGACGATGCGGTTGGTCTTGGTCACCGAGACCACCAGCGCCTCGACATCGAGCGGGCGCAGCGAGCGGAGGTTGATGACTTCGGCGTCGATCCCCTCCTCGGCCAGGTGCGACGCCGCCTCGAGGGCGACGCCGACCATCCGGGAAAAGGCGCAGATGGTGACGTCCTTGCCGCTCCGCTCGATCCGGGCGCGGCCGATCGGCAGCACGAACTCGGGATCGGTCGGCACCTCGAAGCTCTGGCCGTACATGATCTCGTTCTCCAGCACGATCACCGGGTTCGGATCGCGGATCGCGGCCTTGAGCAGACCCTTGGCGTCGGCGCCCGAATAGGGCGCCACCACCTTGAGCCCGGGGCAGTGGGCGTACCACGAGGCGTAGCACTGGGAGTGCTGGGCGGCGACGCGGGCGGCGGCGCCGTTGGGGCCGCGGAAGACGATCGGCGAGCCCATCTTGCCGCCCGCCATGTACAGCGTCTTGGCCGCGGAATTGATGATCTGATCGATCGCCTGCATGGCGAAGTTGAA
>CAYQSU010000017.1:0-10302 GCA_964420325.1 uncultured Rhodospirillaceae bacterium | reverse complement strand
GACGATCGGCTTGAGCCCGGCGAAGGCGGCGCCGACGCCGAGGCCGGCGAAGCCCATCTCGGTGATCGGCGTGTCGATGACCCGCTTCGCCCCGAACTCGTCGAGGAGCCCCTGGCTCACCTTGTAGGCGCCCTGGTACTGCGCCACCTCCTCACCCATCAGGAACACCTCGGGATCGCGCCGCATCTCCTCGGCCATGGCGTCCCTCAGCGCCTCGCGCACCGTCATCGTCGCCGTCGGCCCCGTGTACTCCTTCTCCGCCGGCGCCTTGGCGACCGTCGCCGGCATGCACGGCCGGGGCGTCGACGCCGGCTCCGGGCCCGGCTCGGCGGTGATCGGCTCCGGTTCCTCCTTGGTCATCGGCAAGACGTCGAGCGCCGACGCGTCCTCGCCCTCGGCGAGCAGGATGGCGATCGGATGATTGACCGCCACGTTGTCGGTGCCCTCCGGCACCAGGATCTTGGCGAGCACGCCCTCGTCGACCGCCTCCACCTCCATCGTCGCCTTGTCGGTCTCGATCTCGGCAAGGACCTCGCCGGCGGCCACCGTGTCGCCTTCACGCTTCAGCCACTTGGCGAGCTTGCCCTCGGTCATCGTCGGCGACAGCGCCGGCATCAGGATCTGAATCGGCATGGCACCTCTCCGCGAGCGGGATGGCGGCGCTCAGGCCGCGATGACGACATCGGTATGGAGCTCGGCGGGGTCCGGCTCCGGACTGGTCTGGGCGAACTCAGCCGCGTCGTTGACGATGTCCTTGATCTCGCGGTCGATGTCCTTGAGCGTGGCCTCGTCGGCCAGCTCGTTGTCGACGAGATGGGTACGCAGCGTGTCGATCGGGTCGCTCTCGGTGCGCACCTTCTTCACCTCCTCCTTGGTCCGGTACTTGGCCGGATCCGACATCGAATGGCCGCGGTAGCGATAGGTCTTCAGCTCCATCACGTACGGCCCCTTGCCGGCGCGCACGTAGCCGACCACCGTCTCGGCGGCGGCGCGCACCTGGAGGACGTTCATGCCGTTGACCTGCATCCCCGGAATGCCGAAGGCCTCGCCGCGCCGGTGCAGGTCCGTGGTCGCCGAGGCGCGCTCGACCGCCGTGCCCATGCCGTAGCGGTTGTTCTCGATGACGTAGATGATCGGCAGCTTCCAGAGGGACGCCATGTTGAAGGCCTCGTACACTTGGCCCTGGTTGACGGCGCCGTCGCCGAAGTAGCAGTAGCAGAGGCCGCCATCCTCCCGGTAGCTGTGGGCAAAGGCGAGGCCGGTCCCCAGCGGCACCGACGCGCCGACGATGCCGTGACCGCCGTAGAAGCCCTTCTCCCGGCTGAACATGTGCATCGAGCCGCCCTTGCCCTTGGAATAGCCGCCGATGCGCCCAGTGAGCTCGGCCATCACCCCTCTCGCCTCCATGCCGCAGGCCAGCATGTGGCCGTGGTCGCGGTAGGTGGTGATCACCGTGTCGGCCTCGGTGGCGGTCGAGTGGATACCGACGACCACCGCCTCCTGGCCGATGTAGAGGTGGCAGAAGCCGCCGATGAGCCCCATGCCGTAGAGCTGGCCGGCCTTCTCCTCGAACCGCCGGATCAGCAGCATCTGGCGGTAGAACTCGAGGAGACGGTCCTTGTCGAGCTTCGGTGCCGCCGTCCGCGCCCTCTGGGCGCCCCGCCTGCCGGCTCGCGCGTTCGTCTCTGTCGCCATGTCGTCTCCCTGCGGATCCCCGGTGCTGCCCGGTTCGATGATGTGCGCCCCCTGTGCCAGCGGGGGCCGCCATCCTATGGGCCGCGCGCGCCGTTGGCAAGGCGAAAACACATCAGTGTCTTACACATAACTAGTTTCAAAACAATGACAAAACAGTATTTAACCGAAATCCGGTTAAGGCCTGTTTTTCGATCACGGCACGGCGGACGGCCTTGCGCGCCGCGGGCCGGCGGCCCATGCTGCGGAGTGTCCTCGCACCGGCAGCGGGACCCGACATGGCCGACATCGAAGCCCCGGCAGACAGCGCCCGCGCCGCCGACCTGGCGCCCGGCGTGCTCGCCACCGTCAAGGCGGTGGCGAAGGAGCTGCGGCCGAGCCTCGGCGATGTTGCCGTGACCCTCGACACCTCCCTCGACCGCGATCTCGGCATCGACAGCCTGGGCCGCGCCGAGCTGGTGGCGCGGATCGAGCAGACGTTCGCCGTCGCCCTGCCGGACACCGTGTTCGCCGCCGCCGAGTCGCCGCGGGACCTCCTGCAGGCGGTGCTCGCCGCCAGCGGCCGCGCGCCGGCGGTGCCGCCGCAAGGCGAAGCCGAGGCGCCGCTCGGCACCGCCGAGGCGGCACCGGCGACCGCCGCCACCCTGGTCGACGTCCTCGCCTGGCACGAAGCGCGCCACCCCGACCGTCCGCACGTCCGCCTCTACGCCGACGAGGGACCGGGGGAGGTCGTCACCTACGGCGAGCTCGCCGCGGGCGCCCGCCGCATCGCCGCCGCGCTGCAGGCCCACGACGTCGCCCCGGGCGAGACGGTGGCGATCATGCTGCCCACCGGTCGCGACTATTTCTGTTGCTTCTTCGGGGTGCTGCTGGCCGGCGCGGTCGCCGTGCCGATGTACCCGCCGGCGCGGATGAGCCGGGTCGAGGAGCACGTCGACCGGCACATCGGCATCCTCGGCAACTGCCAGGCCCGGCTGCTCGTCGCCGCACCCGAGATCAAGCCGTTCGCGCGCCTGCTGTTGGCCCGCCTCGAGCACCTGCGGGCCGTCGTCACGCCCGAGGATCTCGCCACGGCCGCGGCCGGAAGCCTGCTCGCCCCGTCGGCCAGCGCCGACCGGCTGGCGTTTCTGCAGTACACGTCCGGCTCGACCGGCGATCCGAAGGGGGTGATGCTGACCCACGCCAACGTGCTGGCCAACATCCGGGCGATGGGCCGGGCCGTCGACGTCGGCACCGACGACGTCTTCGTCAGCTGGCTTCCGCTCTACCACGACATGGGGCTGATCGCCGCCTGGCTCGGCTCGTTCAATTTCGCAACGCCCCTGGTGATCATGCCGCCGTTGCATTTCCTCGCCCGGCCGCGGCGGTGGCTCGCCGCCGTCTCGCGCTACCGCGGGACGCTCTCGGGCGGACCGAACTTCGCCTACGAGCTGTGCCTGCGGCGCATCGTCGACACCGAGCTCGACGGCCTCGACCTCGCGTCATGGCGGGTCGCCTTCAACGGCGCCGAGCCGGTCCATCCCGGGACCCTTGAGCGCTTCTGCCTGCGGTTCGCCGCCGCGGGCTTTCGCCGCCAGGCGGTGACCCCCGTCTACGGCTTGGCCGAGAACTGCGTCGGCCTGGCCTTCCCGCTCCTCGACCGCGGCGCCGTCGTCGATGCCGTCCGGCGCGACGCCTTCCAGACGTCGGGCCGCGCCGAGCCGGCCGCCGGAGACGAGCCAAGTCTCCGCTTCGTCGCCTGCGGCCGCCCGCTCCTCGGCCACCAGATCCGCATCGTCGACGCCGCCGGCCGCGAGCTGCCGGAGCGTCGCGAGGGTCGCGTGCAGTTCCGCGGCCCGTCCGCGACGCAGGGCTACTTCCGCCGGCCCGAGGCGAGCCGGGCGCTGTTCGCGGGCGACTGGCTGGATACCGGCGACCTCGGCTACGTCGCCGGCGGCGAGATCTACGTCACCGGCCGCAGCAAGGACCTGATCATCCGCGCCGGCCGCAACATCCATCCGAGCGACCTGGAGGCGGCGGTGGGCGCCCTCGAGGGCATCGTCGCCGGCAACGTCGCTGCCTTCGGCAGTGAGGATCCCGACACCGGCACCGAGCGGCTCGTTCTCGTCGCCGAGACCCGCCGCCGGGATGCGGCCGCTCTCGACGAGCTCCGCGCCCGCATCAACGCGCTCGTCGCCGATTCGGTCGGCGAGCCCGCCGACGACGTGGTGCTGGCCCCGCCGGGGACGGTGCCGCGCACCTCGAGCGGCAAGATCCGCCGCGCCGCCTGCCGGGCGCTCTACGAAGCGGGCGAGGCCGGCAAGGCCCGCACCGCGCTCTGGCTGCAGGTCCTTCGCCTCCACCTCGCCGCCGTCCTGCCCCAGGCCCGGCGGCTCGCCCTGGCGGTGTCGGCGACGCTCTACGGCGCGTACGCCTGGACAGTGATCGGCCTGCTCGCGGCGCCCCTGTGGATCGCGACCGTCCTTTCGCCGTCGCCCCGGTGGCGCTGGCGGGTGGCCGCGGCCGGCGTCCGTGTCGCCGCCCGGATCGGCGGTGTGCGGCTCTCGGTGCAGGGCCTGGAGAGCGTGCCCGGCCCTGATCGGCCGTGCGTCTTTGTTGCCAACCACATGAGCTATCTCGACGGCTTCGTGCTGGCGGCACTGCTGCCGCGGCCGGTCGCCTTCGTCGCCAAGCAGGAGCTCAAGCGCAACCCGCTGGTGCGGCTGCCGCTGGAACGCCTCGGCGCCGCGTTCGTCGAGCGCTTCGACAGCCGGGAGAGCCTCAAGGACCACCGCCGGATCACCGCCGAGGCGGCGCACGGCATCTCGCCGCTGTTCTTCGCCGAGGGCACGTTCCGGCGCATGCCGGGGCTGCTGCCGTTCCACATGGGCGCCTTCGCCGCCTCCGTCGACGCCGGCATTCCGATCGTTCCCGTCGCCATTCGCGGCACCCGCAACGTGCTGCGTGCGAATTCCTGGCTGCCCCGCCGGGGCGCCGTCTCGGTCCACGTCGCCCAACCGGTGGTCCCTGAGCCGAGCGGCGACCGCTGGCGGCGGGCGGTGCGGCTGCGCGACCAGGTCCGTGCCGAGATCCTGCGCCTGAGCGGCGAGCCCGATCTCGAGCAGGAACGGGTCGAGTGGTGAGCCGTCGCCGCGCCGCCTGCCGACAGATAGACCTTGCCGATCGCCAAGCGCAGGCCAACAATAAGCCATGTTTGGGGTGTAACTAGCCCCCAAGGCACGCAGGGCCATCGAAGCCAAGGCCGCAGCGCGCGGGGCACGGGGAGGTGGTGACATGATCGCGTTCGTGGGGACCGGAGTGGCGATCGCCCTCCTCATGCTGTCGGCGGCTGCCGAGGCGGCCGTCGAGCGGCGGCAATTCCTGGCCGGCGGCAACTACGTCGTCATCGAGGTTCTGGACGACGACCTGATCCACGTCGAATACGGTCGTGGCGCCGGGCCCGGCACCGCAGCGCCGCTCGCGCATTCGGAGATGGTCTGCTCGCCCGCGGACGGAGTGCCGGCAGGCCTGTGCGATGCCTACGGCGGTCCGGACAGCTTCTCGACCCCGTCGCCCGCGGTGCTGGAGACCGCCGATGTGCGCGTCCAGGTCGATCCCGCCACTCTCGCCCTCACCCTGATCGACAAGACCAAGAACGACGTCGTGCTGACCACCGTCCGCCCGTCCGGCCTCGATCAGGATCTCAAGAACCTCATCTTCACGCGGACGATCGAGCTCGACGTCTACGGCCTCGGCCAGCAGTTCAGGGAGGCAGACAAGGGCGTCTCCGACATCGACTGGGACGGCCGGGTGCGCGAAGGCGGGCCGTTCGGCAACATCATGGCCGGCTTCAACGGCGGCGCCACCGGCAACACCCAGTTTCCCATCGCCTACGCCGTCAACGGCGCCACCCGCGACAACTACGCCGTCTTTCTCGACAACACCCGCCGCCACCGTTGGGACTTCACCAGCCCGTCGCAGTGGCAGGTGGAGGCCTCCGGCGACGCGCTCCGCTTCTATCTGCTGACCGGTCCCGACCTCCTCGATCTGCGCAAGGACTTCATGGGGCTGGTCGGCCGGCCGCTGGTGCCGCCGCGGCGGATGTTCGGCCTCTGGATCTCCGAGTACGGCTACGACGACTGGGCGGAGCTGGACGCGAAGCTCACCACCCTCAGGGCCAACCGTTTCCCCGTCGACGGCTTTGTCCTCGACCTGCAGTGGTTCGGCGGCATCCCCAGCGTCACCGGCCAGTGCCGGATGGGCTCGCTCACGTTCGATTCCGCCACCTTTCCCGATGCCGCCGGCCGCATCGCGACGCTCGGCGACGACCACGCGGTGGCGGTGATGCTGATCGAGGAGGCCTACGTCTGCGACACGCTCGCCGAGCACCAGACGCTCACCGGTCAGAGCTGTCTCGTGCGGCAGAGCGCGGCAGGCCCGGCGCCCGTACGCATGTGCGGGTTCTGGGGATGCGGCGGCATGATCGACTACACCAGCGACGCCTGCAGCACGTTCTGGCACGACCACCGCCGCCAGGCGCTGGTCGATGCCGGTGTGGTCGGCCACTGGACCGACCTGGGCGAACCGGAGATCTTCGATCCCGCCGGCATCTACGCCGTCGGCGCCCACCGCGATGCCCACAACATCTTCAACTTTCGCTGGATCCGCGGCATCCACGCCGGCTACGCGCGCAACGCCGTCGAGCGCCGGCCGTTCATGATGTCGCGCTCCGGAACCGCCGGCATTCAGCGGTTCGGTGCGGCGATGTGGTCGGGGGACATCTCGTCGCGGCTTTCGAGCCTGGCCACCCACGCCGGCAACCAGATGCACATGTCGTTCTCCGGCATCGACTACTACGGCGCCGACATCGGCGGCTTCCATCGCAACCTCGAGGGCGACCTCGGCGAGATGTACACCCAGTGGTTCGGCTACGGCATGATGCTCGACATCCCCGGCCGCCCCCACGTCGAGAACCTGTGCAACTGCAAGGAGACGGCACCGGACCGGATCGGCGACTTCGCCAGCAACCTCGCCAACGCCAGGCAACGGTACGCGCTCATCCCCTACGTCTACTCGCTCGCCCACCATGCCCACCGCACCGGCGAACCGGTGATGCCGCCGCCGATCGTCTTCCACCAGACCGACGACAACGTCCGTGCCATGGGCCATCAGAAGTTCATCGGCCGCGACCTGCTCGCCGCCATCGTCGCCAGGCACGGCGAGACCGAGCGCGACGTCTATCTGCCCCAGGGAGGCTGGTTCGACTGGCACACCAACCGCCGCATCGCCAGCGCCGGCGAGTGGATCGCCCGCGTTCCCGCCTTTCGCGACGGCACCTTCCGCCTGCCGCTCTATGCGCGTGCCGGCGCCATCGTCCCGCTGATGGACGTCGACGAGACCACCCTCGACGCCTTCGGCCGGCGCACCGGCGGAGCGACGTCGACGGCGCTCCGCGCCCGCGTCTTCCCCGCCGACACGGCGGCGGAGACCGCCTTCACCCTGTTCGAGGACGACGGCGAGACCACCCTCTACCTCGCCGGCGCCGTGCGCACCACGGTCCTGCGACAGGCGAGGACCGACGACGGCGTCGTCGTCACCGTCGATCCCGCCGCCGGCACGTATGCGGCCGCGCCCGCGACGCGCGACGCCTTCATCGAGGTCGTGACCTCGCAGCCGGTGCTCGGTGTCCTGCTCAATGGCGTCGACCTGCCCCAGGTGGCGTCGGCCGCCGCGCTCGCCGCCGCGACCAACGGCTGGTTCGTCGACGGCCGCGGCCTGGTGGTCGCCCGCTCGGGCGACATGGCCGTCTCCGAGACGCGGGCGTTCGCCTTCCGCCTCGGCGCCGGCGGCGGCTGCGAAAGCCGGCACTCGGTCGTCAGCGTGCCGGGGGCGGGCAACGGCTGGAACCCGGCCGACCCCGCCCGTGCCCTCACCTGCACCACGCTCAGGCGCTGGGAGGGCACCGTCGACATGGGCCTCGAGCCCTACAAGTTCGCCGCCGATGGAGCCTGGACGGTGAACTGGGGGAGCGACGGCGGCCAGGACGGTCCCAACTTCCCGGCGCTGGCCGAGGCCGGGCGCTATGCCGTCGTCTTCGACGAGGACGATGCCGCCAACCCCGGGTTCACCCGCGTCGGCTCGAGCCCATCGTTCTCGGCCCGGTTCGTCTGCGAGAACGGCCACACCGTCTTTGGCACCAGCGTCTACGTCGTCGGCAGCCTTCCGCAGCTCGGGGAGTGGCAGCCGGAGCGCGCGGTGCTGCTGTCCGCCGACGGTCCCTATCCGACCTGGACCGGAACCATCGGCGGCCTGCCGCCGGGGATGACCATCGAGTGGAAGTGCATCAAGCGGCTGGAGGGCGGCGATCGGCGCGTCGAGATGTGGGAGCCCGGCGACAACAACGTCGTCGATCCCGCCCGCTTCGAGCAGGTCGGCCGCTTCTGAACCCTGGCGCGGCCTCACGGGGCGCCATCGCCGAGGGCATCGAACAGGGTCGGCGGATCGGCGTGCGCGGCCGAGGTCAGATCGGCGACGCCGATGCCGATGAGCCGGAACGGCCGGCCGTCGGCCTCGCGCGCAATCATCGCTGCCGACGCGCGCCAGAGGGCGTCCGCGCGCTGCGTCGGATCGGCGAGCCGGTGGTGTCGGGTGATCACCTGGAAGCGTGAGGTCTTCAGCTTCAGCACCACGGTTCCGCCGGCAAGACCGGCCCGCCGGAGCCGCTCGGCGACGCGCTCGCAGAGCGGCCGGGCGGCCGCCGCCAGAGCCTCGCCGTCGCCGAGATCGGTCGCGAACGTGGTTTCGGCGGAGATGCTCTTGGTCGGCCGGTGCGGCACCACCGGCCGGTCGTCCCGGCCCTGGGCGTGGAGCGCGAGTCTCCGTCCGAAGCGGCCGAACCGCGCGACCAGCTCCGCCTCCGGCACCTCCTGCAACTCGCCGATGGTGACGATGCCGAGGCCGGCGAGGCGCCTGGCCGTGGCCTCGCCGACGCCGAGGATCTTCCGCACCGGCAGTGGCGCGAGGACCGTCCTGGCCTCGGCCTCGCCGATCACCGAGAAGCCCCTGGGCTTGTCGAGATCGGAGGCCAGCTTGGCGAGGAACTTGTTGCCGCCGAGCCCGACCGAGACGGTGAGCCCCGCCTCCCGCTCGACCCGGAGCGCGATCTCGGCGAGCGCCACCGCCGCCGGGCGAGCGACGCCGGCGACCGGGCTCGAGAGATCGACGTAGGCCTCGTCCAGCGACACCGGCTCGACGACCGGCGTATAAGCGCGGAAGATGGCCCGGATCTGCTCGCTGACGCGCTTGTACTTGGCCATGTCCGGCGCGACGACCACCGCCTCGGGACAGAGCTGCAGGGCCTTGAACATCGGCATCGCCGAGCGCGGGCCGAACGCGCGCGCGATGTAGCAGGCAGTGGTCACCACCCCGCGCCCGCCGGGATGGCCGACGATGACGGGCTTGTCCTTGAGCGCCGGATTGTCCCGCTTCTCCACCGCCGCATAGAACGCGTCGCAGTCGATGTGGGCGATGGTGAGGGCGTCGAGGTCGGGGTGGGCGACAAGGCGGCGCGAGGCGCAGTGCGGGCAGGCGTCCGGCCCGGTCCGCAGCAGTCGGCAGCAGTCGCGGCAGAGCACTGGCGTCACGGCGCCTCGCTGACGGTCGGCTTCGCCGACAGCATAGCGAAGTTCCACCGCAAAGGCGTCGCGCTCCCGCTCATCCGCCCGGCGACCGCATTCCGGCCGAGCGGCGCGCGGACGGCATCAGGAGCTGCGGCTCGACGGAGACGACGTCCGGGATGCGCCTCAGCGCGGCCAGCGCCGAGAGAGCGGTGGCGAGGTTGCCGTCGGCGGCGGTGAGCCAGCCGGCGTGGGGCGCATACGCCAGTAGGCGATCGATCCGATAGCCGGCGGCCTCGATGTCGCTTCGCCGGCGTTCGAGGGCCTGCCCCTCCTCCAGGCGGATCAGCACCCTTCCGGTCGCCGCCGCCGGCGGGCCCTTCCCCTCCGGCCGGTAGACGGGGCCGACCGTTGCGGCCCGATCACGCACGAAAGCCTCGAGCCCGGCCAGCCGGCAGACGGCGATGGCCTCGTCTTCGAACACCGCGATCGCCCGGTCCTCGAGAGCGCCCGCGGACTCGCCGTGGATCGCAACGAGCCCGTCGTCGCGCTCGAAGCGGACAGGCGTCGTCTCGCGGCCCGACGACAACTCCCGGGGGAACGCCCGGAGCGCCGCACGGAGGCGCGTCTCCATCATCGTCGCGTCCAACCCGGCGCCAGGCCGATCGCCCTGGTCTCGCTCATTTCATCGGTGACCGTTTTCATGTTTAATGCCCCGGCAAGCCAGCTCGAACGGGGGAGGATCATGGTCGCATTTCGCTATGGCGGCAAAGAGGGCGCCAAGGTGCGCCTGGAGGTCGACGACTCGCTGGTCGTCGTTCGCACGGCCCGGGCGACGCCGCTCGCGCGCTTCACGCCGCTGACGCCTGGGGCCCAGGAGGCTGTCTTGGGGCTCGACAGCGTCGTCGCCTTTCCGTTCGCCGGCGTCGAGGTGTTGCGCTCGCGCCAAGCGGACGCCGCCGACGTGCGGGTGCTGCTCAAGTCCGAGGACGAGGTGCGGTTTGCCGGCCGCTGC
>CAYQSU010000016.1:2514-53853 GCA_964420325.1 uncultured Rhodospirillaceae bacterium | reverse complement strand
TCATCTTCTCGGCGTTGGTGATGAAATAGGGTGAGGTGTAGCCGCGGTCGAACTGCATGCCTTCGACCACCTCGAGCTCGCTCGTCAGGCTCTTTGCCTCCTCGACCGTGATCACCCCTTCCTTGCCCACCTTCTCCATCGCCTCGGCGATCATGTCGCCGATCTCCCGCTCGCCGTTGGCGGAAATCGTGCCGATCTGGGCGATCTCCTCGTTGGTCGCGATGCTGCGCGAGCGCTTCTTCAGCTCCTCGATCGCGGCCTGGACCGCCATCTCGATGCCGCGCTTGAGATCCATCGGGTTCATGCCGGCGGCGACGGCCTTGGCGCCTTCGCGAACGATCGCCTGGGCGAGGACGGTGGCGGTCGTCGTGCCGTCGCCCGCCTCGTCGGAGGTCTTCGAAGCCACCTCGCGCAGCATCTGCGCGCCCATGTTCTCGAACCTGTCGGTGAGCTCGATCTCCTTGGCAACGGTGACCCCGTCCTTCGTTACCCGCGGCGCGCCGAAGCTCTTCTCCAAGACGACGTTGCGGCCCTTCGGCCCCAGCGTCACCTTCACCGCGTCGGCGAGAATGTCGACGCCGCGCAAGAGCTTGGCGCGCGCGTCGGCGCCGAACTTGACGTCCTTTGCAGCCATGTCTTTCGTTCCTTCGGTTAAGACTGTGAAGCCCCTCTAGGACTGGATGATTCCGAAGAGATCGGACTCCTTCATGATGAGGAGCTCCTCGTTGTCGATCTTGACCTCGGTGCCCGACCATTTGCCGAACAGCACGCGATCCCCCGCCTTGACGTCGAGCGGAACGATCTTGCCGTCTTCGCCCCGGGCCCCCGGCCCGACGGCGATCACCTCGCCCTCCTGGGGCTTCTCCTTGGCGGTGTCAGGAATGATGATGCCTCCCGAGGTCCTCTCGTCCTGCTCGATCCGCTTGACCACGATGCGGTCGTGCAGCGGTCTGAATTTCATGCTGTTCCTCCGTCAGATTACTGGATTGCGACGCGAACCTCGGCGCGTGTTAGCACTCCGCTGAGGCGAGTGCCAACGATCTAGGCCTGCCCGGACCCCCTGTCAAGGCTCGCGGCCGGGGCGAACGACCGGCAGGCACCGCGGATCGTCGTCTTCGACCATGTCGTCGACGCCATCGTCGAACGATCGGCCCTGCCGGTGGCGGCGGTACAGGTAGACCCCGATCAGCGCCGAGCCGACGAACAGTGCGACGGCCATCGCCGCGTTCGTCGTCAGGCTCTGCTCGACGCCGCTGCCGACCAGGGCGAAGACCACGGTCTGCGGCAGGTAGCCAAGCGCGGAGGCCGCGACGAACGGCACCGCCGGCACGCTGGAGACGCCGGCCGCCAGCGTCGTCACCGTGTTGTTGCCGACGGGCAGCAGCCGCACCGCCAGCGTCATCAGGAACGGGTTGAGGCGGAGGAAGTCGTCGACCCTCCGGATCCGCGCCGGATAGCGGCGGCCGATGAGAGCACGGCCGAGGAAGCGGGCGTAGGCGAACGCGGTGATGCAGCCGCCGACGGTGGCAATCAGCGCGAGGCCGGTGCCGAGAGCCACGCCGAAGGCGTAGCCGGCGAGCATCGACAGCACCTGCCGGGAAAGCCCGACGGCCGTCGCCAGCGTTCCCGCCGCGACGAACAACAGCTCGCCGCTCAGCCCCTGGCTGCGCACGCGGGCGTCGATCCAGCCCTTGAGGTCTTCGAGGCCACCGTCGAGCCCCGTCGCGCGGACGACGGCGGCGGCGACGACGATCGCTGCGATGAGGCTGGCGCCGCGAACGAAAAGTCCAAGTTTGACGCGGATGTAGCGGCCCTCTCTCGGTCGACGGTTGAACGGGTCAGCGCTCCCGGCCGACGGTGCACACACGCGCCCGGCGCTGGAGCCACAGCACCCCCAGGAGATCGACGATGCCGACCCACAGCCGGTCGAGGGTGCCGTACTTGGAGCGGCCGCGCTGGCGCGGCCGGTGGCGCACCGGCACCGAGACGACGCGGCCGCCCTGACGCACCATCAGCGCCGGCAGGAACCGGTGCATGTGGTCGAACCGCGGCATGTCGAGAAACGCCTCGCGCGCGAACACCTTGAGGCCGCAGCCGGTGTCCGGGGTGGAATCCCGGAGAAGGCGCGCGCGCACGCCGTTGGCGATCCGCGACGAGATCCGCTTGACGACGCTGTCCTGGCGGCGGGTCCTCTGGCCGGCGACCATCAGCGTCTCCGGGTGCGGATCCCCCTCGAACACCGCCACCAGCCCGGGAATGTCCCCGGGATCGTTCTGGCCGTCGCCGTCGAGGGTGACGATGACGGCCGCTCGCGCCGCCCTGACCCCGGTGGCAATGCCGGCGCTCTGTCCCGCCTGGCGCCAATGACGAACGACGCGGAGCCTCGTGAACCGCGACTGGGCCTCGCGCAGCCGGTCCGGCGTGGCATCGGTGCTGCCGTCGTCGACGAAGACGATCTCATGGGCCTCGCGCCCGGACAGCGCGGCATCGATCTCCTCGATCAACGGCAGCACGCTGTCCGCCTCGTCGAACACCGGCACGACAACGGAGATCTCGGGAGCTGGCGAGGCCGGTGAGGGTTCAGCGCTGGCGGTCGGCATGAGATGGCAGGATCGGCCTGCGGGCCCGTGCATCCAAAGCGCCGACAAGACCGCGCCGGCGCGCCACCGTTCTTACACCCCGGGGTCCGGCCGGCAAAGAGCTTTCGACCGCCATGCGGCGGGCGGCGGCCGCGCAAGCGGATCAAGGATCTGGGGGAAAGAGCTCCTCGGATGCGACGCCGCCTTCGATCATACTGGCCGACGCCGCCAGTCCCTTCCGGAGGAAGACAACCATGGCCTCTCCACCCGCCGAACCTGATGCGCGGCCGCTGATCCAGCACATCGAGACCGTCCGCCCCGAGTGGGTCGACTACAACGGCCACATGAACGTCGCCTTCTACGTTCTGGTCTTCGACCATGCGACCGATGCGGTTCTCGACTGCCTCGACCTCGGCGAGGCCTACCGGGAGCGCAGCGGCTGCTCGGTGTTCGTCGCCGAGATGCACGTGACCTACGAACGCGAGATCGGCGCGGGCGATGAGGTTCGCGTCCACAGCCGCGTCCAGGGCTTCGACGGCAAGCGTCTCATCCTGCTTCATGAAATGCGCCTCGGCGCCGATGAAGCGATCGTCGCCAGCAACGAGGTGCTCTGCCTTCACGTCGATCTCGGGACGCGACGGACGGCGGCCATCCCCGGGCCGACGGCCGAGCGGATCCGCGGCCTCGCCGCCGCCGAGGCGTGCCGGCCGCGCCCCACCCGCGCCGGCCGCGCCATCGGCCTCGCAGGCCGGCGTCCGCAATGAGAGATCCCGTCCTCTCCGCAATCTCGGTGTCGAAATCTTAACGAGTGCTTCCGTCAAATACGCGTTGCGTGGTGATCGAATCGGGGGAACCCGTTGGAATACAACCATTCACTGGAGCAGGCGGCGGAGTATTCGCAGCTTGCCCTGTCGATCATGGACGACCGTGAGATCGTCGCCCATCCCAACAACTTCACCGTCTGGTACAACTATTTCTCCGGAGCCTACCCGGATCTGAAGCGCACGCTCGACATCCTCCTCGACAACGACCAGGAACTCAACGAGGCGCGCGGCGCCGAGGTCTTTCGCAAGTTTTGCGCCAATCCGTTCGACGTCGTGCCCCTTCACCTCATGGCCGAGAAGATGGAGGTGGAGCTGCGGACCGTGATGGCGGTTCTCGAGCAGGCCGGCAAGGGCGCCGCCGACTACGGCAAGACGCTGGAGACCGCCTCGGGCGAGATCGCCGAGCTTCCCCACGCCGAGAAGCTGACCGAGGTGGTCGCGCGGCTGGTGCGCGAGACGCTGGCCATGGCCACTCAGAGCCGCGAGGCCGAGCGCCGGCTCAACGAGTCGGCGGTTCAGGTGAGGCAGCTCACCGAGGAGCTCGAGTCCGCCCGCCGGGACGCGATGATCGACCCCTTGACCGGGCTTGCCAATCGCAAGCTGCTCGACAATCTCGTTCGCCAGGCGGCGATGGCGAGCGTCGAGCACGGCGAGCCGTTGTCGCTCTTGTTCGCGGATGTCGACCACTTCAAGAAGGTCAACGACGAGTACGGCCACCAGGTCGGCGACCAGGTGCTCAAGCTTCTCGCCAGCATTCTGCAAAGGAACATTCGTGGCCTCGACACGGCGGGCCGCTATGGCGGCGAGGAGTTCGCGGTCCTCCTGCCGCAGACGCCGCTCGACGGCGCCGTCAAGGTGGCGCGGACGATCTGCAACCAGGTGGCCGGCAAGTCCATCGTCCATCGCAAGTCCGGGAAGACCCTGGGCCAGGTGACGGTCTCGATCGGTGCCGCCCAATACGTTCCCGGCGAGCCGGTCCGCCAGTTCGTCGAGCGCGCCGACGCCGCCCTTTACGCCGCCAAGACCTCGGGCCGAAACCGCGTCGTTTCGGAAAAGGAGGTCCTGGACGAGACCACGGTGGCGGTCGTCTGACTGCCCGAACCCGCGCCAGCCGGTGGCGAAGCTCGGTCGGTGGTCGTCGGACTCGAGACGCCGTGAATTCATGCTTTTGGTTGTATATCTTTGTATAAACTATCGGTTATGGCTGTAGCCAAGCGTATTGACTACCATTACGAGAGATGAAATAACAAATCGTCCGTTCAGAGGTTGTCAACCAGGAGGCTTTGATGGTCCACGCTCCCGCCGCGGGACAGGTCAGCGAGTACGCCCAGTTGGCCATGGCGATGATGCAGGATCTGGGCGTGCCGCCGTCCCCGGAGAACTTCGGCCTTTGGTACAACTACTTCTCCGGCGAGATGCCCGACCTCAAGCGGGCCATGGATGAGGTCCTCGACGAAGACGAGGAAGCATCCGAGGAAAAGCTCCAGGCGATTCGCCGACGGTTCTTCGCCGACGCCATGGATGCCGACTCGCTGCATGGCTTGGCGGACAGGATGGCGGCGCACTTGGGCACCGCCGCCGCCTCCCTCAGCAAGGCTGGCGACGACGCAACCCGGTACGGCGAGACGCTGCGAAGCGCCAGCGGCAGGATCTCGGCGAGCGGCGATCGTCACGATCTGGATCACGTTGTCAGCCATCTGCTCGCCGAGACCCAGACCATGGTCGAGTACAGCCGCACCCTCGAGCGGCAGATCAAGGCCTCGTCCACCGAGATCACGCGGCTCAACGAGGAACTCGATCACGCGCGCCACGACGCGACGACCGACGGGCTAACCGGTCTCGCCAACCGCAAGCGCTTCGATGCCGCCTTGACGCACGCCGCGGACGAGGCCGCGCGGAGCGGCGCGTCGCTGTGCCTGCTCTTGATCGACATCGACCACTTCAAGAGGTTCAACGACACCTACGGCCACCAGGTCGGCGATCTGGTGCTGAAGCTCCTGGCCGCGGTGCTGAAGAGCAACGTCAAGGGGCAGGATCTGCCGGCCCGCTACGGCGGCGAGGAGTTTGCCATCATCCTGCCCAACACGCCGCTCCCGGGCGCTCTCAAGCTTGCCGAGACGATCCGCGAGGACGTGGCCCGCAAGGACCTCACCGAGAGGAACGCGGGAAGCGCCGCCGGACGGGTCACGGTGTCGATCGGCGCCGCCTGCTGGCGGCAGGGCGAACCGCCCACCGACCTCATCCGGCGCGCCGACCAGGCCCTGTACAAGGCGAAGGAGGCCGGCCGCAATCGCGTCCTCAGTGACGGCGAGGTGAACCCGCGGACGCTCGAGTTCGCTTCCTGATGCCGCTGCGGAGAGATGTCAGGGTCGACGGCACGGGCTTTGCGGCACGGCCCGCATTTGGTTACGCTCTCCACCGCTGTTCCGACAGACACCAGGACCCGGGATGCCGCGGCCGACCCTCAAGGTCCATGAAGCCCTGTTCCTCGCGTTGGCGCCGGCGGTGGTGTTGCTGGCCGTCCTGACGGCGGCCCGCGCCGTCGATCTCGGCTCCGCCGCGGCGCTCGCCGCGCTCGTCGGCGGTGGTGCCTGGTGGTTCGCGAGGCGTGGCCTCCCGGACGGACCGGCGAAGACCGGTACGCAAGCGTCGCCTGCGGCGCTCACCCCGGCGGAACTCCTCGAGCACCTTCCCGACCCGGTGATTCTCCTGAGCCGCGGCCGCGAGATCGTCGCCATCAACCGCCCGGCGCGAGACCTCCTCGGCGTCGGCAGTCTCGGCCGGGATCTCGCCCTCTCGCTGAGACATCCGTCGGTGCTTGCCGCCGTCGACACGGTGCTGTCCGGCGTGCCGTCCCTGAGCGAGGAGATCGTCCTGCCGGTGCCGCTCGAGCAGACGTTCACCCTTCATGCCGCCGGGCTCGCGGCGAGTCCGGAGGCGTCTGCCCCGGCCGTCATCCTCGTCTTCCATGACGAGACCCGCGCCAAGCGCGCCGAACAGAGCCGCGCCGATTTCGTCGCCAACGCCAGCCACGAGCTGCGCTCGCCCTTATCGGCCTTGATCGGCTTCATCGAGACGCTGCGCGGACCGGCGCGCGACGACACGGAAGCGCGCGAGCGCTTCCTCGAGATCATGCGCACCGAGGCCCAGCGCATGGCGCGTCTGGTCGAGGACCTTTTGTCGCTGTCCCGCGTCGAGATCAACGAGCACGTGCCGCCGCGAAATCGCGTCGACCTCGACGAGGTCCTGGCAAGCGTCCGGGACGCGCTGGCGGCACGGGCGAGCGACAAGGCCATGACCATCGAGATCGACTGCCCCGAAGATCTGCCGCCGGTCATCGGCGAAGCCGATCAGCTCACCCAGGTCTTCCACAATCTGGTCGACAACGCGGTGAAGTACGGCCGGCCCGGCACGCCGGTCCGCGTTCTCGTTCGCTCCGTCGGGCGTCTGCCGGGAACCGATGCCCCCGGGGTCGAGGTCTCGGTCGTCGATCGCGGCGAAGGGATCGCCGGCGTCCACGTCCCACGCATCACCGAACGGTTCTATCGCATCGATGAAGGTCGCTCGCGCAAGCTCGGCGGAACCGGTCTCGGCCTTGCCATCGTCAAGCACATCGTCAACCGTCACCGCGGCGTGTTGAAGATCGAGAGCCGCGTCGGCGAAGGCAGCGCCTTTACGGTGACCCTGCCGGCCGCATCGGTTCCCGCGAAGGCAGCGCAGCCGCCGGCGAGGCGGGCCGGCATGTCATGAATCTGTAACAAAACCGTCATCACCGTTGCATCGAACGCGCCTATGGTCGGTGCCGCCTGCGTCGCGCGGCGGACAGTCACGTGCGCCACGTGTGCGGGAAGACACAGACCCCAAGGATAGGTTCGGGAGACCTTCATGAACAGCAAACTCTTAGCGCTTGCCGCCGTGGCGACCGTCGCCGTGGCCGGAGCCGCGCAAGCTCGCGACCAGATCCGCATCGTCGGCTCGTCCACGGTCTACCCCTTCACGACCACCGTTGCCGAGCAGTTCGGCAAGACGACGAAATTCAAGACGCCGGTCATCGAAGGCACGGGCACCGGCGGGGGCTTCAAGCTGTTTTGTGCCGGCGTCGGGGTCCAGCACCCCGACATCACCAACGCGTCCCGCGCGATCAAGAAGTCCGAGGTCGAGGACTGTCACAAGAACGGCGTCAAGGACATCACCGAGATCAAGATCGGCTTCGACGGCATCGTCGTCGCCAACTCGAAGGCGGCGCCGCAGGTGAGCCTCACCCGGAAGCACCTGTTCCTGGCTCTGGCCAAGGACGTCCCGGACGCGACCGGCAAGCTCATCCCCAATCCGCATCAGAAGTGGAGCGACATCGATCCGTCCCTTCCCGCCGTCAAGATCGAGGTGCTGGGGCCACCGCCGACCTCCGGCACGCGGGATGCGTTCGCCGAACTCGCCCTCGAGGGCGGCTGCGACGAAATCGAGTCGATCAAGGCGCTGAAGAAGACCGACGCGAAGATGCACCAGGCCGTCTGTCACTCGGTGCGGGAAGACGGCGGCTATGTGGAGGCCGGCGAGAACGACGTGTTGATCGTCCGCAAGATCGAAGCCAACCCCAACGCCTTCGGCGTCTTCGGCTTCAGTTTCCTCGACCAGAACCTCGACAAGATCCAGGGCGCCAAGATCGACGGCGTCGACCCGACCTTCGAGAACATCGCATCCGGCGACTACCCGGTGTCGCGGTCGCTGTTCTTCTATGTCAAGGGTGCCCATGCCGGCGTCATCCCGGGCATCGCCGAGTTCGTTGCCGCGTTCACCAGCGATAAGGCGTTCGGTCCCGACGGCTATCTGACCGACAAGGGGCTGATCCCGCTGCCGAACGACCAGCGCCAGAAGGTCGCCAGGGACGGCAAGGAGCTCAAGAACAACGTTGCCATGTAGGACCGAGGGGCCGGGACTCCTTGCGTCCCGGCCCTTCCCGCTGCGTGGGGCCAACGAGGGGCCGGTGCAAGGAACCGGTCGAGGGACGGATCCGGCAGATGAGTCTCTGGGTAATCGCGGCGACGCTGCTCATCCTCACCGTTGTCGGCTATTACCTCGGCCGGGCGAGAGCGGTGGCCACCGTATCCGGCCGGGTGCGACAGCTCCACTCGCTGCCTTCCTATTACGGCTATCTGGTGGGCATCTGGTGCGGCATTCCGGCGCTTGGCGTCTTCGCCCTCTGGCTGATCTTCGAGCCGACGATCGTCCGGATGCTGCTGGTCGCCAGCCTTCCCCAGGACGCACAGGATCTGCCGGCCGCCCGGCTCGGCCTCCTCCTCAACGACGTCCGCAACCTCGCCACCGGCAACATCGTCAGCCGCGATGTCGATCCGGCGTTGCAGGCCGCCGCGGACTTCTACAACCACCTCCGCACCATCAGCCGGATCGCCCTCGGGGTTGCCGCCACCGCCGTCGCCGTTGCCGGCCTTGCCTACGGTCGGCACCTCATCGCACCGCGCTTTCGTGCCCGCAACGCCGTCGAACGCGTCATCACGTTCTTCCTGATCGCCAGCTCGACGGTGGCCATCCTCACCACCATCGGCATCGTCCTGTCCCTGTTGTTCGAGGCGGGGCGTTTCTTCGCGATGATCTCGCCGGTCGACTTCTTGTTCGGGCTGCAATGGAGCCCGCAGATCGCGATGCGCCAGGATCAGGTGGCGGCGGAGGGCCTGTTCGGGGTCATCCCGCTGATCGTCGGCACCATCCTGATCGCGTTCATCGCCATGTGTGTCGCTGCGCCCGTCGGGCTCATGGCCGCCATCTACATGGCCGAGTACGCGCACTCGCATGTCCGCGCCGCGGTCAAGCCCATCCTCGAGATTCTGGCCGGCATCCCGACCGTGGTTTACGGCTTGTTCGCCGCCTTGACCGTGGCGCCGTTCGTGCGCTTCCGCGGCGAGGACCTGCTGGGCCTCGAGATCTCGTCCGAGAGCGCCCTCGCCGCCGGCGTCGTCATGGGGATCATGATCATCCCGTTCGTTTCCTCGCTGTCCGACGACGTCATCAGCGCCGTGCCGCAGTCGATGCGCGAGGGATCCTACGGTCTCGGCGCGACCAGGTCGGAGACCATCAAGCGGGTGATCCTGCCGGCGGCGCTGCCCGGCATCGTCGGCGGTCTGCTCCTCGCCGTGTCCCGCGCCATCGGCGAGACGATGATCGTGGTGATGGCCGCGGGCCTCGCCGCCAACCTGACCGCCAATCCGTTGGAGGCGGTCACCACCATCACCGTGCAGATCGTCACCCTGCTCGTCGGCGACCAGGAGTTCGACAGCCCGAAGACCCTCGCCGCCTTCGCGCTGGGACTGGTGCTGTTCTGCGTGACCCTGGCGCTCAACGTCATCGCCCTCCACATCGTTCGCAGGTACCGAGAGCAGTATGAGTGACCATGCTTTATCGAAGACGGTGCCGGTGAGCATCCTCGCCGGCACCGGCCGCGCCTCGAAAGCCGTCACCTCCAGCCTTAAGCGGCGCTATGCCGCGGAAAGGCGCTTCCAGGCGTACGGCATCGCGGCAATCGGCTTTGCCGTCCTCTGCCTCGTGATCCTGTTCGTCGACATCATCGGCAAGGGCATTCCGGCCTTTTCCCAGACGCTGATCCGGCTCGACGTCACGCTCTACCCGCAGGACGTCAACCCCGAGGGCGTGACGGACCCGGAAACGCTGCGGGACGTCCTGTCGCAAGCCGATTACCAGAACCTGGTGAGGCAGGCCATCTACGACCTGTTTCCGGAGGTGACGGACCGCCGCGAGCGCCGCGACCTGATGCAGCTGATCAGCCCGGGAGCGACCTTCGACGTCCGCGCGGCGGTTCTCGACGATCCGTCGCTCGTCGGCCGGCGCGTCCCGATGCTCGTCCACGCGTCGGATGATTTCGACCAGTTCAACAAGGGGCACATCACCGCCGACGTGCCGGAGGCCGAACGGCGCGTGTCCGACCGCCAGATCGAGTGGTTCAACCGCCTCAAGGACCGCGGCCTCGTCGAGACCAGTTTCAACACCACGTTCTTCACCCAGGGCGATTCCCGGTCGCCGGAGCTCGCCGGCATCTGGGGCGCCATGGTCGGCTCGTTCTGGACGATGCTGGTGACCCTGGTCCTTTCGTTCCCGCTCGCCGTCGGCGCCGCCGTCTATCTCGAAGAGTTCGCGCCGAAGAACCGGTGGACGGACCTGATCGAGGTCAACATCAACAACCTCGCCGCGGTGCCGTCGATCGTCTTCGGCCTGCTCGGTCTCGCGATGTTCATCAACTTCTTCGGACTGCCGCGCTCGGCGCCCCTGGTCGGCGGCCTCGTGCTGACGCTGATGACGCTGCCGACGATCATCATCGCCAGCCGCGCCGCCCTCAAGTCGGTGCCGCCGTCGATCCGCGAGGCCGCGCTTGGCGTCGGCGCGTCCAAGGTGCAGATGGTCTTCCACCACGTGCTGCCGCTGGCCATGCCGGGCATGCTGACCGGAACCATCATCGGCATGGCCCAGGCGCTCGGCGAGACCGCGCCGCTGCTGATGATCGGCATGGTGGCGTTCATCGTCGACGTCGCCGGCGGCCCGCTCGATCCGGCCACCGTCATGCCGGTGCAGATCTACCTGTGGTCCGATCTGCCGGAGCGGGCGTTCGTCGAGCGGGCATCCGCCGCGATTATGATGCTGCTCGGTTTCCTCATCGTCATGAACGCGTTGGCCGTTGTTCTGAGGCGTAGATTCGAAAACAAATGGTAGGGACGCTCGATCATGAACAATGCTGAACCCCGGGCAGCGGATCTCCGGTTGCCGGATGGCGATCTTGCGGCCCACGCGCTCGCCGGCGAGGCCCTCGCCAAGTTCGTAACCAGGGACGTCTGCGTCTACTACGGCGAGAAGCAGGCGCTTCAGAACGTCAGCCTCGACATCCACAGGAACGAAGTCACGGCGCTGATCGGGCCGTCGGGATGCGGCAAGTCCACATACATCCGGTGCCTCAACCGGATGAACGACATCATCGACATCTGCCGCGTCACCGGGACGATCCTCCTCGACGGTCAGGACGTCCACTCCAAGGACATGGATGTCGTCCATCTCAGGGCCCGCGTCGGCATGGTGTTCCAGAAGCCGAACCCGTTTCCCAAGTCGATTTACGAGAACGTCGCCTACGGGCCTCGCATCCACGGCATCGCCAAGGACAAGACCGAGCTCGACGAGATCGTCCACACCAGCTTGCAGCGGGCGGGACTCATCGGCGAGGTCAAGGACCGCCTGCAGGAGCCGGGAACCGGCCTCTCCGGGGGCCAGCAGCAGCGTCTCTGCATCGCCCGGGCGATCGCCGTGCAGCCGGAGGTGATCCTGATGGACGAGCCCTGCTCGGCGCTCGACCCGATCGCCACCGCCCGCATCGAGGAGCTGATCGACGAGCTGCGCCAGAACTACACGATCGTCATCGTCACCCACTCGATGCAGCAGGCCGCCCGGGTCTCGCAACGAACCGGGTTCTTCCACCTGGGCGTGCTGGTGGAGTGCGGCGACACCGAGCAGATCTTCACCAATCCACGCGATGAACGGACCCAGGGATACATCACCGGTCGGTTCGGTTAGACTTTGCAGGTCTCGGCGAAGGAGAGTTCTTCGATGACCCAAGAGCACATCGTCAAGTCGTTCGACGAGGCACTGAACCGTCTCGACAACGTGATCGCCGAGATGGGCGGACTGGCTGAATTGCAGCTCACCGAAGCCATCGACGCGTTCGTCCATCGCGATGCCGAGAAGGCGGCCAAGGTCGCTGCCGGGGACGCCCGAATCGACCAGCTCGAGCATCGGGTCGATCACGAGGCCGTCGCGCTCTTGGCGCAGCGCCAGCCGATGGCCGTCGACCTCAGGGTCGTCATCAGCGCCCTCAAGACCTCCGCCATCATCGAGCGGATCGGCGACTATGCGAAGAACATCGCCAAGCGCGCGGCCACCCTTGCCGACATGCCTCCCGTGCCGCCGGCGGTAACCATCGCTCGGCTGGGGCGGCTCACCCAGCAGATGACCAAGGACGTGCTCGACGCCTACGGGGCTCGCGATGTCGAGAAGGCCGACATGGTCCGCCGGCGCGATGAGGAGGTGGATGCCCTCTACACCAGCATCTTCCGGGAGCTGTTGACCTACATGATGGAGGACGCCCGCAACATCACCGCCTGCACCCATCTCCTGTTCGTCGCCAAGAACATCGAGCGCATCGGCGATCACGCCACCAACATCGCCGAGAACATCCACTTCCTGGTGCGCGGCCGGCTGCCTGCGGACGAGCGGCCGAAGGGCGACGAATCCAGTTTCGCCATCGTCTGAAGGGCCGGGGCGCGTCGCCGATGAAGAGCGTGAAGCCACGGATTCTCATCGTCGAGGATGAGGAGGCGCAAGCCGAGGTGCTCTCCTACAACTTCGCCCGCGAGGGCTACGACGTCGCGGTGGCGCGGGACGGCGAGGAGGCGCTGATGTCGGTTCAGGAGCAGCAGCCCGACCTCGTCCTGTTGGACTGGATGCTTCCGGGCGCCTCGGGGCTCGCCGTTTGTCAGAGCCTGCGCCGGCGCCGCGAGACCAGGACGCTGCCGATCATCATCCTCACCGCCCGCGGCGAGGAGGCCGATCGCGTCCGCGGCCTCGAGTTCGGTGCCGACGACTATGTGGTAAAACCGTTCTCGCCGAGCGAGCTGGCGGCGCGGGTGCGCGCCGTGCTGCGGCGATCACGGCCGGCGCTGGCGGAAGACAAGCTGGCCTACGGCGACATCGTCATGGATCTCGCCGCTCATCGCGTCATGCGCGACGGCCGGCCGATCCACCTCGGCCCCACCGAGTACCGTCTCCTGCAGCTGTTCATGGAGCGCCCGGACCGCGTGTTCAGCCGCGAGCAGCTTCTCGACAAGGTCTGGGGTCGCGACATCCACGTCGAGATCAGGACCGTCGACGTTCACATTCGCAGGCTGCGCAAGGCACTGGGCGAATACGGGGGCGCCGACGTCATCCGCACCGTGCGCGGCGCCGGATACGCCCTCGACGCCACTCCCGCCTGATAAACCGTTCCCGAGCGGTCGTGGGCACTCCCGATGGCACGCGTCCCCGCTTCGCCGCGAGGAGCACGAATGACGGTCAGGGAGCGCGCGTCAACCGCAACCAGTCGTGCCGGTCGCGAGAGCGGACGCCGATGCGCTGGATGCTCAACTCGACGTCGCCGCGGCGAACGACGTCGAGCGGCACCTCGACGCCGGCGTCGCCCTGAGAGCGCACGCGGCGCAGGAGATCGGCGAGCCCGCCGATGCGGCGACCGGCGACGCCGATGACGACGTCTCCGCGCTCGAGCCCGGCCGCCTCTGCCGGGCCGCCGGCCGCGACATCGAACACGAAGACTCGCCCCTCGATCTCGCGCAGGTAGAGGCCGAGCCACGGTCGTGCCGCGCCGGTGCGGCGGCCGCCCGAGATGAGGTCGTCGAGGATCGGCTTCACCAGGTCGATGGGAACGAACATGTTGCCGGGTGACGCAGCCTCCCCTCCGTCGGCATCGCCCACGATCAGCGAGCCGATCCCGACCAGCCGACCGTTCCGATCGATCAACGCGGCCCCGCCGAAGGCGGGATGCGGCGGCACCGTGAAGATGGCGTCGGCGATGAGATACTCCCAGGCCCCCGCAAACTCGCGCCGGTCCGAGACCTTGGCCGCCGTCACCCCGAGCCCTTGCAGGCCGCTCACCGCGAGCACCGGGTCGCCCGCCGCGAGCTTCGCCGACTCGCCGAGCTCGATCGGCCTGAGCGGCAACGGGTCGCCGGCACGAAGCAGGCCGTATCCCGTCTCGTGGTCGTAGCCGACGACCTGCGCGGGATGGCCCTTGCCGTCGATGACGACCTCGGCGGACCGGGCTTCGAGGACCAGGTAGCCGATGGTCAGAACGTGCCCGCGATCGTCGATGACGATCCCGCTGCCCTCGCGCTCGGTGCCAAGCGTTTTCGCCGTGCGCGCGTCCCCCGCGATCTCCGCTCGCACGCCGACGACGGCGCCAAAGATCTGCTCGGCCGGAATGCCGTCGCCCCTCACCGCCTCGCTCGCCGCACCGGCGACGGCCGAGAGAGGGAGAAGCAGCGATGCCACCATGCAAGCGATCCGACCGCGAATTCTGCTCATGAGCCGACTCCAGGCGTTTCATTCATATCTGGGGCTTTTGGTTCACGGTTAAAGGGATCGCGGGATCGAGACCGTTTTTCGAACCGCAGTCCTGCGCGGCCGGTGCTATATAGGCGGCATGGGCGATCCCTTCGAACTCGACGATGCGGTGCCGGTCCGAACCGGGCCGCCGCCTTACCTCGCCGCCCTCAACCCGACCCAGCGGCAGGCGGTGGAGGCCACCGAAGGTCCCGTTCTCGTGCTTGCCGGGGCCGGCACCGGCAAGACCCGGGTGCTGACCACGCGGATGGCCCACATCCTCTGCCTCGGCCGGGCGCGACCGTGGCAGATCATGGCGGTGACCTTCACCAACAAGGCCGCCCGTGAGATGCGCGAGCGTGTCGCCCGGCTGCTCGGCTGCCCGGTCGAGGGCTGGTGGGTCGGAACCTTCCACGCCCTCGGGGCGCGGCTTCTCCGCAGCCACGCCGAGGTCGTCGGTCTCCGGCCCAACTTCTCGATCCTCGATGCCGACGACCAGCTGAGGCTCGTCAAGCAGATCCTGGAGGCCCGCGGGATCGATCAGAAGCGGCTGCCGCCGCGCGCGGCCCTGGCGGTGATCCAGCGCTGGAAGGATCGCGGACTGACCCCCGACCGGGTTTCGGAGGCCGAGGGCGCCGGCGACCTGGAAGGCCGCGGGCTCGGCCTCTACGAGGACTACCAGCGGCGGCTGGCGACGCTCAATGCCGCGGATTTCGGCGACCTCCTGATGCACTGCCTGACGCTGTTCCGGTCCGATCCCGCGGTCCTGCAGCTCTACCAGAGCCAGTTCCGCTATCTCCTCGTCGACGAGTACCAGGACACCAACGTCGCCCAGTACCTCTGGCTCCGGGCGCTTGCCCAGGGCCACCGCAACATCTGCTGCGTCGGCGACGACGACCAGTCCATCTATTCCTGGCGGGGGGCCGAGGTCGGCAACATCCTGCGTTTCGAGACCGACTTCCCCGGCGCCCGGGTGATCCGTCTCGAGGACAACTACCGCTCGACACCGCACATCCTCGCCGCCGCCTCCGGGCTGATCGCCCACAACAGGAGCCGCCTCGGCAAGACGCTGCGCACCCAGCTCGGCGAGGGCGAGAAGGTGATGGTGCGCGCCGCCTGGGACGGCGAGGACGAGGCCCGCTTCGTGTGCGCGGAGATCGAGGCGCTCAGCGCCAAGGGCTATCCGCGCAAGGAGATGGCGGTGCTGGTGCGGGCCGGCTTCCAGACCCGCGAGTTCGAGGAGCGCCTGGTCTTGCTCGGCATTCCCTACCGGGTGATCGGCGGCCCGCGGTTCTACGAGCGGCAGGAGATCCGCGACGCCGTCGCCTACCTGCGCGTCGTCGTGCAGCCGGACGACGATCTGGCCTTCGAACGCATCGTCAACACCCCTAAGCGGGGCCTGGGTGCCGCTGCCCTCCGAAGCATTCATCTGCTCGCCCGCGCCGAGAGCTCGCCCTTGACCCGGGCGGCCGCGCGCCTGGTCGAGACCGACGAGCTCAAGCCGGCGGCGCGGCGCGCGCTCAGCCGGCTGATCGAGGATCTGGAGCGTTGGCGGAGCCTGCTCGCCGTCATGCCCCATGCCGAGATCGCCCAGCACGTGCTGGACGAGTCCGCATATACCGAGATGTGGCAACGCGACCGGAGCCCCGACGCCCCGGGCCGGCTGGAGAACCTCAAGGAACTGGTGGCCGCGATCGCCGAGTTCGAAAGCCTCGGCGCCTTCCTCGAGCATGTCAGCCTGGTGATGGACAACGAAGAGGCTGTGACCGACGACAGGGTGACGCTGATGACGCTGCATAGCGCCAAGGGCCTCGAGTTCGACGTGGTCTTCCTGCCCGGATGGGAGGAAGGGCTGTTCCCGCATCAGCGTGCGCTCGACGAGGGCGGCGTCGCGGCGCTGGAGGAGGAGCGGCGGCTGGCCTACGTCGGGCTGACGCGGGCAAGGCGGCGTGCGGTCATCACCCATGCCGCCAACCGCCTGACCTACGGCTACTGGCAGAGCGCCATGCCGTCGCGCTTCCTGGGCGAGCTTCCGCCGGGAAGCGTCGACGAGCACGCCGAGCCGGGGCTTGCCCGCGGCCGCCGCCGCGACGATGCGGACCTCGCCGCCTTCGAGCCCGCTGCCCGGCGAGCCCGCCGGCCGGCGCCGACACTGGACGGCATCCCCTATTCCGGCGCCGTCCGCCCGGCCTCGGACCACGACTTTGCGACCGGCCAGCGCGTCTTCCACGCCAGGTTCGGCTATGGCCGGATCCTTGCCGTTGACGGTGACAAGCTGCAGATCGCGTTCGACGGGGCCGGCACCAAGACGGTGATCCAAAGCTTCGTCGAAGCGGCCTGAGGGAGCGGCGCCGGCCATGAGACAGGTCGAGTGGTTCTACGATTTCGTGTCGCCGTTCTCGTACCTGCAGACGTTCCGCTTCGGCGATCTGCCCGGCGATGCCGAGGTCGTTTTTCGCCCGGTGCTGCTCGCCGGGCTCCTCGATCACTGGGGCACCGTCGGACCCGCCGAGGTCGGACCGAAGCGCCTCTATACCTATCGCCATGTCTACTGGCTCGCACGCCGCATGGGCGTTCCCTACCGGCTGCCGCCGGCGCATCCGTTCAATTCCTTGAAGGCGCTACGGCTGGCCATCGCCCTTGGCGGCGGACGCGACGTCGTTTTTCGCATCTTCCGCAGCATCTGGGAGCACGGCCTGCTTCCGGACCGGCCGGAAGGATGGCAGGCGATCGGCGAGGCGCTTGGTGTCGAGGACGGCGACCGCCTCGTCTCTCGACCGGAGGTCGGTGCCGAGCTGCGGGCCAACGGCGCGCTGGCCATTGCCAAGGGCGTCTTCGGCGTACCGACGTTCGTCTTCGGCGATGTGCCGGTCTGGGGCCTCGACGGCACGGACCTCCTCATCGACGTGCTCAACGATCCGGGCCTCCTCGCCGACCCGGAGTGGCAGCGGATCGCCAGCCTGCCGGTCGGTGCACGGCGACCGCAAGCGAAGACGTCATGACGGAGGCCGGCTCCGGTTGGCGGATCGCCTTCGAGGCACCGACGGCGGCGGTGCCGGCTCTGGAGGCGGCGATGGCGCCGTTCTGCACCTCGGTCGCCTGGTTCGAGGTCGGCCAGGGACGCTGGACGCTCGAGGGTTTCGCGCCGGCGCGGCCGGATCCAACCGCGCTCGCGCTGGCACTCGCGATTGCATCGGCCGCCGACGGCGTTCCGCCGCCCCTGCCGACCGTCGAGGCGCTGCCACCCCGCGACTGGGTTGCCGAGACCGCACGCGGCTTTCCGCCCGTGACCATCGGCCGCTTCTTCATCGCCGGAAGCGTGTCGGCGGCACCGGTGCCCGTCGGTCGGCTGGCCCTCCGGCTCGATGCCGGCAGCGCCTTCGGCTCCGGCCGCCACGGCTCGACCGCCGGCTGCCTCCTCGCCATCGACCAGCTGCGCCGCAGGCCCCGCCGCGCCCTCGACATCGGCACCGGGTCGGGCATCCTCGCCATCGCAGTCGCCAGGCGCTTCGCCGTGCCGGTGGTTGCCGTCGACGTCGATCCCCGGGCGATTGCCGTCGCCGCCGAGAACGTCTGCGCCAATGGCGTCGCCGCACTCGTCCGCACCACCGTCGCCGAAGACTATCGCTCGCCGCTCGTACGCTCCCGCGGGCCCTACGACCTGATCGTCTGCAACATCCTCGCCCGCTCTGTTCGCCGCATGGCCGGTGCGCTTGCGGAGCACCTGGCGCCGGGAGGCACCGCCGTGCTCTCCGGCTTCCTCGCCGCCGACGCGCCGGGCGTCTCCGGCGCGCATCGCCGTCGCGGCTTGCGGCTCGTGCAAAGGATCGCCATCGACGGCTGGCAGACGCTGGTCCTGGGCGGCCGGCAGCCGGCGTGAGCGCGGTGCCGGGGCGGATCCGGCGAGGCGGCGCAGCCCGTCGCCCTGGGCGCCGCCGATGAGCGGGCAACAGGCGTCCGTCCCCGGCGCCCTGCCGGTCGTCGCGGTGCTCGCCGCCGCGGCCGTCCCCAGCCTGATCATGGGTCGGGCCGCGATCGCCGTCGCCGTCATTCTCGCCGTCCTTGTTGGCCTCGCCGCGGTGCCGCATGCGCTGTGGTGGCCCGCCCTTCGAGCCGCCGCCCTCCACCCGCTTTCACGATTGCTTGCCCTCGTTTTCGCGGCCTGGCTGCCCAGCCTGTTCACGTCCTTGGATCCGCTGCTGTCGGTGCAGGGCTGGGCGTGGACGCTCGTCTTCGTCGTCGCGGCGGCCTTCATCTGGTCGGTGCTGTCGACCCGGCCCTCGGTGATGTGGCTCGCGATGAAGGCGTTGCTGGTGGCCGGGTCGCTCTCCTTCACCGTCGCCCTGTTCTCCCTGTACGGACCCCCGGAGATCCTCAACCTCGTCCGCTTCCAGGGCTGGCAGCCGCGGGATACTGCGTTCGCCCTCAAGGGCTACGCCAGCGCCGCGATGCTCCTGATCCCGGCGCTGTTGTGGGCGGGATGGCGGGCCGGCGGTCCCTGGCGCGGCGTCGCCGTAGTGGCCGCGCTGGCGGCGCTCGCCGTCATCGAGCGGACGGGCGCGCGGGCCGCCGTCGCCGGGTTCCTGGCCATGGCCGTCTTTCTCGGCGCCTGCTTGGCGCTGCAGTCCCGGCGTCGACACGCCCGCATCGCCATGGCGCTTGTCGTCGCCCTGGCGCTCTTCAGCACCTTCGGCTTCCTCGTCGAGCACGAGCGGGTTCAGGTGGCGACCGACGTCGAGCCCTATCTGCCGCTGTGGCTGGTCGACCTCCACCGCCAGATCATCTGGGACTTCACCCTCGAGCAGTGGCGGACCTCCCCGTGGTTCGGCGTCGGCATCAACGCCGTCGACCGCAGCAGCGGCGCGTTCGAGGAGATCCGCGGCCTCGGCGGGCACTATCTGCCCTCGCATCCGCACAGCTGGCTCCTGGAGATCCTGGCCGAGACCGGCATCGTCGGCTTCGTGCCGACCGTGATGTTCGTCGCCGCTTCGCTGATCGTCCTCGCCCGCGACTTCCTGCGGACGGCAAGGCCGGAGGCACTGGTCGCCGGCACCGTCAGCGTCGGTTACTGGGCGTCGGGGTTGTTCAACTTTTCGTTCTGGTCGTCGTGGTGGCAGGTGGCGCACTTGGTTCTCGTCGCGCTCATCCTGTCGGCCCGTTCGCTGCCGCCCCGCCCTCGCGCGACGACCGGCGCCGCTGGGTTCTCGTGACCCGATGGCCGCGGCGAAGATCCTCTACCTCGTCTCCGAGGACTGGTACTTCTGCTCACACCGGCTGCCCATGGCGCGCGCGGCGCGGGACGCCGGCTACGAGGTGGTCGTGCTGACCCGCCTCAACGAGCACGTCGAACCCATTGCCCGCGAGGGCTTCCGGCCGCTGCCGCTCAGGCTCAAGCGCGGCAGCCTGAACCCGTTCGGCAGCGCCGCGACCGTTCTCGACATCGCCCGAACCTACCGCCGGGAGCGGCCGGACCTCGTCCACCACGTCAATCTCAAGATGTGCCTTCTGGGCTCCGCCGCTGCCCGTCTCGCCGGCGTTCCGCGCATCGTCAACGCCCTGACAGGCCTCGGCTTCGTCTTCACCGCCGAAGGCCTCCGGGCCGGCGTCCTGAGGGTCCTGGTGCTGACGGCGCTGCGGACACTTTCGAGCCGGCCGTCGGTCCGCGTCGTCGTCCAGAACCGGGACGATTACGAGATGGTCGTGACGCGCCGCATCGCCGGCTCCGACCGGGTCGCGATCGTTCCCGGGTCCGGTGTCGACGTGCGCCGGTTCTGCGTGCGTCCCGAGCCGGACGGCCCGCCGACGGTCACCTTCGTCGGCCGCATGCTGCACGACAAGGGCATCCGGGAGATCGTCGATGCCGCCCGCCTCCTGCGCAGGCGCGGCCGGACCGTGCGCTTCGTTCTCGTTGGCCCGACCGACCCCGAGAACCCGCAGTCGATCGCGGCCGAGACGCTGGCCCGCTGGACCGCCGACGGCCTCGTCGACTGGGTCGGCTACCGCGAAGACATCCCGGCGGTGTGGGCGGACGCGACCCTGGCCGTGCTGCCCTCCTACCGTGAGGGCATGCCGATGAGCCTCCTCGAGGCTGCCGCCTCCGGCCGGCCGCTGATCGCCACCGACGTCCCCGGCTGCCGGGATCTCGTCCGCCATGGCGAGACCGGGCTCCTCGTTCGCCCCCGCGACCCCACCGCGCTCGCCGACGCAATCGAGCGGCTGATCGACGCCCCCGAACTCCGGCACGCTCTCGGCCGCGCGGCGCGCGCCCGCGCCGAGAGCGGGTTCTCGGACGCAGTCGTCGCCGACGCCACCGTCCGGCTCTATCGCTCCCTGCTCACCGAAGGCCGAGGCCGCCCGCGCTCGCCTCCACATTGACGAGACGCCGCCGCCGGCCGTTGCTCGGCTCGCGCTGCGAGCGCTTATCCAGTCGGCGGATGAACGCCTCCATGACCAGCCGGTAGAGGTCGTCCTTGAGCACGGCGTCCTCGACGCCGGCATCGATGTTCGGATTGTCGTTGACCTCGATGACGTAGACGCCGTCCGGCGTCTCCTTGAGGTCGATCCCGTAGAGGCCGTCGCCGAACAGCCTCGCCGCCTGGACGGCGACCTCGACGACCCGCCGCGGCGCCGCGTCCACGGCCAGCGTCGCCGCCCTGCCGGTGGTGATCTGGGCGTCGCGGCCGTGCTTGATGATCTGCCAGTGACCGCGGGCCATATGGTAGCGGCAGACGTAAAGGGGCACGCCCTCGAGCACGCCGACGCGCCAGTCGAAGGGCGTCTCCATGTACTCCTGCGCAATGATCAGGTCGGATTGCTTGAACACCTTGGCCGCGACCTCGTCGAGCTCGTCGCGGCTGGTCACCTTGAACACGCCCTTGGAGAAGGCCGAGTCGGGCACCTTGACGACGAGCGGATAGGCGAGCTCCCGCTCGGCGCGGTGCATCCGCCGGCGGTCGAGGATGAGCGTCGTCGGCGCCGGGACGTTGTTGGCCTGCAGGAGCTCCGCAAGAAGCACCTTGTTGGTGCACCGCATGATCGATCGCGGGTCGTCGATCACCGGCATGCCCTCGCTCTCGGCCTTCTTGGCGAAGCGAAAGGTGTGGTGGTCGAGGGCAGTGGTCTCGCGGATCAGCAGAGCGTCGTACTCGGACAGGCGCGAGTAGTCGTCGCGCGTGATCAGATCGACCTCGATGCCGAGCTGCGCGCCGGCACGGACGAAGCGGGCCAGCGCCGGGGCATTGGAGGGCGGCAGCCGCTCGCCCGGATCATGCAGGATGGCGATCGAGTAGCGGGCCGGCTGGGTCTCCTTCTGGGGGCGCCAGGCGGCATGGGTGTGGCGGTCGAGCGCGTAACGGAACAGGTTCAGCTGTTCGTGTCGCACCTCGCGGATCGACATCGGCCGGATCGAAACGATCTCCCAGCCGCCGCGATGACGGAAGTCGAGGGTCAGCAGCGGACAGCGAAACAGCTCGAAGACGCGGCGCGCCACCACGCCGAGGCGGGGGTCGTCGACGATGCCGAAGAAGATGTTGACGGTGAACGACGGCTGCTCCTCCGGCGATGCCTGAAACGTCTTTCGGACCAGCTCCTGAACCTCCGGAAGGGCTATGCGCAGAAGCCGCTTCCAATGCAGATCGAGCATGACCTCGACCGAGGGAATGACCTTCTGGCCGCGCGCTTCGGCGAGGAGCGAGCAGTAGTAGCCCAGGCTCTGGTAGCTGTAGTCCCGGCACAGATTGATGACGCGGGCCGAGCTCGGCAGCCGCCGTGCCGCCTCCTCGACGAAGCGGCGCGCCGGCATGACCAGCCGGTCGGCCGCCGGCCAGGGGAAGTCCCGTTCGCGATCGACGACGATTACGTGGACCGGCACGAGCCCGGCCCCTTGGCGACGATGAGTGCCGCCTTCAGCTGTGAGCGGCCGTAACGGGCCATCTTGGCGAAGTCTCGTTGCTGGATCGGGATCTGCATGCAGTCGGTGATCGTCTTGCCCTCATCCGCGTCGACGCTGGGGTCGTGCAGGTAGATATACTTGCCATCGAAACCGGTGACGACAACCCAGTGCGGCTGCTTCTCCAGGTCGAGGCGGTAGGAGCTGATGAGCACCACGGGGATGCCGCCGGCCTCGAACCGGCGGCGCATGGTCTCGGCACCGAGAGGCCGGAAGTGCATGGGAACGCCAGTCTTCTTCAAGTCCTTGCGGAAACCCTCCTGGACCATGCGGATGATCTGCTTCTTCTTCTCGCTGCGCACCGAATCGATGAACAGCACCCCCGGCTGGCTCAGGAACAGCTCGACCTGGAAGCCACGGTTCGCCGCGGCCAGCGCCAAGCCCTCCGGACTGCAGCCGCCGTGGCCCCGGGTCATGAACACCGTGGTCGATTCCCGCCACAATCCAAGCTCGGTGTGCTGGTTCAGGGGGATTGACGCATCGAGGGCATGCATTGCCATCAGCAGGGCCGCCGGGCCGCAGGTGAAATCGAGGCTCTGCGCATAGAAGGGTACGCGTGCCAAGCTGGGATCCAGCGGCGGCGCCAGCGACTTCTCCATCCGCACCGCATCCGCCTGATCGTCGTAGTAGTGGCCGTAGACGCCGAACCGGCGGTAGCCCTGCGAGGCGTACCAGGCCTGGGTCTCGGGGTCGTCGGCCCGCACCTCCAGGCGCATCGTCGCGGCATCGCGTTCGCGGGCGACATCCTCGATCGCCGCGAGCAGACCGCCGCCGACGCCGCAACGGCGAAAGCTCGCGTCGACGGCGATGGAGTAGAGCCGCGCGAGCGAGGTGCCGCGGTTGAACAGCACCATGGCGTAGCCGCGGATCGCGCCGTCCGGTCCTTCGTCGACAACGGTCGCCGCATTCGCCCTCGACAACAGGTAGCGAAACGCTCGCGCCGTGAAGCGGTCGGTTTCGAAGGAGCCGTTCTCGATCCGGACGAGGTCCCTGACGTCGGCGGTGGTGGCGGGGCGAAGCATCGGTGCGACATTCTGCCCCCCGTGCGGCGCAGTGTCGATAGCATCCATGGCGTGAAGACGGCGCCGGCCGGGTCCTGTGCTCAGGTCCACGGCAGCCGGCCGCGGAGGCTCCAGTAGTCCTCGGGCCGCTCGGCGAGTCCGTCAAGCACGGAGAGCGCCCCCTCGTCCAGGCGCACCTGCGTGGCGCGGGCGTTCGAATGGATCTGCTGCTGGGTGGCGGCACCGGAGAGGACGACGTCCGCCCACGGCTGCGCCAGCACGGCGGCAAGTGCCAGCGCGTCGACCGAGGTGCGCAGCCGACGCGCCTGCCGGGCCAACACCGCGGCGGTCCGGGCGAAACCCGGATCGGCGTTGCGGGAGGTCAGCCGGCCGTTGGCCAGCGCCTCCTTGACGATCACGCCGATGCCCTCGTTCCGCGCCTCCTCGAGCGCGCCACCGCCCGAGGGCTCGAGCACGTTCCAGGTGGCCTGGACGCAATCGAACAGGCGTCGGCCATCGATGCGAATCGCTGCCGCGCGCTTCAGCACCTGGGACTGATTGGGACCGCTCAGCGTCAACCCGATGACGATGCCCTCCGCCTTCAGTCGGGCGAGTTCGCTCAGCACGTCGCGGTCGTCGAGGACGCCGCTCTCCAGGGTCGCCGAGTGGATCTGATAGAGACGGAGGAAGTCGCCGAGATTCTCCCGGCTCTCGCGCCACTGGCGGCGCAGCACCGCGAGGGTGTGCTCCTTGACCTCGTGCACCGCGGCATCGACCCGCCAATCGGCGGTATACGTGTAGCCCCACTTCGACCCGACGACGACCTCCTCGTCGGCGTCGACGAAGCGGGACCGAAGCCACGCGCCGAGGAAGGCCTCGCCCCGCCCATAGGAGCGCGCCGCGTCGTAGTAGCGCACGCCAAGTGCCAGCGCCACGTCGAGCACCCCGTACGCGTGCGCCTTCATGGTGTCGACGCTGCGGTCGCCGCCGAGATCCTCGGCGTGCCCGAGATTGATGTAGCCGGGCCGGCCGAGCGCCGCCATCCCCAGCCCGATCGGGGTCACCCACAAGCCGGTCGCACCCAAGGGCCTTCGGTTCATCCGCCCCCCCCTTTGCCGTCGCCACCCGGCGCGGCGGGCCCCGCGGCTCTGATCCGGAGCCGGGCGCCGCAACTCTAGCGCCTCTTCCGATCCGCCGTCAAAACGCTGGTGGGCGGGAGATGGGGGCGTCCCGGGAGGAACGTTCGGAAAGCGTCTCGTAAAAATTGTCTTGACGTCATGAATACACGTGGTATTTGTATTCGCCAACAACCGGACCGGAGCCGGCAGGACGGCGGACCATCCGCGGGGACACATGGGTAGGAGGCAAGAATGGCGGTCAAACGCGCCTTGACGGCGTTCGCGCTGGGTCTCACGATCGCGAGCCCGGCCAGCCACGCAGGGACCATCGCGGCGCAGAACTTCAATGCGCTCAGCGATGCCTTCACGGAAACGCTCGATTCCCTGCCGAGCGGAAGCTCGCTCACCAACCAGGGATCCTACAACATCGGCGGTCCCGGTCTCGACTTCCGCACCTACTGGCTGGACACGCGGGGCTTCGGCTCCGGCCCGGTGATCACCAATGATCCCAGCGACTTCATCGGCGTGAACTCGGCCGCGGGCGCCAACGCCCCCGACGTCGCCCCCAACGGTACCGCCGTCACGAGCGGCGCCGAGCACAACTTCAAGTTCAACGACGGCGACGGCCGGCTGGATCTCGTCTTCGAGCCCGTCGACTTGAGCGGCTTCGTCAACCGCACGCTGTCCCTCAGCTTCTGGATCAACGACATCGGCTACGAGGGCACCGACTTCTTCTTCTTCACCTTGAGCGACGGCATCAACAGCGAGAGCTTCCTCGATTTCGATGCCGTCGCCCTCGGCGACAACGCCTCGGCGGACGACGGCACCGCCAACTGGAAGAGCGTCCTGGTCGATCTCGACGCCCTCATCGGCTCGGGCTTCGGCGAGCAGCTCGTGCTCACCGTCACCGTCGACACCAACGGCACGCGCGAGAACATCTTCATCGACGACGTGCTGTTCGCCGGCGACGGGGACTTCCAAGACCAGCAGTCGCCGAACAGCGTCGCCGAGCCGTCGGCGATGGGCCTGTTCGCGATGGCGGTCGGCGGCCTGGGTTTCGCCCTCCGCCGCCGGCGCCGCTAGTCCGCCCGCGTTCCGAACGGAGCCGCCCTCGCAGCGAGCACGGCCAGCACGTCGGCAAGCCGCCGCGTCTCGACGATGCACCGTCCGCCGCGGTCGGTGATCCGGTAGGCGCCGCGGCGCCGGGTGATGGCGAACAGGACGCCACCCTGGCGGTCGACCACCGCGAGGCGCACGTACCGGCCGGGCCCGGCCATGTCGAGGATCCAGCGGTCGGCTCCCGATCCCCTCACCAGCCGGAGGACGCGTGGACGTAGGGCGACGACGTCGGCGTCGGTGAGGTGCCGGGGGTGAAGCGGGACGACGGTCACGGGCAAGCCCTCCGGAACAGGATGGCAGCCTAGGTGCCGCCTCTTGTCCATCGGTAGCCTCGAATGATGAAGTTTCGGTGAAACCCGGAACCGTCGGGGCAGCTCAGGGGCTCTCGTGCTCGATGTAGATGACGTGTCCGCAGTGCTTGCAGTGGGACGCGTCAGCGTCATGGCTGCTGAGCCCGCAGTCGGGGCAGGTGTAGCGGGCCTTGGGCGGCCGGAAGATGGTCTGGACCAGGCGGAGGAAGAGGCCGACGCCGACCACCATCACCACGACGGCAAGGAGGCGCCCTTCGGTGCCGGAGAGCGTGATGTCGCCGAACCCCGTGGTGGTCAGCGTCGTCACCGTGAAATAGAGCGCGTCGACGTAGGTGCGGATGCCCGGGTTGACGTCCTTCTCGAGCACGTAGACGAGGGCGGTGACGAAGAAGACGAAGACGGCGAGGTTGACGCAGGAGACGATCACGTCCTCGTTGCGGCGGAAGAACGGATGCCGAGAGCGCAGGTCGCGCAGCACGTGGTAGGAGCGCAGGAGCTTAAGCGCCCTCAACACCCTCAGGAACGCCCAGCTCTCGATGAACGGTGCGACGAGCAGGGTGACGATGACGACGAGGTCGGCGAGCGAGGTGAGCTGCGCGAGGAACCTCGGGCGGTGGGTGGCGATGGCCAGGCGGGCGGCGAAGTCGGCGGCGAGAACGACCGCGAAGGCGATGTCGACGGCCCACACCCAGGGTTCGGGCTCGACCATCGTCGCGACGATGAAGAAGCCGATGGTAAGCGTGTCGAAGCCGAGCAGCGCCAGGCGGAACCGGGCCGCGCGCCGGCTGCGACCGGTGTAAAGGGTGCTCAGGGTCTTCTGAAGATCGGTCACGGCGCGCGCAAACGGTTTTCCCCCGCAAGGCGCCGCGACTATAAGGGGGATCGATCGGTCCACGCCACCGCGCCTTGCCCCCGGGCGCGGCCCGCCGGCGACCCAGGAGGCGACCATGACCCCTCTCGACAGCCCGTCCGTGCGGCGGGTTGTGGACGCGCTTGCCGCGGCCGGCTCCGCAGCCCGCGTGATCGCGCTCGAGGACACCGCGCGCAGCGCCCGCGACGCCGCCGAGGCCCTTGGCGCGCCACTCGGCGCCATCGTCAAGTCGCTGGTGTTCCTGGTCGGCGACCGGCCGGTGATGGCCCTCGTCTCCGGCGATCGCCGCTGCCTCGAATCCGCCCTGCCCGATGCTGTCGGGCTTGCCGGGCGGGTCAGCCGCGCCGATGCCGGCCGCGTGCGCAAGGCGACCGGGTTCGCCATCGGCGGCGTCGCGCCGGTGGGCCTTCGGCGTCCGTTGCCCACGGTCATCGACGCCCGACTTTGCCGGTTCGCTACCGTCTATGCCGCCGCCGGCCACCCGCACTGCGTGTTCGCGACCACCGCCGACGAGCTGCAACGGCTCACCGGCGGCGCGGTGCGTGAGGACATCGCGGCCGGGCCTTGATTGACACCCTCTCGGGGCAGCCTGTAGAACGGCGGGCGGGCGCGACGCGACGCAGCCCTCCTTGGATGGGTGGCCGAGTGGTCGAAGGCGCTCCCCTGCTAAGGGAGTATGGGTCAAAAGCCCATCGTGGGTTCGAATCCCACCCCATCCGCCACCGCCGACGAGATGCGGCAGGATCGCGGGGAGCCCAGCCATCTTGCGGAGCCCGCCCGGCGGGCCTACATAATTGCGCGATCAATCGACAGGGCAATGACCACTTTTCGGGCGCGCCGGCTCGCACCCCGGCGTCCGCTCGACTGGACAGACGAGGAGGGACAACCATGGCGAAGGAGAAGGGCAAGGTTCCGGTGAGGATGGAGCCGGAGCGTGGCGGACCCATGGAAAGCCCGTGGCAGCCGCTGATCGGCCTGCGCGAGGAGATGGACCGGCTGTTCGACGAGTTCTGGTCCGGCTGGCCCATGGGTCGCGGGCGCCGGCGCGGCCGCGGCTTTCTCGAGCCGTTCCGGGGCTTTCCGATGCTGGGCGAGGCCGGCATGCCGGCGGTCGACGTGATCGACAAGGGGACCGAGATCCAGGTCCGCGCGGACCTGCCCGGCCTCGACGAGCAGGACATCGACGTCCGCCTCTCCAACGACACGCTGATCATCCGCGGCGAAAAGAAGGAGGAGCGGGAGGAGGGCCAGGAAGAGGGCAGCTACTATCTGTCGGAGCGGCGCTACGGATCGTTCCAGCGGACGCTGTCCGTGCCCGCCGGAATCGACGCCGAGAAGGTCGAGGCCAGCTTCCGCAACGGCGTCCTCACCATCACCCTGCCGAAGACCCCGGAGGCCCAGGAGAAGACCCGCAAGATCGAGGTCAAGGGCGAGAAGTAGCCGGCCCGCGGCGCCTCGCGGAGCCGACGCGGCCCGGTGTCCGCCGTCCGGCCTCGAGCGCCGGCGGCGGGCGCCGACGCCGGCGGTGATTGTCTTTGCGAATCCGGGCGCCCCAGCCCATATAGGGGCGCCATGGGCGTCACGCGCGGGAGTTGAGTATCGGCGGTGATGGGCGATCTGACCATCGATGTCGTTTTCGACCCGACCTGTCCGTGGTGCTTCGTCGGCAAGAGACGGCTCGAGGCGGCGCTGAGGCAGCGGCCGCGCTTGAGCCCCCGCCTCCGCTGGTGGCCGTTCCTGCTCGACCCGGACATGCCGCGGGAAGGCATGGACCGGCAGAGCTACGTCGTCCGCCGATACGGCAGCAGGGATCGCGCCAAGCGCGCCTGCCGCGTCATCCTCGAAGCCGGGCAGGCGGCCGGGATCGCCTTCGCCTTCGATGCCATCCGCCGCGCTCCCCGCAGCCTGGATGCCCACCGTCTCGTCCGCTGTGCCGACACCGTCGGCCGCGCCGGCCAGGCCGTCGAGATGCTGTTCTCGGCGCACCTCGTGGACGGGCTCGACATCGGCGATCCCGACGTCCTGGTGGAGATCGGCACCCGCCTCGGCCTCGACGCGCCGGGCCTCCGCGCCCATCTGTCCGGCGACGCCGACGTTGAGCCCATTCAGCGCGAGGATGCGCGCGCCCGCCGCCTCGGCATCGGCGGGGTGCCGTCGTTCGTCTTCAACGACACGATGACCATCGCCGGCGCCCAGGACGCACAGGTCCTCGTCCGGATGCTCGACGTCAGCCGCGAAAGCGTAGGCGCGGTGGCGGCGTCGGCCTGACGGCCGCCGGCAGCGGTCACTGTGGAAATCCGACGAGACCGTTCTCGCCGACGGTCAGCACGAACCGGGGCGAGCGGTTGGCCTCCTCCAGCTGGCTCGTGCCGTAGATGTCGAACAGGCTCAGCTCGCGCGGCCGCGCGAGCGGGATGCCCGTCGGATCCCAGGCCAGCAGGAGCGACGGAAACGCCGCCGCAGCGAAGCGCTGCGACGGCCATTTGTAGGCGTTGAACCGGGTCTTGCCGTCGACGCAGGCGACGGCGGTCCAGAAGAAGTCCTCGGCGGCGAGCCGCTCGCCGGCCGGCGCCGGAAGGAAGAGACCGCCCTCGACCAGGGCGGCGTCGAAGGCCTGGAGGTCGGCGTCGGTGAGCCAGGTGTCGCGGATCTCGCCGCGGCCGGGCGCGAAGAGATCGCCGAACGAGCGCAGCTCCAAGCGGCTGACATCGGTGCGGCCGATGACGCGGGTCGTCAGCCGATGCCGGTTGCTGCCGGGCGGTCCGGCCTCGATGTCGTAGGTTCGCACCTGGCGGATGTAGACGCCGTTGTAAACGAAGCGGTACTGCGGCGGCGCTCCCTCGCGGCACAGACCGCGGATGTCGTCGCCGTTGAGATAGCTGAACCAGGTGAACTTGCGGATCACCGGGTGCTCGCCGCCGCCGCGATAGGCGCAGGCCGCGACGACACAGCAGATCGCCGCGGCGAGAAGGCGGACGGGCAGCGATGCGGCCATCCGCGCCATGGGTCAGGCGCTGACCGTCCGCGCCCGGCGCGCCGCATCGGGCGACGCGGCGGCAGTGGCGATGGCGGCGAGCTCCATCATCAGCCGCCTGGCGCCGCCGAGACGCTCCAGCGGCAGCTCCCAGTCGCGACGATAGACCAGCCGGTGGTCCGGCCGCAGCTTCGCCGCAGGAGACTCGCGTGCGATGAAGGCGACGAGACCGCCGGGATCGGCGAAATCGTTGCTGCGGAAGGAGAGGACGGCGCCCTTCGGGCCCGCCTCAAGGCGCTCGACACCGGCCTTGCGGCACAGCTCCTTGATCTCCAGCACCTGCAGCAGGTTCTCCACCTCCGCCGGCAGCGGCCCGAAGCGGTCGATCAGCTCGGCGGCGAACGCCTCGATCTGGTCCGTGGTCCGGGCCTCGGCGAGCCGGCGGTAGAGACCGAGCCGGACGCCGAGATCGGGCAGGTAGGTCTCCGGGATCAGGACGCCGATGCCGAGGGCGATCTGCGGGCTCCAGCCCTCCTCGACGGCGCCGCCATCGCCACCCCGCGCCTCGGCCACCGCCTCCTCCAGCATCTTCTGGTAGAGCTCGATGCCGACCTCGCGGATGTGCCCCGACTGCTCCTCGCCGAGCAGGTTGCCGGCGCCGCGGATGTCGAGGTCGTGGCTGGCGAGCGTGAAGCCGGCGCCCAGCGAATCGAGGGCCTGCATCACCTCCAGGCGCTTCTGGGCGGTGGCCGAGAGCGTGCGCCCGGGCGGCAGCGTGAGATAGGCGTAGGCGCGCACCTTCGAGCGCCCGACCCGGCCCCGCAGCTGGTAGAGCTGGGCGAGGCCGAACCGGTCGGCGCGATGGATGACGATGGTGTTGACCGCCGGCAGATCGAGCCCGGACTCGATGATGTTGGTGGACAACAGCAGGTCGTAGGCGCCGTCGTAGAAGGCGCCGACGTTGGCCTCCAGCTCGCGGGCCGCCATCCGGCCGTGGGCGGCGACCACCTTCGCCTCGGGCACCAGCTCGGTCAGCGCCGCGCCGACCTGGGGCAGATCCTCGATGCGCGGACAGACATAGAAGGTCTGGCCGCCGCGCAGGCGCTCGCGGAGGATGGCCTCGCGGATGATCACCGGATCGTAAGGCAGGACGAAGGTGCGCACGGCCAGCCGGTCGACGGGCGGCGTGGCGATCAGGCTCATCTCGCGGACGCCGGAGAGCGCGAGCTGCAGGGTGCGCGGGATCGGCGTCGCGGTCAGCGTCAGCACGTGGACGTCGGCCTTGAGCTTCTTCAGCGCCTCCTTGTGGGCGACGCCGAAGTGCTGCTCCTCGTCGACGACGAGGAGGCCGAGGTCGCGGAACCGGATCTTCGAGGACAACAGTGCATGGGTGCCGACGACGATGTCGACGGTGCCGTCGGCGAGGCCTTCCCGCACCTTCTGCGCGTCCTGCGCCCCGACGAGGCGGGAGAGCTGGGCGATGCGGACGGGATAGCCGGCGAACCGCTCCTCGAACGTGCGGGCATGCTGGCGGCAGAGCAGCGTCGTCGGCACGACGACCGCGACCTGGCGGCCCTCCAGCGCGGTGACGAAGGCGGCCCTCAGCGCCACCTCGGTCTTGCCGAAGCCGACGTCGCCGCAGATCAGCCGGTCGGCCGGCCGGCCGCCGGCGAGATCGGCGAGGGTGTCGGCGATGGCCCGGGCCTGGTCGTCCGTTTCCACGTAGGGAAACCGGGTGCAGAACTCCTCGAACAGGCCGGTGGGCGGGCTGATCGAGGGCGCGGTCCGCAGGCTGCGGGCCGCGGCCACCTGGATCAGCTGGTCGGCCATCTCGCGGATTCGCGCTTTCAGGCGGGCCTTGCGCGCCTGCCACGAAGCGCCGCCGAGCCGGTCGAGCTGGACGCCGGCGGTTTCCGAGCCGTAGCGGCTGATCATCTCGATGTTCTCGACCGGGAGGTACAACCGGTCGCCGCCGGCATAGAGGAGGCGCAGGCAGTCGTGCGGCGCGTTGCCGACGGTGATGGTCTCGAGGCCGTCGTACTGGCCGATGCCGTGGTCGACATGCACCACTAGGTCTCCCGGGCTCAGGGCCGAGGCCTCGGCGATGAAGGCCTCGGGCCGCACGCGGCGCGAGGACCGCCGGGCGAGGCGGTCGCCGAGGATGTCCTGCTCCGAGATCACGGCGAGCCCCGGTGCCGTGAAGCCGCGCTCGAGGCCGAGGACGGCGAGCGCCACGGTGCCGGCTGGCAGGGCCTGCACGCCCTGCCAGCCGTCGACCGGGCTCTGCCCCAGGATGCCGTGCTCGACCATCACCGCCGCCAACCGGTCGCGTGATCCGGCGGTGACCGCCGCCACCACCACGGCCCGCCCCTGGCGCTGGTGCTCGCCGATGCGCTGGGCCAGGGCGTCGAAGACGTTGACGTCCGGCCGCCGCCTGGCCTCGGCGAAATCGACGCCGGGCCGGCCGCCGGCGTCGACCGCGTCGGGGACGCCTTCGGGAACGGCGAACGGACTCAGCCCGGCGACCGCGCGCCCGGCGAGACGGCTCCGCCAGGCGTCGGCGTCGAGGAACAGGCTCTCCGGCGGGACCGGACGATAGGGCATGGCGCCGGCAGACCCGCGATCGCCGCGCGCCCGGCGCGCGGCATAATACTCCACGATCAGGTCGAGGCGCGCGCTGCACGCCTGCTCGACCTCGTGATCGAGCGCCACGGCGGCCTCCGGAAGGTGGTCGAAGACCGTCTCGAGGCCGTCGTGGAACAGCGGCAGCCAGTGCTCCATGCCGATGTGCCGCCGCCCCGCCGAGACCGCCTCGTAGAGGGGATCATCGCCGCGCACCGCGCCGAACAGCGCGCGATAGCCGGAACGGAAGCGGACGATAACCTCCGGGCTCAGCGTGACCTCGCTCACCGGCTTCAGCACAAGGCTCGCGACCGGCCTTGAGGAGCGCTGGGTGGCGGCATCGAAGGCGCGGATGCTCTCGATCTCGTCGCCGAAGAAGTCGAGCCGGGCTGCATCGGCGCGTCCCGGCGGGAAGACATCGACGATTCCGCCGCGGACGGCGTACTCGCCCGGCTCCATCACCGTCTCCGCGCGGCCGTAGCCCTGGCGATCGAGAAAGGCGACGAGATCCCGCGGATCGATCCGGTCACCGGCCCTGGCGACCAGCGTCGCACCGGTGAACGCGGACCGCGGCGGCAGCCGCTGCAATGCCGCCGACACCGTGGTCAGCACCACGCGCGGGCCGGCGGTTTCGTTCCCCTCCAGAAGCCGGGTGAGGGTGTCGATGCGTCGGCTGACGATGTCGGTGTGCGGCGAAACCCGGTCGTAGGGGAGACAGTCCCAGGCCGGAAGCTCGAGGCACTTTACATCCGGGGCGAAGAAGCGAAGCGCCTCGCCGGTGCGGGCGAGGCGAACGTCGTCGCGGCAGACCGCCAGCACGCCCGCGGGCTCCGCGCGTGCGAGGTCGCCGAGGAGAAGGGCGTCGAACCCCTCGGGTGCACCCCCGATCAGGGTCCGCCGCCCTTTGATCAAGAATTCAGATATTCGTACCAACGCGTTACGGTGTGTACTTGAAATCCTGCAGCATTCGCAACACCGGGTGCTCGAGCGCCGGCGGCACCCGATCGCGGCCGGTGATCCAGTTGTGGATGGCGATGTCGTCGTGGTCCATGAGGAACGACTCGAGCCATGCCACGTCGGCGTCGCTCAAGGCATCGAGGTGGCGGTCGGCGAACGCGCCGATCAGGAGATCGTTCTCCTTCATGCCGGTGTGATGGCACCGGAACCGCACGCGCTTTCGTCTCGTGTCCAACCGCTCCGACATTCGCATCCGCCCTTCCGGACCCTTAGGATATAACGGCTCCACCCGTTCCTGTCAGCCCGCTCGAGTGCCGATGCGTCCGCCCGTCCTGTTCCCCCTGTTCGCCCCGGTTGAGACGCTCGCCGGCGTCGGCGACCGCTTGGCGGCGGTGATCGAGCGGCTGGCCGGCTCTCGGGTCCTCGACCTCGTCTGGCACCTGCCGACGGCGATTGTCGACCGCCGCTGTGCGCCGAGCCTGGCTTCGGCGAGTCCGGGACAGGTGGCGACACTGACCGTTCGCGTCGACCGGCACGCGCCGCCGGCCGGACCGCGCCAGCCCTATCGGGTTCACTGCTCCGACGCCACCGGCGCTCTCAGCCTGGTGTTCTTCCACGGCCGCCGAGATTACCTGGAAAAGGCCCTGCCGGTGGGCCGCACCCGCGTCGTCAGCGGCACCCTCGAGGTCTACGCCGGCGAGCTGCAGATGGCCCATCCCGACCGCATCGCGACGGTCGAGCGGCGGGACGAGGTTCTCGTCGTCGAGCCGGTCTACCCGCTCGCCGCCGGCCTCTCGGCTCGCGCGCTGGCGCGGATCGTCCGCGCCGCCCTCGACCAGGCACCCGAGCTCGACGAGTGGCAGGATCCGGCCTTCCTCGACCGCCAGGGCTGGCAATCCTGGCGGCGGGCGCTTCTCGCCGCTCACGCCCCGGAAGACGGGGCGGCGTTCGAGCCGCTGGCGCCGGCGCGGGCCCGCCTCGCCTACGACGAACTGCTCGCCAATCAGCTGGCGCTGGCGCTGGTGCGGCGGAAGCTCCGTCATGTCGCCGGCCGCCCGACGCGCGCTCCGGGCCGCCTCGCCGCCCGTGCCCTGGCGGCGCTGTCCTTCGAGCCGACCGCCTCGCAGCGGCTGGCCGTGCGCGAGATCACGGCCGACATGGCGCTCGATCTCCGCATGCTGAGGCTGCTGCAGGGCGACGTCGGCAGCGGCAAGACGGTGGTGGCGGTGATCGCCATGCTCAACGCCGTGGAAAGCGGCGCCCAGGCGGCGCTGATGGCGCCGACCGAACTCCTCGCCCGCCAGCACATGGCGACCATCGAGCCGCTGGCGGCGGCGGCGGGGGTGTGCACCGCCCTCCTGACCGGCCGCGAGAAGGGCCGCGCCCGGGATGCCGTTCTCGACGGCCTCGCCTCGGGCGAGATCCCGATCGCCGTCGGCACCCACGCCCTGTTCCAGAAGGACGTCGCCTTCAAGGATCTGGCGCTCGCCGTCATCGACGAACAGCATCGCTTCGGGGTCCACCAGCGGTTGGAGCTGGCCTCCAAGGGCCGGGCCGCCGACGTCCTGGTGATGACCGCGACGCCGATCCCGCGCACCCTGATGCTGACCGCCTACGGAGACATGGAGGTCTCCAAGCTCACCGAGAAGCCGCCGGGCCGCCGTCCGGTCGACACGCGGGCGCTTCCGGTCGACCGCCTCGACGAGGTGATCGCCGCCGTCGGCCGCGGCCTTGCGGCGGGCGCCAAGGTGTTCTGGGTCTGCCCGCTGGTCGAGGAGTCGGCGGCCCTCGAGGTCGCCGCCGCAGAGGAGCGGCATCGCCACCTCAAGGGCCGATTCGGCGAGCGGGTGGGTCTCGTCCACGGCCGGATGTCGGCCAGGGACAAGGACCGCGTGATGGCGGCGTTCGCCGACGGCGATGTCGACATCCTCGTCGCCACCACGGTGGTCGAGGTCGGCGTCGACGTGCCGGCGGCGACGGTGATGGTCGTCGAGCACGCCGAACGCTACGGTCTCGCCCAGCTGCATCAGCTGCGCGGACGCATCGGCCGCGGCGACCGGCCGTCGACGTGCCTCCTCGTCTACGCGCCGCCGCTCACCGAGGCGGCGAAGGCGCGGCTCACGATCATGCGCGAGACCGAGGACGGCTTTCGCATCGCCGAGGAGGACCTGCGCCTGCGCGGCGCCGGCGAGGTGCTGGGGACCCGTCAGAGCGGCATGCCGGTGTTCCGCATCGCCGACCTCGCCCACCACGCCGACCTCCTCGCCGCCGCCCGCGACGACGCGAGGCTGATCCTGGAGCGGGACGCGGATCTGGTCACCCCCCGCGGCCAGGCGCTGCGCACCCTTCTCTATCTGTTCGAACGGGATGCCGCCATCCGCTACCTCCGGTCCGGCTGAGCCGCCGGCCCGACGGCCAGGCGAGCGGGGTCACTCCTTCGCCGGCTCCGGCCGGGGTCTGCGCGCGGCGCGGGATCCTGGGCCTTCGGCGAGCCGGCGGATGTCGATGTCGTCGCGGCCGGCGACGGCGATCCGGGGCGTGGCCCGCTCGGCGGCCGTGCGCCGGTCGGGCGGAGTGACGATGCCGCCCGAGATCACCATCTTCGCCGCCTCCTCCACCGTCATGCTGAGCGGCACGACGTCACGCCGCGGCACGAACAGGAGAAAGCCCGAGGTCGGATTCGGCGTGGTCGGCAAGAAGACGTTGACCACCTCCTCGTCGGTCAGGTCCTGAACCTCGCCTTCGGTGCGGCCGGTGATGAAGGCGATGGCCCACAGGCCGCGGCGCGGATACTCGACCAGCACGGGCTGGCGGAAGGCCGGCGACTGCTGGGCGAGAACGGTCTCGACGATCTGCTTGACGGCGCCGTAGATGTTGCGGATCACCGGCATGCGGTTCAACAAGGCCTCGTAGACCCGCATCAGGAGCTTGCCGACGTAGCCGGCGGTCAGCGCGCCGATCATCACCAGCGCGACGACGAGGACGATCAGGCCGAGGCCCGGCAGGGCGAACGGCAGATAGGTCTCGGGGTTGTATCTCGCCGGGATCAGCGGCGTGACCCTGGCATCGACGAAGCTGACGAACAGCCAGGCGAGATAGAAGGTGATCGAGATCGGCGCGGTGATCAGGATGCCGGCAAGGAAATAGGCGCGCAGGCGGGCCATCAGGCCCATCTCGCCGGCGTCAGGTTTGCGCGCCTTGCGCTTCTGCTCGTCGGCGTCCGGATGTTCGCCCGGCGGGGTCTCGTCCATGGCTTTAGCGTGCTCTCGAACCAACCTGGGAAGAACAGCAAACGTCCAGCGTCATTGGCGAAAGAAGGCGATCAGCTCGGCGGCGGTCTCGGCGGGCGCCTCCTCGGCGAGGAAATGGCCGCAGAGCAGCGCCCGGCCGCGCACGTCGCGGGCCCGCTCGCGCCAGGTCGCCAGCACGTCATAGTGCCTTTCCATCAGCCCCTTCTCGCCCCACAGCGCCAGCACCGGACAGCCGATCTTGCGATCCATGTCGGCCTCGTCGTGCTCGAGGTCGATGCCGGCGGCGGCCCGGTAGTCCTCGCACGAAGCGTGGATGCAAGCGGGATCCGAGAAGCAGCGAACGTACTCGGCGAGCGCCTCTTTCTCGAAATGCTCCATCCCGCCGCCCCACTGATCGAGCTTGCGTGTGAGATAATAGCCCGGGTCGTGGCCGATCAACGTCTCGGGAAGGGCGCCCTCCTGGATCAGGAAGAACCAGTGATAATAGGCCGTCGCCACCGCCTTGTTGACCGTCGAAAAGATCTTGTGGGTGGGAACGATGTCGAGAACCGCGAGCTTCTCGATCGTGTCCGGATGGTCGAGGGCCATGCGGTGGGCGACCCGCCCGCCGCGGTCGTGGCCGGCAGCGGCGAACGACGGGAAGCCGAGCCGGGCCATGACCTCGACCTGGTCCCTTGCGGTCGCCCGCTTCGAGTACGGCGCGTGACGGGGGTCGGAGGCGGGCTTGCCGCTGTCGCCGTATCCGCGGAGGTCGGTGGCGACGACCGTGAAGTGCCGGGCGAGATCCGCCGCGATCTTGTGCCAGATCACGTGGGTCTGGGGATAGCCGTGGAGGAGCAGCAACGGAGGCCCCGAGCCGCCGTGGACGGTGCGGATCGTCGTCTCGGTCACCGGGATGTCGACGGTCGTGAAGCCATCGAACATGGCGCGCAAGTCCCTCGTGCGGGAACGGCAGGGAGCTTATAAGAGCGGAGCCTCGAGAGGAAGGAGGAACGGGTGACCGCCCTCGCCTCCCCGCGCCGGCGGTATCCGTCGGCTCCCCTAATCGGCGTCGGCGCCGTCGTCGTCTCGCGCGGGCGCGTCCTTCTCGTCCGCCGTTCCACGCCGCCCCGCCAGGGTCAGTGGAGCCTGCCCGGAGGCCTGCAGAAGCTGGGCGAGACGGTCGAGGAGGCGGTGCGGCGCGAGGTCGAGGAGGAGACCGGGATCACCGTTCGCGTGCTCGGCCTCGTCGACGTCGTCGACCTGATCGACCGCGAGTCCGCCTCGTCGCCGGTCCGCTACCACTACACGCTCGTCGACCTCCTCGCGGTGCCGACCGGAGGCGCGATGGAGGTGAGAGCGGCCGGCGATGCCGGCGCCGTCGCGTGGATCGATGTCGAGGCCCTGCCCGGCCTCGGTCTCTGGTCGGAGACCGAGCGCGTCATCCGAGCCGCCTTCCGGCGCTGGCTGGACGCGGGTTCGCCTTGACGAAGACATCGCGACCGCCTACCGGAACAGGGAGACCGCGGACAAGCGAGAGGGACGCCTCCGCGCTCCACCGGATGCGAGGATGGAACAGATGACGATCAATGCGCTCGTCTCGGTGTCCTGCCCCGACCGCGTCGGGCTGGTTGCCGCCATTGCCGGCCGGCTCTTCGATCTCGGCGGCAATCTCGGCGACACCACCTTCGCCGTGCTCGGCGGTGCCGCCGAGTTCGTGTCCGTGGTCGAGCTGGCGGACGACGTCGCGCTCTCCGACGTGGAGGCGGCGTTGCGCGCCCTGCCGGAGCTGGAAGGCGCCAAGCTGTCCGTCGTCCCCTTCCAGCTGGCGCCGGTGCATGGTCCGACCGCGCGGGTGACCCACCGCATCACCGTCTCGGGCGGCGACCGGCCGGGCCTTATCGCCCGGCTCTCCGAGGTGTTCGTGGAGTTCGAGGCCAACATCGTCCGTCTCGATGCCGAGCGCATTCCGGGCGGCCCCAGCGACCAGTATACCATTCGCATCGAGCTGCACGTGCCGAGTGGCAAGGCCCCGGCTTGCCTCTCGACGGCCGCCAACACCGCCGGCAGCCTAGGGCTCGCCTGCCACTGGACCGAGGTGTAGCGCGGAAGCCACGGCCCTGCGCCTTCGTCTTGCCGACGCCGCGAGGGCCGCCATGCGTGCGTGACATCGCCCCGGAAGTCTGTTAAACCCTCGATCTAAGATACTCTATCCAAATAAGAATCCCCGCGAGTGGGCGCCTCGGCGGCAAACGGCCGGAAGCGCCCGTTGTCGTGTGCTGGGTCCGAGGCCGTCCGGAGGCGCCGCGCTTCATGGAGATCTACCTCCCCATCGCGGAGCTTTCCGTCAACGTCGCCCTGATCCTCGGCCTCGGCGCAGCCGTCGGAATGCTGTCGGGCCTGTTCGGTGTCGGCGGCGGATTCCTGATGACGCCGCTCCTGATCTTCATCGGCATTCCGCCGCCGGTGGCGGTGGCGACCGAGGCCAACCAGATCGTCGCCTCCTCGGTGTCCGGCGTCCTCGCCCACTGGCGGCGCGGCAACGTCGACTTCCGCATGGGCTTCGTGCTTCTGATCGGCGGCTTTCTCGGCTCCTCGGTCGGGGTGTGGGTGTTCACCCTGTTGCGGGGCCTCGGTCAGATCGACCTGGTGATCCGGCTCTCGTTCGTCGTCTTTCTCGGCACCATCGGGCTGCTGATGCTGGTCGAGGGCATCAACGCCATCATCGGACGGCACCGGGGTGTTGCCGGGCCGCACCGCGAGGTGCGGTCGTGGCGGGATGCTCTGCCGCTGAAGATGCGCTTCCGCAAGTCGCGCCTCTACATCAGCGCCATTCTGCCGATCGGCGTCGGCTTTTTCGTCGGCATGATGGCCGCCATCATGGGCGTCGGCGGCGGTTTCTTCATGGTCCCGGCGATGATCTATCTGCTGGGCATGCCGACGGCGGTGGTGGTCGGCACGTCGCTGTTCCAGATCATTTTCGTCACCGCCAATGTCACCCTCCTGCAGGCGGTCACCAACCAGACCGTCGACGTGGTGCTGGCCCTGCTGCTCCTCGTCGGCGGCGTCATCGGCGCCCAGTTCGGCGTCCGCCTCGGGGCGCGGTTGCGCGGCGACCAGCTGCGCGTGCTGCTGGCCGTCCTGGTCCTGCTCGTCTGCGGCAAGCTGGCAACCGATCTCGTGCTGCCGCCCGAAGATCTCTATTCGCTGGGCGAGGTCCTGGGCCATCCATGAAGAGCCTCGCGACGATCCTCGCCGCCGTCGTTGCCATCGTTCTCGGGTCGTGGCCGCGGGAGGCGGCATCACAGCTGGTCGTCGACCTCTCCAACCATCTCGTCAGCATCACCACGGGGTTCACCGGTGCCGACATCCTGCTGTTTGGGGCGACCGACGGCGAGGGCGACGTCGTGGTCGTCGTCCGCGGTCCCAAGGCCGACAAGATCGTTCGCCACAAGGGCCGGGTCGCCGGCATTTGGGTGAACGAGGCCGAGATGAGGTTCGCAGGCGTGCCGAGCTTCTATGTCGTTGCCGCCAGCCGGCCGCTCACGGAGATCGTTCCCGAGAGCGTCGGCGCGCGCCACGAGATCGGACTCGAGCACCTGCGTGTCACGGTCGAAGGCGAGCCCGAGGCGGAGACGCTGGCGGCGTTCCGCGCCGCCCTCATCCGCAACATGCAGAAGCTCGACCTGTTCTACACCGAGCCACCGAAGATCAACTTCCTCGGCCAGCGGCTGTTCCGAACCGACATTCTGTTTCCGGCCAACGCGCCCGTGGGCACCTACACCGTCGCCGTCTACCTCTTGAGCGGTGGAGCCGTGATCAGCGCCGAGATCACGCCCTTGGTGGTGAGCAAGATCGGCTTCTCGGCCGGCGTGTTCGATTTCGCCCACCGCCATGCCTTCGCCTACGGCGTCCTTGCCATCCTGATCGCGGTGGTGGCAGGATGGTCCGCGAGCATCGTGTTCCGGAAAGACTGATCCGTGATCGCCGAGCAAAGCCGTCAGCCGTTGCAGGCTGAGCAAGCGGCCTCCGCCCCCGAAATCCCCCGCACCTTTCTCTGCGTCGTCGACGAGAGCGAGGAACTGCACCAAGCGCTGCGCTTCGCGTGCCGGCGCGCCAAGGCGACAGGCGGCCGCGTCGCGCTGCTCTACGTCGTCGAGCCGGTCGAGTTCCAGCACTGGATGGCGGTCGGCCACCTGATGCAGGAGGAACGGCGGGAGCAGGCCGAGGAGATGCTGCAGGTCGTCGCCTCGGTCGTGCAGCGGCTTTCGGGCGCAACGCCCACGGTCTACATCCGCGAGGGGAAGCTCACCGCCGAGTTGATGAAGCTGATCGACGAGGAGGGCGGATTCTCGGTGCTGGTTCTCGGCGCCGCGCCGGGAAACGAGGGCCCGGGCCGGCTCATCACCGATGTCATGAAACGCGTCGGCCGGCTGCCGATCCCGGTCACCATCGTCCCCGGCGGCCTCAGCGACGCCGCGATCGACGCCATCGCCTGAAGCGCGGCCGGCCTACCCTGGCGGTGCCGGCCTCAGGGCGCGGATGGCGGCCGCATAGTCCTCTTCCCCGAACACCGCGGTGCCGGCGACGAGAACGTCGGCTCCGGCATCGATCACCGCCGGCGCCGTCTCGGCGTTGACGCCGCCGTCGACCTCGAGCTCGATCGGCCGGTCGCCGATCATCTCGCGGACGCGCCGGATCTTCTCGAGCTGGGCGGCGATGAAGCTCTGCCCACCGAAGCCCGGGTTGACGGACATCACGAGGATCAGGTCGAGGCGATGAAGCACGTGCTCGATCGCCGAGGGCGGGGTTGCCGGGTTGAGCGAGACGCCGGCCTTCTTGCCGAGCGCGCGAATGACCTGCAGCGAACGATCGAGATGGGTGTCGGCCTCGGCGTGGACCGTGATGATGTCGGCGCCGGCGCTGGCATACTCGGCGAGAAAGGGCTGCGCCGGATCGATCATCAGGTGGACGTCGAACGGCCTGTTGGTGTAGGGGCGAAGGGAGCGGATGACGCAGGGGCCGACGGTCAGATTGGGAACGAAGTGGCCGTCCATGACGTCGACGTGGACGTAGTCGCACCCGGCCGCCTCGATCGCCCGCACCTCCTCGCCGAGCCGGGCGAAGTCGGCCGACAGAATGGACGGTGCGATCTTGACCGTGCCCGGCGCCATCGGCGGCCGTTCAGGCCGCTTCGCCGGTGTAGGCGCCGCGGCAGGCCGCACTGTTGAGCATCGCCCGGCGCAAGAGCGCCTGTTGCGCGGCGGCGGCGGCGTCCGCGTCGCCTCGCCAGGTCCGGAGCGCCTTGTCCTGCAGCGCCCGGCCAAAGGAGAAGCTGAGCTTCCACGGGTGCGGTCCGAACAGGGCGTTCATCGCGTTGAGGTGGGCGGTGGCGTCCTCGCTGCTCTGCCCGCCGGAGAGAAAGACGATGCCCGGCACCGCGGCCGGTACGCAGCGCCTGAGGCAGCGCAGGGTGCGCTCGGCGACCTCCTCGACGCCGGCCTGGTGCGGACTGTCCCGGCCCGAGATCACCATGTTCGGCTTGAGCAGCATCCCTTCCAGGAGGACGCGCTGCTCGACGAGCTCGGCGAACACCGTCGCCAGCACCCCGGTCGTCACTTCCTCGCACAGGTCGATGTCGTGACCGCCGTCCATCAGCACCTCCGGCTCGACGATCGGCACCAGACTGCCCTCCTGGCAGAGCGCCGCGTAGCGGGCCAAAGCGTGGGCATTGACGGAGACGCAGGTCGTGGTCGGGATGCCGTTGCCGATGCGGATCACCGCCCGCCACTTGGCGAAGCGGGCGCCGAGGCCGCGGTAGTCGGCAACACGCTTGCGCAACCCGTCGAGACCCTCGGTCACGGTCTCGCCCGGACATCCGGCGAGCGGCTTCGCGCCGGTGTCGACCTTGATGCCCGGAAGCATGTGCTGGCCCGTCAACAGCTGCCGCAGCGGCCTCCCGTCGTTAGCCGTCTGGTGGAAGGTCTCGTCGTAGAGGATCGCGCCGCTGACGTACTTTCCGAGACTCGGGGTCGAGAACAGCATCTCGCGATAGGCGCGTCGGGTGTCGAAGGTGCCTTCGACGCCGACGCCATCGAAGCGCCGGGTGATGGTGCCGGTGCTCTCGTCCGCGGCAAGGATGCCCCTGCCGTTGGCGACCAGCTGTTGGGCGATCTCCTCGAGTTCGACACGGCTCATCCGCCCGCTCCGTCCTGCTTGCTATCCGACCACGTCGATGCCGACGCGGGTCCCGGGCCGGCGATGGACGACGCGCCGGCGGGCGACCGCTTCCTTCGCCTGGGCGACGACGTTGTCGGGCGTGATCCCGAAGTACTCGAACAGGGCCGGTCCCGGCGCCGACAGGCTGAAGTCCTTCAGGCCGACGAACACGCCGTTCTCGCCGATGTACTTGTCCCAGCCCGGCGAGATGGCGGCCTCGACGGCGACGCGCACGCAGTTGGGCCAGTCGGGTCCCATCACCTCGCGGCGATACTTCTCCGGCTGCTGGTCGAACAGCTCCCAGCACGGCATCGACACGACGGCCGTGGGAATTCCTTCGGCCTGAAGGACCTCCCGTGCCTTGACCGCGATGTGTACCTCGGACCCGGTGGCAAACAGCGTCACCTCGCGGTCGCCGCCTTCGGCGTCGTAGAGGATGTAGGCGCCGCGCGCGCAGAGATTGATGCTCTCGTGCTCGGTGCGCACCGCCGGCACGGCCTGCCGCGTCAGCACCAGGCAGGACGGCATGTCGTACTCGGTCAGCGCGATGACCCAGGATTCGAAGGTCTCGACGGCGTCGGCCGGGCGGAAGACGAGCAGGTTGGGCATCACCCTGAGCCCGGCGATGGTTTCCGACGGATGGTGGGTCGGCCCGTCCTCGCCGACGCCGATCGAATCGTGGGTGCAGACGTAGATGACCCGCTGCTTCATCAAGGCCGACATGCGGATGGCGCCGCGCATGTAGTCGACGAACACCAGGAAGGTCCCGCCGTAGGGAATGAAGCCGCCGTGGAGCGCCATGCCGTTCATCATCGCCGCCATGGCGTGCTCCCGCACGCCGTAATGGATATAGCGGCCGGAGTAGTCGCCGGGCTTGACGTCCTCCATGCACGACGTCTTGGTGAAGCACGACTCGGTGAGGTCGGCCGAGCCGCCGATGATCTCCGGGAACGTGGCGGTCAGGATCTCCAGCGCCTGGCCCGAGGCCTTGCGGGTCGGCCAGGTCGGCCGTTCGTCGGCGAGCTTGCGCTTGAAGTCGTTGAGGGGCGTCTGCCACCCGGGAGCGAGCTTGCCGACGCTGGTGCGGCGGAACTCGGCCTTCTTCTCCTCGCACAACGCCTCGAAGCGGGCCTCCCAGGCCCTGCGGTCGGCGATGCCGCGGCGGCCGGCCTTGCGCCACGCATCGAGGACGTGGCGGGGGACGACGAACGGCGGATAGGGCCAGCCGAGCGCCTTGCGGGTGCCGGCCACCTCGTCCTCGCCGAGGGGCGCGCCGTGGGTCGCCTCGGTGCCGGCCTTGGTCGGCGCGCCGTGGCCGATGATCGTCCGGCAGGCGATGAACGAGGGCTTGTCCGAGATCCGCGCCTTGGCGATCGCCGCGCCGACGGCCTCGGGGTCGTCGCCGTCAACCGCCACCGCATCCCAGCCGGACGCCTCGAAGCGGGCGAGCTGGTTGTCGGCCGTGGCGAGCGAGGTCGGACCGTCGATGGAGATGCGGTTGTCGTCCCACAGCACGATCAGCTTGTGCAGCCTGAGGAACCCGGCGATCGAGATCGCCTCCTGACCCAACCCTTCCATCAGGCAGCCATCGCCGACCAGGCAATAGGTATAGTGATCGACGATGCCGTCTCCCCAACGGGCGTTACGCAGGCGCTCGGCGAGCGCCATGCCGACGGCGTTGCCGAGACCCTGCGCCAGCGGCCCGGTGGTCGTCTCGATCCCCGCCGTCACCCCGTATTCCGGGTGGCCGGGAGTCCTGGACTTGAGCTGACGGAAGTTCTTGATCTCGTCGATGGTCACGTCCTCGTAGCCGGTGAGATAGAGGAGCGCATAAAGCAGCATCGAGCCGTGACCGGCGGACAGGATGAAGCGGTCGCGATCGTCCCACTTGGGCGCCGACGGATCGAACCTGAGGAACCGCGTCCACAACACGGTGGCGACGTTGGCCATGCCCATCGGCAGGCCAGGATGGCCCGACTTGGCCTTCTCGACCGCATCCGCGGCGAGCATGCGGATGGCGTTGACCATCTCCTGGTGGGTCGCCACCGGCAGCGCGGCGGGCTCGGTCTCGACGTCCATGGCACGCTTCATCGTTGCAACCGTCATCGGCGGCCTCTCTTCAGCTGACATGATGCCCCAGAGCGGCATTCAATAGGTAGTGCGTAATCAGCAACTGCGACAAGGCCAAAGGGCGGGAATGCAGCCGCCGCCCCGTGCCGTCGCGGAAGGAGCCTGGCCGGTCCGGGTCACGACGCGTCACCGCCAGGAGCCGCCACAGCGCCTCCTCCATCCGTGCCGCCCGGCTGTCGTCGATGCCGCCCGAGATGTGCAGCGCATCGACCGGCCGGCCGTCGACATCGCGCGCAAGCTCGAGCACGAAGCCGGTGCCGCCACCCAGCTCCAGCAGCGGCGTCAGGTCGAGATACGGCAGCGTCGGCCTGAGAATGAGCGCGGCGTTGAGATGCTCGCCGCTCTCCTCGGGGCGGTCGTCGGGCGGACAGAAGCTCACCACCATGTCGGCGTGCCGGCGCTGCGGAACGACATGGGCCTCGCTGTCCGCCTTGAGTTTGGGCAGGGTCTGCATCAGCTGCTCCCGCGTGTAGCCGCTCTCGCCGATATCGCGCTGGAACTTCCATCGCAGGCGAAGCTGCTCCTGGGGCTCGACGTACAGCTTGACGTCATACGCATCGCGCAGGCGGGGCGAAGCGTAGCCGAGAAGTCCTTCCAGAATGATGAAGTCCTTCGGCTCCACGTACTCGGGCGCCTCCAGGACTCCGCCCTTGTGGTTGTAGACGGGCTTCAGGATCGGCTGACCGTCGCGCAGGAGATCGACGTGCTGCTCGAGGATGTCCATGTGGTTGCAGGCCGGATCGTGGGGGGTGAGCCCGAGCTCCATCCGCTGCCTGCGCGAGTACCGTTGGTAGTCGTCGATGCAGATGGAAACCGTGCGCTCGCGGCCGAGCGCGAGCGCCAACCCTGCGGCAAGCGTCGTCTTGCCGGCGGCGGAATCGCCGACGATGCCGATGATCACCGGCGTGCTGCGACTGGCCTCATCCATCGATCCGTCACGCCTTCCGACCGACACACCCCGCGGGAGCCGTTCGCGGCCGCCGTCGCGGGCGCCCATCAATAGCCGCTGGCGGGCGCTTTGAAAACCCTCGCCGGCGCCGCCCGTTTTGGTCGCCGAGTCGGGAAAGAGTGCAATCCCCGGTTGGCTGCCGAGCCGGTCGCGTCCCGGTCCCCGGCGATCGTGTCTCCTCGGGACCGCGGCAAGCAGACAGGCTCTATTTTGGGGCCAACAGCTCGCCCTCGTCCGTATCCGTGAGGTCAGCCGCAACAAAAGCGTCATTCGCCGGCGAGAGCAAGACGGTCCATGGGAATGTGTTCAATGGCCGGCTCCAAGGCGGTTCTTTACGTCCGGAAGTTGTCCACAGCCTTCTCTCCCACTCGCCATTCACGAGGCATCCGATAGGAATGGCGCTCGCCGCTTGGGCCCGGCCACCTCGCCTCCCGGCGCTCCCCGCCGCCGCCCGAGCCGTCGCCGATCCGACCGCCGGACCGCGCTCTCGCCGCTGCGGACTCGGCGAATCGTTCGGGCACCGGCCGGCCGACAGCCGCCGGTCCCGCCGGGGCGCCGGTCGCCGCTGCCGTGTCACGGCCCCTCGGAATCAGCGAATGATTGTATTATGCTCTCAAAGGTTGTATCCTGGCCCGCGCGGCTGGAGCACCGGCAACCGCTCCCCGCGTCGGATCACCTGACAGAACGTAAAGGTGGCACCATGAACTTCGTCCCGTGGTCTCAGCCCCATGCCGTCGCGTGCGGCCCCCTCGACGCCGAGCAGCAGGCCGTGCTCGAGTGCGTCGGCGCCCTTCGCGAGATCTTCGACCGGAAAGACGGCGCCGCGGCGTTCAATGCCGGCCTCCGCGCTCTCCTCGCCGCGCTTGCCGATCACTTCGACCGCCAGGAGGAGGTGATGCGCAGGAGCGCCTACACCTACCTTCCGGCGCACAAGGAGCAGCACCGGCTCTTGACCCGTGACGTCCATGCGGTCCGCAAGCTTCTCTCTGCCCAGCCCGACGCCGTCGATCTCGCCAGGGTCGTCGCCTTCGTCGAGACCTGGTGGCAGGACCACCTGGCCCGCAGCGACATGGCGTTCGCGTCGTTCGTCAGGGGCGCCTGCGACCCTTCTTCTCGGGCTGCGGCGCCGGAGCCCGTGCCGGCGGCCCTGCCGCCGGGCGTTGACCGCGCCGAGGAGGCCCTGCGCGCGGTCACCGTCCAGGTGCCGTCGGACCGCCTCGATGCCATCTACACCTGCGCGCGCCTGTTGCGCCGCGGCGGCCCGGAGGCGGAGGCGATCGCCGAGATCGCCGATCCGCTGGCGACCATGACCGTCGACGAGGCCGCGATCATCGCCCGCGGGCTGATGCGCTGACCGGCGGCGTCCGTTCAGGCGATGGTCGAGGTTCGACGTCCAGGGTGTTGATCTTGCTGGGGCGAGAGATGGGATTCGAACCCACGACCCCCTGGACCACAACCAGGTGCTCTAACCAACTGAGCTACTCCCGCCGCCGGGCCTGACATAGACCGGGTCCCGGGACCCGTCAAGCGCTGCGAAAGTGGCGCTCGAGGCGGGAACAGGCCTCGTCGAGCAGGGAATCCCGCTTGCAGAAGCAGAACCGGGCGAAGCGGTCGACCGCGCCCTCGCCGTAGAACGCCGACATCGGCACGGCGGTGACGCCGGCCTCGGTGGTGATGTGGCGGCAGAACGCCACGTCGTCGCCGTCGAAGCCGACGGAGCGGATGTCGACGCTGAGGAAGTAGGTGCCGGCGCTCGGCAACACCGCGAAGCCCGCCGCCTCGAGACCGCGGGCCAGGCGGTCGCGCTTCGCCTGCTGGCCGGCCGCGAGCCGGGCGAAATAGTCGTCGCCCATGCCGAGCCCGTGGGCCGCCGCCCGCTGCAGGTTGGGCGGCGTGGTGAAGGTGACGAACTGATGCGCCCGCGCCACCGCCTCGAGAAGGGGCGGGGCCGCGGTGACGTAGCCGACCTTCCAGCCAGTGGCCGAGAACGTCTTGCCGGCCGAGCCGATGCGCAGCGTCCGCTCCCGCATGCCGGGGAGCGTCATCAGCGGCAGATGCCGGGCCCCGTCGAACACCAGGTGCTCGTAGACCTCGTCGCACACCGCATAGGCGTCGTGCGTCTCGACGAGGGCGGCGATGACGGCGAGCTCGTCCCGGTCGAACACCTTGCCCGCGGGGTTGTGCGGCGTGTTGACGACGATCAGCTTGGTCCGCGGCGAGAACGCCGCCTCGAGCTCGGCCCGCGGCAGGGTCCAGCCCGGCGGCTCGATGCGGACCAGCCGCGGCACGCCGCCGGCACGGCGGACCATCGGCAGGTAGCTGTCGTAGAGGGGCTCGATCAGCACGACCTCGTCGCCCGGTTCGACGAGAGCGAGGAAGCAGTCGGCCAGCGCCTCGGTCGCCCCCGAGGTGATCAGCACCTCCGACCGCCAGTCGACATCGAGGCCGTAGAAGCGCCAGTTGTGGCCGGCGACGGCCTCGCGAAGCTCGGGAAGGCCCAGCATCGGCGGATACTGGTTCGGCCCCGCAAGCACACTCTCCGCGGCGACGCGGCGGATCGCCTCGGGACCTTCCTCGTCCGGGAAGCCCTGGCCGAGGTTGATCGCGCCATGCTCCTGGGCGAGCGCGCTCATCACCGTGAAGATCGTCGTTCCGTATCCGGCCAGGATGGCGTTCGGCGGCTTCATCGCGAGCCCTTCGTAGCGGAGCCCTTCGTAGCGGATTGCGCAAAGGCCAGAAAGACGAGATTATCGCCGCGCGGCGCTGGCCCGCGAGGTCCATGCCTATGATTCCGGCATTTGCCCAATTATCAGGCTGGAACCGCGGTGCGAGACCAAGGCGACCGGCGGACCGGCCCGCCGAAACCTCGGCGAACGGCCGCAACGCGGCCGGGCTCGCGACTGGCACGGGGCGTGCTTCCTGACGGCAGGCGCCTCTCGGATCACGAACGGCATGGTGCGGGGCCGGCTCCGCACGGAGAGCGGCCTGCAAGCGACAAGGGACCGACGGATGAAAAAAATCGAAGCGATCATCAAGCCCTTCAAGCTCGACGAGGTGAAGGAAGCCCTTCACGAGTTGGGCCTTCAAGGGATCACCGTGCTCGAGGCCAAGGGCTTCGGTCGCCAGAAGGGCCACACCGAGCTCTATCGCGGCGCCGAATACGTCGTCGACTTCCTGCCGAAGGTGAAGCTCGAGCTGGTGGTCGACGACGGCATGGTCGAGCGGGCGATCGAGGCGATCACCCAGGCCGCCAAGACCGGTCGCATCGGCGACGGCAAGATCTTCATCACCACCGTCGAGGACGCCATCCGCGTGCGCACCGGCGAACGCGGCGCCGACGCCATCTGATCGGGCGAACGAACCGGCTCGGGTCTCAGAAACGTCCACTGCAAACAACGAACGCGCGAGGGAAATGCGACCATGGCTTTGAACTGCAAGACACCACAGGACGTGATCAAGCTGCTCAAGGAGCGCGAGCTCAAGTACGTCGATCTCCGCTTCACCGACCCGAAGGGCAAGTGGCAGCACCTGACCATGACCTCGGAGTTCGTCGACGACGATGCCTTCCACGACGGCATCATGTTCGACGGCTCCTCGATCGCCGGCTGGAAGGACATCAACGAGTCCGACATGGCGCTGATCCCCGACCCCGAGACGGCGGTGCTCGATCCGTTCGCCGCGCAGCCGATGCTGATCCTCTTTTGCGACGTCATGGAGCCGTCGACCGGCCAGCCGTATGGTCGCGATCCCCGCTCGCTCGCCAAGAAGGCGGAGGCCTATCTCGCGTCCACTGGCATCGGCGATGTCGCCTATTTCGGCCCGGAGGCGGAATTCTTCGTGTTCGACGACGTCCGCTTCGCCGTCCAGATGAACAACTGCTTCTACGAGTTCACGTCCAACGAGGGCCCTTATGTCACCGGCCGCATCCTCGCCGAGGGCAACGCCGGCCACCGGCCGCCGGTGAAGGGCGGCTACTTCCCGGTGCCGCCCGTGGATTCGGCACAGGACCTGCGCGCCGAGATGGTCTCGGTGATGCGCGAGATGGGCCTTCGGATGGACAAGCACCACCACGAGGTGGCGCCGAGCCAGCACGAGCTCGGGCTCACGTATTCGAGCATGGTGCGGGCCGCCGACGACATGCAGATCTACAAGTACTGCGTGCACATGGTCGCCCAGACCTACGGCAAGACGGCGACCTTCATGCCGAAGCCGGTCACCGGCGACAACGGCTCGGGCATGCACACCCACCAGTCGATCTGGCGGGACGGCAAGCCCCTGTTCGCCGGCTCGGGCTACGCCGACCTCTCGGAGATGGCGCTCTACTACATCGGCGGCATCATGAAGCACGCCAAGGCCATCAACGCCTTCACCAACCCCAGCACCAACAGCTACAAGCGGCTAATCCCGGGCTTCGAGGCGCCGGTGCTGCTGGCCTACTCCGCCCGCAACCGCTCCGCCTCGTGCCGCATCCCGTATACCGCCAACCCCAAGGGCAAGCGCGTCGAGGTGCGGTTCCCGGATCCCACCTGCAACCCCTATCTCGGCTTCGCGGCGATGCTGATGGCCGGCCTCGACGGCATCCAGAACAAGATCCATCCCGGGGACCCGATCGACAAGAACCTCTACGACCTGCCGCCGGAGGAGCTCCAGGGCATCCCGACGGTGTGCGGCAGCCTGCGCGAGGCGCTCGGCTGCCTCGATGCCGACCGCGAGTTCCTGAAGAAGGGCGACGTGTTCTCGGACGACGTCATCGACGGCTACATCACGCTGAAGTGGGAGGAGGTCTACAACTTCGAGCACACCCCCCACCCGGTCGAGTGGCAGATGTACTACTCGTCCTGATCCCCTCCCCTGCCCCGCCCTCTCCCCCGACCCCGCCGGGGGAGAGCCCCCCGCCGCCGCCGCCGTCGACGGCACGGTGAGCGCCGAGACCGCCAGGTCGGGACCGAGCGTGAACACCCTGGCCCTGGTGTTGTTGCTTTCGCTGGTCTCCATCACCGCCGCGCCGCTGTCGGCCTTGGCGATGACGTAGTACGTGCCGGTCGCCGTCGCCGCCGGGATGGTCAGCGCCGTCTCCGCCGCGCTCGCCGCGCCGGCCGCCAGGCCGGGCACCGCCCGGCTGCCGAGCAGCACGTCGCCGCTGTCCCAGGTGCCGTTGGCCGAGAGGTAGAAGCCGGTGGTCGAGGCCGGCGCGCCGCCGCCGCCGCTGTTCTTGGTGGTGTCGCCGACGGTGATCGTCGCCCCCGCCGCCGCCGTCGCCGGAACCGTCAGCGCCGAGACCGCCAGGTCGGGACCGAGCGTGAACACCCTGGCCCTGGTGTTGT
>CAYQSU010000016.1:0-2414 GCA_964420325.1 uncultured Rhodospirillaceae bacterium | reverse complement strand
CCCCGCCGCCGCCGTCGCCGGAACCGTCAGCGCCGAGACCGCCAGGTCGGGACCGGAATACGGTGTACCGACCGTCAGCTTCGAGTATTCCACATAATACGTGCCGCCCACACCCGTATAGATCTCCACATCAAGACATTTGTCATCATCCAACCATCCGATCTGAGTCATGGTTAGTGACTGTCGAATTGTGTAGAAATTGTATGGTGATGGATGCGTTGCTGGTGAATAACATCTCACTAAATGTGGCGACTCCGGGTAAAAGGGAAATTGATTTGAATCGCTAACGAGTTCACAGATTGAACTTCCGGCCGGCCAAGCCCACACGCGAGACCTCACCTCGAGAATAGCAGAAGTAATATGTTCACCAACCGGTATCTGAGGAAAACAATGCCTCCATACCAACGGATGGTTTGAGTAGGGTTCCGCAGGATCGAATAGTTTGGTATCGCTGTACGTGTAAGTGGTTCCTGTCGCCATCATTTCGGTGGCGAGTCCGCCACTCACTGGCCAAAGGAGCATTTGATCGTTCGAGCTGGCGCACTCGCTGTCGCACGAGAGCACTTCTCCTGTTCCCATGGACACACCCCAGGCCACCGCAGCATGTTCGTGTTCTCCCATCCGCACATCCGAGGATGTCGCGACCGACCAATAGAAATCACTTACAACGCCTAAGAACGGATGATCCCCAGGCAGCGATGGCCTTTCTTTCGAATAATCCAGAAGGCTACGCAACTCAGTCACGTCGGGAACGCGCCACGCGCCTTTTGTTTCGCTGTAATCGGCGCAACCGTAACGGCCGGGATCTGCATTGAACTCGTGTACAGTGGCCAGCGAATCGTCCCATGCGCTTGCTCGCAGGCAGTCGGCGTCCTTGAGCCACGTCAGGCCAGTCAGGCTATCGGAAACCGTGCCATCGCCATTGTCCGTGAAGCGCGGAGACGGCCTCTTGACCCCTCGTTGCAAGGCGCCGTCATCCTCTGGGAAGTAGGTGAGTGTCTGTCCCGTCCTCAATACCGAACCGGGCCCCGACGTCTTGGCCCGCACCGGCAAGACATGTTTGTGGCTGTCGCCCAATTCCCGAGATACCCGATTCTCTCCGAAATTCACGAACCACGACCTACCGCCACCAGAGCTTTTCGGTGCCGTTGTCGATGTCCAGAACTCGACGTTGCCCCATAGGTTGAAGAACCCTTGTTCTTCAAGCCACTCATAAGAGGTCTTGTGCTCAGTGTTTATCAGGCTGGATAGCTCATTTACGTTAGGTAAACGCCAATCCGAGTATTGTACGACATATTTATAGCATTGAAATTTTTCAGGATTCTTATTGAACTCGTCTATTGTATATTGTGCCGACTTTGGTGAACTATGTTGATTTAGACACTTTGCATCATTCAACCAAACAAGACCGGTATAGTAATCCGTTATAGTGCCATCTCCATTGTCATGAAACCTTGGGCCGTGGATTTCTTCTATTATTTTTGCGTACCCGTCTCGAAATGAATCGAGACATCCAAACTTGTCTTCGTCTACGCATTGCACGTTAACAGTCATTTCCGCCTTGGCGGCGGATATTATTTTCGCACTATCAAAATAGTAGTTCATAACGCTGCACATCGTTACGAACATTAACAATGAGCGAATGAATGTAGACGGTCGAATCATTTCTGCCTCCATCCGATGCTGCTTAGACGTGTTGGTTAGGCCGTCGCAATCGAGAGGCCTTGTTGGAAACCACTCTCGGTTTTTTTTCGAGTCTGTTGGTTCGCGGACACGGATAGTATTCGACGTGAACCTGCGGTCAGGAAGTGTTCACGGGAGGGAGTTGAGGAATGCCGGGCAGGAAGGACGCGCAGCCCCTTGCGCCGAACTCGCTTGAGGGTGCGCGTACGACACGTGGACGCGAGCCGGCCGCTTGCGTCTCGTACGGGATGGGTGTGCCCCTCGGCAAACTCGTCCGCGCCCATGCGTCGATCACCCAGCACTACAACAGGGGGACCCTATATGAGTCAGCCCTCTTGCCCTCGTGGGGTATACACAAAAACCCACAAAAAAGCAATGGTTAAATGCTACCAGTGGCTAATTATCAACAGGAATTATTCGCGCGTGTAGTACGGAATTCCTGCGGTGACTGGTCACGAAATGGGTCGAGGGGGCGGCGCGACGAAAACGACCTGCAAACATCGTGTAGGACCATGGTCTTGACATTCCCTTGCTGGAGCATATGACTCCCGCAAGTCTGTGGTCCTGCGGACGGATGGGCCGACGGTGCCTTAGGTTCGCGGGGGCGGACGGGGTGGTTGACCTCGGGGCTTCGGCCGGCCGGGACGACCGGTCCAGCATTCGCACGCGCGTTCAACCGGCGCGGTCCCGGGGTCCGTCGAGGGTCCGCGGGCGGGACGGCCGGGATCGGG
>CAYQSU010000015.1:0-54756 GCA_964420325.1 uncultured Rhodospirillaceae bacterium | reverse complement strand
CCTTGCGGCCACAGGTACCTGAAACCTGCGCGTCTGCCAATTCCGCCACCTGGGCTCTTGCCTCAGCCCCGCCTTGCACCGGCGGTTCCAGGAAGACGTAAGGCCGTCGGACTTTGGTTGTCAACGCCATTCGCCGGATCCGCGCGGGCAACCTCACCACGACTCGGTTTCCGTACGCACCCGCGCGGTGGCGGAGCGACGGCCCCGGCGGAGCGCCGCTGACCTCCAAGGGACACGGCCTGGCGTTACAGGTCGCGGGCCACCCGAAACCCGATGCTTCGGCTTCGGACGTCAACAGACGCACGGCCACGCCACGAAGACCTGAGGACCCAGGAAAAATTGTTCCACGCCCCGCCGCGAACCACCCGGCACGGCGATGAACCGGCCTCGACCCACGGGCTGCCGTCGCGGGGAGCTCCGGAATAGCCGTCGTGCCACGAATCCTCCACCCACTCCTTTACATTGCCGTGCATATCACAGAGGCCCCAATTGTTCGCCTTGAACCGCCCAACGACGGTCGTACTGCCGATGTTCGAGCAGAAGTTCGCATCGTCGATCGACAGCCGATCGCCGAACGCGAAAAGTGTTTGCGTGGAAGCCCGGCACGCATACTCCCATTCGGCCTCACTCAACAGGCGGTAGGGCGCCCCGGTTTGCTGGGAGAGCCAGACAGCATAGGCTCGCGCCTCGTTCCAGCCGACATTGATCACGGGTCGGCGTCCCCGTCCCCACCCCTCGTCCTGAGGGAGCGCCAGACCCGATGCCGCGCGGAAACGGTCGTACTCGTCGAAGGTCACGGGAAACCGCCCGACGGCGAACCGGTAGCCAACCTCGACGAGATGATTCGGCTCTTCCTCAGTCGAGGCATCAGGGTCCGTCTTCGATGCGCCCATTCGAAACTGGCCGCGAGGAATGATCACCATTTCCGGGCACCATGCCTCGGCCGCGTCCCGGAACGTCCGCAAGCTCGCAGCGTCGTCAGCGAACTCGGGCCGACGTGACGCTTGGCTCGCGGTGCCAGGCGTCGGGATTGCGCTCCGAGGAAGGGAAGCACCGGCTCCGTGGTGCTCGCGGCGATCGGCGATGCTCCTGATCGCCTGTTCCAGCTGTCGAAACGTGCGGTGGGATGGTTCGCCGCTCCAGTCACTGAGGTCGGCCGTCTGGATCATCCGAAAACCAAGTGGCGGCTTGACGCCATCAAGGGACACCGGAACAAGAACATTACGTTGTAATGCAAAGTTTGCTTCTTCTACGACCCAGTGCGATTTGATAGAATGCGTTGACCATATCGCGACTACGCTTTTTGATTCTATTAACCTTTCATAAATGACTTTTGCAAAATTTTGACCTGGATGAATGCTTCTGTCATACCATACCGATAAACCTGCATGTTCCAGGCAATCGGCAAGTTGGTTCGCCTTTTCAATATCTTCACGGGCGTAACTTATAAAGACGTCGCTCACAGCTCACATACAGAATGTGTAATGCAGTCGCCTGGACTTTTTTGCAGCTTCCACTTCGCCACCACGTGCTCCGAACGGAAAGGCGGCATGCCCCCATGCTGTCGGCAGACACAGGGACACCTGCGTGATGCTGACCTGAACAAGCCCCCGAACGCAACCGACATTATTTATAATCTAATCAGCCCATTAAGTCAATATCGATCCTACAAGAAGACAATGGTCTTAGCCGGCCGGCCGGTCAAGATGCCGACTTTGCCTCCTCGCCGCCGTACGTGGATGTGGCGCGATCTTGGGCCGGCTGGGGCACTCATCCGGGAGTCCGCGCCTGATCCCTTGTCGACACCCAAGACACTGAGTGCGCCGCAGGGGGTGGGCGAAGCGGGGCGGACTGCCCGCCAGGGCATGGTCGGGATCGCGACCGACGCGCGATCCCCGCTCGATGCGGCCGGCTCAGGACGCGCCCGTTCAGGCGGCATCCCGAGCCGCCGCGGCACCGCCGCCGGCGAGCGTCGCCTCGAGCCAATCCAGGATGTGCCGGGCGACCCGCTCCCAGTGGTGGTCCAGCATCATGGCATGGCCCATGCCCTCGAACATGACGGGCCTCGTGCGGTAGGTCCAGGCCGTCTCGGCGACCGCGCCCGGGTAAATGAAGGGGTCGTTCCCGGCACCCAGCACCAGCACCGGAAGATCGAGCAAGCGGCTGGAGGGGACGACGTCCCAGCCCCACAGATCGAAGACCACGGCCGCGGATTCCGCGTCCAGCCGGGGTGCGAAGGCATGGAACACGTGATCGGGGGTGTCGTCGGAGAACAGCGCGCGGCGGATCAGCGCGAAGTCGACGAAGGCCGGCCCGAACGCCTGCATCAGCGTCAGGTTGGCGAACAGGCGCGGGTGCTGCAGCATCATGTGGACCGCGCTGCCGATGATCCCGTGCGGCGGCGAGGACGCCATCAGCACCGCCGCGGGGACACCGTGCTTGCGCCGGTGCATGATCTTCTGCACCACCATCCCGCCCAGGGAGTGGCCCACCAGCACCGGCGGCGCAGGGAGCGTGTCGGCGACCCGCTCGACGTCGGCGACATAGTCGCTGAGCCGGGCGAACAGGAGCCGTTCCCGCCCCTCGCTGGCGCCGTGGCCGCGGAGGCTGAGCGCGTACGCCCGGTATCCGTGGGCCGCGAAGAAGGGCAGGAAGTGGCTTTCCCAGGCCCAGGCTCCGGCATAGGCGCCGTGGACGAACAGAAGCGGCGTCGGGCGCGTCTGGCCGGCCGGCTCCTTGCTGATGATCTCGAGGTTCATTGTCTTATCCCTTGCCGTTGCCGGTCCCTGGCCTCGAACTCACGTCGCACCGCGGCTCAGGCGGCCGGCGGGCGTGCGGGCTCGCCACGGTCCGCAGGCAGGACCGTGTCGAGCCAGGACAGGATGCGCTCCGCGACCTCCCGCCAGCCCTCGTCGAGCATCATCGCGTGGGCCATTCCCGGAACGATCTCGGCCCGGGTGCCGAACGTCCGTGCCGTCTCGTGAACCGCGGTCGGCGAGATGAAGGCGTCCCGCTCGGCACCGAGGACGAGCACCGGCACGTCGTCGCGGCGGATCGAGGGCGGCAGGTCGAGACCCATCAGATCCAGCATCACCATCGGCGGCTCGGGCTGTGCCGGCGGCAGATGGCGGAGGATGTACTCGGCGGACGTCTCCGGGCGGAACAGCGCCCGCCGCGCTCCGTCCAGCGTCGCCATGCCGGGGCCGAGCCACAGCATCAGCGACATGTCGCGCACCAGGAGCGGATTGGTCGCCACCATCCGCACCATGCTGGGGACCATGCCGTGCGGCGGCCCGGAGGCCATCAGCACGACGGCGGGACAGCGTTGCCGCTGCATCAGGTGCTGGATGACCACCCCGCCCATCGACGTTCCGATCAGCACCGGCACGGTTCCGAGCCGACCGATGACCTCCTCGACGTCGGCGACGTAGTCGCGCAGCCGGGTCGGCACGAGGCGCCGGCCGGCCTTGCTCCGCCCGTGCCCCCTCAGGCTGAGGGCGTGGCAGTGGTAGCCGCGTTCGGCAAAGAACGGCAGGAAGAAGGGCTCCCAGACGCGGGCACAGGAAAAGGCGCCATGAACGAACAGAAGCGGCGGGCCGCGGCGGGCGCGGTCGGGGCTCAGGCTGATGATCTCGAGCTTCATGGCCGATGCTGTCCTTACTCCCTATCCACCAAGGACACTATCGCAAGCGCGTCGGGGACCCAAGCCCGCTTCGCTCGCCGGTGGCACGGCGGTTTGCCGGTGGCCGGCGACAGCGCGTTGCGCTAAACCAGGACCGTGCTCCAGGACCCGTTTGCTCTGCTCCGACGCCTGTTCGATGCCGCTCTCGCGGCGTCGTCCGCCGACCGCGTGATCGACCACCTGCCGCCACCGCCGAGGGGCCGGACGATCGTCGTCGGCGCGGGCAAAGGCGCCGCCGCCATGGCCCGGGCGACCGAGGCGCACTGGCCGGGCAAGATCGGCGGTCTCGTGGTCACCCGCTACGGCCACGGCGTGCCGACGGTGCGCATCGAGGTGGTCGAGGCCGCCCATCCCATCCCGGACGATGCCGGCGTCCGCGCCGCCGAGCGCATCCTCGCCCTGGCGCGGGACGCCGGCGAGGACGACCTCGTGCTGGCGCTCGTCTCCGGGGGCGCCTCGGCGCTTCTCACCCTGCCCGCTCCGGGGATCAGCCTCGAGGACGAGCGGCGGATGAACGCCGAACTCCTGCGCTCGGGCGCGACGATCGCCGAGATCAACACCGTCCGCAAGCACCTGTCGGCGATCAAGGGCGGCCGCCTCGGCGTCGCCGCGGCGCCGGCGGCGGTGACGGCGCTCCTGATCTCCGACGTTCCCGGCGACGATCCGGCGGTGATCGGCTCGGGGCCGACGGTCCCCGACCCGACGACGCTCCCCGACGCAGCCGAGGTCCTCGCCCGCTACCGGATCGAGACGCCGGCGGCGGTGGCCGCCCACCTCGGCGATCCGGCCAACGAGACGCCGAAACCCGGGCACCCGGCGTTCGCGCGCTCATCGACGGTCCTGGTGGCGACGCCCGGACAAGCCCTGGACGCCGCCGCCAGGGCCGCCCGCCGGGCCGGTCTCGTGTCCGTCGTCCTCGGCGATGCGATCCAAGGCCATGCCGAGGACATCGCCGCGGTGCAGGCCAGCATCGCCCGCGAGGCGGCGGCCGAACGACCGCCCGAGGCGCCGTCGCGCGTGCTGATCTCCGGCGGCGAGACCTCCGTTGCCGTCACCGGCCGCGGCCGCGGCGGGCGCAACACCCAGTACCTGCTCGCCCTCGCCATTGCCCTGCAGGGACACCCGAACATCTTCGCCCTCGCCTGCGACACCGACGGCATCGACGGCAGCGAGGACAACGCCGGCGCGGTCATCGGCCCGGACACCCTCGCCCGCGCCGCCCGCATCGGGCTGGACCCGAAGGCCCATCTCACCAACAACGACGCCTACGGCTTCTTCAGCGCCCTGGGCGACCTCGTCGTCACCGGCCCGACACTCACCAACGTCAACGACTTTCGCGCCATCCTCATCGTTTGAGGCGGCCGGGGTCAGGTGGAGGCGGCCGCCTTCGCCTTGCCGCCATAGAAGATCACCCACAAGAGGAGATCGTCCGTGAAGCGTTCGAAGCGGTGGGCGACGCCCGCCGGAACGAACAGGACGTCGCCGGCATGGATGGCGCATCGCTTTCCGGCGGCGGTGAAATGCCCGCTGCCGCGGATCACCATGTAGATCTCGTCCTCGCCGTGGGGCTGCTGCCGATCCTCGCCGCGCGGCGCGTAGATGCTGAGCCGCAGATTGTCGTGCGCGAAGAGAGTCGACACCGGCACCTGTGCCCCGCCGGGTACCGCATTCGCCGCCTTGAGCACGGTGAAATGCCGGAACGTCTCGTCGCCCGCCATGCCCGGCGCCTCCTCTGCGGTCAGTTGCTGCCTCCACCGAAGATAAGAGCTCTCGCAGCCTTCAACAAATCCGCGGAAGCTGCTCGCCGGCGATCCAGTCGATGATGCGATTGCCGCCGAAGGCGGTCTCCATCTGCACGAAGGCATGCTCATCCTCAACGCAGCGCCCGATCAGGCGGGCGCCGCGACCGAGAGGATGGCCGCGCAGGACGGCCAGCACCGTCTCCGCATCGCCGGGAGCACAAAAGCAGACGAGCTTGCCCTCGTTGGCGACGTAGAGGGGGTCGAGACCGAGGAGTTCGCACGCACCACGAACGGCCGTCTTGATCGGGATCGCCTCCTCGCGAACGACGATGCCGACGCCGGAGGCGCGCGCGATCTCGTTGAGCACGGCGGCAAGCCCGCCACGGGTCGGATCGCGAAGCACGTGGATGTCCGGAACCGCGGCCACCATGTCGGCGACCAGCGAATGCAGGGCGGCGGCGTCGGAGACGATCTCGGTCTCGAACCGGAGGTCTTGCCGCTTCGACATCACGGCAACGCCGTGGTCGCCGATGCTGCCGCTGACCAGGACGGCATCGCCCGGACGCGCCCGATCGGGAGCGATCTCGACGCCCTCGGGCACGACGCCGAGGCCGGTGGTGGTGATGAAGATGCCGTCGCCCTTGCCCCGCTCGACGACCTTGGTGTCGCCGGCGACGATGGCGGTGCCGGCCGCCGCCGCGGCGGCGGCCATCGAGGCGACGATGGCGTTGAGATCGGCGAGCGGAAAGCCCTCCTCGATGATCATGCCGACGGTGAGATAGAGGGGCCTCGCACCGGCCATGGCGATGTCGTTGATGGTCCCGTGCACCGCGAGCGATCCGATGTCGCCGCCGGGGAAGAACAGCGGCGAGATGACGAAGCCGTCGGTGGTGACGACCATCCGGCCGCCGTCGACCTGGAACGAGGCGGCGTCGTGGCGGCAGGCCAGATAGGGGTTGTCGAAGCTCGCCTCGAACAGCTCCTCGATCAGCTGCGCCATGGCGCGGCCGCCCGCGCCGTGGCTCATGTCGATGCGGCCTCGCGTGACGTCGAGGGGACGGCCGTGCACCCGTCGTCGCACGCCGGACCCGTCACGCGGGGACACGCCTGGCCTCGCGGAAGCGACCGTAGGTGTAATAGGCCGCGCACGCCCCCTCCGAGGAGACCATGCAGGAGCCGATGGGATTGTCGGGCGTGCAGACGGTGCCGAAGATCTTGCAGTCGGTCGGCCGCTTGACGCCGCGGATGATCGCGCCGCAGGCGCAGGCCCTGTTGTCGGGCACCGACGCCTGCCCCAGCGGGAACCGCCGCTCGGCGTCGAGGGCGGCGAACGCGCTCTTGAGCCTGAGCGCGCCGTAGGGGACTTCGCCGAGGCCCCGCCATTCGAACAGGGGCCGAAGCTCGAAGACCTCCGCCACCAGCGCCTGGGCCTTGCGGTTGCCGTCACGGCTGACGACCCGGGTGTACTCGTTCTCCACCTCCGCGCGGCCTTCGTTGAGCTGGCGGATCAGCATCAGCACCGCCTGCATGACGTCCAAGGGCTCGAAGCCGGCAATGACGACGGGTCTCTGATACTCCTCGGCGAAGAACTCGAACGGCCGGCTGCCGATCACGGCGCTGACGTGGGCGGGGCCGATGAACCCGTCGAGCGGCAGGGTGCCGAGCTCGCGAACCTCGGGGCTCTCGAGGACGTTGGTGATCGCCGCCGGCGTCAGCACGTGGTTGCAGTGGACGCTGAAGTTGGCGAGCCCTTCCGCCTTCGCCTGCACCAGTGCGACCGCGGTCGGCGGCGTCGTCGTCTCGAAGCCGATGGCGAAGAACACGACCTCCCGGCTGGGGTTGTCGCGGGCGATCGCGAGCGCGTCGAGGCTGGAGTACACCATGCGGACGTCGGCGCCGGCGGCCTTGGCCTTGAGCAGCGACACCCGCTCAATCCCCGGCACCCGCAGCAGATCGCCGTACGTGCAGAGGATGACCCCGTGGTCCCGGGCGAGCTGGACCGCCTGGTCGATCCGCCCCACGGGCAGGACGCAGACCGGACACCCGGGCCCGTGGATCATCTGCACGTTGGCCGGCAGCAGGTCCTGGACCCCGTAGCGGAAGATGGCATGGGTGTGCCCGCCGCAGAACTCCATGAGATGGTACGTGCGCGAAGGCTCGGCCTCGGCGCGGATGGCGGCGGCGAGGCGGCGGGCGAGCGCGCCGTTGCGAAACTCGTCGACGAAGCGGACGCTCATTGCGGCGCGCCCTCGACGTCGAGCCCGTCGAAGACGCCTGCCTCGGCGAACAGCCGGAGCGTCTCCTCGGCCTCGGCGGGATCGAGCCTGGAGAGGACGAAGCCGACGTGAACGATGACATAGTCATCCACCGCCACGTCCTCGACCAGGGCGAGGCTCGCTTCCTTGACGATGCCGCCGACCTCGGTCATGGCCATGCCGTTGTCGAGGATCGCGGTGACCCGCGCCGGGATTGCAAGGCACATGACGTCTATCTCCGCTTCCGGTTCATCCCCGCCGCATCGCCGCCGCCCATGCCTGGCCGAGGCTGACGGCGGCATCACCGGGGCCGAGGCGACGCGGCAACAGCGGCACGAGGCCGCGCGCCTCCAGCTTCGCGATGAGCCCCTCTCTCAGCACCCTGTTGAGAAGGCAGCCGCCGGCGAGGACGACGCGTTTCAGCCCCGTCTCCTCGAAGGCCCAGCCCGCCCAGGCGTCGAGCGCGGCGATCAGCGTGCCATGGAACAAATCGGAGCCTTCCTCGGGCGTCCGGTCGGCGAGAGCGGCCAACAGCGGCGTCATCTCGAGACAGCCGCCGTCGAGCCGCCAGCCGCCGACTTCGACCCGCGGCCGCGACACCAGTGCCTCGAGCGCCATCGGCGCTTCGCCCTCGAAGCGGGCCACCGGCTTGACGCCGAGGAGGCCGCAGGCCGCATCGAACAGCCGGCCGCAGCTCGATGTCGGCGGCGCGTTGATGCCACGGGCCAGCATCTGCCGGATGACCGGCGCACCGGCGAACGCGCCGAAGCGGGCGACGATCTCGTCGCCGCGGCCGACGGCGTGGAGTGCCGCCGCACCCATGCGCCACGGTTCCCGCGCCGCCTTGTCGCCACCCGGCTGCGGGAGATGCGCAAGGTGGCCGAGACGGCGGTAGCCGCCGGCGTCGACGAAAAGCAGCTCCCCGCCCCAGGACCCGCCGTCGTCGCCCATCCCGAAGCCGTCGAGCGCCAGTCCGAGCACGGGCTCCTCGAGTCCGTGCTCGGCCATGACGGCGGCGATGTGCGCATGGTGATGCTGGACCGCGAGGGCCTCGATGCCGAGGCGGTCGGCGAGATCGAGGGCGAGGCGAGTGCTGTGGAAATCGGGGTGACGATCGTGGGCCACCGCCACCGGAGCCGCGGCGGCGATCCCGAGCAGCCGCTCCACCTGCTCCTCGAAGCAGAGCACGGCCGCCGCGGTCCCGAGGTCGCCCGCCTCGCACGACACCAGCGCGCAGCTGCCGTCGACAAGGCACGCCGTGCTCTTTAGAAAGGCCCCAACACCGAGCGTGGTCGGCATCCTGCGCGGCAGCGGGATGACCTGAGCCGCCACCTCGGGCTCGGAGCGGCGCAGCGAGACGGCCACCACTAGACCTCCGCCCGCACCGCGGCGGCTCCGGCCTCGGCGCGCCGGCGGTCGATCCAGTCGTACCACGCATCGAGCCCCTCGCCGGTCGTCGCAGACAGCGAGAGCGTCTCGATCCCCGGCCTGACCCTGCGCGCGAACTCGAAGCAACGGTCGCGATCGAACGAGACGTAGGGCAGCAGATCGACCTTGTTCAGGATCACCAGGTCGGCGGCGGCGAACATGTCCGGGTACTTGAGCGGCTTGTCGTCGCCCTCGGTCACCGACAACAACACCACCCGAACCGACTCGCCGAGGTCGAAGGCGGCCGGACAGACCAGATTGCCGACGTTCTCGATGAACAGGAGCGCCCCCGGATCCGGGTCGAGGTCGGAGACGGCATGGCCGACCATGTGGGCATCAAGATGGCAGCCCTTGCCGGTGTTGATCTGCAGCGTCGGCACGCCGACGGCGCGGATCCGCTCGGCGTCGAGCGAGGTCTGCTGGTCGCCCTCGACGACGGCGATCGGAAAGCGCCCGCCGAGATCGCCGATGGTCCGCACCAGCAGCGTCGTCTTGCCCGAGCCCGGGCTCGACATCAGGTTCAGGGCGAAGACCCTGCGAGCAGCGAGAAAGGCGCGGTTCGCCGCAGCGAAGCGGTTGTTCTCGCCGAGAATGTCGGCTTCGATCCGGAGCCTGCGCGAGGCGTCGATGCCCGGCGCGTGAACGCCGCCGAGCGGGCCCGGTGCGCTCGCCTGCGTCAGCGGGTCGTGGCGGTGGTGATGGTGCCCGTGGTCATGGCCGCCGTGACGATGGTCGTGGTCGTGGGCATGACCGCCAACGACTTCGGGGTCTGCCGCGTTGCCACAGCCGCAGATGCTGCACATCACGCAACCTCCAGTTCGCGGACCCGTAGCTCGTCGCCGCCGGTGATCTGCAGCTCATAGCCGCCGCACTGCGGGCAGGGATCATAGCGCTCGCGGATCTGCACGGTCTCGCCGCAGTTCATGCACCACGCCTGACCCTGGTTGCGGACGATCTCCAGGTGCGCGTTCTCGGCCAGCGTTCCCCGGGTGACGGCCTTGAAGCAGAACTCCAAGGCCGACGGTGCCGCGCACGAGAAGGCGCCGATCTCGAGATAGACCACCGTCACGCGCCGGAAGTTGTGCGCTCTCGCCTCCCGTTCGAGAATGCGGACGAGGCTCTCGCAGAGCGACATTTCATGCACCGTGACCCTCCCGTCGCCGAGCCCGCAGCCGGCTTGTTTCCGATGCTGATGCCGGTGCCCGTGCCTGCGACGACGGGCATTGTAGCGGTTTTTGACGGCGGAGCACCCCGGAATCTGCGCCGCGGCCGCTCGCCCGCGGCGAACCGCGGCGGCGAGCCCTCCGCGGCCACGGCTCAATCGTGCCCGCGGGCCACCTCGGTTGGCCGCTCGTCAACGTGCTGCAGCACCACCGCAGAATACGGCGGCAGCGTCAAAGCCAACGCAAAGGGCCGCCCGTGCATCGGTTCGTTCAACGCCTCGACACCGCCGGCATTGCCGACGTTGCTTCCGCCGTAGCGTTCCGCGTCCGTGTTGAGGCGCTCGGCCCAGAACCCCGCCGCCGGCACGCCGATGCGATAGCCGCGCCGCACCACCGGGGTGAAGTTGCAGGCGACGGCAACCGTTCCCTTGCCGTCGCGAGCCAGGCGGAGGTACGAGACCACGCTCTGGTCGGAGTCGTTGCAGTCGATCCAGGCGAACCCGGCATCCTCGCAATCGAGCTCGCAGAGGGCCGCCGTCGAGGCATAGAGGCCGTTGAGGTCGCGAACCAGCGTTTGCACGCCGCGGTGAAGGCGGTCTTCCAGGAGGTGCCAGTCGAGGCTGATCTCGTGGTTCCACTCGCGGCCGTGGGCGAACTCGTCGCCCATGAACACCAGCTTCTTGCCGGGCTGCGTGTACATGAACGCATAGAACAGGCGCAGATGGGCGAACTTGTCCCAGTAGTTGCCCGGCATCCGTGCAAGAACGGGCCCCTTCCCCTGAACGACCTCGAGATGCGACAGGGGCAGGACGTGGTTTTCCTGAAACGCGTAAGTCGGACCGTGGGTGACCTCGTCGTGATAGTACTTGCGGTGGACGGGATTGCGGCTCAGGTAGCGCAGCGTTTCGCGGAGCCATGCCTCGTTCCACTTGAAACCGAATCCGAGGCCGCCGAGGAAAGTCGGCCGCGACACCATCGGCCAACCCGACTCCTCCTCCGCCATGGTCATCGCCGTCGGGAACTCGGCGTAGACGGCTTCGTTGAGCCGGCGCACGAAATCCACGGCCTCGAGATTCTCGTGGCCGCCGAAGCGGTTGCGCGTCCATTCACCGGGCGCGCGGTCGTAATCGAGGTAGAGGATCGAGGCGAGCCCGTGAAGCCGGATGCCGTCGACGTGGTACTTGTCCATCCAGTAGAGGGCGTTGCTGACGAGGAACGCGCTCACCTCGCGGCGACCATAGTCGTACATGAGCGTGCGCCACCGGGGATGGTGGCGCTGCAGTGGATCGGGGTGCTCGTAAAGCACCTCGCCGTCGAAGCAGACGAGCCCGTTCGGATCGTCCGCGAACTGGGCCGCCACCCAGTTGAGGATGACCCCGAGCCCTGCCTGGTGGCAGCGATCGACGAGATAGCGGAAGTCATCGGCGCTGCCGAAACGGCCCGTCGGCGCGAACAGCGCGGTCGGCTGGTATCCCCAAGCCCCCTCGAAATTGAACTCGGCGAGTGGCAAGAACTCAATGTGGGTAAAGCCCATGTCCTTGGCGTAGGCGGGCAGGAAGGCGGCGAGTTCGCGATAGGTCAGCCAGCGGTTGTCCTCCTCCGGAACGCGTCGCCACGAGCCGAGGTGAACCTCATAGATCGCGATCGGCGCGTCCCGGCGGTTGCGCGGCCCGCGCGACGTCATCCAGGCGCGATCGCCCCAGTGATAGTCCGCGAGATCGACAACCTGGGCCGCGGACCCCGGCCACCGCTCGGCTCGGAACGCGTAGGGATCGACCTTCTGCAGCGGCTGGGCGCCCGGTTTCGCCTTGATCTCGTACTTGTAGTACTGGCCGACTCGGGCTTCGGGAACGAACAGTTCCCAAACGCCGCACTCGTGACGGAAGCGCATGCCGTGGCGGCGCCCGTCCCAGGCGTTGAATTCGCCGACGACCGCGACGCGGTGGGCGTTCGGCGCCCAGACCGCGAACGCGACTCCGGGCACGCCCTCGATCGTCGTCGGATGGGCGCCGAGCCGCTCGTAGCTGTGCAGGTCGCTGCCCTCGGCCAAGCGCCGCCAGTCCGCTTCGCCAAGGAGCGGAGGAAACCTGTAGGCATCCTCGGCATCGGCCCGGCCTTCCGCCGTCTCGATCCTCAGGCGATAAGGAAAGCGCGCCCGGCGATCGAGGATCGCGCCGGCGAACAGGCCCTCGGGATGGATCCGCTCGAGGTTCGCCACGGCCTTCCCGTTCGCCCTGTCGATCACCGCAACCGATCGGGCCTGCGGCACGAACGCGCGCACCACAAGCGCGTCGTCGGCGAGCGCATGCATGCCGAGAAAGGCGAACGGATCCCGGTGGTCGGCGGCGATCACCGCCTGCACCTGATCGTCGTCGGCAAGCGGCGGAAGCGGCGCCTGGCGCACAGGCCGGGCCCTCTCGGCCGCGGCGGCTGCCGCGGGTGCGCCCGCTGGACTCGGCCTCGCGATCGCCGGCTCGGCAGGGGCGGACTTGGCTTTCGCCTCCTCTACTGACTCCGGCTTCGCGGCCGGCCTGCCGGCCGAGCCCTCGCCGGGCCGCGGCACCGGCTGCGCCGAGGCAGGCCTCTTGGCCAAAGGCGGCTCCTGCGTCGCCGCGGGCGGTGGCGTCGGCTTGGCGGCCGCGGGCGGTGTCGGCTTCGAGGCCGCGGGCGGTGGCGTCGGCTTGGCGGCCGCCGCACCCGCCGTGCCCAGCGGCGCATGCTCGGCCGTGCCGACAGGCGGGGCCTTGGCCTCGACCGCCGGCGATTTGGCTTCACTCGCCGGCGCTGCCTTGGCCGCTGCCGCAGGCGGCTCCTTGCCCTTGCCCGCAGCCTTCGGGGCGGCTTCTCCCCGCCCTCCGGTCGGAGACTCCCGCTCAGATCCTGCCGCGCTGGAGGGGAGCCGCGGCTCTTGCCTCTCGGACCGTTTGCCCGTCGCCTTTCTCTTGTCCTTCATCGCCTCTTTCCTGTCCTCCAAAGCGAACACGTCCGCCGGAACGGGCATCGGGCGCGCACCGGCTCGAGTCGGGGGCGATCATCGGCACCCATGCGCCACCGAGCGCGTCGACCACGGCGCCATGCGGGGGGAGCCCCCATTCTTGGGAATCGACCGGCGTTCCGGGCCCGCTCGCGAGCGGGCCGGACCGGCAACCCTTGTAGCCCGGAATCCGCAGCCTGTGAAGTGGGCGGAGCCGGCCGGATCCCGGCCTGCGATCGGGCGTTGCTTGCGGCGCTCCCCGCATCTATTTGAAGAGCCCCAGGGCGCAAGCTATAGTGCCCGCCAATCCGGATCGTCGGTACCGCCGAGGCTCCGGGAGGGTGCGTGCCCGCCACGGGGGGAATACGGCGTTCAACTCCTGCGGGGTGTCCGCGCCCTCACGCCGGCATGATCAAGATCAGATCGTTCCGCCGGGCCAGCAGATGAAGACAGAGAGCGGGGAGTGAAACAGCATGGCCAAGGCCGAGAGCACGACAGAGACCAAGTCCAAGACCCGGCAGGACATCCACGAGGTTCCGGAGGGCTATCACACCGGCACCGACGTCGATAGCCTGGTCCAGAGCTTCAACTTTCACCTGCATTTCACGCTGGCGAAAGACCGGTACTCGGCGACGAAGCTGGACAGCTACCACGCGCTCGCAATGGCGGTTCGCGACCGGCTCGTCGGCCGCTGGATCCACACCCAGCAGACCTATCACCGCCTCAACGTCAAGCGGATCAACTACCTCTCCCTCGAGTTCCTGATCGGTCGCGCGATGGGCAACAACGTCATCAGCCTGTTGATGGAGGACACCTGCCGCCAGGCGATGCGGCGGCTCAATTTCGATTGGGACGAGCTGCGCGACCTCGAGGTGGACGCGGCGCTCGGCAACGGCGGCTTGGGCCGGCTCGCCGCCTGCTTCCTCGACTCGATGGCGACGCTCAAGCTTCCCGCCATCGGCTACGGCATCCGCTACGACTACGGGATCTTCAAGCAGCGCATCGAGAACGGCTACCAGGTGGAGGAGCCGGACAACTGGCTCCGCTACGGCAACCCGTGGGAGATTCCTCACCCGGAGTACTCGTATGTCGTCCACTTCGAAGGGCGTGCCGAGGCGCAGCGGACCAACGGCAAGCCGCGCTGGCGCTGGGTCGATACGCGGCCCATCGTCGGCATGCCGTACGACACCCCGATCGTCGGTTACGGCGCCTACAACGTCAACACGCTCCGCCTGTGGACGGCCAACGCCACCCAGGAGTTCGACTTCCACAACTTCAGCCGCGGCTCCTACGTCGAAGCCGTGGAGGACAAGGTGATGGCCGAGAATCTGACCAAGGTTCTCTATCCCAGCGACGCCATCTACGCCGGCCGCGAGCTGCGGCTCAGGCAGCAGTACTTCTTCGTCTCCTGCTCGATTCAGGACATCATCCGTCGCTTCAAGGCCGACAACAACGATTGGAGCGCCTTCCCCGACAAGAACTTCATCCAGATGAACGACACCCATCCGGCGATCGTCATTCCCGAGCTGGTGCGGATTCTGATGGACGTCGAGGGCCTCGACTGGGACCAAGCCTGGGAGCTGACCGTCAATTCGACGGGGTACACCAACCACACCTTGCTGCCGGAGGCGCTGGAGAAGTGGCCGGTCAGCATGTTCGAGAGGCTGCTTCCGCGCCACCTCCAGATCATCTACGAGATCAACAGCCAGTTCCTGCGCAAGGTGGCGACCCGCTGTCCGGCGGACATGGACCGCCTGCAGCGGATGAGCCTGATCGAGGAGTTTCCGGAGAAGCAGGTGCGCATGGCCAACCTGTGCGTCGTCGGCAGCCGGTCGACCAACGGCGTCGCCGCCCTGCATACGCGTCTCCTCAAGGCGCGGGCCATGCCGGACTTCGCCGAGTTCTTCCCCGACCGATTCAACAACAAGACCAACGGCGTAACGCCCAGGCGCTGGCTGTTGAAGGCCAACCCCGGCCTCGCCGGCCTGATCACCGATGCCATCGGTGACGGCTGGATCACCAATCTCGACGAGCTGCGCGGCATCGAGCGCCAAATCGAAGACGCCGGGTTCCGCCGCAAGGTCCGGCAGATCAAGCAATCGAACAAGGAGGCGCTGGCGAGATACATCCAGAAGGAGCTCGGGTTGAAAGTCTCGACGTCGTCCATGTTCGACGTCCAGATCAAGCGCATTCACGAGTACAAACGCCAGCTTCTCCTCTGCCTCTATACGATCATCCTGTTCAACCGGCTGAAGGACAGCCCGAACCTCGACATCGTGCCCCGAACCTTCATCTTCGCCGGCAAGGCGGCGCCGGGCTACTTCATGGCCAAGCTGATCATCAAGCTCATCAACCAGGTGGGCGGCGTGATCAACTACGACCCGGATCTCCAGGACCGGCTGAAGGTGCTGTTCCTGCCCGACTACCGGGTCTCGCTGGCGGAGAAGATCATTCCCGCCGCGGAGCTGAGCGAGCAGATCTCGACGGCCGGCATGGAAGCGTCGGGCACCGGCAACATGAAGTTCGCCATGAACGGAGCGCTCACCGTCGGCACCCTTGACGGCGCCAACATCGAGATCAAGGACGAGGTCGGCGAGGACAACATCTTCATCTTCGGGATGACCGCCGAACAGGTCGAGGCGCGGCGGCCCGGCTACAATCCGCGGGAGATCTACGAACACGACGACGAGATCCGGCGGGCCATCGATCTCATCCGCAACGACTTCTTCAGCCTGACCGAGCCCGGGATCTTCCGGCCGATCGTCACCACCCTCCTCGAGGAGGGCGACTTCTACATGAACCTCGCCGATCTGCGCGGCTACATCGACGCGCAGTCCCGCGTGGATCAGCTCTACCGGGACGACGACGCATGGACCAGGAAGGCGATCATCAACGTCGCCCGAACCGGTCGGTTCAGCTCCGACCGCACGATCAGCGAGTATGCCAAGGACATCTGGGGCGTCAGCCCGGTCGAGGTGACCCCAAACGCCTGACGGTGCCTGAGCCTCGCCGGGGAAGCCGCCCTCTCGCCCCTACCGACGGCATGGGGCGGCCCCTTCGGGCGCTTCCGAGGGGGCCCTTCCGATGCGAGAATCGCCTTGAGATCTTTTGAGAAAGGGGCGAGCCGACGCACGCCGCCCCTTTCTTTCGGCGCGAAAAGACGGTACATGTTCATCGGCAGGATTGCTGCAACGCACAATGACGATTGCATGGAATGCGAGACGATGGACCCGCCGCTCCGTCGGCGCGTCGAAGCCCAGTTAGGACCAGCATAGGCCCGTCATGTTCATCATCATGATTTCGTCGGAACTGGCTCCCGTCGCCAAGGTCGGGGGGCTCGCGGACGTCGTTTTCGGGCTCAGCCGCGAACTCGAGGTTCGCGGCAACGCGGTTGAGATCATCCTGCCGAAATACGACTGCATGTGGTATGATGAAATTTGGGGCCTCCATAAGATCTGGGAGAACCTCTGGGTTCCTTGGTACGGCGCGGCGATCGCCTGCTCGGTCTGGTTCGGCTTCGTTCACGGCCGGAAGTGCTTCTTCATCGAGCCGCATTCCGCGGACAACTTCTTCAATCGCGGCTGTTTCTATGGCCAGCACGACGACGCCATGCGTTTCGCCTTCTTCTGCAAGGCGGCCATGGAGTTCATTCTCAAGTCCGACAAACGTCCCGATATTCTGCACTGCCACGACTGGCAGACGGGTCTCGTGCCCGTGCTGCAGTTCGAGGTCTACCAGAACCTCGGCATGTCGAACCAGCGGGTCTGCTTCACCATCCACAACTTCAAGCATCAAGGCATCTGCGGCGAGCCGGTCCTTTGGGCGACCGGGCTGGGTCGACCCGAGTACTACTTTCACCCGGACCGTCTCTTGGACAATTTCAACCGCACCGCCATCAACCTGATGAAGGGCGGCATCGTCTATGCGAACCACGTGACGACGGTCTCGCCCCATCATGCCTGGGAAGCCATGTATACGGACCAGGGATACGGTCTCAACCACACGCTGTCGATCCATCAAGGCAAGTTCAGCGGCATTCTCAACGGCGTCGATTACGATGTCTGGAATCCCGAGACCGACCGCTTCATTCCGTCTCATTACAACGTCTGGAATGTCGACGCGAAGTACGCGAACAAGGAAGCGCTGAGGGACCGTCTCTGGCTGCGCAAGGAGTTCAAGCCGCTCGTCGGCTATGTCGGGCGGCTCGACGCCCAGAAGGGTGTCCACCTCATCCAGCATTCCCTGTTCTACGCCCTCGAGCGCGGCGCCCAGTTCGTGCTGCTGGGCGCGGCCGGCGATGCCGGCATCGACAACCACTTCTGGCATCTCAAGAACCACCTGAACGAGAACCAGGACTGCCATCTCGAGATCGGCTTCAACGAGCAGCTTGCGCATCTGATCTACGCCGGAGCCGACATCATCGTCGTGCCAAGCCTGTTCGAACCCTGCGGCCTCGCCCAGATGATCGCCATGCGCTACGGCGCCGTCCCCGTGGTGCGCGCAGTGGGCGGCCTCGTCGACACCGTCTACGACCGCGACCACTCAGACAAGCCGCCGGAGGTGCGCAACGGCTATGCCTTCAACGACGCCGATTTCCCGGCGATCGAGTCGGCGCTGAGCCGCGCCATCGGTCTCTGGAGGGACTATCCCAAGGAGTTCCGGCGGCTGATCACCAACGGCCTGGCCATGGACTTCTCCTGGGCCACCTCCGGGGAGCACTACCTCGGCGTCTACAAGCACATCCTTCCCAGGTGATGATCGATGATCCGCGGGCACCCGGACGGGCACCGGCGCGGTCGGCAGCCGGCGCGTCCTGAGGACGCCGTTCAGGCCCCGGCGGCGGGCGGCGCCGGCGGCAGCGCCGACTTGGCCCGGTTCAATGACACCCACATCGCGTCCAGGTCCTCGTGCGACCTGTGGACCCAGGCTTCGCCCCAGTAGAAGTTGCAGCTGGTCTCGGCCCTCAAGAGCCGCCAGCGGGACTCGTCGAGATCGCGCCAGATCCCCTGGTCGCGGATGCCGGCCGCCAAGGCCGTGCCCAGCGCCTCGCGGAACTGGCGGCTCGCGTCGCGAACCCGGGCCATCGCGTCCCTTTGCGCCTGCGAGCCCTGCCACTGGTGGAAGTCCCATCCGTGATGCTCGTCCGTGTTCCAGGCGCCGCGCCGCACGGTGACCCGACCGCCAGGGCCGAACCGGTCGAGGTACTCGGTGATGAAGATCGGCCGCATCGCCGACCATCCGCTGCGGATGTGCTCCATCGCCTCGCGGTAGAAATAGGACCAGAAGTTGGCGTTGGGGTTGACGTTGCGGAACCAGCCGCCGTTGTCGCCGTCGGTCGCGGTGGTGACCAGCGGCGGGAAGTCGCACCATTTCGTCCGCTCATGAAGCTCATGATTGAACCAGCCGTAGTCCATGCCGGCGAGCTGGGCGTTGGAAAGATCGCGGTCGCGGACGACGATGACGATCTCCTCGCCGTTGTGCTCGGCAACGTGGGGACGGTAGCGCAGCTCCTGCCACGACATCGGGTCGACCGCATCGACGTACTCGCTGTCGACCAGCACGTAGCGATAGCCGCGTCTCTTCAGGTGCGGGATGAGCTCCATGCAGAAGCCCATCTCCGGGGGCCAGAAGCCGGGAATATGGGACCGCCAGAACAGGTGTCTCGCGATCATCTGCCACCGCTCGAGGTGATCGTCCCAGTCCGCTTCCGGGATCAGCGCCAGCACCGGGTGGTAGTAGCCGGTGCCGAGGATCTCGAAGATCCTCTGGTTCTGCAGCGTCCATAGCAACGAGCCGCAGTCGACGATGCCGAACGCGCGGCGCTGGAAGTCGGGGTTCGAGAGCGTCTCCAGCAAGGTGCCGGAGAACGAAAGATGAACCCTGGCGATATCCTCGAAGGGCCACAGCGCCCGCGGCATGCGGTCGTAAGCGAACAGGATCTCCTTCGCCTCCCACTCGTTGGCGTCGAGCAGCGCGTCCAGGTTGCTGGGCGGCTGATGCATGTTGAGCACCAGCGCGTGATAGATGTCCCTCATCGGACCTCGTCCCTTCTCTGGATCCTCGGCGGCACCTTGGCCGCAGGAGCCTTACCGCCTGAGCAAGGCCTGGGCAACAGCTGATTCCCCGTGCCGGTGGCGGAGGCGTTAGCACTCGGTCAACCTGTCTTGGATAGATAATGGAACGGGTCCGCTCTCCGAGACCGCTCCGGAACACTCGCCAGCGCGCATCATGACCACGGTTCTTTCCGCCCCGTCGCCCAAGGACATGGCCAGCGCCTTGCTGACCGTGCGCATGGAGATGCGCTACAAGGAGCAGATGACCCAGCAGATCAAGGCTCTCGGAACGAGCTATCAGTCGAAGCTTGCCGCGCTTGAGCGCAACGTCGGCAAATGGGCGGCGCTGCGGACCGAGCTCGCAGGCGTCGGAGACACCCTCCAGGACACCGTCGCCCGCCTCGACGGCATCGAGCGTGCGTTGCGGAGCGCCTTGGCCGTGCTCGAGAAGGCCGATGCGGACCCCCGGATCGCCGAGTACGCGCCGTCCTACCGGTCATCCTTCAGTCGCTACACCCGCACCGTCCGGTCGCTCGCCGAGACCACCATCGCCGGCACGAACCTCCTCGGCAAGGCAGAGGCCAACCGGGAGCTCTCGTTCAGGACCACGCCGGTCGGCGACACGCGGACGATCAAGGGGGCGTTCGTCGGCCTCGGCTATTCGATCAGCGACACGGAAGGCAAGCTCTGGCAGGTCGACGACACCGGTCAGGTGCTGCAGCGGTACGACTCCTCTCCCGACCAGCCGTCGGACGACCGCGGCGCCGTGGACGGCGGCCTCCGCCTCGACGCCCTCGACGGCAGCAGCATCACCTTCACGGTGGCACCGTCGACCGCCGGAGCCCAAACCTTCAGCGGCACGCTCAATCCCCGGGGACTCGGGGTCCTCGATCCCTGGCTCTATGACGGCATCGAGACGGCGGCCGGTCGCGACCGAGCGCGCGTCGATCTCAAGGCGGCCGTTGCCAGGGTCGGCGCCGAGCGCAACCGCTACGAAGGCGTCGTGACGACGATCGGCTTCTACGTCGGCCAGACCGAGGCCGAGATGAAGATCCATGACAACAAGACGAACGCACTTCTTGCCGAACAGGAGAAAAAGGTGTCGGCATTGGTCGATCAGGCGGACCGCCGGCAAGAGCTCCTGATCGTCGGCATGAATCACGCCCGGCAGATGCAGCGCCAGTACGCCCTCCTGTTCGGACAGTTCAAGCTCAACGGCTCTCTCGGCCAGCGCCCCAACTTGGTCGGCGCGACGCCCGCGGCCCGGCTGTTCTCGGCCATGAACATCACGGTGTGAGCGCCGCCCCGCGGCCTCCGTCGGCGCCCGTGCCCCGAGGGGCGGCCAATTGAACATCGACCCTCCGCAATCGCCTTGAACGGCGATGAAGACCTTGCTTCAATGACCGCTCACCGCGGCGGCGGCATCACGTCCATGACCGTGCACGCCGCCCCCCTCTTGGCTCCTTCGGTCGAGCCAGGGCTCCCGGATCTCATCAAGAGGAACGCTCGCTGATGACGCCACTGCCAGAATACATCGACGGAGTCCCCAACATCGCCGGCTCGGAGGCAACCCTCGACAAGGTGATCAAGACGGCAGCAACAAAGGAGGTTTTCCGGTCGGAGGGAGGGATCGATTTCGGCCGCATCAAGTCCGCATGCGCGATCGCCCTGCACATGCACCAGCCGTTGATCCCGGCCGGCGGCGGGGATCTGCACTCCGCCGAGGTGATCAGCAATCTCAAGTACATGTGGGATCACCAGGACATCGGCGACAACCACAACGCGCCGGTTTTCGCTTGGTGCTACAAGCGCATGGGCGAGTTCGTGCCGCAGCTCATCGGGGAAGGCAAGCAGCCGCGGGTGATGCTCGAGTATTCCGGCACGCTCCTTCACGGCCTGCGCCAGATGGGTCAGCACGACGTGATCGAGGCGCTGAAGCGCGTCACCTGCGATCCGGCGTTCCGGCACGGGGTGGAATGGCTGGGATGCCCGTGGGGCCACGCCGTGGCACCGTCGACGCCGGTGCAGGACTTCCGCCTCCACGCCAAGGCGTTCCAACATCACTTCGCCGCCATCTTCGGCCTCGAGGCGATGGCCCGGATGCGCGGCTTCTCGCCATCGGAGATGGCGCTGCCCAACCATCCCGACGTCGCCTACGAGTTCGTCAAGACGTTGAGGGATTGCGGCTTCACCTGGGTCTTGGTGCAAGAGCACACGGTCGAGCGGCCGGAGAACGGCTGGGGACCCGAGAAGAAGCACCTGCCCCACCGCCTCGTGTGCAGGAACTCGGAAGGCAAGACCGCGGAGATCGTCGCCATCGTCAAGACCCAGGGCTCCGACACCAAGCTCGTCGCCCAGATGCAGCCGTACTACGAGGCGAAGGGTCTGAGCCGCTGGGAACTCGCCGGCAGGAGCGTGCCGCCCCTGGTCACCCAGATCGCCGACGGCGAGAACGGCGGGGTGATGATGAACGAGTTCCCTGGCATGTTCATGCAGGTGGTGCGCGATTGCTCGGGCTCTGAAACGCCGTTGATGAACGTCACCGAGTACCTCGAGCACCTCGCCGGCCTCGGCATCAAGGACAGCGATCTCCCGGTGCTGCAGCCGCTGTTCCAGAAGAGGATCTGGGACAAGATGAAGCCCGGCGACGGACCGGACAAGCTCGCCAAGGTGATCGAGGAGTGCAAGAAGGAGGATCACCGCTTCCACATGGAAGGCGGCAGCTGGACCAACAACCTGTCCTGGGTGCGCGGCTACGAGGACGTGCTCGCACCGATGGAGAAAGCGAGCTCGATGTTCAACGAAAAGGTCTTGGCGAAGAAGGCCAGGACCGACGAGGACCGCTACCGCAAGGCCCTCTTCCACCTGCTCTCGGCCGAGACCAGCTGCTACCGCTACTGGGGTCAGGGCATCTGGACCGACTACGGTCGCGAGCTCTGCCGCCGCGCCGAGGAGATCGTCGCTCACGACTACCAATAGCGGGTCGAACGCTTCGCTGGCGTCAACGCGCCGGCCGGTCTCAGGCGCGCTCGATCCTGAGGTCGAGGAAGTGGGTGGCGCAGGAGATGCACGGGTCGTGGTTGCGGATGGTCTGCTCGCAGCGCCACTGGAGGTCCTCGTCCGCAAGGTCCAGGCTCCGCTCGACCACACCCCTGAGATCGGCCTCGATCTGCCTCTGGTTCTGCGACGTCGGCGGGATGATCGTCGCCTGAACGATCCGGCCCTCCTCATCCACGCGGTAGCGGTGATAGAGGAGCCCGCGCGGCGCCTCCGTGGCGCCGTGACCTTCGCCCGCTCGCAGGCTCGCTTCCAGCCAGGACCGCTCCGGCTCCTCGTACGCAAGAGCGAGCCGGTGGGCCTCGTCCAGGGCGTGCACGACCTCGACCATGCGCACGAGGATGCTCTTGAACGGGTTGCGACAGACGGGTCCGAGCCCGATCTCGGCCGCCAGCGCGCGGGCGCGCGCTGACAAGCGCTCGAAGTTGTTGGCGTAGCGGGCGAGCGGTCCGACGAGATAGGTCTCCCCCGTCGCCGTCCTGCCATGAAGCGCGGTCGAGTGACGGACGTGCTCCTCCTCGAAGTGACCGAGGAAATCGCGCACCTCGATGGCGAGGCCGCGGTCCGAGACCACTTGGCCAGCATCGACGGCGTACGCTTCTGGATCCTGCAGGGACACGAACAGGTAGTCGCCGGCATGGTCGGGGAAATCGAACGAGGCGAAGAACCGCGCGAGCTCGACAGCGGCATCGGCTCCCCACTCCAGGCGTTCGCCGAGGGCCCGGATCGAAGGCGCAGACGGCGCCCGGTAGAAGCCGCCCACGCGGAGGTTGACCGGATGGACGGCACGACCGCCGATCGCCTCCAGAATGTCGTTGCCGACCTTCTTCAGCCTGAGGGCCTTGACGGCGATCTCGGGATGGCGCCGCGCGAACGCGAAGAAGTCGGCCATGCCGAGGAAATCGGGCGCGTGCAGCATGGTCGCGTGGAGGACATGGCTCTGGATCCACTCGCCGCAATAGGCAAGGCGCCTGAGATCGCGGATCGCCGGGCTGATCCTGAGCCCGAGGGCGTCCTCCATGGCCTGGCACGCGCTCATGATGTAGGCGACCGGGCAGATGCCGCAGATCCGGCTGGTGATCTCCGGCGCCTCCGAGAACATGCGCCCCTTCAGCAGGGCCTCGAAGAACCGCGGCGGTTCGAAGATGCGGAACCGGGACTCGATCACTCTGCCGTTCCGGATCCGCACGTGGAAGGCCCCCTCCCCTTCGACGCGGGCGAGCGCGCCGACCCGGATCGTTCGCGCCGTCTCACCCATCGCCGTCGCCGGCCTCGCGGAATCCCGGTGCCCAGGCGTTGAACGTCCGGAACAGATCGCGGACGGCCCGGCGGTCCGTGCCACCGCCGACCAGCCAATCGACCAGGCTCGCCGGGTTCGGGGTCTCCATCGGACCGAAGCAGCCGAAGCATCCCCGTCCCCGCTCGGGACAGAGATTGCCGCAGCCGGCCTGGGTCACCGGGCCGAGACAGGGAACGCCCTGGGCCACCATCAGGCAGACGGTGCCGTGGCGCTTGCACTCGATGCATTCGCTGTGGTTCGGGACGTTCGGCCGGCGCCCGACCAGGAAGGCGCCGCAGACCTCCAGGAGCTGGCGTCCGTTGACCGGACAGCCCCTCAGCTCGAAGTCGACCTTGACGTGGTCCTGGACGGGCGTCGACTGGGCGAGCGCATCGATATACTCCGGATGCGGATAGACCGCGGCGACGACGTCGGCAAACCGGGAGAAGTTGCGCAAGGCCTGGATGCCGCCGGCCGTCGCGCAGGCGCCGATGGTGACCAGCGTTCGCGACTGCCGCCTGATCCTCCGGATGCGGGCGACATCGTCCGAGGTGGCGATCGAGCCCTCGACCAGAGAGAGGTCGTACGGCCCCTTGCCGGTCGCCCGGCTCGCTTCGAGGAAATACGCGATCTCGACGGCGCCGGCCACCTCGAGCAGCTCATCCTCGCAGTCGAGCAGGCTCAACTGACAACCGTCGCACGACGCGAACTTCCAGACCGCCAGCCTGGGCCTGCCGGCCGCCATGCTCAGAGCTCCCGCACGTCGAACACGTGGCCGATGCGGTCGAGCCGGAACACCGGCCCGTCCCGGCAGACGAAGCTGCCGCCGAACTGGCAATGGCCGCAGAATCCCACGGCGCACTTCATGTTGCGCTCCATCGACACATGGATGCGATCCGCGGCCAGGCCCCGGTCTTCGAGGGCGCGGATGGCGAAGCGGATCATGGTCTCGGGTCCGCAGACCATGGCCGCCGACTGCTCTCTCTCCAGCGCCGTCCTGGCGATGAGCTTGGTGACGAGGCCGACGTTGCCGTGCCAGCCCGACGCCGCCCGGTCGACGGTGGCGTCGACGTAGGTGTCGAGCCTGGCGCTCCACCGCTCGAGATCGGCACGGAAGAGGATGTCCCGCGGCGTCCGGGCGCCATAGAGGATGACGAAGCGGCCGTAGTGTCCCCGGTTGGCGAGGATGTCGAGGATGGCCGGGCGCAGCGGAGCGAGTCCCAGCCCGCCGGCCACGACGACGACATCGCAGCCTTCCATCTCCGCCGTCGGCCAGGCGCTCCCGAACGGCCCCCGCACGCCGACGACGGCTCCCGCCTTGAGACCGGCGAGCGCCCGCGACACCGGACCGACGGCGCGAACGGTGTGCATCAGCGGGCCCTCGCGGGTCGGATCGCCGCTGATGCTGATGGGCACCTCGCCGACCCCGAACACGTAAAGCATGTTGAACTGCCCGGGCAGGAACGAGGGCCGCTCGGAGCCTTGCGTCGGGCTCAGTGCGAGGGTCACCGTGTCGGGACACTCGCGCATCACCCGGTCGATGCGAAACGGCCGCGGATGCATCGCTCGGCGCTCGAGCGGCAGGCTCATCGCCCGGGCCGGGCGTCCGGATGCCCGTACATGTCGATCAGCTGCCGCCGCGCCGCGGCCAGGCGGTCGGCGACGACCGGCGCGAAGCGCTTGTGCAGCTCGTAGCCGAGGGATCGGTCCTCCTCCATCTTCTGGCGCAGGCAGGAGGCGTCCAGGCTGAGGAGACGGGTGAGCTCCAGCGCCCGCGCATCGAAGGCGGAACGATAGGGGTGAACCAACCACGACCAGTTCATCAGATCGCCGCCGCCGAGGGTTTCGACGATGATCGGCGCCCTGCCGGGAACGTAGACCTCCAGCGCCACCCGCCCGCTCCGGATCAGGTAGAACTTGTTGGCCGGATCGCCCTCCCGATAGATGTACTCCCCGGCCCTGAACACCTCGTTGGCGGCGCACCCCGCCACCAGGGCGCGATACTCGTCGCTCATTCCCTTGAAGAACGGATGCTCGCTGAGAATGCGATCGAGCCCCTCGATCTCCACCATGGTCACGCTCCCCCATCGCTGTCGCGGATGGCCCGGGCTTCTTCGGTGATGTCGATGCCGACCGGGCACCAGGTGATGCACCGCCCGCAGCCGACGCAGCCCGAGGTGCCGAACTGTTCATGCCAGGTCGAAAGCTTGTGGGTCATCCACTGCCGGTAGCGCGCGGCGGCGGTCCGGCGGATGCTGCCGCCGTAGACGTAGCTGAAGTCCAGGGTGAAGCAGGAATCCCAGTGCCGCCACCGCTCGGCCGTCGCCCCGTCGAGGCTCGTCCGGTCTTCGACGGTCGAGCAGAAGCATGTCGGGCAGACCATCGTGCAGTTGCCGCAGGCAAGGCACCGCTCGGCGACCGCGGCCCACCGCGGATGCTCGAGATTGCGTGCGAGCAGCGGCGCCACCCCGGCAACCATCTCGCGGCCCATCGCTTCGGCGGCGCAGGCGACGGCCGCGGCCGCCGCTTCGAGGTCCTGGGCGGTGGCCGGACGGCCGCCGATTTCGTCCAATAGCCGGGCACCCCGCGGCGACCCGGTCTCGACCAGGAAAGCGGGCTGTTGACCGTCGACGCGCTCCGTGAGCACGAGGTCGAAGCCGGACTCCGCCCCGGGGCCGCTGCCCATCGAAACGCAGAAGCAGGTGCCGCCGGGTTGCGTGCAGTTGACCGCGATGATCAGCGCCTGCTCGCGCCGGCGCATGTACCCCGGCTCGGCGGCGTGTCCGGCGCCGAGAACCCGGTCGAGGACCTCGATCGCCTTCAGATCGCAGGCGCGCAACCCGAGAAACGCCTCGCGGACGGGCTCTGTCTCCTCGTCCTCGATGGCGAATCCGGACCCCTGGCGATGCGCCCGCAAAAGGCGTTCGGATGCGGGATAGGCGAAACGTTTCCAGCCGTTCGGCCCTGGCCCGAACCCGAACAGGGACGGGTCACTTCCCTGCCGGAGGCGATAGCGTCCGGCCTGCTGCTCGTCGCGCCAGCCTTGCGGCAGGTCCTCGGTGCCGGCGATCGGCCCGAGCGCGATGGCGCCGTTCTCGAGCCGGGGGCCGATGATGCGGTAGCCGTCATGCTGGAGACGCCGCATAAGACGGCCAAGTCCTTCGGTGTCGACGACGCTTGCCTCGGTCGAGCGGCCGGTGTCGGAGATCATCGCGGTCACGCACTGCAACGAAAGCGAAGGCCATTGTGGGTGATGCTGCGGGCGCGGTAAACGGCTTTCGCCGCCGCCTGCCAGCGTCATGCAGGGTTCGGCCTCCCGCGAAAAGCATTTTGCACTCGCAGCAAAGGCTCACTTGCCCTAACATCCGTCGACCATCGGAAGCAACACCCGAGTGCGGGTGTGCCGCCGTGACGTCAAGGGAAGGAACGGCAGCGGACCAGGCCGCGGACTTCGCCTTCCCTGCTGCGGCATGCTGACGGCGCCCGACCCGTAACGGCGCCCGGCATGACGACGTCGAGGGCGGGGAAACGGGATGCGTTGACGACAAGGGGGTCAGCGAGGTTATCGATTTTTCTTTGCCGACATCGTGCCGGATCCGGCATCAACATATCATCCTCAGACGTGACAGGTAAAACGGGACATGCCGCACAAAAAATTGGAAGAGGCGATTACGCGGGTCATTAACGCGGACTATCATGATCCCTTTGCGCTCCTCGGCATGCACGCCGAGGTCGAGGGGGGAGAGAGGTCCATCGTCGTCCGGACGTTCCAGCCGCAGGCGAAGCGCGTCTCCGTGGTCGAATCGGCGACCGGTGGCGTCGTGGCCGAGCTCCCCTGCCTTCGCCCAGAGGGCTTCTTCGCCGGACCCATCGAGGGACACAAGGAGCGCTTCCGCTATCGCCTGCGCATCCTCCCGCACGGCTCATCGCAGGAGTACGAGATCGAGGATCCGTATCGGTTCGGCCCCATCCTCGGCCAGCTCGACATGCATCTCTTGAGCGAGGGGACCCACCTCCACATCTTCCGGAAGCTCGGCGCCCACCTTGCGACCATCGACGGCGTCGCCGGAACCACATTCGCCGTCTGGGCGCCCAACGCGAGAAAGGTCAGCGTCGTCGGCGACTTCAACAACTGGGATGGCCGGGTGCATCCGATGCGCAACCGGTTCGAGTGCGGCGCCTGGGAGATCTTCCTCCCCGGTGTCGGACCCGGAGCGCGCTACAAGTTCGAGGTCCGCGCCGGATTTGGCGAGCTGATGGCGTTGAAGGCCGATCCGTACGCCTTCGAAGCCGAGCTTCCGCCGCGCACGGCGTCGGTGGTCGCGGACCCGACTCCCTATCAGTGGCAGGATCAGGCCTGGATGAGCCGGCGCGCCCATGCCCACGACCGGGACGCCCCTGTCGCCATATACGAAGCCCACCTCGGGTCATGGAGACGGGTGCCGAACGAAGGCAACCGCTACCTGACCTATCACGAGCTCGCCGAACAGCTCGTCCCCTACGTCAAGGATCTCGGGTTCACCCACATCGAGCTGATGCCGATCCACGAGCACCCGTTCGACGGCTCCTGGGGCTATCAGCCGACCGGACTGTTCGCGCCCACCAGCCGTTACGGAAAGCCCAGCGATTTCAAGTTCTTCATCGATGCATGCCATCGGGCTGGGCTGGGCGTCATCATCGACTGGGTCGCCGGCCACTTCCCGGGGGATGCGCACGGCCCTTGCTACTTCGACGGCACCCACCTTTACGAGCACGCCGACCCCCGCATGGGGCGGCACATGGACTGGGACACGCTGATCTACAACTACGGACGCAACGAGGTCCGCAATTTCCTGTTGTCGAACGCGTTGTACTGGATGGAGGAGTTCCACGTCGACGGCCTCCGCGTCGATGCCGTCGCCTCGATGCTGTACCTCGACTACAGCCGTAAGGAGGGCGAGTGGATCCCGAACGTCTACGGCGGGCGGGAGAACCTCGAAGCCATCGGCTTCATCAAGCAGATGAACGAGCTCGTCTACGGCCACCATCCGGGAGTGATGACCGTGGCCGAGGAGAGCACGGCATGGCCGATGGTGTCGCGTCCGACCTACCTCGGCGGTCTCGGTTTCGGCTACAAGTGGAACATGGGGTGGATGAACGACACCCTGCGCTACATCGCGCACGATCCCGTCCATCGCAAGTACCACCACGACCTGCTGACCTTCGGCCTGCTCTACGCGTTCACCGAGAACTTCATTCTGCCGCTTTCCCACGACGAAGTGGTTCACGGCAAGGGATCGCTTCTCAACAAGATGCCGGGCGACGGCTGGCAGAAATTCGCCAACCTCAGGAGCTACCTCACCTTCATGTATACGATGACGGGCAAGAAGCTCCTGTTCATGGGCGGTGAGATCGGGCAGGGTGACGAATGGAACCACAACAAGAGCCTCGACTGGCACCTGCTCGAGTATCCGCTCCAGAGCGGCGTCCAAAGCCTGGTTCGGGACCTCAACACTCTCTACCGCGGCGAGCCGGCCCTGCACGAACAGGACTGCGTGCCGGAAGGATTCTCCTGGATCGACTGCCACGACTCCGATAACAGCATCATCTCCTTTCTTCGCATGGCCAAGGATCCCAACGACTTCGTGGTCGCGATCTGCAACTTCACGCCGCTCGTCCGCCACGACTACCGGATCGGCGTTCCGAGGGGCGGGGCCTACGCGGAGATCCTCAACACCGATGCCTCCTGCTACGAGGGCAGCGGCGTCGGCAACGCCGGTCGCGTGGAGGCCGAAGCCCTGGAAGCGCACGGCCGTCCGTTCTCGCTCAATCTCGTTCTGCCGCCGCTGGCCGCACTCGTGCTGAAGCCGCTCGAGCGGCCGGCGCCGCCGCGCGAACCTCGAAAGGAAGTGAAAGCCGAGCCCGAGGCCGGCGGCGATGTCCGGCAAGAGCAGGATTGAGCCAGGAAGCCCGTCGCCGCTCGGGGCGACCTGGGACGGCCGCGGCGTCAACTTCGCGATCTTCTCCGAGAATGCGGAGAAGATCGAGCTTTGCCTGTTCGACGCCGACGGTCGGCGCGAGACCGAGCGGGTCGAGTTGCCGGAATACACGAATCAGGTCTGGCACGGCTACATCGTCGGCGTACGCCCGGGGCAGCTCTATGGCTACCGGGCCCACGGTCCCTACGACCCGCGCAACGGCCATCGCTTCAACCCGAACAAGCTGCTGATCGACCCCTACGCGCGCGCCGTCGACGGCCCGCTCGTGCTGCATGACACGCACTTCGGCTTTCGCCGGGGAAGCTCGCGGGGCGATCTGTCCTTTGACCGCCGCGACAACGCCCGGGTGATGCCGAAGTGCCGGGTCGTCGAACCGGCCTTCACCTGGGGTCCGGAGCGACTGCCGAACGTGCCGTGGTCCGAGACCGTGATCTACGAACTCCACGTGCGGGGCTATACCAAGCTGCATCCCGACGTGCCGGAGCACCAGCGCGGAACCTTTGCCGGTCTGGGGTGCCCCGCGGTCGTCGACGACCTCGTCAAGCTCGGCGTGACCGCCGTCGAGTTGCTGCCCATCCACACCATTGTCGATGAGCCGCATCTCGCCGACACCGGCCGCCGGAACTACTGGGGGTACAACTCGGTCAACTTCTTCTCGGCGGACCACAGGCTCCACAGCGTGCGGGCGGCGCGGGAGTTCAAGACCACGGTCGCGAGCCTTCATGCCGCCGGCATCGAGGTCATCCTCGACGTCGTCTACAACCACACCGGCGAGGGCAACGAGTTCGGCCCCACCGTCTCCTTCAGGGGTATCGACAACGCCGCCTACTACCTGCTCGCCCCCGACAAGCGCCAGTACGTCGATTTCACGGGCTGCGGCAACACCCTCAACCTCAGCCATCCGCGCGTCCTGCAGATGGTCATGGACTCTCTCCGCTACTGGGTCCAGGAGATGCACGTCGACGGCTTCCGGTTCGATCTCACCACCTCGCTGGCCCGCGAGCCGCACGGCTTCGATCCGTACTCCGGGTTTCTCGACGCGATCGCCCAGGATCCCACCCTCGCCCGCGTCAAGCTGATCGCCGAGCCGTGGGACCTCGGCATGGACGGCTACCAGGTCGGCAATTTCCCGCCGCCGTGGGCGGAGTGGAACGACAAGTATCGCAATGTCATCCGCCGCTTCTGGAAGGGCGACGACCACACGGTGGGCGAACTCGCCTCGCGGCTCTCCGGCTCGTCCGATCTCTTCCAGAAGAAGGGACGGCGACCCTGGTCGAGCATCAACTTCATCACCGCCCACGACGGTTTCACCCTCAACGATCTCGTCAGCTACGACCGCAAGCACAACGAGGCCAACGGCGAGGATAACCGCGACGGCACCGATCAGAACTTCAGCTGGAACTGCGGCGTCGAGGGCCCGACCACGGATTCCGCCATTCGCGCCCTCAGGGAGAAGCAGAAGCGCAACTTCCTCGCAACCCTGCTCCTCTCCCAGGGTGTGCCCATGGTCCTTGCCGGAGACGAGTTCGGCCGAACCCAGAACGGCAACAACAACGCCTATTGCCAGGACAACGAGATCGGGTGGGTGCAGTGGGACGAGCGCTCGGAAGACGATCACGCCCTGTCCCGGTTCGTCCGGGATCTCTTGCGCCTTCGCAAGCAGCTCCCGGTGGTCAGGCGGACGAAGTTCCTGACGGGCAAGCCGGTCGACGAGACCGGTCTCAAGGACGTGGCATGGCTTGCCGCAGAAGGACGGGAAATGACCATCGAAGACTGGACTATGGCCCGCAACCGCTGCCTCGGCATGGAGCTCTATCGTCCGGCTTCGGCGGTGGACGACGGCACGCCGAGCCATGTGCTCGCGATCCTGAGCGCCCACGACGCGCCGATCTCGTTCGTCCTTCCGGAGCCTCGACTGAGCGGCCGCTGGAAGTCGGTGGTCGATACGGCGCGCCCCGGCGAGACCCCGGATCCGATCACCCGCGGCGGCGGCGAGCCGTACCCGCTCCTCGATCGGTGCTTCGTCTTCCTGATCGACGCATGAGCGCGGCGCAGAGGCTCGGACATCGATGAAGCCGACGAAGACGAAGAGCACGGCCACGGCCCTGGATCGGCTCGCCGATCTGGCAGGAATCGAACCGCGATACCTGGACATCTGGGGAACCGAGCATCGCATCTCGGCGGAGACGAAGCGGATCTTGCTGGCGGCGATGGGCATCGCCGCCGAGGACGATGAGGCCGTTCGGTCGAGCGCATCGCGGCTCGAGGACGAGCCGTTCCAGCGTCCCCTTCCGAGGGTCCTCGTCGTTCGCCAAGACCGTCCGATCGAGGTCCCCATCGCCATTCCGGCGACCCCGAGGACGACGAGCGTCGAGTTCGAGCTCGTCGAGGAAGGCGGGCGCCGCCATCGGTTTGCGATCAAGACGTCTGAGGCGTCCCTGGCAAGCAGCCGCACCGTCGACGGCCGTCGCATCCATCGGCGAACGTTCCGGCTGCCGCTCCGGCTGCCGATCGGCTATCACGACCTGAGCCTCGCCGGGCGGACGGACCAGGCAACGCGGCTCATCGTCGCGCCGTCCAGCTGCTATCTGCCGGACAGCCTCGAGGACTCGGCCGGAACGTGGGGCATCGCCGCCCATCTCTACAGTCTTCGCTCGCGGCGCGATTGGGGCATCGGCGACTTCACCGCTCTCGCCGAGCTGGCCGACGTGGCCGGCAGGTGCGGCGCCGGTACGATCGGCCTCAACCCGTTGCATGCTCTCTTCCCCCAGGCCGCCGATCACGCGAGCCCGTATTCGCCGAGCAGCCGGCTGTTTCTGAACCCCCTCTACCTCGATGTGGAGCGCATTCCCGACTTCGAGCGATGCCCCGACGCGCGGGACGCGACCGCGGCTCTGGCCCGGGAGATCCAGCGCGCCAGGGCCGGCGACTTCGTCGACTATTCCGCCGTAGCCGCGATCAAGCACGACATCCTGCCTCGCCTGTTCGACTGCTTCGCGCGCGACCGCGCCGCCTCCGGCGATCGCAGCGGGGACACGATCGCTTTCGGCCGGTTCCGGGAAGAGAGCGGCAACCGCCTTCGCCGGTTCGCCACCTTCGAGGCGTTGAGCCAGACGTTCGAGGGCAAGCCGTGGCAGGAGTGGGCCGAGCCTTACCGTCATCCGGACAGCCCCGCGGTCCAGGATTTCGCCGATCGGCACGCGCGCCTGATCGAGTATCACGAATTCCTGCAGTGGCGCGCCGATCAGCAGCTCCTCGCCGTGAAGAGACGAGCCGAAGAGGCCGGCGTCGGCATCGGGCTCTATCGCGATCTCGCCGTCGGGGTCGCCCCCAACGGCGCGGACGCGTGGAGCGAGCAAGGCATCATCCTCACCGACGCCTCCGTCGGGGCACCCCCCGACCCCTTCAACATGATGGGCCAGGACTGGGGGCTGCCGCCCTTGAATCCGCGAGCGCTCACCGAGCGTGCCTACGAGCCCTTCGTCGCCATGGTTCGGGCCAACATGCGGCATGCGGGTGCCCTCAGGATCGATCACGTCATGGGGCTCCTGCACCTGTTCTGGATCCCGATCGGCGCCCCGGCCTCGCAGGGCGGATACGTCGCCTATCCGTTCGACGACCTTCTCGGCATCCTCGCCCTCGAAAGCCATCGCAATCGGTGCCTCGTGATCGGCGAGGATCTCGGAACCGTGCCCGAAGGCTTCCGCGAACGCATGGCGGAGGAGAACGTTCTGTCGTATCGGGTGCTCTACTTCGAAAAGACGGGTGACCGCTTCAAGCGCCCCGACGAGTATCCGGAGGCGGCGCTCGCCTGCGTAACGACGCACGATCTGGCGACGCTCACGGGCTTCTGGCAGGGCACCGACATCCAGCTCAAGCGCCGCCTCGGCCTCTATCCCTCGGTTGCGGCGGAGCAGAACGAATGGATGACCCGGCTGAAGGACAAGAGGCTTCTGCTCGAGGCCCTGCATGAGGAGGGGCTTCTTCCCGACGGCACCGGCCCGGGCAGCGAGGCCGCGCCATCCATGGAGCCCGAGCTGATCGCCGCGGTTCACGGGTTTCTTGCACGGTCTCCCGCCAAGCTGCTGATCGTCCAGATCGACGACATCACCCGGGAGAAGGAGCAGCTCAATCTTCCGGGAACGGTGGATGAGCGGCCCAACTGGCGACGGCGCCTTTCCCTCGACATCGAGGAGCTGGCCGACGCCCCGGTGATGAAGGCGTTGCGACGGGTGCTGGCGGATCGAAGCGCCGGAGCCGAGAGACGGCAGCTCGCACACTGAACCAAGGCAAGGACCGAAGGCCCGAGGAACCTCGGCGATCGGTCCGCGCCGACGCTACCGCCTTGACGCCTCGATCACCGAGGCGACCACCTCGGCCGCCCGGGCGCTCGGCGGCGGCGACGCTCCTCCGAGAGCGGCGATCGCCCTCTCTGCCGCCTGCGTTTGCGCCGACCGGGCTTCGGGGTCGTCCAGCAGCCTCGTGAGTGCCGCAGCCAGGCGGTCGGGCCGGCAGTCGTTCTGGAGCAGTTCGGGCACCACCGTCTGATCGAGGAGAACGTTGACGAGATTGACGTGGGGGACCTTGATCGCGCGGCGAACCAGCCACGCCGTAACCGCGTTCATCCTGTAGCAGATCACCGTCGGCGTTCGCGCCATCGCCAGTTCGAGCGCGACCGTCCCGGATGCGGCAAGGGCCGCCGCCGCGGCGGCGAAGGCATCGAACCGGTCGCTCTCCTCGCAGACGACCACCGAACCCGTGGGCCACAGCCTGACCGCGTCCCCGATTGGCGCGCGCAGCGCGTCGACCGCGGGCAGGACGAACCTGAGCCCCGGTCGCTCGCGCTCCAGGCGCCGGACCGTCTCGGCGAACACGGGAAGCAGCCGGCTCGCCTCGCTCCAGCGGCTGCCCGGCAGCAGGCACACCACCGGGTCCCGGTCGGAAAGCCCATGGCGCTCGCGAAAGCGCCGTGCATCGCCGGAGCCCGCGCCGCTCTCGAGGACGGGGTGGCCGACGTAGGTGCAGGGCAGGCCCTCGGCCTCGAACAACGGCGGCTCGAAGGGAAGGAGGGCGAGGAGGTGGTCCAGAAAGCCAGCGATCTTGCGGGCTCGGCCGGGCTTCCATGCCCAGACCTGAGGAGCCACGTAGTGGACCAGCGGGATGCCGGCGCCCTTCAGGCGCTCGCCGACGCGGAACGAGAAGCCGGGCGCGTCGATGGTCACCACCGCATCCGGACGGGCGTCTGCGATCGCGCGCGCCGTTTCACGGATCCGTCGCAACAGCCGGGGCAGATGCGGAAGCAGCTCCGCGGCGCCCATGACCGAGAGCTCCTCCATGGGAAACAGGCTGTCGAGACCCTCGCCGGCCATTTTCCGTCCGCCGATGCCCATGAAGGTGATGCCATCGGCGAACCTCCGTTTCAGGGCGGCCATCAGGCGAACGCCCAGCGCATCGCCCGAAGGCTCGCCGGCGACAAGAAATACCAGGGGCCGCTCGCGGTGCCGAGCCGCGGTCACGGAGAGCCGGTCCGTACGGCCACCCCGACGACGAAGACCCCGGCGGCGTCCGCGGCGCGGACCACGCTCTCCCGGTCCAACACCAGCGCGCCGTTCGCTTCGACGGCGATCCCTTGCAGCCCGGCGCCGGCGACGGCGCGCACGGTACCGACGCCGATCGTCGGCAGATCGGCGCGGCTTTCCCGTTTCGGCTGCCCCACCTTCACCAGCACGCCTTTCGCCCCGCCGCGCTGGAGCCTGCCCGCCCGGGCGACCATCGCGTCGGTGCCTTCGATCGCCTCGACCGCCAGAACGAGGCCCTGCTGCACGACCACCGCCTGCCCGACGTCGAACTCGCAAAGCCCGTGGGCGACCTCGATGCCGCGCTCGATATCCTGCCTTGCCTGGGCATCGGGCGCGATGCGGCCGAACACGCCCTCCTCTGCCAGCGTTCCCGGCAACAGGGTCTCGGCGCCGACGACGCGGAAGCCCTCCTTCTCCTCGAGCTCGCGCACGAGCGCCTGCAGGAGACCGTCGTCACCGAGAGCCTTGCTGCCGACCTTGGCGAGGAACTTCGCCGCCCAGAGATCCGGCCTCACCTCGGCGACCGACGGACGCCGAACGGAACCGGCCAGCACCAGCTCTTCGACCCTTTGCTCACGGAGCAGCTTCAGCGCCTTTCCCGGCGCACCCAGGCGCACCCAGGAATGGGGCGTCCCGGCGACGGTGCCGGCCGGCGTCTGCCCCTCGAAAGCGACCACGAAATAGGGCCGCCCGGTCCTGCGGCAGGCCTCGATGATCCGAACCGGGAGATCCCCTCCGCCCGCCAGAACGCCGAGCTTAGGCGGCATCTTCCAGACCGGGCTGGCAGATGCCCCTCGACGATTCGCCGCGGATGAAGTTGACGATCTCCATGACGTCCTCGTTGCTCCGGAACAGCTCGACGACGTCCTGCAGCCGCTCGGCCATCGTGCCTTCGTGGGCGAACAGGAGACGATAGGCATGGCGGAGCTCGTGAATCGTCTCCCGCGAGAAGTTGCGCCGCTTGAGACCGATGATGTTGAGCCCCTGCAGACGCGCCCGATTGCCGGTCACGCGGCCGAACGGAATGACATCGTTCTCGACGCCGCTCATGCCGCCGACCATGGCGTGCCGTCCGATCCGCGTGAACTGATGGGCCGCCGACAGGCCGCCGATGATGGCCCAGTCGTCGACATGGACGTGGCCGCCGAGCGTGGCGCAGTTCACGAGGATGACGTGATCGCCGATGACGCAGTCGTGCGCGACGTGGGCGCCCGCCATCAACAGGCAGTTGTTGCCGATCCGCGTGACCATGCCGCCACCCTTCGTTCCCGGATTCACGGTGACGTGCTCGCGGACGACATTGTTGCAGCCGATCTCCAGGCGCGACTGCTCGCCATGGTACTTCAGGTCCTGCGGCTGGAGCCCGATCGAGGCGAACGGAAAGATCCGCGTGTTGGCGCCGATGGCGGTGCAGCCGCCGACGACCACGTGCGAGATCAGCGCCGTGCCCGGCCCCAGCTTGACCTCGGGTCCGACCGTGCAGAAGGGGCCCACCGTCACGTTGTCGCCGAGTTCAGCCCCGTCTTCGACGATCGCTGTCGGATGGATCCGGGGCATTCAGCCGTCCCGAATCATCGCCGCGCAGACGGCCTCGGCGACCAGGACATCGTCGACCCTCGCCACTCCCTTGAACTTCCAGACGTTGCCGCGATTGCGCTGCTTCTCCACGCGGATATGGACGGTGTCTCCCGGGACGACGGGCTTCCGGAAGCGGGCCGATTCGATCGTCATGAAGTACACCAGCCGGCCCTCCTTCTCGGCGCCAAGCGTCGCCACCACGAGAACCGCCGCCGTCTGCGCCATGGCTTCGATGATCAACACTCCCGGCATCACGGGGTCCTTGGGGAAATGACCCTGGAAGTAGGGTTCGTTGATGCTGACGTTCTTGATGCCGGTCGCCCTGTGGTTCGGGACGACGTCGACGACGCGATCGATCATCAGCATCGGATAGCGGTGCGGGATCATCTCCTGGATGCGGTTGATGTCGATGATCGCGGTCGCGCCGGCGAGGGTGTCCGAGTCCATGCGCTAGTGCCCTTTCGTCTTGGCAAGACGGGCCAGCAGCGCGACCTGCCGCAGGAACTGCGTGCTCTGCGTCGCAGGGCAGCCCAGGACCGTCTCGCCGGGCCCCACGTCCCGCATGAGGCCGCTCTGCGCGCCCACCCGCGCGCCGTCGCCGATCGTCAAATGCCCCGCAAGGCCTGCCTGCCCGGCAATCATCACGCCGTTGCCAACCGTTGTGCTGCCGGAAATGCCCACTTGCGCAACCACGACGCAGTTCCGTCCCAGCCGGACGTTATGGCCGATCTGAACGAGATTATCAATTTTGCTCCCCGCTCCGATCGCGGTGTCCGACACCGCCCCTCGGTCGATGGTCGTGTTGGCTCCGATCTCGACGTCGTCACCGATGACCACTCGTCCCAGCTGCGGCACCTTGACGTGCTGCTCGCGGCCGGGCACCAAGCCGAATCCGTCCTGGCCGATGCGCGCGCCCGGATGGATGAGGACGCGATCACCGACGATACAGAACATCAGCGACGCCCCGGCTCCGATCACGCAGTCATTGCCGATCACCACGCCCCTGCCGATGACGACGTGATGACCGATGTGACAGTCTCTGCCGATGTCGGCGAGCGGACCGACGGCCGCGCCTGCTTCGATGCAGCATCCTTCGCCGATGCGCGATGTCGGATCGACGGTCGCGTGCGGGTGGATGCCCGGCTCCGGACGCTTGGGAGGATAGAACGCTGCGGCGATCCTGGCATAGCCGAGATAGGGTTGAGGGGTCAGAAGGAGCGCCATGCCCTTCGGCGCCTCGGCCCCGTCCTCGGGCCGAACCAGGCAGGCGCCCGCCTTGCTGGTGACGAAACGATCCCGATAGCGACGGTCATCGAGGAAGGAGACGTGGTCGGGACCGGCAGCATCGAGCGGTGCCACGTCCGAGAAGCGTGCCGACGGATCGGCACCGGCCGAGATGTCAGCACAGGCAAAGCCCGCCAGCTCGCCGAGGCTGAACGGGCCTGAAGCCCTGAAGAAGCGCGGGTCTGGCATTGGCCTAGCCCTCTGGGCTGCGGATCTCGACGCTCGGTAGCCGAGCGTCCAGTCGCCGCAGCACCTCGTCGGTGATCTCGAGGGGTGTTGCGACCAGAACGGTTTGGTCCTTGCGCAGGATCAGCGTCAGGCTCTGCTCGCTGGCGATCTCGGTGACGATCCGGTTCAAGGCTCCTTGGACGACGGCCATGCCTTCGGCCTGGGCTCTCTCCAGTCCTCGTCGGCGTTGCTGAACGTTCGCCTGCGCCTGCGCCAGTCTCTGTTCGAGCTGGCGGCGCTCGACCTCATAGGCTTCGGCCGAAAGAATCGCCCGCTTCCGACCGAGCTCCTGCTGTGCCGCGCGGACCTCCTCTTCCTCCTTCTGCGTATCGGTACGGTAGGCTTCCATGAAGGCGTGAAGCCGGGCCCGGATGTTCCGCACGGCGGCGGCGTTGCGAAGCACTTCGTTGACATCCAGGATGGCAACCCTGAGGGGAAGGCTCTCCTCGGCCGCCGCCGCCGCAATCCAGCAGGCAAGGAGCGAAACGGCCATCAGGCGGATCAGGCGTCGGCCCTTCGCCACGGATCAGAACCTCGCTCCGAAGTTGAATCGGATCAGTTCCTCCTTGTCGAAGTCCTCCTTGAGGATGGCATAACCGAGGTCGATGCCGATCGGGCCGAACGGCGAAACCCAGGTGACGCCGGCTCCGACCGACGCTCGCAGGCTGCCGGTGTCGGCGATCTTGGGCGACGAGATATCAATGCCGCCGACGCTACCAAGATCCGTGAAGACCCGCCCTTTCAACGGCAACTCTTCCGGGAGGCCCAGAGGAAACGACAGCTCGACCGTGCCCGTATAGAACCAGTTGCCGCCGAGCGAGTCGTCGGTGGTGAGGTCCCGCGGCCCCACGCCGGCCGTTTCGAAGCCGCGCAGGTCGTCCCCACCGACGAAATAGCGATCGAACAGCTGCACGTCCTGACCCAGTCCGAATATGTAACCGGCCTTGCCCCGGAAGGCCAGAACCCACTCCTCGATAACCGGGATATAGTACCCGCTGTCGATTTCGTTCTTTATGTAACGGACGTCACCGCCGAGGCCGGCGATGCCGGTTCCCAGTCTCGCAAAGTAGCCCTCGGTCGGTGAGATCCGATTGTTGCGCTTGTCATACAGGATCGTGTGGAAGATCTCGGAGGTCGTGCTCGTTCCCTCCTCCTGCTTGATGAATTCCGACGCGTCGTTGGGAACGTTCTCGATCTCCGTTTGGCTGAGGGAGTATCGCCACGCCTGCGACAGGTCCTCCGTGATCGGGTAGCCGAACCGAAAGGCACCGCCGAGGTTGCTCTCGTCGAAGGAGCTCTCGTCCTGCCGGTCGACGGACACGAGAAACGCGTCGACGCCGGCCGATATCTCCCGGTCGAGGAAGTAGGGTTCGGTGAAGCTGAGACTGATCTGGCTGTCGCGCTGGGCGATCAGCACCCTGAGACGCAGGTCCTGTCCTTGGCCCAGCAAGTTCCTCTCGCGCAGGGTGACGTCGCCGATGAGGCCGCTGGTCGTCGAGAACCCCGCGCCGATGGAGAGGCTGCCCGTGGACTTCTCTTTCACGTTGACGTTCACCACCGCCTTGTCGGGGGCGCTGCCGGGCACCTGGTCGACTTCGACCGACTCGAAGTAGTCCAGGTTGCGGATCCTTTGGCGCGACCGGCGTATCCGCGCCGCATTGAACGGATCGCCCTCGACCAGGCGAATTTCGCGTCGGATGACCTTGTCGAGGGTGCGAACGTTCCCGGTGATGTTGATGCGTTCGACGAAGACCCGCGGGCCCTCGCTGATCTCGAAGCTCACATTGATCTTTCGTTCGTCGCGATCCCGGTCGATCCTTGGCTGAACATCGACGAAGGCATGGCCCAAGTTCGCGACGGCGTCCGCCAGCGCGTCGATGCTCCGTTCCACTTGGTCGGCGTTGTACCACTCGCCCTCTTCCATGCTTACCGCGTCGCTGATCGTTTCCGGCTCGAGGCCGCGCAGCGTCGACTCGACCGTGATCGTGCCGAACCGGTATCGCTCCCCTTCTTCGAGCGTGAAGGTGACGTAAAAGCTTCGGCGATCGGGCGTCAACTCGGCGACCGCCGATACCACGCGGAGATCCGCATACCCCTCAGAGAGATAGAACCGTCTCAGGAGTTCCTGATCCAGGGTGAGCCGGTCCGGATCATACGTGTCCTCCGTCGAGAAGAACCGCCACCATCGGGATGTTCGGGTGCGGATCACCTCGCGCAGCTTCGAATCGCTGAACGCCTCGTTGCCGACGAACTGGATGCTCGTGATCTCCGTCGCCTCACCTTCGTTGATCTCGAACACGAGGTCGATTCGGTTCTGCGGAAGCTTGATGATCTTCGGCTCCACGGTCGCGGCGAACCGGCCGCTCCGCCTGTAAAGCGTCAGGATGCGTCGGACATCGCTTTGCACCTTCGTCCGCGTATAGATCACCCGGGGCCGAAGACTGACCTCCGCCTCGAGTGTGTCGTCATCGATGCGGGTGTTCCCCTCGAAGGCGATGCGGTTGATCACGGGGTTTTCGGCGACGGTCACCACCAGGGTGTCGGCCCGTCGGTCGATGGTGACATCGGCAAACAGCCCGGTCGCGAACAGGCTCTTCAGCGAGCGGTCGACGCGGCTCGCATCGAAGAGATCGCCTTCGCGCACCAACAGGTAGGAGCGGACGGTCTCGGCCTCGACACGTTGCGTGCCTTCGACGACGATCCGTTCGATCCTGCCGGCCTCTTGCGCGCGGAGCGGCACCGGCAGCGCCGCCGCCGCGATGAGCACGATGATGCAGATGCCGGGGATCAACTGCCGGACGATCCCCACGAGCCGGTGCCCCCGCACTCTCCCCACCCCCTCACGTGATGAGCCGCTTGAAAAACTCGAAGACCTCGAGTTGGACCAAATCGTTCCAGGTCGCAAAGATCATCAGCAGCAGAACCAGCGCGAGGCCGAACCGGAAACCGTACTCCTGAATCCTCTGATCCAGCGGCTTTCCGCGCACGGCTTCGATCGCATAGAACGCGAGATGCCCGCCATCCAGCATCGGCACCGGAAACAGGTTGATGAGGCCCAGGTTTATCGACAGCACGGCCATGAAGAAGACAAGGCTCACGAGGCCGCCCTGGGCCATCTGTCCGGACAACTGCGCGATCCTCAGCGGGCCTCCCAGCTCCTCGGCGGTTCGCGTGCCGGTGATCATCTGCCACAACGCCTGCAGGATCTGAGCGGTCAGACTGACCGTCCGCTCGGCCGCGGTCCACACCGCCGAAAAGGGATTGAGACGCTCGTAACCCACCTGCGATGGATCGGGGGTGACCCCGAGCCGGCCGATCGTCCGTTCCCCATCGGCCGCATCCGCTTCCGTCGGCGCGGGCGTCGCCACCAATCCCAGCACCTCGTCATTGCGCCGGACCTCGAAGTGAAGGGAATTGCCCGGGTTGGCGCTGACGATCCGGCGGAGATCCTCGAACCATCTCACGTCCTCACCGTCGATCGCGGTGATGACATCGCCGGGCTCGAAGCCCGCATCCGCCGCTGCGCTCCCCTGCTGCACCTGGCCGATCGCCGCCAGCGGCACCGGCATGCCGACGAGCCCGAACAACCCCGCGAGCAGCACGATCGCAAACAGGAAGTTGGCGATCGGGCCCGCGGCGACGATCGCGGCGCGCTGACCCAACCGCTTGTGATGGAACGACACGGCCTTCTCGGCCGGCGTCATCGGCGGCGGCTCGCCATCGTCCGCGATGCTCTGCTCGCCGAACATCTTGACGTAGCCGCCCAAGGGCACCGCGCTGATCTTCCACCGCGTTCCCTTGCGGTCGTTCCAGCCGTAGAGCTCCGGGCCGAAACCGATGGAAAACACTTCGACACGAACGCCCTGGCGGCGCGCGACCCAGTAGTGTCCGAGTTCGTGGACGAACACCAGGATGGTGAAGACGACCAGAAACGGCAGCACCCAGTCCCACACGTAAGTCACGACTTCCATGACGCTCCACACACTCCCGCGCTCAGAGGCCCACCGCCCGCGCCGCGCTTTGCGAGACAAGGGACCTTGCGCATTCTCGCGCCGTCGCGTCAACCTCGAGAATGTCAGCGACGGATCGGAGCGCCCGACCGGGCAGGATGCCCATGCACTCCTCGACGACGCGCACGATGTCGAGAAAACCGATCTCTCCGGCGAGAAAGCTTTCGACCGCGATCTCGTTGGCGGCATTCATGATCGTCGGTGCGGATCCCCGGATGCGCAAGGCGTCGCGGGCAAGTCGCAGCGCGGGGAACCGATCCTCGTCGGGCGCCTCGAACGTCAGCCCGCCGATCTCGGTCAGGCGCAGCCTCGGCGCCGGCGTCGCCATCCGCTCCGGCCAGGCAAGCGCGTACGCGATCGGGGTCCGCATGTCCGGCGTCCCCATCTGCGCCAGCACGGAGCCGTCGATGTAGGCGACCATGCTGTGAACCACGGATTGGGGATGGACGACGATCTCGATCTGCTCCTCCCGAACGGGGAAAAGATGAAACGCCTCGATGAGTTCCAGCCCCTTGTTCATCATCGTGGCCGAGTCGATCGAGATCTTCGCTCCCATGTCCCAGTTGGGATGGGAAACCGCCTGGGCGGGGCTGACACCGGCCATGGCCGCCACATCGAACGTGCGAAACGGGCCGCCCGATGCGGTGAGGATGATCGACTCGACGGTCTCTGCGTTCGCGAAATCGAACACCTGAAAGATGGCGCTGTGCTCGGAATCGACCGGAACGATCCGTGATCCGCACCGCGCCACCTCGGCGACCACGAACTCGCCGCCGGAAACCAGGCATTCCTTGTTGGCGAGGGCGATCACGGCGCCCCGGTGCACGGCGGCCAGTGTCGGCTCCAGGCCCGCCGCGCCGACGATGGACGCCATGACCCACTCGGCCGGCCGCGTCGCGGCCTCGACGACCGCTGCCGCGCCGGCGGCGACCTCGATCCCCGACCCCCAGAGCGCCTCCCTCAGCGTCCTGTACGCCCGATGATCGGCCACCACCGCCAGCTTCGCTCCGAGACCTCGCGCCTGCTCCGCCAGCAGCAGCGCGTTGCGGTTGCCGGTCACCGCTTCAACGGAAAAGCGCCCGGGATCCAGGCCCAGAAGCTCAACGGTGTTGCATCCCACCGAGCCCGTGGCGCCCAGCACGGTGACGCTGCGCCTGCCGGCCGATGGCCTTCCTCGAACCTGCCCTACTTCCATGCCCAAACACCGCCGTTCCAAATGACCGCCATCAGCGCGGCCGCGACGCTTGCCGCCATCAGCGCGTCGACCCGATCGAGGAGCCCTCCGTGCCCCGGAATGAGACGTCCCGCATCCTTCACCCCGAAGCGGCGCTTGACCCACGACTCGAAGAGGTCGCCCCCCTGCGCGATCGCTCCCAACACGACGCTGAGGAGCGCCAACTGGGACACGACCGGCTTCGCGAGCACCAGCGCCGCGCCGGCGCCGGCCAAGCCGGCGCTGATCATGCCGCCGAAGAGACCCGCCCACGTCTTGTTCGGGCTCAGGCGGGGCGCCAGCTTCGGGCCGCCAACCAGGCGGCCGATTGCATACGCTCCAATATCAGAAGCCCAAACGAGGGAAACAAGCCAGAGAACCGTTTCGCGACCCGCCACCGGGTCGCTACGAAGCCAGACGAGCGAGAGGCAGGGCAGGCCGATGTACAGCACACCGACGGCGAGCCAGGTTCGCCCGTGCGACGACGCCAGCGATCCCAGCGCACCGGCGAGCATAAAGCCGAAAGACAGCTCCCACCGGCCCGCCGACACCGCAACGATGGCCGCGATCAGGGCGAGGCCGAACACCCACAGGTAGATCCAAAGCACCCTCTGCACGCAGAGGAGACACCACTCGCGCGTCAGGATGGCGCCGGCGACGACGATCAGGATCTCGAACAGGGGAGAGCCGACGTGAACGATGACCAGCACCGGGACGGCGAGCACGGCGGCGGACAAGGAACGCGTGACCAGCGCGCTCGATCTCGTCCAGCCGTCACACCTGGGCGGCGCCATACCGACGCTCACGGCGGCGAAACTCCTCCAGTGCCTGCTTGAAGTCGCGGTCCGAAAAGTCCGGCCACAGCGTGTCGAGAAACACGAGCTCGGCATAGGCCAGCTGCCACAACAGGAAATTGCTGACCCTCTTCTCGCCGCTTGTTCGAATCAGCAGATCGGGATCGGGGATCTCCGCCGTGTACAGGTGGTCGGCGACCGTCCCCTCGTCGATGTCCGAGGGATCGAGGTCGCCGGCCGACACTCTCCCGGCGATCCGCCGCACCGCCTCGACGATCTCCCCCCGCCCTCCGTAGCTGAGCGCGATGATCAGCGTCAGCCTGCGATTGGCGGCCGTCGCCTCCTCGACGTAATCGATGAGTGAGACGATCTCCGGCCCGAAGCGATCACGATCCCCGATGACTTGAAGCCGCACGCCGTTCTTGTTCAGGTAGTCGACCTCATGCTTGAGATAGTATTGCAGAAGTCCGATCAGATCCTTGATCTCGTCGGGCGGGCGCTTCCAGTTCTCGGAAGAGAACCCGAACAGGGTCAGATATCGGACGCCGCTGCCGATGGCGCATTCGACGGCGGTCTTCACGGCACGGGCGCCGCGTCGATGACCCGCGGATCGCGGCAGCCCGCGGGCGCGCGCCCAGCGGCCGTTGCCGTCCATGATGATGGCGACGTGTTCCGGCGGCGAAGGGACGAGCTTGTGAAGCGGCAGCACTTCCATCATGTCATACCTGCATGATCTCGCCTTCTTTCGTCTCGAGAACGCCGTCTATTTTCTTGACATACTTGTTGGTAAATTCCTGAATGGAATCGCCGTACTCCCTGTGCTCGTCTTCTGATATTTTTCCTTCTTTCTCGGATCGCTTGAGCTCGTCCATGGCATGGCGTCTGATATTCCGGACCGCGACGCGCGCTTCTTCCGCATAGCGGCCGGCAATCTTCGTAAGCTCGACGCGCCGCTCCTCGGTCAGCGGCGGCACGGGGATGCGCACGAGCTGTCCGTCCACCGACGGGTTGAGACCGAGACCCGAATCGCGGATCGCCTTCTCGACCGCCTTGACGACGCTCTTGTCCCACACCTGCACGGTCAGCATCCGCGGCTCGGGGACGCCGATGGTTCCGACCTGCGGAATGGGCATCTGAGTTCCGTAGGCGTCGACGGTGATCGGCTCCAGGAGGCTGGGCGAGGCGCGCCCCGTCCGCAGCCCGGCCAGCTCCCTTTGCAGCACATCGACGGCTCCCTGCATCCGCCGTTCGACGTCCTTCATCACCGCCTTGATGTCGAGCTTTTCCACCGGACGTGCTCCTCAGCTGATCAAGGTGAACCGCCCCACCTGCCGAACCGCCTCCGCCAAGGCGCCCGGATTGTGGATGCAAAATACGATGATGGGAAGCTGGTTGTCCCGCGCGAGCGCGAACGCCGCGGTGTCCATGATCCGGAGGTTGCGACCGAGGACCTCGTCGTAGGACAACCGCTCGAAGCGAACGGCATCCGCCTGCAGCTTGGGATCGGCGCTGTAGACGCCGTCCACCTGCGTGCCCTTGAGCAGGACATCGCAGCGCATCTCGACGGCCCTGAGGGCGGCGGCGGTGTCGGTGGTGAAGTACGGGCTGCCGGTGCCGGCGGCGAAGATGACGATGCGTCCCTTTTCCATGTGGCGGATCGCCCGCCTTCGGATATAGGGCTCGCACACGGTGGCCATCGGAATCGCCGATTGCACCCGGGTGTGAACGCCCAGCTGCTCGAGGACGCTCTGCAGGGCGAGCGCATTCATCACCGTCGCCAGCATGCCGATGAAATCGGCGGTGGCCCGTTCGATGCCTGCCGCGGCCTCGGAGACGCCGCGGAAGATGTTGCCGCCGCCGACGACCAGGCAGACCTGCACGCCGAGATCGTGGACCGACTTGATCTCCTCGGCGATGCGGACCACCTCCAAGGTGTCGACGCCGTACCCCTGCCGGCCCATCAGCGCCTCACCGGAGAGCTTGAGCAGGATGCGACGGTAGCCGTGGGACTCGGGCATGGTTCTCCTCATCGAGCCGCGCGCCACGGATCCTGGAGGCCGCTCGTCGGTCGACCGGAAACGCCGCCGGAGCGAGCTACCGTCGGGCCGCTTCCGCCACTTCCAGGGCGAAGTCCTTCTCCGCCTTCTCTATGCCTTCACCGAGAGCGAATCGCAGGAACCCCTTGACGCGGATGTCCGTCCCGCCGGCCTTCCCCGCCGCCTCCAGCACCTTGCTGATCTTCGTCTCGTTGTCGATGACGAAGGTCTGATCGAGCAGGCAGGCATCCTCGAAGAACCGCTGCAGGCGGCCTTCGACCATCTTCGCGACGATCGCCTCGGGCTTGCCGCTCTGCCTCGCCTGGTCGGCGAGGATGGCGCGTTCGCGCTCCAGCACCTCCGGGCTCAGGTCCTCGCGGGCGACGACGAGCGGGCTCGTGGCCGCGACGTGCATCGCCAGCTGCCGCGCCACGCCGTCGAGGGCGTGGCGATCGGCCGCCGACTCGAGAGCGACGATGACCCCGATCTTGCCGAGCCCCGGCCCCTGGGCGTTGTGGACGTAGGACGCCAGCACCCCCTGCCCGACCCTCAGCATCGCCGCCCGGCGCAGGTTCATGTTCTCGCCCATCGTCGCGATCAGGTGCAGGAGCTCGTCCGCCACCGTCCGCCCCGAAGGCGGATAGACCAGCGCCCGCAACCGTTCGAGATCGCCCTCGGACTCCAGCGCGAGCCCGGTCAGGTTCCGGACGAACGCCTGGAACTCCTTGTTTCGGCTGACGAAGTCGGTTTCAGTGTTGACCTCGACGAGGACGCCGCGGCTGCCGGAGATGGCCACGCCGATGAGGCCGTCGGCGGTCACCCGCCCGGTCTTCTTCGACGCCGCCGCCAGGCCCTTCTTGCGCAGCCAGTCGACCGCCGCCTCCAGGTCGCCGGCGGTCTCGACCAGGGCGCGCTTGCAGTCCATCATTCCGGCGCCGGTCTTCTCGCGCAGGTCCTTGACGCGAGCGGCGGTGACTTCGACCATGGCTATCCTCTCCATTCCTGCTGCCCGACCGGGCCTCGCCCGGGTGCCGTCTCCGGCGCACCCGCGCCTCCGCCCGGTTGCCCGATCGTGCTCCGTTCAAACGCCCGTTTCCCGGGGCGGCGGACCGAAGGCGGAGGCGTCCTCCTCCGCAGCTTCGGGCCGATCGCGCGCACGAAGCGGCGAGGGCGCCTCCTCGGCCGCCTCGCGGGGCGGGTCGTCGGCCTCGCCCTCGGCGCCGGTGACGAGGCCCGCGTCCAGGCCGGCAAGGGACGGCTCCTCGATCTCCTCCCGTTCGCCGAGATCGACGCCGGATGCCGTCATCTCCTGCTGGATGCCGTCGAGAACGGACTCGGCGCACAGCGTGCAGTAGAGGGTGATGGCGCGCAGCGCGTCGTCGTTGCCGGGGACGGGGTAGTCGATGCCGGTCGGATCGCTGTTCGAGTCGACGACGGCGACCACCGGAATGCCGAGCTTTTTGGCCTCGGCGACGGCGATCGCCTCCTTGATAGTGTCGATGATGAACAGCACGTCCGGCAGGCCGGCCATCTCCTTGATGCCGCCCAGCGCGCGCTCGAGCTTGTCGCGCTCGCGCGTGAGCCTGAGCGTCTCCTTCTTGGTCAGGCCGGTGCTCGCCTCCCCGAGCTGCACCTCGAGGTCCTTCAGCCGCTTGATCGAGTTGGAGATCGTCCGCCAGTTGGTGAGCATGCCGCCGAGCCAGCGGTGATTGACGTAGTACTGGCCGCAGCGCTTGGCGGCCTCGGCGACGATGTCGCTGGCCTGGCGCTTGGTGCCGACGAACAGCACGCGGCCGCCGCCGGCGACGATGTCGCGGACGGCGACCAGCGCCCGGTGCAGGAGCGGCACCGTCTGCTCGAGATCGATGACGTGGACGCCGTTGCGGACGCCGAACAGGTACGGCTCCATCCGCGGGTTCCAGCGCCGGGTGGTGTGGCCGAAGTGCACGCCAGCTTCGAGCAGCTGGCGCATGGTGAAGGCGGGCAGCGCCATCGGGGTCGATCCTTTTCCGGTTCAGCCGCCGCAGGCGACACGCCTTCCGGGGAAGGCACCGAACCGACCGCCCGGCCCACCGCTGGGCCCGCGGCCGCACGCCTGCGTGAGATATGCGGCCGTAGATACCGTCGCCGCCCGCCGATTGCAAGCCCCGCGCCGCGCCGGCGGCGATCCGAGGTCAGGCGGCTGGGCCGGTGAGGGCGATGCGCACCCCGCTCTCGCCGGCGAGCAGGCGCTTCAGATGGAAGGTCGCGAGCGCATCGTCGGCATAGCGGCCGACATGGGTAGCGAACGCCTGAAAGGCGCGCGGATCGCCGGCTTCCAGCCTGCGGAAGGCACGCAGGTACGAGGTCGCGCAGCGGCCGGCGAGGCTGTCGCCGTTTAACGGTTCGTACGCGCCGATGCCCGCCTCCTTGCCCTTGAGGATCAGCGTGCCGACCGGCCGCCCGAAGAAGCCGGGAATGCGCTCGGTCGTCGTGGCGCTGACGCAGATGCGCGTCCCGAGCTTCTTGTTGGCGCTTTCCAGCCGCGCCGTGGTGTTGATGGCATCGCCGTGGGCGGTGTAGTGGAAGAACACCTCGCCGCCGAAGTTGCCGACGATCGCCGGCCCCGAGTTCACACCGATGCGGGTCGCGCCGAAGGGGATGCCGCGCGCCGTCTTCTCGGCGGCGAAGGCCTCGGCGAACCCGTCGATGGCGAGCGCGCAGGCCACCCCGCGGGCCGCGTGGTCCGGCTGCTCCAGCGGCGCCCCGAACATGGCATGGACGGCGTCGCCGACGACGGTATCGACGATGCCGCCGTGCTCGAAGACGATCCGTGACAGACCGCCGACATAGTCGTTCATCACCTGCACGATCAGCTCGGCCTCGAGCGTCTCGGCGAGCGGCGTGAAGCCGGTCAGATCGGTAAACAGAAAGGTGAGCTCGCGACGCTCGCCCTTGAGTTCGAGAATGTCGGGATGCTCGGCCAGATGGCTGGCCAGTCCGGGCGAGAAGTAGCGGGCAAGGTTGGCACGGGCGCGCTCGGCCGCCGCCCGCTGCCGATCGGCCTCGCGCAGGGCATTGAGATCGGCCAACGTCCGGGCGATGGTGATCTCCAGGTCTTCGAAGTCGATCGGCTTGGTGATGAAGTCGAAGGCGCCGCGGTTCATCGCCGCGCGGATGTTCCGCATGTCGCCGTATGCGGAGACGATGACGGCCCGGTGCAGGCCCGAGAACTCCTTGAGGCGGGCAAGCAGCGTGAGACCGTCCATGCGCGGCATGTTGATGTCGCAGAGAACCAGGTCGACGTCTGGTTCCGCGGCGAGCACGCTCAGTGCCTCTTCTCCGTCGCCGGCGAAAAGAAACGACAACTCGCCGTCGCGGATCCGCCGGCGAAACTTCTGCGTCACCAGAAGCTCGAGATCGGGCTCATCGTCGACGACAAGGATGCGTGCCGCCATCAAATGCCCTCGCCGGCGGCGTACTGCCGCAAGGTTTGTTTGAGCTGCCCAAAATCGACCGGCTTGGTCACGAAGTCGCTGGCCCCGTACTCGATGGCCCGCCGCCGGTTCTCGGCGTCGCCGTAAGCGGTGATCATGACGACGGTGAGCCGAGGCCAGTGCCTCTTGACCTCCTTAAGGAGATCAAGCCCGTTCATTCCGGGCATGTTGATGTCGGAAAGCAACACAATCCGGTCAGCCGCGCCATTGACGGCGAGCACCCTGAGTGCCTCGTCCCCGGACCTCGCGAACTGGATGGCAAACTCGCCGCGGCGGATCTCGCGCCGGAACGACTGCCGGAACAGCTCGATGGCGTCGGGCTCGTCGTCGACGAGAAGCAGGTTGGCAGTCATTCCGCACCTTCCTTTTCGGAGTGAGAATGGCTGGCGCCCGGCAGCCGGACGATGAACTCGCTATACTCGCCCTCGCGGCTGTCGACGTCAAACGTGCCCTTGTGCTGGTGGACGATGATGTCGTAGCTGAGTGATAGGCCGAGACCCGTCCCCTCGCCGGCCGGCTTGGTGGTGAAGAACGGCGTGAAGATCTTGTCAATGACCGCCTCCGGAATGCCGGTGCCGTTGTCGCGGACGCGGACCTCGACGGCGCTGTCGACGCGGCGGGTGGATGCCCGCACGGTCGGCCGATAGTCCGGGTCGGTGTCCCGGCGCAGCCGCTCTCGGGTCGCATGGAATCCGTTCGAGAACAGATTGAGGAGCACCCGGCTGATGTCCTGGGGGATGACCTCGACGGTACCGGCTTCGGGATCGAGATCGCGCTCGAGGGTGACGTTGAAGCTCTGGTCCGTCGCTCGCGCCCCGTGATAGGCGAGATTGAGGCTCTCCTCGACGAGCAGGTTGATGTCGGCCGGCCGTCGCTCGCCCGGCCCCTCGCGCGAGTGCGAGAGCATGCTCCTGACAATGCCGTCGGCGCGGCCGCCGTGCTCACCGATCTTGTTGAGGTTGGCGGCCAGGGTGGCGAACACGTCGTCGACCTCGGCGCGCGTCTTTTCATCGAGCTCCTCCAACTTCTCGGCCAAAGTCTCCTTGAGCTCGCCCAGCAGCTCGACGGACAGGCCCGCGAAGTTGTTGACGAAGTTGAGCGGGTTCTTGATCTCGTGGGCGATGCCGGCGACGAGCTGCCCCAACAGCGCCAGCTTCTCCGCCTGCACCAGGCTCGTCTGGGCCTGCTTGAGATCGGCCAGCGCCTGCTCCGCCCGCTGCTTCGCCTCGCGCAGTTCCCGTTCGCGGCGCTCCTCGCTCGTCACGTCCGACGACGTTCCGCGATATCCCTGGAACGACCCGTCGGGCGCGAAAACCGGCACGCCGCTGGTGTTGGTCCAGATCGTCCCGTCGTCGCTGGTTCTCGGATAGCGGAGGTTCTTGAACGGCCGGTGGGCGTGCAGATCGGCCATGTGCTGCCGCCACTCCTCGTCGTCGTGACGGCCACCAGCCACCTCCTCGCGCGTCTTGCCGAGGACGTCGTCCGCGGAAACCCCGAACAGGGAAAGCGCCCGTTCCGAGATGAACGTGAAGCGGAGGTCGGGGCCCATCTCCCAGACCCAGTCCGACGACGACGACGTGAAGTCCTTGAACCGCTGCTCGCTTTGCCGGAGCGCCTCCTCGGCGCGTTTGCGCTCGGTGATATCGAAGTAGGTCAGCATGCGGCCGCCGTCGGGGAGACTCTTGACCTGGTACTGCAACACCTTTCCATCGGCGCGATGGAAATCGACGGGCGGGACGTCCCCCATCTTCACGGCCTCGATGCGGGCGCGGGCGTAATCATCGAACGCCTCGTCGGGAACGGTGTAGAGGCCGCGCTCGCGCACGTTCTCCATCAGCTCGCGCATGGTCGCCCCCCTCGCCAGCAATTCCTTCTGGAAGTCCCACATCTCGCCGAAGGCCCGGTTGGAGAGCCGCGCCCGGAGGTCGGGGCCCATGAACAGAATGCCGTAATCGATGGCGTCCAGGACCGCGTTGAACTCGGTGAGCACGGTGTCCTTCTCGCGGATCGCCTCGGCCAGCGCCTCCTCTCGCCGCTTGAGTTCGGTGACGTCCGTGAACACGGCGATGATGCCGCCGTCGCTGGTTTTCCGCTCGCTGATCTGGATCCAACGGCCGTCGCGCTGTCGCTGCAAAAACGGTTGCTCCGGCGGATCGCGATGGAGCGCGAGCCGTTCCGCGATCCGTTCCTCGGTCCGACCCTCGGCGTCGGCGACGATACCGCGCTCGGCGGCGATGCGCAGGATCGACTCGAACGTGGCCCCCACCCGGATCACATCCGCGAGCCCGGGATAGACCTCCTTGTAGTGGCTGTTGCACAGCACCACCCGGTCTTCCGCGTCGAACAGCGACATGCCCGCCGAGACCGACTCGATGGCGTCGCCAAGCTGGGCGCGGGCGACCTCCAGCGCCTGCTCGATTTCCTTCTGCCGGGTGATATCGCCGGTTGACCCGGCCATGCGATAGGCGCGGCCTTTCTCGTCCTTCAGGGCGAAGCCGTGCTGCCGCGCCCATCGCCAGGTCCCGTCTTTGGCGCGAAAACGGTAGTCGAGCTCGAAGCGGTCGGTCTCGTCCTTGAGATGCGCCCTGATGCCGGCCTTGAACTTCGGGAAGTCGTCGCGGTGAATGCGGCCGGTCCAGTCCTCGACAGTCTTTAGCTCCTCCGGCGCAAAACCGAGGACGGCCTTCACCCGCGGCGAGTAATAGACCTCGTTGGTCTCGATGTTCCAGTCGTAGACCCCTTCGGCGACCGCCTGCATGGCCAGCGCATAGCGCGCCTCGCTCTCCTTGAGCGCCTGCTCGGCCTTCCGGCGTTCGGTGATGTCGGTGTAGGTGGTCAGGAATCCGCCGCCGGGCATCGGCGTGCCCCGGATCTCAAGCACGGTCCCGTTGGGACGGGTCCGCTCGAAGCAGTGGGCCTCGAACGTGCGGGCGAGCGAAATGCGGCTGAGGACCTGGTCCTCGACATCGCCCGGACCGTACTCGCCGCGCTCGGCATTGTAGCGGATGAACGTCTCGAAGCTGTCGCCGGGCTTGAAGGCGTCGGCAGGGAAACCCAGGAGCTCGAGGAAGCGGCGATTGAAGGCGACGACGTTCAGATCGGCGTCGAAGACGCTGATGCCCTGGTCCATGGCATCGAGGGTCAGCTCCAGCATGGCGGCCTTGCGAACAAGGTCGTCGTGGAGGCCCTTTGCCCCGCGAGACATGTGCCGCCTCCCACTTGCCTTCCCGGGCCCGCTCCGCGCCCTTGCGTTCGCCCGGTGATTGTCGCCGGCCGTCAGGCGCTGCCGCCCCTTCGGCTGGTCGGCAGGGTGACGCCCTGGGCGAAAAGGATAATGCCTTTCATTCTAAGTCGCCCCTCGCGTTTTGTCGAGAGGACGCCCGTCTTGGTGTCCGAGCCGACGGACTGCACGGCAGAGGAAGCCGTGCCGATGAAGATCCTTGGGCAGATCCGAGTATGGGGGTCAGTATGGGGGTCGGGGGTCAGTATGGGGGTCGGGTCTAGCATTGTAGCGTTCCAGTATGGGGGTCAGGTCTAGCATTGTAGCGTTCGGTGGGAAGACGCCGCGCGCCGTAGGGCTTGAGGATGCGCCTGGTGTTGGCCCCCGCCGTGCGCCCAGGATAGCCGATCGGCACGGATGGTTCGTGTCTCTTCCGGACTGGCAACCAGGGCGATCGGAGTGCGAAGCCAGCCGGCGATGACGGCTGTCCTTTATAGGAACATCGTCTTGACATCGCGTTTGCCTGCGCCTTTTTTCTCTGGCAAGTCCATGGTCCTGTGGACGGATCGGCCGACGGTGGCGGCATCCGCGGGGCAGACGGGGGTGGTGAGACGCGGGCAACTCCGCGACCTGCGTATCGGCTCCTTCTTCTTGTGCCTGTTGTGCCTGGTGAAGGCGTTGGGGGTGCCGGCGGGGCGGTCTGGGCACGGGCGAAAAGCCGATCGGGCCACGGTCATGGCGCGGCAATCGCGGCGATGAACAGGCCACAGGCGACGGCGCAGGCGGCCGTGCGAACGTGGTTCCAGAGCGTCCAAACCCGCAGGTAACGGGACCACACCTCGGCTGCCCCGGCAGCTTCCGGATCGACGGCGTCCAGCCTGTTGTTCAGAGGCACGTTGAAGGCGATCGTGCAGAGAAACATGCCGACCACGTAGGTGATCCCTCCGCCGAGCATCGCCGCCGCTCCCGGCTCGTCCCAGCGGACCACCGCCACGACGGCAAGCGCCAGGCTCGCAGCCGTTGTGCCGAAGAACAGCGGCATGAACAGCGATCTCAAGATCACCCTGTTGATCGACTGCATCGCCGAGACGCCCTCGGCCGTGGCGATACGGGCGAGGGAGCTCATGATGAAGGTGGAAAAGGCGAAATAGACGCCCGCCATCAGGCCGGCGCCGATGGCACAGAACCAGAGGAGCGTCGTGATCATCAACTCAGTCATGAACGTAAGCCCGAGGCGTCTCAGCGAACGGTTACGCGGTCATCGTCAGAGAGACCATAGCGGCGATATCCGGGTGCGTCACAGGGGGACACGTTAAGAACCCGTGGACGGATTGGCCGAAGGTGCCCGAAAGAGCCCGGTCCGTTGCCGCCGCGCCCCTTCCGATGGGTCGCCGGCGCAAGACGCACGCACGGCGAAACCGGGAGACACGCTCTGCAGTTCGGCCGGGTGGAGGAGCGGCCGACCGTGACAGAGGCCTGTATAGGTGCATTATCTTGACATCCCCTTGTCTAAGCGTATATTCCCAGACAAGTCTGTGGTCCTGCGGACGGATGGGCCGACGGTGCCTTAGGTTCGCGGGGGCGGACGGGGTGGTTGACCTGCGGGCTTCGGCCGGCCGGGACGACCGGTCCAGCATTCGCACGCGCGTTCAACCGGCGCGGTCCCTGGGGTTCGTGAGAGTCCGCAGGTGGGACGGCCGGGAGCGGGCCTCCGAGGCTCTCTCCGA
>CAYQSU010000014.1:0-56038 GCA_964420325.1 uncultured Rhodospirillaceae bacterium | reverse complement strand
CAGGCCGGCGATGGCGCTGATGTCGAGGACGCGATCGTCAAGGGGCCGGCCGACGCGTGCGGGATAGAAGTCCGTACCGCCGGCGAGAACCGCGCGAGGCCCCTCAGCCAGCGCCGCAAGTGCTACGTCGAGCGCCCGGGGCCGCAGGTAGGCATCCATCTCGCCCTGCCGTCTGCCCGCCACTGTCATTTGTATTCAAACGAGAGTCCGGCCGGACCCGCCCCGATGTCAAGGGCGTTCTGGGTCATGCGCTCGGGCAGGCAGAGCAGGAGTTGGCGCCGGGCTCGGAGGCAGTTGACGCTAGATGCTACCGGCAGCGGCTGGACGTGGCGCGGTGCCTGGCCACGGCGCCACTCGGCGCCGAGAGGACGAAGCACCGCGCCATCCACGCGCGGCCGGTGGCAACTTAAAGCATCGCCACCGCGGCCAGGACGACACCGGAGACCAACGTTCCAGCCACCGGAAAGATTCCCGCTCCGATCGATCGCACGAGTGCGCGTGTCGTGGACATCGCGAAACCTCCGCATGTGTTGATTGACCGCTGCGGTACGTCACCGGCAGGGCGGCGGATCCATCGCTCGCAATGTCGTGATCGGTCCTCGCCCGGCATCGACGCGGGTCGGGTGGAGACGACGGACGATCGTGTCTCCGCGGCGGTGATGCCGACCGAAGGCTCATGAACCCGGGGCCGGGTTGTCCCCGGCCCGTTGTTGTTTGGGCCGCCCGGTCCTTAGTTGACGGCGGCCTTGAGTGCCGCCCCGGCCTTGAACCGCGCCTGGCGCGAGGCGGGAATGCGAATGGTCTCGCCGGTCTGCGGGTTGCGTCCTTGCGAGGCCTGGCGCTCGCTGACGCTGAAGGTGCCGAAGCCGAGCAGGCGGACCTCGTTCCCGCCCTTCAGCGCATCGGTGATGGCGGACAGCGTGCAGTCGAGGGCAACGGCGGCGTCGGCCTGCCTGAGACCGGTCTTACTGACAACGGCGGAAATCAACTCGGCCTTGTTCATGGCGTCTCCTTTGGATCGGTTCGGGTCATGGCGAGTGGGTCCCTTTGCCAAACGGCAATCCGTATGGTCCCGGCCCACCATCGCGGTCAACTGAAAATTGCGGACCCCAAGCGCGCTACGCGTCGAAACGTCGGGAATCCCGGCGCACGCGCGGACATGGGAGATGTCCGCGCCGGCAAGAGCGCCGTCTGCGGCCCAAGTAAAACCTCAGTCATTGATTGGAAAAGGCAACCAAACCCACTGATTCTCTATTGTCTCGCGGCGGGGGCCGACTTGCTGACCTCGGCGCGCCGCGGGCCGGCAGCCGGCCGCGCCGCCGAGGGCCCTCGCGGCCGGTGGCGTGCCACTGGCGGAGGGGATTGGGGGCCTCCGCCGGGCGTCGGGACCGCGAATCGTCCCCGCCTCGTCAGCGCTGCCGTCTCCGCCGACGCCGGACCCAGACCGCGACCGACGCCGGCACCGCCAGCAAGAGGGTCCAGTCGAGGCCGGCGCGCCACCAAGGCGCCGGCCGGGCGGCCGTCAGGTGCTCGACCAGGATCTCCCGGTCACCGGGCTCGAGGCGTGCGCCGTGGAAGGCCTGCATGCGCAGGATGACCAGATGCCAGGCCAGCCGGCTGTGCGCTTTCGAGGCAAAGGACTCGACGCCGTGGCACTTCGTGCATCGCTGCGCGACCAGACGCTGCGCATCGGCGGCAGCCGGCGCCTGTGCCGCGGGCAGCGGCCGGACCGCCAAGGCAACGATCAGGAGAGCGAGCGGGGCGACCCATCCGGACCACGATCGCTGTCCGCCCGGCCGCGATCGCCCGTGCGGCACGCGGCTAGCCGGTGGCCGCGCGACCCGCTGCCGGCGCATCGAGATGCCGGGGCTCGGAAGGCAGGGCGTCCAGGGCCGTCATCAGGATGTTCAGGAGCGGCCGGTAGGGAGCGGGCAGGCCGCGCTCGGCCGCCGCCCGCTCCATCCGGTCCGCGAGCGCCGGGATCCACGGCCTGACGAAGGCCTCGACGAACGACGCGGCCTCGCCGGCCAGGTCCCGCGCGCGGCCACCGTCGGTGGCCGCGGCCTCGGCGAGGAGCAGCGCCACGAACTCGAGCTGCACCGAGAGATGATCGGAGAGATCCCTGAAGGCTGACGCCCGCTCGACGCCGTGGCGCCGGTAGCATGCCTCCATCGCCAGGACGCTCGATCCCTGCAGGGCGCCGTCGAGATAGAGCCCGGCATTGAGTGGCGCCGGCACCGGCGGCGCGAGATGGAGCTGGCTGTAGATGAACAGGAGCGCGTCGTCGTCGACGATCCCGCCGAGATCGGCGCGGAAGCGGCGGATGTCGTCGCCGATCTCGAGCGGGATCGCCGCCGCGGAGGCCATCAGATCGTCCGGCAGCAGGGCGGCCATGGTTGCATGGCCCCGTCCCGGCAGCGGCGGCAGGAAGGCACGCGCCAGCAGCAGGCAGAGATCGCTCTGCGCTTCGAGCCTGGCCGCACCGACCGTCATCTCGGCGCCGTTCCTCCGCCGCCGGGACACCCGGGCGCTTCAGCCCGTCGGCTCCCCGGACGCCTGCCGTCCATTGCTCGGCAACTCCGAAAGCCGATAGGCGAGCGTGGCCGCCACATAGATCAGCGCGGCGACCGAGACCGCCAGGGCGACGACCAGCCACTCCGTCGGGGACGGCACGTACTCGATCAGGTAGGGCTTCGACTGCCCCTTGAACAGCGGCACCAGCTGGCCGGAAATGATGAACTCGTACCGCCCCATGTACATGCCGATGAGCACCAGCAAGCCTGTGACCGCCTGCATCGAGGGCCGGTGCCTCGTCGTCGGCATCAGCAGGAGCGCCACCGGGATCAGGATTCCCAGCGTGATCTCGGCGTAGAACAGGGGCGAGGCTGTGACGTGGTGATAGACCTGGAGGCCTTCTGCGTTGCTCCACAGCCCGGTGATCATCCGCGAAGCCAGGGCGAAGGCGTAAACGATGAGGGTCACCAAGAGGATGACCGGCAGCACGTCGGTCATCACCAGCCGCAGCCGCGGCGGCATGTACTTGTGATCGAAGGCGTGCGCCAGGTTGACGAGGAGCATCATCAGCGCCACGCCGATCAGGAACGACGCCAGGAAGAAATAGAGCGGCAGCACCGGCGAGAACCAGAAGGGGCGCATGGACATCATGCCGTACATCAGCCCCTGCGTGATCAGCGCCAGAAGAGCGGCGATGAAATGGGCGATGCTGAGCGCGCGCCCGGCCGTCCCCGGCCCTCCGGGCGCAAAGGTGCGATACAGGGTCACCACCAGGAGGCCGAGATAGGTGAAATAGAATGCCCCCATCCAGAACATCGGCGAGGACACCTGCATGTTGAGCGGGATCGCGTAGCTGAGGAACGGCTGGCCGAGCTCGAGCCACAGCGAGATCATCGCCGCGATGATCGTGGCGATGGCAAGCGCCAGAGATCGCCGCACCAGCGGCCCAAGGATCGTCACGTTGAAGCCGAGGGCAAGCGTGGCGATGAAGCTCAGCCCGAACGAGGCAAGAGCCCAGTAGGCATAGTTGGCGACAAGGAGCCCCCACATCATGTCGGAGCCGGTGTTGTAGATCGTATGGCCGTGGATGAAGACCTGGATCATGCCGAAGATGCCGGCCAGGAGACCGAAGAAGGCGGCGGTCGCCAGGTGGATGCTGCCGCTGCGGCCGGCGCCGGCGATGGTGGAGGTGTCGTGGCCCTCGTCGGTGATCCCGCTGAAATCGAGGGAAGGCCACACGGTGGAACGGCGTCGCGATGCCACGCGGCCGCCGAGGCCGGAGTTGCCAGTTGTCGAACCCGCGTTCGTCGTCATTGCTCCCCTCCGCTAGATCTTGGTGACGCGAGTCGCCGGCACGCCGACGCTTTCGCCGGTGAGGTAGTAGACGTGCGGCTTGTTGCCGGTATGGTCGAGCAGCCGGCCGCCGCGCTTTTCGCTGATCAGCCGCCGCACCCGGCTCGCCGGGTTGTCGAGGTCTCCGAAGTACCGCGCCGTCGGCGGACAGGTGACCACGCATGCGGGCACGTAGGGCCGCAGCTCCGGATCGTCGGGGTCGAGATCGGCCACCCCGGCCGGAGCCTTGCTCACCCGGTGATAGCAGAAGGTGCACTTGGAGACGACGCCGCGCGGCTGGATGCCGACGCCCTTGCTCCAGTCCTCGCTGGCATCGGGCATGCGGTAGGGGGGATCCCACAAGCGCTTGCCGCTGCTGGCGAAGACCTGCTTGATGTCGGGTGTGAGGGACGGCTTTTCGTCGGTGAAGAAGCGGACGCCGTAGGGACAGGCGATCATGCAGTATTTGCAGCCGATGCACTTGTTCCAGTCGATCAGGACGAACCCGTCATCGGTCTGGTAGGTCGCCCGGGTCGGACAGACGTCCGCGCACGACGGAACCTCGCAGTGCATGCACGGCCGCGGGAACCAGCTCATCTTGCCGCTCGGGTACTCGCCCTCCACGTAGAACACCACGTCCTGCCACTTCTCGTCCGGCAGCCGGCTGTTCTCCATGGTGCAGGCCGAGGTGCAGGCCTGGCACCCGGTGCACTTCTCAAGATCGATGACCATGCCCCACGTCGTCATGCTTGCCTCCCTCGGCCGGCCCGCTCCACCGTGACCAGGCCCGTGTAGTAACAGGCGAGGCCAGAGATAGGATCGGACACGTTGGCTGTGACTTCACTGCTGTTGCCGGGCTTCCGGCCCTCCGCCCACCGGCCTTGCGCCCAGTGACCGTGCTCCATGGGCAAGACGAGGGTATCCGGCCTCGCCGGCGGGAAATACCGGGCGACGGCGAGGATGCTGCCCACGTCCGAGGTGATCCGCACCAGATCGCCGTCGTCGATGCCGCGGTCGCGGGCGGTCTGCGGATGGATCTCCAGATAGATCTGCCCGAAGCCGCCGACCGCGGGCTGGGCGAGGGTGATCGCCTGGGGGATGTTGCCGCCGCGCCCCTCGGCGTGGATGGGCACCTTGGGCGTGACCAGGTGGAGGTCTCCGCTGCCGGTATGCCGGGGCGGAACCCACTGGATCAGCCCGACCCGCTCCCTGGCGATGCCGAGCTCGCGGTGGATATGGTCGGCGTTCTTGTCGAGGAACGCCGAGCGCAGCTCGAACCGGCCTGAGGGCGTCTTGAGAAGGCTCTTCTTCACCTCTTCCTCGGTCATCGGCCGGTTGTAGCCGCGGCCGTCCCACTCGAAGAACTCGCCCCGAACCTGCCGCCACGGATAGGGCTTCTTGTACCAGACGCCCTTCTCGACCCAGCTCTCGAAGCTGTTGACGCCGTTGTCGCCGGGGTTCTTCTCGAAACCCTTCGCCAGATGCCGCAGCACGTTCTCGGTGTTGTCGAGCCGGCGGTAGTAGTCGCCCATCGGCCCCTGCATCCGCTTGCCGATCTCGATCAGGATATCGCCGTAAACCTTGGTGTCGTAGAGCGGCTCGACCGCCGGCGTGCGGATCTGCGTCAGGGGCCAGCCCTGGAAGGGATAGGTCGGCGCGTCCTGGAGCCGCTCCAGGTAGGTATGGTCGGGCACGATGATGTCGGCGAAGCGGGCCGTTTCGCCGGGGAACGGCGAGGTTTCGATGACGAAGATGGTCTTCAGCGCCTCCTCCCAGACCTGGGGGTTGGGCGCCGTCCAGATCGGATTGGTGAGATAGAACATCATCGTGTCGATGGTGTAGGGCTTGCCGGCCACATGGTTCTGGGCGACGTTCTGGATCATCGTCTTGGCCATCGGCCACTCGGCGGTGCCGGCCATGTCGACCCGCGGATGCTTGCCGGCGACGGACTTGGCATGGTCGTCGAGGAAATCGTCCACGCTCACCGGCAAGGATCCGTACGACGGCCCCTGCTGGTACATCAGGCCGCCCTCGGCGAACAGGCTGCCGCTCAGCGCGTTGAGGGCGTGAATCGCCATGCCGGCGTAAGTGCCGTTGGTGTGAGAGGTCGGCCCCCGCTCCATGATCGCCATCGCCGGACGGGTGGTGCCGAACTCCCGAGCCACCGCGAGGATCTCATGGACCGGGATGGTGGTGATCTCTGCGGCCCACGCCGGCGTGCGATCCTTGAGCTCGTCGTTCCACCATTCGACGAGGCCGGTGACCCACCGCTCGTTGAAGCTTTCGAGCGGGATCCTCTGACCGGCCGAGAAGCGGTTCACCCCGTCGAAGAAGTCGCCGACGAACGGCCGATCCCACAGGCCCTCGGTCAGCATCACGTGGGCGACGGCGAGCGCCAAGGCTCCGTCGGTGCCGGGCTTGATGTAGAGGGAGCGGTCGGCGGCGGCGCCGGTGGTGGTCAGCCGGACGTCGACCAGCGTGACCCGCGTCTTCGGGCTCTTGGTCCGCATGTGCCCCCACGCCTGCATGTTGTAGTTGTAGGGACGGAAGCTCTCGAGGAAGCCCGCGCCGAAGTTGAGGATGTAGTTGGTGTTGAGGTAGTCGTAGGCGTTGTAGGAGTCGTTGCCGTCGGTGGCGGCCTTGGCGCGCTTGCTGCCCTCGGCGCACATCGACGCATGGCCGATGGCGACGTTGGGCGAGCCGTAGAGCTTGCCGAAGCCCCCCTGCAAGCCGGCGCAGGAGGCGCCCCAGCCGCGGCCGTAGAGGAGCGCGAAGCGATGGGATTCGCCCTTGTCGCGGAGCGCCTGCAGGCGCTTGGCGATGGTATCCAGCGCCTCGTCCCAGGTGATGGGCACGAACCCCGGGTCCTGATCCCGTCCCTTGTTCGGATTGGTCCGCTTCATCGGGCCCTTGAAGCGGTCCGGGTCGTACAGCACGTAGGTCCCGAGGTGGCCCTTCGGGCACAGCTTGCCGTTGGCGATGGGGTGGTCGAGGCTCCCGTAAATGGCATGAACGCGGCCATCGGTGACGTGAACGTCGATGCCGCAGCGGGCCGGGCACTGGTGGCAGATGTTCTTCACCACCTTCGTCTCCGACCGCGGCACGGCGGCGTTGGCCGGGGCCAGGGTCACCAGGCCCTTGAGCCCGTGCGCGCCCGCGCCGATGGCTCCGGCCGCCCCCAGCGCGCTGGTCGCCTGCAGGAATCGGCGTCTGGTCGTCGCCGGGGTTGAGCCGTCCATGGTCACCTCCATTGTCATGCTCGAACCGAGTCGTATTCGCCGGTCGCGGCGCGGCTCGGCGATGTCTGCTGCGGGTCCTGGGGCGCCATCGCGACGCCGAACAGGAACGCCGATCCCGCCTGGGCGAACGCCCTGGTCTTGCGGCAGGAGAGGCACAGCGTCGCGGTGCCTGGCTCGGCGAACCGTCGGCCGCAGCCCTCGCAGGCGCGCAACGGATGGCGGCTCAACACCGAACGTTCGCTGTCGCCCGGGCGAGGGCGCCCTTCCGGCTGAAGGCTGATGGCGTGCTCGGGACAGTGCCGGGCGCAGGCGCCGCAGGCGATGCACCGAACGGACTCGAACACCACCGAGGCGGCGGTCGCGCCGGTGTCCGCGGCGAGCGCCCCGGTCGGGCAGACGGCGACGCAGACCTGGTGGTTGCGGCAGCGGCCGCTGATGCTGACGGTGGCATAGAAGGAGGACGGCGCGGCCGGCACGCCGAGACGGTCGGCCAGACGTTCGAGCGCCGCGTGGGTCCGCTTGCGGGCCAGGGGCTCGACCGGCAGGCCGTCGCACAGCGGGCGTGTCGGCGCCTCGTCCGCCTCCGGGGCGGCGGTCAGGCGCCGCAGCAGCGCCCGCCGGCCGGGGGCGGCGACGGCGTCGATGTCGTCGGCGCGCGCGCCCGATCGGCGGCGCGGCTCGGGCCGGGAGACCAGCGCCGGAGAGAGCTCGGCCGCCCCCATCTCGGTCAGGAGCCGGGCGACCCGCTCGACGACCCGCCACGCCGGATGCTCGGCGCCGCCGGCCGGGCATGCCCCGCACCAGCCGCGGTCAATCAGGTGGACGGGCCGGTTGCCCGCCGCGAGACGCAGGTCGATCAGGTCGGCCTCCGCCAAGCCGCCGAGGCAGGGCAGCCGCACCGCGCCCGCTGGACAGTCGGCGGCCGGCACCCGCCGGCATTCGACGACCACCGGCGCGTCTGTCTCCGCCATTCCTGCCGCGGCGATGGCGGGGCGGTAGCCGGTGGTCTCGATGGCTCCGGTGGGACAGACGGTGGCGCAGCGGCCGCAGCCGACGCAGCGGCCGTCGGAGACGATCCGCCGCTCGCCGGTCCGAATGGCCTTTGGCGGGCAGACCGCCAAGCACGCTTCACAAGCGACGTGTGGCGCCCATCTCGCGAGACATCGATCGGAAGAGTAGACGACAGCCGTCTTGTGCCAGGCGCACCCGCCAGCAGCCACGATTTCCTCCCAGCAATTTGTGTTTATGTCTGTTTGCTTTTGTGGGGGAGCCCAACGAGCCGGGCGTCCCTGCCTGCCTGCTTGTGCGCGCCCCTGACGCACACGTATTCGTTGAGGGCAGAAAAGCTCAATCTACCCAAATACCTGGGGCATTATTGAATAACCTGACAAACCATGCAAGTTTTTTTTGCGCCTTTTTTTTGCGAGTTATTGTAAGAATCAGGCGCGTCTGCCGGCCGACTCCTTCCGGCATCGCAATCAAGACGTCAACGCTCTACTATCAAGAAGCGGACGGCGAGAGAGGTGGAACGGGTTACCTACGGCCCGGGTCGGCTTCTCGGCCTGATCGGCGTGGCGGCAGCGAGGCCAGCCGCCGAGGGGCCGGAGCAGGATCGGCATGGGGATCCTCGAAGGCGCCACCTCGGGTCGCGTCGCGACCGCGTTCCCCCGCCCCTGCCGTTCTGCCCGCGCCTGCGATACCTGGGTGACGGGGCCCTATCCCGGCCCCCTTCGCCCGGTCTCGGGCGGTCGCGGTTACGCTCCGAGGAGCCCCGCAACCAGCAGCACGAATGCCGCCACGACCAGCGCTCCGAAGCCGTAGCACACGCCTTCGACCGCGTACCGAGCCATTCTTGAGCCGCCGAGGGCCTCGTCGCCCACGCCGGCGCCCTGAAATCGCATCGTCTTCATCGAAGCCATCTCCTTTGCCAGGATCCGTTTGCCGGGAACGGCGTCGTTCGCTTGTGCGACGATGTTTTTCTGCTTGGGCTCGTCCCCACGCAAGATTGCTAAGTTAACCAAACCACTACGCCAGCGCAACAGTACATTTCGCATTGCAGCATTACCGTAATTGCATAGGGCGGTCGCCTCGTCGCCTGCACCTGCCGTGCCGCCGCTCCCCGACCGCCGTTCGCGCCCGGGCCTCTCCGGGCCTCTTCGGCCCGGAGAGGCCCGAACACGCCTGCCATTCCGGTTCGGGGGACGGCGACGCGTCAGCCGGGAGCATTTCCATTTGACAGGTACGGGAATCGCGGATATGGGTGCTAATGATAATCATTCGCATAAGCCATCCGCCCAGGTTCGCCATGAGTCCCTCCGACGTCGCCCTCCTCCTCGTTCTTGGCGCCGCTGAAGAAGAGGCCACCCCCTTCGAGGACATCTGCTCGACGGCGCGACTGATCGCGCCCGAGGACTGGCAGCCGACGTCCGAGGTGATGGCCGCCGCCGCCGAACGCGCCCTCGGTGACGGGCTCGTCGTGCGGGCCGGCGAGGCGGTGGACGGCAGGACGCCCTTGGCAACGACCGATCTCGGGCGGAGGGAGATCGCCCGCCTCTTGCGGAAGCCGATCCCCTCGGGCAGCGGCGGCTTCATGCGCACCTGCATGAGCGCCAAGCTCTGCTTCCTTCACCTGCTGCCGCCGCCGGAGCGCGGCGTCGAGGCCGTCGCGCTCGCGGCGCACTATCGGGAGGCGATCCATTTCGTTGAGCGGTTGCAGCGGCTTCCCCGGGCTTTGGCGGGATCGGCGGTGAACGACCTTGGCGTCGAGCGCGTGCGGCTCGACTCCGAGCCGGCCTGGCTCCAAGGCATGCGTGCATGGCCGTCGCTGCCGCGCGCCGCCGAATGACCCCTGCGGAACGAGGACACGGGACGATGATGATCTGGCGCCGACTCGATCCGAAGCTCTTGGGCAAGCTCCTCGCCGCGGCGGCGGAAGGCCTCGCCACGACGCGCACGGCCCGCGGTGATCGGCACCCTGCTGCCCAGCCCGGTCGCCCCGCAGGGGCCGAGGAGGGGCCGGCCCCGTCGGATCGAAGGGCGGTCCCGCCCAGCCCCATGGTATCACCCGACACCCGTCATTTCCGCTCCAAGCCAACACGACAAGGAGGCCCTGCATGACCCTTGCCAGCGCCGAAACGGACAAGGCGATCGGCGTTCTCAACCGCATCTTGGAGGCCGAGCTCGCCGGCGTCGTTCGCTACACGCACTACTCGCTGATGGTGTTCGGCTACGGCCGGATCCCGATCGTCAAGTGGCTGCGCCAGCAGGCCACGGAGGGATTGCGGCACGCCGAACTGGCGGGCGAGCTGGTCACCCACCTGGGCGGGCATCCGTCGCTCGGCATCGGCGAGCTCCTGGAGACGCACAAACACGACATCGGCGACATCCTGCGCGAATCCCTGGCCCACGAGGCCTATGCCCGGGGTCTCTATGAGGAGCTGCTCGCCTGCGCCATCGGCCGCTCGATCCTCCTGGAGGAGTACGCGCGCACGCTGATCGCCGAGGAGGAACGCCACGCCGGCGAGGTCGACAAGATGCTGCGCGAGCCCGGAACGCTCGCCGCATTCGGCGAGGCGTGAGCGGGCGGCCGCAGCCAACGGCGCACACCGCTGCGCCGACCCATCGGGGAGAAGGGACATGACGGACGGAGTGGAGTTGATCGGCCTCGCGGCGCTCGGGCCCGGGTGTCGAGCGGTGATCAGGGTCGTCGGCCGGACGATCGAGGGCCATGCGGACGGTGCGCTGGAGCGGCGGCTCCTGGAGATCGGCTTCGAGGAGGGGCGCGAGACCGAGCTGCGCCATGTCGGACCCTTCGGCGGCGATCCGATCGCCGTCCGCGTGGATCAGTCGACCATCGCCGTGCGGCGTCTCGAGGCGTCCTACGTTCTGGTCGAGCCGCTCGCCGCGCCGGCCCGCACCGTCGCCCCGGCGGAGCCCCGGCGATGACTGCGGCCGCCGCGTGCCTTGCCCTGGTCGGCGTTCCCAACTGCGGCAAGAGCGCCCTGTTCAACGCGCTGACCGGCAGCCGCCAGAAGACCGGCAACTACCCGGGCGTCACCGTCGAACGCCGGTGGGGGCATTTCGTCACTGCGGATGGCAAGCGCATCGACGTCGTCGACCTGCCCGGCGCCTACAGCCTCGATCCGGCGAGCCCCGATCAGGAGATCACCCGCGACGTTCTTCTCGGCCGCCAGGCCGGCGAACGCACGCCCGATGCCATCCTCTGCGTCGTCGATGCGACCAATCTTCGCGTCCACCTGCGCTTCCTTCTGGAACTCAAGCGTCTTGGCCGCCCGATCGTCGTCGCCCTGAACATGATGGACCTCGCCCGCCGTCATGGCATCGAGATCGACGTCGAGCGGCTGTCGACGGAGCTGGGCGCGCCCGTGGTGCCGACGGTGGCCATTCGCCGCGGCGGTCTTGAAGAGCTGCTGAAGCGGCTTCCGACCGAACTCGAGCGCATCGGCGGGAACGCGGCGGCGCTGGATGCCGCGTTCCAGCCGCCGTGCGCCGCGGATGTGCGCGCCTTGCAGCACGACGCGCGGCGGATTGCGGCGGCCGCCATCGTTCGAGAGGGTGCCGCCTTTCGCGCCACGCGGCTGATCGACGCCGTCGTCCTCAATCGGGTCGCGGGTCCGCTGATCCTCCTCGCGCTGCTGTTTCTCATGTTCCAGGCCGTGTTCGCCTGGGCCGAGACGCCGATGGACTGGATCGATGCCGGCATCGGCGGGCTGCAGGACGTCACCGCCGCGGTGCTCCCCGAGGGCTTGCTCGCGAGCCTGATCGCCGACGGCGTGCTCGCCGGTGTCGGCGCCGTCGTCATCTTCCTGCCGCAGATCCTGATGCTCTTCTTCTTCATCCTCCTCCTTGAGCAGAGCGGCTACATGGCGCGCGCCGCCTACCTGATGGACCGCCTGATGGCCGGCGTCGGCCTCAACGGCCGGGCGTTCATCCCGCTGCTCTCGAGCTTTGCCTGCGCCATTCCCGGGATCATGGCGGCGCGCGCCATCGACGTGCCGCGGGACCGGTTGACGACGATCCTGATCGCCCCCCTGATGACGTGCGCGGCCCGTCTGCCCGTCTACACCCTGATCATCGCCGCGTTCATCCCCAACACCAAGGTGGCGCCCGGGGTCGGCCTGCAGGGTCTGGTCATGTTCGGGCTCTATGTCGCCGGCATCGTCAGCGCGCTGATCGCAGCCGCCGTGCTCAAGCTGACCGTCACCAGGGGGCGTGCCCAGTCCTTTCTGATGGAGCTGCCGAAGTACCAGCTGCCGGTGGTGCGCGATATCGCCCTCGGCCTTTTCGATCGCGCCCGCGCCTTCCTCTACCGCGCCGGCACGATCATTCTCACCTGCATGGTGGTGCTGTGGGTTCTGGCGACGTTTCCGTCGCCGCCTCCCGGCGCCACGGAAGCCGCGATCCGCTACAGCTTCGCCGGGATCATCGGGGGCGGGCTCGAGCACGTCTTTGCGCCGATCGGCTTCACCTGGGAGATCGCGATCGCGCTCGTCCCCGGGATGGCGGCGCGCGAGGTGGCGGTCGCCGCGCTCGGCACCGTCTACGCGCTGTCGGGCAGCGAGGACGCCGTTGCCGAAAGCCTCGTTGCGACGCTGCAGGGCGCGTGGCCGCTGCCGACGGCGCTGGCCTTCCTCGCCTGGTACGTCTTCGCCCCGCAATGCCTGTCGACGCTGGCCGTCGCCCGGCGCGAGACCAACTCCTGGCGCTGGCCCTTGTTCATGTTCGGCTATCTGTTCGTCCTCGCCTACATCGCCGCCGGGCTGGCTTACTGGTCGGCGCGTGCCCTCCTGTGACCGGCGGGCCGAGCCGCCGTGGCGAGGCGGCGGCGTGCGGGCGCGCTCACGCGATCGGCGACCGGCCGTCGCGAGCGTCGTGCGACGCCGCCCGCGCGGCCCCGCTCAATCGGATCGGTCGGGGTCGAAGCCGCGGGCCTCGATGGCGTCGGTGAGATCGCCGGCGAGCTTCAGCGTCTTGACCAGCAGCGGCACGGCGACGGCGACAAGGCTGCGCTCGAGGCCGCGCGCCCGCTGCGCCTCGCGGATCTCCCGCGCCTTGTCGGCGATCAGCGGGATGAAGCGGAGCGCCAGCGACAGTGCGAGGCTTGCCTTCGCCGGATGCACGCCGACCGCGGCGAGCGGCGCCAGCACGCGTTCGAGCGTCTCGACCATGTCGGAGACGCGGGTGGTCAAGGTGACGAGCAGCGCCAGCGAAATCAGCATCGAGAACCGCAGCACGACGACGAGGCCGGTGGTCCAGGTGGTGAAGAAGCCGTGGACCAGGAAGATCACCGCCAGCAGCAGGGCGACCGGCTTCAGTTGGCGCACGGTCTCGCCGATGGGCGCGCGGGCCAGCACGTAGAGGAGGGCGACGGCGGCGAGCGCCGCTGCCAGCGCCAGCGGCTCCGCAACCAGAAACACGCCGACGCCGGCGGCGGCGAGAGCCGCGAGCTTGACGGCAGGCCGCAGCCGGTGCAGGCCGGTGTCGGCGTGGACATAGAGGCCGACCGTCACGACACGAGCCCGAGATAGTGGGCGATCGCCTCCCGGGGCGGGCCGTCCCGGACGACGCGGCCTCGGTCGATGACCAGCACCCGGTCGAAGCCGGCCAGCATCTCGAGGTCGTGGGAGACGACGACGACGGTCTGCGGCAGGCTCTCGATCGCCTTCAGGATCATCCGCTTGTTGGCGAGATCGAGGAGCGTCGTCGGCTCGTCGAGGACGACGTAGGCCGGCTCCATGACCAGCACCGACGACAGCGCCAGAAGCTGCTTCTCGCCGGCCGAGAGCGAGTGGGTCGGCTGGTGGCGGAGCCGCTCGAGCCCGTACCGGGCGAGCACGCTCGCCACCCGCTCGCCGATCTCCGTGCGGGGGAGTTTCAGGTTCTTGAGGCCGAAGGCGATGTCCTCCTCGACCAGCGGCATGACGATCTGCGCGTCCGGATCCTGGAAGACGAAGCCGACGCGGCGGCGCACGGCCTTGGCCTCCCGCCGGGTGTCGAGGCCGTCGACGCGCACGGACCCTTCCTCGGGGACGAGGAGGCCGTTGAGCAGGCGGGCCAAGGTGCTCTTGCCGGAGCCGTTGGCGCCGATGACGGCGATCCGCCGCTCGCCGAGCTCGAGGTCGATGCCGTCGAGGACGACGCGATCGCCGAAGCGGTGACGGACGTGGACGAGTTCGATCATGATCGGGCGCGATCCGGGCCGGCGAGACTGAAACCACAAAACCTCGGGGAACGCCAGACGCCGCTTCGCCGCCCTGGCCGCGAAGGAACGAACCGTCGTTGAAATGGCGCGGCGGAAGGAGGATAACGCTGGCCACTGCGGCGCCGCGGGGTCGGCGCCATGGCGAACGGCGCCCGCCACGGCGCCGCAATCATCGGGAGAGGTCGACATGATCCGTTACCTGTCATCCGCCATGCTGGCGGCGCTCGTCCTGGCAACGCCGCTGAAGGGCGTGGCCGGTCCGACGTTCGATGCGGTCAAGGCCCGCGGCCACGTCGTCTGCGGCGTGCACAGCCCGGGCCTCGAAGGGTTCAGCGCGAGGGACGGCAAGGGGGTCTGGCGCGGTCTCGACGTCGACGTCTGCCGGGCGGTCGCCGCGGCGGTGTTCGCCGACGCGAGCAAGGTCGTCTTCGAGCCGCTCGAGGCGCAGGACCGGATCGCGGCGTTGGTCGGCGGCCGGATCGACATCCTCGCCCGCAACACCACCTGGACCCTGGGCCGCGATACCGCCGACGGCGCGCGGTTCACGGTGACCACCTTCTATGACGGCCAGGGCTTCCTGGTGCCCCGGCAGTCGGGGCTCACCGGCGCCCGCCAGCTCGACGGCAAGCGCATCTGCGTCCAGGAGGGCACCACGTCGGCGGCCAACCTGGCGAGCTACTTCCGCGCCGCCGGCTTGACCTACACCGCGGTCGCGGCCGACGGTTTCGACGCCACCGTCGCCTCGTTTCTCGACGGCCGCTGCGACGCGCTGACCTCCGACCGCTCGCAGCTCGCCGTCATCCGCGCGACCCGGACCAAGACGCCCGAGGATTACGAGATCCTGCCCCAGGTCATCTCCAAGGAGCCGCTGGCTCCGGCCGTCCGCCAGGGCGACGACGCATGGTTCGGCATCGTGCGCTGGGTGCTCTTCGTCACCATCGCCGCCGAGGAGTTCGGCGCGACCTCGCAGAACATCGCCGCCCTCAGGGACACCACCGATCCGGACCTGAGGCGGATTCTCGGGATCGAGCCCGGGATCGGCGCCGCCCTCGGCCTCAGCGACCGCTGGGCCTACAACGTCATCCGCCAGGTCGGCAACTACGGCGAGATCTTCGAGCGCAACCTCGGCACCGGCTCTCGGCTCAATCTCCTGCGCGGCCTCAACTCCCTGTGGATCCGCGACGGTCTGATGTACGCGCCGCCGCTCCGCTGAAGGCCGGCGGCGGCCGCGGCGGATCGGCCCGAGCACAGGTTCGCGGTTGCGATCGCCTGAGAAAACAAGGCACAATGGCGGCTGCTCACGGCCGGGATCCGCGGTGCGAAGTGAGGACCGCGGCCCGATCCGGGCCGAGTCCAGGGAGATCTGTGGGAGGATGCAGTGATGAAACGACCTTTGGCGGTTCTGGCGCTCGCGGCTGGCGCGGCGTCTCTGACACTCTCCGGCGCGTACGCCGGCAAGACCTACGATGCGGTGAAGGCGCGCGGCGAGGTTCTCTGCGGCGTGCACACGGGCCTGCCGGGATTCAGCGCCCCCGACGACAAGGGCGTGTGGCGCGGCCTCGACGTCGACATGTGCCGTGCCGTCGCGGCGGCGGTGTTCGGCGACGCGGGCAAGGTCAAGTTCGTGCCGCTCACCGCGCAGCAGCGCTTCACCGCGCTGCAGTCCGGCGAGATCGACGTGCTGTCGCGCAACACCACGTGGACGCTGTCGCGCGACACCGACCTCGGCCTCAACTTCGCCCCCACCACCTATTACGACGGGCAGGGCTTCCTGGTGCCGAAGAGCCTCGGCGTCAACAGCGCCAAGGAGCTGGGCGGGGCGACGGTGTGCGTGCAGACCGGAACGACCACCGAGCTCAACCTCGCCGACTATTTCCGCGCCAACAACCTGGAGCTCCGGCCGCTGACCATGGAGCAGTACGAGGAGGTGACCTCGGCGTTCATCGCCGGTCGTTGCGACGCCCTGACCTCGGACGCCTCCCAGCTGGCGGCGATCCGCGCCAACTCGACCCCCAACCCGGCCGACTACGTGATCCTGCCCGAGATCATCTCCAAGGAGCCGCTGGCGCCGGCGGTGCGCCACGGCGACGACGAATGGTACGACGTCGTCACCTGGTCGATCTTCGCGACCATGGAGGCGGAGGAGAAGGGCGTCGATTCGACCAACGTCGACGAGATGCTGAAAAGCAGCGACCCCGGCATCCAGCGCCTGTTGGGCGTCACCGGCGAGATGGGCAAGAAGCTCAAGCTGGACGACAAGTGGGCCTACAACATCGTCAAGCAGGTGGGCAACTACGGCGAGGTCTTCGAGCGCAACGTCGGCATGAAGTCGAAGCTGGAGCTGGCCCGGGGCCTCAACGCGCAGTGGTCCCAGGGCGGGCTGATCTACGCGCCACCGGTGCGATAGGATGAGCGGGTCGCCGCGCCGAAGGGGCGGCGACCCGCTTCCCATCCCGTCGATGTCGCGATCGAAGGCGCGGCCGGGCGGGCGGGACGGCCCGCGACCCGGGCCGCCACGCGCCGCGTGGTGGAACGACGTCCGCGTCCGCGGCGTCCTCTACCAGATCGTCGTGCTGGGCGGCGTCGTGCTGGTCGCCTGGTATCTGATCTCGAACACGCTCGCCAACCTCGAGACCCGCAACATCGCCACCGGCTTCGGCTTCCTCGGGCGCGAGGCGGGCTTCGCCGTCAGCGAGAGCCCGATCCCCTATTCGGCGGCGGACACCTACCAGCGGGCCGTCACCGTCGGCGTGCTCAACACTCTCAAGGTCACCGCCATCGGCATCGTGCTGGCGACGATCATCGGCACCATCGCCGGCGTCGCCCGGCTGTCGACGAACTGGCTGGTCGCCCGCTTCGCCACCGTCTATGTCGAAGGCCTGCGCAACGTGCCGATTCTCCTGCAGCTGTTCTTCTGGTACTCGCTGATCACCGAGGGACTCCCCCATCCGCGCGAGGCACTGACCATCCTTCCCGGCGTCTTTCTCAGCAACCGCGGGCTGAAGTACCCGGAGCCGCTCTGGCATCCCGCCTACGCCTGGGCGGCGGCGGCGCTGGTGCTCGGCATCGTCGCAGCCCTCCTCGTCGCCCGCTGGGCCCGCCGCCGCCAGGAGCTGACCGGGCGCACGTTCCCGACCCTCAGCGTCGCCTTCGCGCTGATCCTGGGACTGCCGCTCCTCGCCTACCTCGTCGGCGGCGCGCCCACCGCGCTCGACATGCCGGAATTGAGGGGCTTCAACTTCCAGGGTGGTGCCACGATCACGCCCGAGTTTACCGCACTCGTCGTCGGGCTGGTCATGTACACCGGCACCTTCATCGCCGAGATCGTCCGCGGCGGCGTGCTCTCGGTGTCCCACGGGCAGACCGAGGCCGGTCTCGCCGTCGGCCTGAGCCGCGGCCTGGTGATGCGGCTCATCCTCCTGCCACAGGCGCTCAGGGTGATCATCCCGCCGCTCACCAGCCAGTACCTGAACCTCGCCAAGAACTCCTCGCTGGCGGTCGCCATCGGCTATCCGGACCTGGTCGCCGTGATCAACACCAGCATCAATCAGACCGGACAGGCGGTGGAGGGGATCGCCATGATCATGGCCGCCTATCTGACGGTGAGCCTGTCGATCTCGGCGTTCATGAACTGGTACAACCGCCGGATCGCGCTGAAGGGCGGGCGCTGACGATGGATCGCCCGAACGTGCCCCGGCGGAGTTCCACGGCCGAGGATCGGCGGGCCGCCGGCGGCGCGGCCCGGCTGCCGACCAGGCGGCCGCTCGGCATCGCGGACGTCGTCCTTGGCTGGCCCCGCAGGCACCTGTTCAACAACGTCCCCAACGCCCTTCTCACCCTCCTCTGCCTCTGGGTGCTGTGGGAGACGGTGCCGCCGCTCGTCGCCTGGGCGCTGATCGATCCGGTGTGGTCCGGCGACGATCCACAGCTCTGCCGGGCCGCCGCGGGGGCGTGCTGGGCGTTCATCGAGACCAAGCACCGCTTCATCCTGTTCGGCCTCTACCCCTACGACGAGCACTGGCGGCCGGTTCTGGCCACCGCCATCTTCATCGGCGCGCTCGTCGTCTCCTGCTATCCGCCGTTCTGGCGGGCGTGGCTGGTCGTGCTGTGGGCGGCGGTGTTCGCCGCCTGCGGCGTCCTGATGTGGGGCGGCGTTCTCGGCCTCACCTTCGTCGAGAACAGCCGCTGGGGCGGCATTCCCTTGACGCTGATCCTGGCGGTGATCGGCATCGTCTGCTCGTTTCCGCTGTCGATCCTGCTCGCACTCGGACGGCGCTCGAACCTGCCCGCGATCCGTGCGCTCTGTGTCGGCTTCATCGAACTCATCCGCGGCGTGCCGCTGATCAGCGTCCTGTTCATGGCGTCCGTGATGTTTCCGCTGTTTCTCCCTGTAGGCGTGACCATCGACAAGCTGCTGCGGGCGCAGGTCGGGATCATCCTGTTCACCGCCGCCTACCTGGCGGAAGCCGTCCGCGGCGGCCTGCAGTCGGTCCCGCGCGGCCAGTACGAGGCCGCCGACGCCCTCGGCCTGTCCTACTGGAAGAAGACCCTCCTGATCATCCTGCCGCAGGCGCTGAAGGTGGCGATCCCGCCGATCGTCAACCAGTTCATCAGCATGTTCAAGGACACTTCGCTGGTCATCATCATCGGCCTGTTCGACCTCCTGTCGACGGCGAAGACGGCGCTGACCGATCCGCCGTGGCGGCCCTTCTACGTCGAGAGCTATCTGTTCGCGGCGCTCATCTACTGGGCGTTCTGCTTCTTCATGTCGCGCTACAGCCTGTACCTCGAGCGCCGCCTGGAGACCGGCGTGCGAAGAACCTGAAGGGAGAGAAACGGCATGCGAAGCGGCCATCAGCCCGAAACCGACCAGGCGATCGCCTTCGAGCACGTCGACAAGTGGTTTGGCGTCTTCCACGTCCTGCAGGACATCAACCTCGTCATCCGCCGCCGCGAGCGCGTCGTCGTCTGCGGCCCGTCCGGGTCGGGCAAGTCGACGGTGATCCGCTGCATCAATGCGCTGGAGCCTCACCAGCGCGGACGGATCATCGTCAACGGCATCGAGCTCACCAACGACGTCCGCACCGTCGAGGCGATCCGGCAGAACGTCGGCATGGTGTTCCAGCAGTTCAACCTGTTCCCCCACCTCACCGTGCTCGAGAACCTCACGCTGGCACCGATCTGGGTCAAGAAGATGCCGAAGAAGGCGGCCGTCGACACCGCCATGGAGTTCCTCGAGCGCGTTCACATCCCCGAGCAGGCGAGCAAGTATCCGGGGCAGCTCTCGGGCGGCCAGCAGCAGCGCGTGGCGATCGCCCGGGCCCTCTGCATGAAGCCCTCGATCATGCTGTTCGACGAGCCGACGTCGGCCCTCGATCCGGAGATGATCAAGGAGGTGCTGGACGTGATGGTCGAGCTGGCCGAGGCGGGCATGACCATGATCTGCGTCACCCACGAGATGGGCTTCGCCAGGACCGTTGCCGACACCATGGTGTTCATGGACCAGGGCGCCATCGTCGAGACGGCGGCGCCGGCCGAGTTCTTCGCAAACCCCAAGAGCGATCGGACCCGGCTGTTCTTGAGCCAGATCCTCACCCATTGACGCCGGAGAGCGAGCGGGACCGCGATGCCGGCACGGGCGGTGCGGTCAGGACCGTTCCGGGTGATGCCGTTCCGGGCGGGCCCGGCTTGGCGCCGTGGCGTCGTGGACGGCCTCTCTGCCGCCGTCCCGGATCGCCAGGATCCGCTCCTTGACGATGCCGAGCTTCCGCGAGAGGTCGGCGCGGTAGGGATCGAGACCCGACTCGCCGAACACGTCGATCGCATCGGCGATGGCCTCGACCGCCTCCGACAGTCGGCGGGCGTCGCGTTGGCGCTCGCCGAGCGCCGACAAGGCCAGGCTCAGGCTGCCCTGGGCGGCCGCCCAGCGAAGCGGCGTGCGATCACGGGACAGCTCGGCGAGGGCGCTCCGGTGTGCGGCGACGGCCTCCTCCAGGCAGGCGATCCCTCCCGTGCGTTCGCCGAGAATCTGCAGGGCTTGGCCCAGACTGTGCTGGGTCATCGCCCAGTTGAGCGGATCGCGGCCGCGGTCGAGCAGGTCGAGCGCCGAGCGCAGCAGCGCCACCGCCTCGCTTGCGCGCTCGTTTCCCTCGTCGTGCTCGCCGAGGCTCGCCAGCACCGCGCCGAGGTTGTTCCTCGCCATCGCGCGCTCGGCCGTCGCCAACGGCTCGTGCTCGTAGACCTCCAGCGCCGCCCGGAACGCCCGGTCCGCGGCTTCGAGACGGTCGAGGTCGCCTTCGCGGGCGCCGAGCCGCCACAGCGCCAGGCCGAGATTGTTGTGGGCGCGGGCCCAGGCGAGGGGAAGCCGCTCCGGGCTCAGCACCCGCAACGCCGCCCCGTAGGTCTCGACGGCCTCGCCGAGGCGGTCGCTCGCGGTCTCCCGCTCGCCCAGGCGCAGCAGCGCGTCGGCGAGGCTCGCCTGGGTCATCGCCCGTTCCAGCGGTGCCTCGTCGTCGCTCCACGAGTCGAGGGCAGCGCGGAAGGCCGAAGCCGCTTGGCGGAACCGCGCCGCCTCGCCCTCGCGGGCGCCGAGCCGGGCGAAGGTCTTCCCGAGTTCGCTCTGGATGCGGGCCCAGTACAGTGGCTCGCGGATCCGGTCGACGGCTTCGAGTGCCGTCTCGTAGGCCGCCGCCGCCTCCACCAGTGGCGCGTTGCGTCCACTCAGCTCGCCCTGAAACCTGAAGGCATCGCCGAGGATGCGCCAAGTGGCGGCCGTGCTCGCACCGGCCGGCTCGGGGTCCGCCCCCGCGGCCTCGAGCTGCCGCCGAACCAGGGCGATGGCATCGGCGAGACGGCCGGCCGTGACCGCGCCGTCGCCGCCTTCGCCTTCGGCCGAGCGGACCAGCGCGAGGAGGCGGAGACCGTCGATGAGCTGGCCGTGGGAACGGGCAGCGAGATCGAGCGCCTCCGCCGGCCGCCAGCGGCCGCCGTCGTGGGCGGTCTCGGTGCCGGTCCAGGTCAGCGTCGATGCCGCCCTGCCGTCCTCGCTCGCGATCGTGCCCCGGACCAGCGCCTGCGCGCCGGTCGCGGCGAGGACCTCCTCTGTCGCGCGGCTCGCCGACGGCCCCACGTCCAGCAGCTGGACGCCCCCGTCGGCCGTCAACGCCTCGACCAGGCGCCGCTTCAGGGTGCCGCCCCGGTCTCCGTCGAGGTCGGCGACGGCGACGGCGAAACCGCCGCCGGTGGCCACCGGCAGGGCCTTCCGCAGGGTTGGCTCGACAGGCGTTGCCGAGCGGCGGCGGGCCTGGGAGCGGGTCCACAGCCACCACGCCAGGAGCAGGAGCGCGATCAGTCCGAGGGCGACCAGGCCCCAGAGACCGAAGGCACGAAAGATCTCCGTTTCGATCAGCGCCAGAAGCCCGCCGCCACCGGCGTCGGCCGTCGTCGCCATCGCTTCCTGGTGCTCCTGGGCCAAGGCGGGGGTCCTTCCGAAGCTCGCGGCGCAAAGACGCCGAAGCCATACGCCGCGGGCCGTGAACATTCCCTCAAAACTGGAACGTATATGGGGGGGGCCGGCCGCTGCAACCTTGACCGACGGCGTTGCAGCGGCTCGAATGACGGAGGACCGACGGGAGAGGGAGCCGGCACCATGACCGCCCACCAAGCGACCGCGTCCGCCGCTGCCCGAGCCGAGGGCGCTGGCCACGGCACGGGCCATCTCGGCATCGTCGAGCCCGAGCCCTGGGTGGTGCGGTTCGCTCATCTGGTCCCGCCCGGCGGTCCGGTGCTCGATGTCGCGTGCGGCAACGGCCGTCACGCCCGGTACATGCTCGATCGCGGCCATCCCGTCGTGCTGATCGACCGCGACGTCGGCGCCGCCCTCGACCTGGCCGCGGACCCGCGCGCCGAGGTCATCGAGTTCGACCTGGAGGCGGGCCGCCGGTGGCCCCTGCCGGAGCGCCGGTTCGCCGCCGTGATCGTCGTCAACTACCTGTTCAGGCCGCTGTTTCCGCACCTCATCGCCGCTCTCGAGGACGACGGCGTGCTGATCTACGACACCTTCGCCCGCGGCAACGAGCGCTACAGCCGCCCGCGCAATCCGGACCATCTGTTGCGGGCGGGCGAGCTTCTCGACGTCGCCCGCGGCGCGCTGACCGTCGTCGCCTACGAGTACGGCCTGGTCGAGCGTGCCTCGTGTCCCGGGGTCAAGGAGCGGCTGTGCGCGGTGCGCTGGCGCCCGGAGCCCGCGCGCGACGACAGCGAGCCGACGCCGCTGCCGCTCTCTTCGCCCTGGACCTGAGACCGGTCAGCGCCGGTGCCGGGCGCTTCGGGTACGTAGAAGCGCGGATTCTCAGGGCTGCGCACTTAACCTATGATTGTTATGTCGCAGAGCGAAACTCTCCAGCGTTGGATTGCGCAATTGCAGCCGTAAGGCCGGAAAATGCAGCACGTGTTCGTCGTCGAAGACGACCCCGCTGTCCGCGAGTCCGTCTCCGAACTCCTGAGTGCCGCCGACTGCGAGGTCGAGAGCTTCGCGTCCGGCCGCCAGTTCCTGGCATCCGTGCACCCCTGCGCGGACCCCTGTCTGCTGATCGACATCCGGCTCGGGGACACCAGCGCCTTCGGCGTGCTCGACGCGCTGAGGACACGCAAGATCGTCATCCCGGTGGTGCTGATGACCGGGGACCGGGACTCGGCACGGGAAGGGCGTAGCGTCGGTGGAGGCGCGTACGAGGTGCTGGAGAAGCCGTTCGACGACGAGGTCCTTTTCGGGGCCCTTCGGCGCGCCCGGGCGCGACAGGGGAGGGCGAAGGTGGCATGATCGCCTGAGCGGGACCGGCACCCGATGAGGGAGAAGCGAGGGCGATGTCGCGCGCTGATGACGATGAGATCAAGGAGATCCTGACCGCCTACGGCCGTCTGCTCGCGGCGCTGAAGCTGGGGCCCTTGGAAGTGCGCGACGAGAGCGAGCTTCCGTATCCGAAGCAGCGGATCGCCGAGGCCCTGCTCGGCGCCTGGCGGCGGCACGAGGCTCACGGCTTCTCGCCGGCGGAGATCCAGGGCTGGCTGATCGCCCTGGCCCAGTTCCAGCCGGACGTCGGCACGCCCATCTGCGAGATCGCATCCGACCTCGCGCGCAAGGTGACCGAGGCGCGAGAGGCCGGCCGGGCGATCGATACGCTCGCGCTTTCGCAGGGGTCCGAGGCCGAGGCCCGAGAAGGGGCCTGGGATCGACGCCGCGCCCACTTCCTGCCGATCGTCAACCGCGAACGGACGCGGCTCCTGGGCCTGCTTTTGGCGCGCCCCTGACGGGAGCCCCCGTGCGATGGCGGCGACGAAGCCGCAGGCTCAGATGTCCAGATTGGCGACCTTGAGGGCGTTCTCCTCGATGAAGGCGCGCCGCGTCTCCACGACGTCGCCCATCAGCGTCGAGAACACCTCCTCGGCATCGTCGGCGTGCCCGACCTTGACCTGCAACAGCGTCCGCGCATTGGGGTCGAGCGTGGTCACCCACAGCTGGTCGGGGTTCATCTCGCCGAGACCCTTGTAGCGCTGGATGGTCATGCCCTTGCGGCCGAGCCCCGTGGCGACGTCGACCAGCGAGACCGGCCCGGTGACCGCATGCTCCTTGTCCTTGACGACGAGCCTGCCCGGGCGGGCATACAGCGCCTGCAACTCGCTGGCCTTGGCATTGATCCGCCGCGCCTCGCTGGATCCGATGACCGCCGCATCGATGACGTGGCGCTCGCTGACGCCGCGGAGCGTGCGGCTGAAGGCGAGACCGCCGTCGGCGAGGGACTGGCCCGTCCAGCCCCGGTCGGCCGGCGCTTCGAGGGCATCGAGCCGCCGGCCCACGTAGGCGGCGGCCTCCTCTCCCTGAACCCGGTCCAACAGCACGCGGGGGTCGAGGGCCGCCGCGATCGCCGCCTGCTCGACGACGGAGAGCGGCACGTGCACGGCCAGCCGCCCCAGCTGCCGCTTGACCGTCCGCGCGTCCTCGATCAGCTGCCGCAGGTCCTGGCCCGCGCGCTGCTCGCCGCTGTGGGCGACGAACACCGACCCCTCGTGGATGACCGCATCGAGGAGATAGGCCTCGAGGGCGGCGTCGTCCTTGAGATAGACCTCGGATGAGCCGCGCTTGGCGCGGTAGAGCGGCGGCTGGGCGATGTAGAGGTAGCCCCGCTCGATGGCGTCCGGCATCTGCCGGAAGAAGAAGGTGAGCAGCAGCGTGCGGATGTGGCTGCCGTCGACGTCGGCGTCGGTCATGATGATGATCTTGTGGTAGCGGCACTTGTCGATGTCGAAGTCCTCGCGGCCGATGCCGGTGCCGAGGGCGGCGATCAGCGTGCCGATCTCCGCCGAGCCCAGCATTTTGTCAAAGCGGGCGCGCTCGACGTTGAGGATCTTGCCGCGAAGCGGCAGGATCGCCTGGTTGGCGCGGTTGCGCGCCTGCTTCGCCGAGCCGCCGGCGGAATCGCCCTCGACGATGAACAGCTCGCTCTTCGCCGGATCGCGCTCCTGACAGTCGGCGAGCTTGCCCGGCAGCGAGGCGATGTCGAGCGCGCCCTTGCGGCGGGCGAGATCGCGCGCCTTGCGGGCCGCCTCGCGGGCGGCCGCCGCCTCGACGATCTTGGCGATCACCTTCCTCGCCTCGGCGGGGTGCTCCTCGAACCAGCGGTCGAGCTGCTCGCTGACGATGCTCTCGACCACCGGCCGGACCTCCGACGACACCAGCTTGTCCTTGGTCTGGGAGGAGAACTTGGGATCCGGCACCTTGCAGGAGAGGACGCAGGTGAGCCCTTCGCGGGCGTCGTCGCCGGTGATCGCCACCTTCTCCTTCTTGGCGATGCCGGAGGATTGCACGTAGGCCTGGATGGTGCGCGTCAGCGCGGTGCGGAAGCCGGCGTGGTGCGTGCCGCCGTCCCGTTGCGGGATGTTGTTGGTGAAGCACAGCATCGTCTCGTGGTAGCTGTCGTTCCACTGCATGGCGAGCTCGACGGTGATGCCGCTGCGCTCGCCCCGGACGGCGACGATGCCGTCATGCAGCGCGGTCTTCGACCGGTCGAGCCAGGCGACGAACGCCTCGAGGCCCCCTTCGTAGCGGAGGTTGACGACGCGCGGATCCACCGAGCGCGCGTCGGTGAGCCCGAGGCGGACGCCGGAATTGAGAAAGGCCAGCTCGCGCAGGCGGTGCTCGAGGGTGGCGAAGTCGAACTCCGTCATCGAGAACACGGCGGGGGAGGGCAGGAAGGTGATCTCGCTTCCGGTCCGCGGCCGGCCGCCGTCGACCATCGGGGCATCGCCGACGACGGCGAGCGGAGCCTCCGGCTCGCCGTTGCGGAAACGGACGAGATGCTCCTTGCCCTCGCGCCAGATGCGCACCTCCATGCGCTCCGAGAGGGCGTTGACCACCGAGATGCCGACGCCGTGGAGTCCTCCCGACACCTTGTACGAGTTCTGGTCGAACTTGCCGCCGGCGTGCAGGCGGGTCATGATTACCTCGGCGGCGGAGACTCCTTCCTCCCTGTGGATGCCGACGGGGATGCCGCGGCCGTTGTCGCGGACGGTGCACGATCCGTCGGCGTTGAGACGCACGTCGATGCGATCGCAGAATCCGGCGAGTGTCTCGTCGATCGCGTTGTCCACGGCCTCGTACACCATGTGATGCAGGCCCGAGCCGTCATCGGTGTCGCCGATGTACATGCCCGGCCGCTTGCGCACGGCTTCCAGGCCGCGGAGGACCTTGATCGACTCGGCGTCATAGGCTTCGGCGGCCTTGTCTGCGGCCTCGAGCTCGTTCATGGCGTCAGCGAACCCTCCCGTTGAGCCTCAGTCACCGCCATGGGGCGCGATCGCCGCACCCTCGACGGCGAGCATCTGAGCCCGCCCCCTCAGACCCTGGAACAGGGCGCGCTCGGTGCCGGTGTACCACGCCTGCGCCCCGGTGGCGGTGGCGAGGTCGAACAGCGCCGAGCGGTGACCGGCATCGAGATGGGCCGCCACCTCGTCGAGCAGGATCAGGGGCAGGAGCCCACGGTCCTCGGCGAGCATGCGGGCGGCGGCAAGAACGATCGCGACCAGAAGGCTCTTCTGCTCGCCTGTCGAGCAGGTGGATGCCGGCCGGCCGGTTCGCCGATGGTGCACCACCAGATCCGTGCGGTGCGGACCGGCGCGGGTGGTTCCGGTCTCGGCGTCGACCTGACGCGATGCCCTGAGGCGCGTGCGCAGCCGATCCTCGACGGCGAGCGCCGGGTCCGTCTCCAGCCACGATTCGACCAGCCCGTCGACGCACAGTTCGGCCCCGGGAAACGGCAGCGCGTCCTCGCCCGAGAAGCGGGCCAGCCGGCCGACCACCGCGCGGCGGGCGGCCGCGATCGCCACGCCGTGGCAGGCCATTCTGTCCTCGAGCGCGTCGAGCCACGCCGGATCGGCGCGGTTCTGGCGCAACAGCCGGGCGCGCTCCCGCATCGCCCGCTCGTACCCCCCGACCCGTTCGGCATGGGTCGGATCGACGCCGAACACGAGACGGTCGAGAAACCGCCGCCGTGCCGACGAGGCGTCGAGGAACAGCCGGTCCATCTCCGGGGTCAGCCATACCACGGCCAGCACCTCGGTGAGCGCGGCCTGGCTGCGGGCGGCCTGGCCGTTGATGCGGACGACGCGTCGATCGCGTCCGCTGCCGCTGGCATCCCGGCCGGTGCCGATCTCGGCCACGCCGGTCGGCGTCTTGAGCTCTGCAGCGACCGCCCACACGTCGGCGGCGGCACGGTCGTCGTCGCGCCGCTCGACCTCGTCGAGGCGCGCGCGCTTGAGCCCGCGACCGGGCGCCAGGAACGACAGCGCCTCGAGAACCGTGGTCTTGCCGGCACCGTTGGGTCCGGTCAGCACCACCGGCTCAGGCCCGACCTCGAGCCTCTGGAAGCGGAAGCAGCGGAAGTCGGTGAGCGTCAGCCGGCGCACCGAAACGCCACCCCGGCCGGCAGCGAGGCCCCTCCGTGGATCGGCGAGATGATCGATGATCGTCAAACCCGTAGCTCGTTCCGGCCGCGCCTCCTCACACGCGCATCGGCATCAGAACGTACGTGGCGCTGGCGTCGCCGACCTCGCGAAGGATCGTCGGCGAGGACGAATCGCCCAACGAGAAGCGTGCGTTCTCGCCCTCGATCTGCTGCGTGATGTCGAGCAGATATCGGGAATTGAAGCCGATCTCCAACGGATCGTCCTCGTAGTGCACCTCCAGCTCCTCGACCGCGCTGCCGTACTGCGGGCTGCTCGCCGACAGCACCAGGGTGCCGTTGGCGACCGCCAGCTTGACCGCCCGCGACTTCTCGCTGGAGATCGCCGAGACGCGGTCGACGGCGGCGGCGAACGCCTTGCAGTCGACGTCGAGCTGCTTGTCGTTGCCGACCGGGATGACCCGTTCGTAGTCGGGAAAGGTGCCGTCGATCAGCTTCGAGGTGAGGACCGCCGCGCCGCAGGCGAAGCGCACCTTGGTCGCCGACAGGGCGACGCGCACGTCGTTGGCTGTCTCCTCCACCAGCCGCCTCAACTCGGCCACCGTCTTGCGCGGGACGATCACGCCGGGCATGCCGGCGGCACCCTCGGGCAGCGGCATCTCGACGCTGGCGAGGCGATGGCCGTCGGTGGCGACCGCGCGCAGCACGTCGACGCCGGCGTGGATGGCGGCGTGCAGGTAGATGCCGTTGAGATAGTACCGCGTCTCCTCGGTCGAGATGGCGAACCGCGTGCGATCGATGAGGCTGCGCAGTTCCCCCGCGGCAAGGGCGAACAGGCAGGGCAGGTCGCCGCCGGTCATCACCGGGAAGTCGGAAACCGGCAGGCACGGAAGGGTGAACCGCGACCGGCCGCACCGCATGTGCAGCGTGTCGGCGCTGCCGGCGTTGTCGAGCTCGACGTCCGCGCCCTCGGGCAGCTTGCGGACGATGTCGTGAAAGGTATGCGCCGGCACGGTGGTGGCGCCGGCCATTGCGACGTTCGCCTTCACGCCCTCGATGATCTCGAGATCCATGTCGGTGGCCGACAGCCGCAGCTCGTCGTCCGCCACCTCCAGCTTGACGTTGCTGAGGATCGGGATGGTGTTGCGCCGTTCGACGACGCTTTGCACATGCCCGAGGGTCCTAAGGAGCGCTGCCCGTTCGATGTCCAGCTTCATGGCATTCAAACATCCGAATCACGCCAAAGCCTCCGGCCGGGACGGGATGTCCTTCGCCCGCCGACAGGGCGCTGCAAGCTCAGGAGCCTTGGGGCAAGACGGGACGGGCGGCCGGATGTCCTCAAAGAACGGTCGCAGTATACCAGAGGCCTCTGCGATGCGAAGCGATTTCCTGTGCGCGCGGCGCCGCCGCCTGGTGGCCGTCGCCTCAGCTTTCCAGCATCCGGCGGAGCAGCTCGACGTCCTCGCAGAAGCCGTTCTCGCGCGCCATCAGTTCCTCGACCTTGCGCACCGCGTGCATCACCGTCGTGTGGTCGCGATTGCCGAACTTGCGGCCGATCTCCGGCAGCGAGCGGGTCGTCAGCTGCTTGGCGAGATACATGGCGACCTGGCGAGGGCGGGCGACCGAACGGGCACGGCGGGCCGAATGCATGTCGGACAGGCGGATGTTGAAGTGCGCCGCCACCTGCTTCTGGATGTCCTCGATCGTCACCCGGCGATCGTTGGCCCTGAGCAGGTCCTGCAGCACCTCCTGGGTCGTCTCCAGGGTGATGTCGCGCCCGACCAGCTGGGCGTGGGCGGCGACGCGGTTGAGCGCGCCTTCCAACTCGCGGACGTTGGAGGTGATGCGGTGCGCCAGGAACTCCATGACCTTGCGCGGGATGACGACGCCGTAGTGCTCGGCCTTGGCCTGCAGGATGCCGAGGCGGAGCTCGTAGGTCGTGGCGTGGATGTCGGCGACGAGGCCGCAGTTCAGGCGCGACTTGAGCCGGTCCTGGATGCCCTCGAGATCGCTCGGCGACTTGTCCGCCGAGAGCACGATCTGCCGCCCCTGGTCGACCAGCGCGTTGAAGGTGTGGAAGAACTCCTCCTGGGTCGAGTCCTTGCCGCTGATGAACTGCACGTCGTCGATCATCAGCACGTCGACGGAGCGGAACTGCTCCTTGAAATCGACCGTGGTTTGTTCGCGGAGTGCGCGAATGAAGCGGTACATGAACTTCTCGGCCGACAGGTAGACGACGGACCGGTGGGCCGTCTGGCGACGAATCTCCCAGCCGATGGCGTGCAGAAGGTGGGTCTTGCCGAGGCCGACGCCGCCGTAAAGGAACAGCGGGTTGAACGGCGGCCGCTCGGCGGCGGCGACGCGCCGGGCTGCCGCATAGGCGAACTCGTTGGGCTTGCCGACGACGAAGTTGTCGAAGGTGTGGCGCACGTCGAGCGGCGCGCCGATGTCGTCGACGAAATCGCCGACGAGCTTGGCCGGCTGGGGGCTGCACACGGTCTTGGCGAGGAGGGAGCGACCTGCGGTGGCGACGGGCGGTGCCGCACCGAGACCGGCGCGCTCCGATTGCACGATGATGTCGACGGCGCTGATCGTCGGATCCTCGCCGCCCCACAAGGCTCGCAACCGATCGGCATAGTGGGCCAGCACCCAGTCCCTCATGAAGCGGGTCGGAACGGAGATCGTTATCCGGCCGTCGCAAAGGCTCCGGACGGTCATCGGTTTGAGCCAGCTCTGATACGCCGCCTCGCCGATCTCGCCGCGCAACAGGCCGCTGATCTTCAGCCACTGGTCCTGGATGGAGGTCACGCCCTGGCCATGACTCATTTCCCCGCCGCCCTCTGTTGCCGCCATTCCAGACAATGCCGGAACGCCGTTTCGCGGGTTGCAAGGACGGGCCGTTTCGCCGCGTGACCTCATCACGTCGTATGGTCCGGATGCAGGCATACTTCTCTCCCCCGCTGCAGGCGTCAGCCAGCCGCGCACTCGCCGCTTCCAGAAAGCCAGGAATAATGCGTCGACCCGGTCAGTCCCCGGTTTCTTGTCAGGCCAGAGGCCCTGTTCGGCAACCGATCGGGAGGACGCAAGACGCCGTCCCAGCCCCCCGAGAAAGCACATTCCGTTAAAGAAATGTTACCCCACCTGGGGTACGAACTTCAACCGACAAACGTAAAGGGACGACAAATATTTGGCATTGAGTGCACAAAATCTCAGTTTCTCAATGGCATCCGTATCGATGTTCGAACGGTTGATGCGGCGCGACTTCTAAGGGCCAAGCGCTCGGCCGAATTGTACTTCTTGCCTCGACGCCGCCGCCGGCTGCACCCTCCCACCGAGGAGCCAAGGCTATCGCCGGCCGGACCCTCGTTCAACGGGGCCGAAAAGAGAACTCCGGCAAAAATTCTCTTGACACGCTCCGGAATCGCCTTGCGTTCTACATCCTGGGATTGTGCAATCGAGGAGAACTTCGCCGGGCAACTCCAAACGGGTGAGGCCAGCAAGGATGCCGGCCATGCCCCGGCTAGGCCGGCATCCTGTTGATGCGGGCCGACAGGCGAGACAGCTTGCGGGCGATGGTGTTGCGATGCACCACGCCCTTGTTGACGCCGCGCATCAGTTCGGGCTGGGCGTCACGGAAAGCCGCCACCGCCCGCTGCCGGTCGCCGCCGGCGATGGCCTGTTCGACCTTCTTCACGAAGGTGCGGATGCGACTCACCCGGGCACGATTGACCTGGGTTCGTTTGCCGGTCTGTCTGATCCGCTTCTTTGCCGACTTGTGGTAAGCCATCGTACGATCCATGCCGCCTTCGGCGCGCGGTCGCGCGCGAACCGGCGGCTTATAGACGCGGTTCGCGCTGACGTCAACCGCGACCCGATGCGCCCGGGAGCCAGGCGCAGGGGCGTCGGCGGCTAGCGGTTCTTGTACTGGGGCTTGCGCTTCTCTGCGAAGGCCGACATGCCCTCCTTCTGGTCCGCGGTGCCGAACGTCGCGTGGAACATGCGACGCTCGAAGCGGATGCCCTCGGAGAGCGTGGTCTCGAATGCCCGGTTCACCATCTCCTTGGCCATCATCAGCGCCGGCCGGGACATCGCCGCGATCTTCTCCGCCGCCTTCATCGCCTCGGCCTCGAGGTCGGCCAGCGGCACGACGCGGCTGACGAGGCCGGCGCGCTCGGCCTCGGCGGCGTCCATCATCCGCCCGGTGAGGCACATGTCCATGGCCTTGGCCTTGCCGATCGCGCGCGTCAGGCGCTGCGACCCGCCGGCGCCGGGGATCGTCGCGATGGTGATCTCCGGCTGCCCGAACCGGGCGTTGTCGGCGGCAATGATGAAGTCGCACATCATCGCCACCTCGCAGCCGCCGCCCAGCGCGAACCCGGCGACGGCGGCGATCACCGGCTTGCGGCAGGTCGGGATCCGCTCCCAGGTGGTGGTGATGAAGTCCTCGAGGTAGCAGTCGACAAACGTCTTGTCCTTCATCTCCTTGATGTCGGCGCCCGCGGCGAACGCCTTGTCGCTGCCGGTGATCAGGATGGCGCCGATGGCGTCGTCGGCCTCGAAGCCGTCGAGTGCCGCCTTGAGCTCGGTCATCAGGCCCGAGTTCAGGGCGTTCAGGGCATCGGGCCGGTTGAGCCGGATGAAGCCGACCGCGCCCCGCGGTTCGGCGATGATGTACTGGTAGGCCATGGGTCCCTCCTCTCCGTTCGAGTGTTTATCGTCCGCTACGGGCACCGGCCGCCGGGAGCCGGCTCGAGTGTGAAGCGAACGCCAAGGTCGGTGCGGTCGCTGCCGTCGAACTCCAGGATCAGCCGCTCCCCCTCCCGGTGAAAGACGCCGTTCTCGCCCGCGCACCAGCCGAGCTGCGGCAGGGTCTCGGCGTAGAATCCCGCAACCTCCCGGCGCGAGACCGCGCCCGTCGCCTTCGCCTGGACGATCCGTCCGTCCGCCACCTCGAACACGACCCGGCCGTCCCGCACCTCGCTGAGGCCCGGCATCAGAGGCAGATCCTCGATGCCGCTGACGAACTCGGCCGCCGCGACGGAGACGGCGTGGGCGAGCCCCCACGCCAGTGCCGTGGCCCGCGCAGTTGTGCAGCGAAAACGGTGCATGGCGCCGCTCCCTATAGCATCACCGCTGACGCTTCGCACAGAAGAATGTCGACCGCCCGGCCTGGAGCGTCCGGCGGATCCCGCCTGTCCGTGCCGCATCGCAGGTGCAGCCCGGGCAGCGCTCGCCGTCGCGGCCATAGACGGCGAACCGATGCTGGAAGGTGCCGAGTTCGCCCGACGGACGGCGATGGTCGCGCAGGCTGGAGCCGCCGGCGGCGATCGCTTCGGCGAGCACCGACCGGATCGCCCGGACCAGGCGTTCGGCTCGACGGCCGGCGATCGAGGCCGCCGGCCGGCCGGGCGAGAGGCCGGCGCGGAACAGGCTCTCCGAGGCGTAGATGTTGCCCATGCCGGCCACCACCGCCTGATCGAGGATGGCCGGCTTCACCGCCGCGCTGCGGCCGCGGAGGCGGGCGGCGAGGAAGGCCGCGGTGAAGCCGTCGCCGAGCGGCTCCGGTCCCAGCCGGGCCAGCATCGGATGGGCATCGAGAGCGTCGGCCGGCCACAGGTCCATGAAGCCGAACCGGCGCGGGTCGCGAAAGCGGATGCCGACGCCCTCGTCCGTCCGCAAGACCACGTGGTCGTGCGGGTCGGCCGTCGCCTGCCCGCTCCGGTCGATGTGGAACCGGCCCGACATGCCCAGGTGCATGAGCAGCGCCTGGCCGTCGTCGAGCCGCACGATGAGGTGCTTGCCGCGGCGGTCGACGGCCAGCGCCCGACGCCCCTCGAGCCTCGGTGCGAAGCCGGCCGGCAGCGGAAACCTGAGATCCGGGCGGCGGGCCTCGACGGCGTCGAGGCGCCGTCCGACCAGGACCGGCGCCAGACCCTGCCGTACGGTCTCGACCTCGGGAAGTTCGGGCATCGCCGCACGCTAGCGCAGGCGGGGCGCATCCGCTATCGTCTCGCGCCATGGCCGGCGCGCGCGACAGCAACGAAGACCACGGAGACCGAGCCCCCACGGGCGGCGACACCCATTTCGGCTTTCGCACCGTGCCCGAGCACGAGAAGGCATCCCTGGTGCGGGCGGTGTTCGATTCGGTGGCCGATCGCTACGACCTGATGAACGACCTGATGAGCGGCGGCGTTCATCGCCTGTGGAAGGCGGCGATGATCGACTGGCTGAGGCCTCGGCCGGAGATGGTGCTCGTCGACGTCGGCGGCGGCACGGGCGATATCGCCCTGCGGTTTCTCAGGGCCGGCGGCGGCAGGGTGATCGTCGTCGACGCCAACGAGGAGATGCTGGCGATCGGCCGCGACCGGGCCATCGACGCCGGCTTTCTCGAGGGCGCCGTCTGGGTGCGCGGCAATGCCGAGGCGCTGCCGCTCGCCGACGCCTCGGTCGACGCCTGCGCCACTGCGTTCTGCATCCGCAACGTGACCCGCATCGACCTGGCGCTGGCCGAGGCGAGGCGCGTGCTCAAGCCCGGCGGGCGGTTTCTCTGCCTCGAGTTCAGCCGCGTCGCGATCCCGGTGCTCGACCGTCTCTACGATGCCTATTCGTTCCGGGTGCTGCCGCTGCTGGGAGGGCTCGTCACCGGCAACGCCGATGCCTATCGCTATCTCGTCGAGAGCATCCGCAGGTTTCCGCCCCAGGACGCGTTTGCGCGGATGATCCGAGCGGCCGGTCTCGGCCGGGTCGCGTATCGCAATCTCTCGGGCGGCATCGCCGCGCTGCATTCGGCCTGGCGCACCTGAGCATGGCGGCGAGGACGGAGGCGAGATCCGGGCCGGCCGGCGGGTTCCGGTCCCGGACGCGCGGTTCGCCGCGGTGATCCGGACCCTTCGCAACGTCGTCCGGCTGCTGGTTCTGGCCCGGACGCTGGCCCGCCACGACGCCCTGTTCCTGTTGGAGCACATCGGCGTCGCGCCGTCGATCACGCTCGTGGCGCGCCTCGTCTCCCGGCGCCGGCGGCCGGGCCGGCCCGGGCAGCGGCTGGCGCGTGCGCTGCAGGAGGCGGGGCCGTCGTTCATCAAGCTCGGCCAGGCGCTGTCGACGCGGTCGGATCTCCTCGGCGAGGAGCTGGCGACGGACCTGTCGCAGCTTCAGGACCGGCTGCCGCCGTTCCCGGGCGCCGCCGCCCGGGCGACGATCGAAAGGGAGCTCGGCGCCCCGGTCGATACTCTGTTTCAACGCTTCGACGACGTCCCGGTCGCCGCGGCGTCGATCGCCCAGGTCCACTTCGCCGTCGATGGCGACGGCCGCGAGGTGGCGGTGAAGGTGTTGCGTCCGGGCGTCGAGGCGGCCTTCGCCCGCGATCTCGACCTGTTCATGTGGATCGCCGAGATCGTCGAGGCGACGCGGCCCGAATGGCGTCGTCTCAGGCCGGTCGACTCGGTGCGGACTCTGGCCGAGACGGTGTCCATGGAGATGGACCTGCGGTTCGAGGCGGCGGCGGCGGCCGAGCTTGCCGAGAACTTCGCCGGCGATCCCGATTTCCGGGTTCCGGCCGTGAACTGGAGCCGCACCGGGCGGAGGGTGCTGACGGTCGAGCGGGTCAGCGGCATCCCGCTCGACGATCGCGACGCCATCCTCGCCGCCGGGCAGGATCCCCACGAGGTGCTGGCCAGGGCCGCCCGCGCGTTCTTCCTCCAGCTCTTCCGCGACGGCTTCTTTCACGGCGACCTCCATGCCGGCAACCTGTTCGTCGGCGCGGACGGCGCCGTCGTCGCCGTCGATTTCGGCATCATGGGCCGCCTCGACCGGCCGACCCGGCGCTTCCTCGCCGAGCTCCTAGTCGCGTTCCTCACGCAGGACTACCGCCGCGCGGCGGAGGTGCACTTCGAGGCGGGATGGGTGCCGGCGCACCGCTCGATCGACTCCTTCACCCAGGCCTGCCGGTCCATCGCCGAGCCGATCATGGACAAGCCGCAGAACGAGATCTCGATGGCACGCCTGCTCGGCCAGCTGTTCGCCGTCACCGAGACCTTCGAGATGGAGACGCAACCCCAGCTCCTGTTGCTGCAGAAGACCATGCTGGTCGCCGAGGGCACCGGCCGGCGGTTGTGCCCGGATGCCAACATGTGGGTTCTCGCCCGCCCGCTGATCGAGGCGTGGATGGCGGAAACGCTCAATCCGGAAGCACGGCTGCGGGAGACGGTGGGCGAGGTGACCGAGAGCGTGCTCCGCCTGCCGGCGTTCATGCGCCTGGCCGAAAAGGGCATGACCATGCTCGCCGAGGGGCGGATCCGGCTGCACCCGGACAGCGTCCGCGAGGCCGGAGGCGGCCGTACCGGGCGGACGGAAACGACCCTGCTCTGGCTCGTGATCGCGCTTCTCGTCGCCCTCCTCGCCGTCGGCGGGTGAGTCGCCTTGCGGAGAAACCGGTGATGCGCCGAAAAAGGGTATTGCGTCCGCGCTCCGACCACCGTATGGTAACCACACATTTTTTTGGTTATAAGCGATGATTCTGCCGTCCCTGGAGGGGAAACGCATCCTTCTCGTCGTGTCGGGGGGGATCGCCGCCTACAAGTGTCTCGACCTGATCCGCCGGCTCAGGGAGCGGAAGGCGGCGTGCCGGTGCATTCTCACCGAGGCCGGCGCCAGCTTCGTCACGCCCTTGGCGCTCGCCGCCCTCAGCGAAGACAAGGTGTACACGGACCTGTTCTCGCTGACGGACGAGAGCGAGATGGGGCACATCCGTCTCTCGCGCGAGGCCGACCTGGTCGTCGTGGCACCGGCGACCGCCGATCTTCTGGCCAAGATGGCGGCCGGGCTCGCCGGCGATCTGGCGACGACGGCGCTGCTCGCGACCGACAAGCCGATCCTCGCGGCGCCGGCGATGAACGTCCGGATGTGGGAGCATCCGGCGACCCGGGCCAACCTCGAGCTCTTGCGGGCGCGCGGCGTCCACCTCGTCGGCCCCAACGAAGGCGACATGGCCTGCGGCGAATGGGGCATGGGGCGGATGGCCGAGCCGGAGGAGATCGTGGCCGCCGCCGAGCGGCTCCTGGGCGGGCCGGAGCGCCTGAAGGGCCGGCGGGCGCTGGTGACCAGCGGCCCGACCCACGAGGCCATCGATCCGGTCCGGTTCATCGCCAACCGGTCCTCCGGCAAGCAGGGCCACGCCATCGCCCTGGCGCTGGCCCGGCTGGGCGCGGCGACGACGCTGGTCTCCGGACCGACGCGGCAGCCCGACCCGCCGGGCGTCCGCGTCGTTCATGTCGAATCGGCGGAGGAGATGCTGGCCGCCTGCCGGGCGGCGCTGCCGGTGGACGTCGCCGTCTGCGCGGCGGCGGTGAGCGACTGGCGCGTCGCCGAGACGGCGGCAGGCAAGATCAAGAAGCAGCCCGGCGGCCCGCCGCCGGTCCTGGCGCTCGCCGAGAACCCGGACATCCTGATGGCGCTCGCCGGCGCCGGCAACCGCAGGCCCCGCTTGCTCATCGGCTTTGCCGCCGAGACCGAGCGGATCGTCGACAACGCCCGGGAGAAGCTCCGGCGGAAGGGCTGCGACTGGATCGTCGCCAACGACGTCTCGCACGCGGCCGGCACCTTTGGCGGCGACGCCAACACCGTCCATCTGGTGATGGCGACCGGCATCGAGGACTGGCCGCCGATGAGCAAGCGCGCCGTCGCCGACCGCCTGGCGGAACGCATCGCCGAGGCGCTCGCGGCATGACCCGGGTCGAGGTGCCGATCAAGCGTCTTGCCCATGGCGCCGGCCTGCCGTTGCCGGGCTACGCCACCGCGACCAGCGCCGGCATGGACCTGGTGGCGGCGGTCGCAGACGCGGTCGTGCTCGAGCCGGGCGCCCGGGCGGTGGTCGCCACCGGCGTCGCCATCGCCCTGCCCAGGGGCCTGGAGGCGCAGGTGCGTCCGCGTTCGGGCCTGGCGGCCGAGCACGGGCTCACCGTTCTCAACGCGCCCGGCACCGTCGACGCCGACTACCGCGGCGAGATCAAGGTCATCCTCGTCAACCTCGGCGACCAGGCCTTTCGCGTCGAGCGCGGCATGCGCATCGCCCAGCTGGTGGTGGCGCCGGTGGCGACCGTCGCCTGGGCGCCGACGGATGCGCTCGCCGAGACCGATCGCGCCGCCGGCGGCTTCGGCTCGACGGGACGCTGAGAGCAGGAACATCGAACCGGTCTGGAAGGAGCACGTGCGGTGCTGCGCTTCTCGAGAAAGACGTTGTTCGCCATCGAGGCGGTCGTCGACATCGCCTACCACGCCGGCAGCGAGCCGGTGCAGAGCGCCGAGATCACGCGCCGGCAGGGCATTCCCAGGCGCTACCTCGAGCAGGCGCTGCAGAGCCTGGTGCGCGACGGCGTCCTGGTCGGCGTGCGCGGGCCGAAGGGCGGCTATCGCCTGGCGCGCGAGCGACGGCGCATCACGGTCGGCGAGGTCGTGCGGGTGGTCCGCAACACGGAGACCGCGGACGATCCGCTGCAGGACGAGACCGGTTCCCTGCTCGCGCAGAAGGTGGTCCGGCCGTTGTGGGCCGATCTCCAGGAGGACGTGATGGAGCGCCTCGACCGGCTAACCATCGACGATCTGTGCGCCCTTGCCAGCAAGGCGGGGATCGTCAGCGAGGGGCGGCAGAGCCTCGACTTCTCGATTTAGTGTCTGGCCCGATCGCCGGCAAAGAGGGATACTGATCGGCGCCACGGCAAGCCACCGGAGTGCGCATGACCGAAGACCATGGAAGGGGGGAGAGGCCATGAACGAGCAAGCGCCTGCCGACGCCGGGGGGAGCGCGGTTCAGGGCCGCATTTTCGCAAGCTTCCTCGACACCATCGGCGACACCCCGCTGGTGCGGATGGCGAGGCTCGAGGCCGCGTCCGCCTGCCGCGCCGAGCTCCTCGGCAAGTGCGAGTTCTTCAACCCGCTCGGCTCGGTGAAGGACCGCATCGGTCTCGCCATGGTCCGAGCCGCCGAGGAGTCGGGCCGCATCGGCCGCGACGCGGTGCTGGTCGAGCCGACCTCGGGCAACACCGGCATCGCGCTCGCCTTCGTCTGCGCCGCGCGCGGCTACCGGCTCATCCTCACCATGCCGGAGAGCATGTCGGTCGAGCGGCGCAAGATGCTGGCGCTTCTCGGTGCCGAGATCGTGCTGACGCCGGCGGCCAAGGGAATGCCCGGCGCGGTCGCCAGGGCCGAGGAGATCGTGACCCGCACCGAGGGCGCCATCATGTTGCAGCAGTTCAACAATCCCGCCAATCCGGAGATCCATCGCCGGACCACCGCCGAGGAGATCTGGCGCGACACCGGCGGGCGTGTCGATGCCGTCGTCAGCGGCATCGGCACCGGCGGCACGCTCACCGGCGTCGGCGAGGTGCTGAAGCCGCGCCAGCCGGGCCTCAGGATGGTCGCGGTCGAGCCGGAGGACAGCCCGGTGCTCTCCGGCGGCGTTCCCGGCCCGCACAAGATCCAGGGCATCGGCGCCGGGTTCGTGCCGTCCGTGCTCAACACCAACGTCATCGACGAGGTCGTCCGCATCGGCAACGAGACGGCGTTCACGTGGGCGCGCAAGGTCGCCCGCCTCGAGGGCATGCCCGTCGGCATCTCGTCCGGCGCGGCGCTGGCGGCGGCGGTCGAGGTCGGGCAGCGTCCGGAGATGGCGGGCAAGCGGATCGTCGTCATCCTGCCCTCGTTCGCCGAGCGCTATCTGTCGACGGCGCTGTTCGAGGGCATCGGCCTGGAGTAGGCACCGGGGAGCGGCTGGCAGGCGATGGACCTTCGCGACGACCAGATCGAACGCTACGCCCGGCACATCCTCCTGAGGGAGATCGGCGGCAAAGGACAGGAGCGGCTGCTGTCGTCGAAGGTGCTGGTGATCGGCGCCGGCGGTCTCGGCTCGCCGTTGCTTCTCTACCTCGCCGCGGCGGGCGTCGGCACCATCACCGTCGTCGACGACGACGTCGTCGATCTCTCCAATCTGCAGCGGCAGGTGGTCCACACCACCGACCGGATCGGCACGCCGAAGGTGATGAGCGCCAAGGCGGCCGTCGCCGCCGTCAACCCGGATGTCAGGCTCGTTCCACTGGCGACGCGGTTCTCGCCCGAGAACGCCCTCGACCTCGTCCGGGACCACGACGTCGTCGCCGACGGCTCCGACAACTTCCCCACCCGCTTCCTCGTCAACGACGCCTGCTACTTCGCGAGAAGGCCCCTGGTCTCGGCCGCCATCCTCCGTTTCGACGGACAGGTCGCCACGTTCAAGGCCCATGAGGCCGTGGCCGGCGACGGCGGGCACGGCCCCTGCTACCGCTGTCTCTATCGCGAGCCGCCGCCGCCGGGCGACATCCCGTCGTGCGCCGAGGCGGGCGTCCTCGGCGCCTGGTGCGGAACCGTGGGCTCCCTGCAGGCGACGGAGGTGATCAAGGAGCTGCTCGGGCTTGGCGACAGCCTCTCGGGCTGGCTTCTGGTGTGCGACGCGCTGTCCACGAGCTTTCGCAAGATCCGCGTCCGCCGCGATCCGGAGTGTCCGTTGTGCGGCGACCGGCCTTCGATCACCGATCTCTCGGAGCATCGGCAGGCGAATGCCCTCTGCACCGCAGACTAGGGCCGCCGCACCGGACAAGCTCTCGGTGATCGTCTTCTCGGGCGAGTTCGAGCGGGTGCACTACGCGCTCGTGCTCGCCGCTTCGGCGGCGGCCGTCGGCACGCCGGCGACGCTGTTCTTCACCATGCAGGCGTGCGATGCGCTCTTGAAGCCGCTTCCCGACGGCAGCGCGGCGTGGCGCGGCATGCCGGCCCGGGGCGCGGCGACCGCCGGAGACGCCGACGACGCCTTCGCCAGGCTCGGAGTGGCGACCTTCGAGGAACTGCTCACGTCGTGCGTCCAGCTGGGTGTCTCATTCCTCGTCTGCGAGATGGGCCTTCGCGCCATGGAGCTCGGATCGGCGTCGCTCCGCGACGACGTGCCGTTGACGGTCACCGGCGCGGTGAGCTTCCTCGCCGATGCCTCCCGCGACGGCGCGATGCTGTTCGTCTGACGGACTGAGGGCCGGCGGGCGGTCACCGAGCGGCGCGCGGCGGCGTGCCGTCGGCCGAGCAGAGATAGGAGAAGGTCGCCGACGCGAAATCGGCGGCGATCTCGTTGAGGATCAGGCGGCAGCGCTGCCCGTTCTGCCAGAACTCGCGCACCGAGCCGATGCTCATGGCCAGCTTGCGGCCGTTCTTGCGCACGTAGATCATGCCCGGATACGACAGGTCGTAGGCGCCGATCAGCGCGATCGAGTTGGTTCCGCCGGGAAGGAAATAGGTGATCCCCGGCCGGAGCGAGAGGCTTTCGCCGTTCAGCTGATACGGCGACAGCGGGGCGTCGCGGATGAGGGTGCCGAGACTCTCGCCCAAAAGTTGCATGTTGCGCGCCGTGGCGGGAGCGCCGGTGAGGGCCGCGGCCAAGGCATCGACGACGTTGAGAACGCGGTCCCTGAACTCCCTCTTGTTGTCGGGAACGTCGCTCGTCCGGCTCAACAGGCTCGGCCGAAACCGATCCCTGTACAACGAAAGGACGGAGCCGTTCGCGGCCGGGGCGGGCGCGGACGTGGACCGGGTGCGGTCCTCGTCGGGCGCCTCCGGCTCGGCTCTCCACGCCTGAATGCTCGCGACCGTGAACAGGATCGCCGTGGCGGTGAGCGCGGCAAACATCAATGCCACGACCGGCAGCTGCAGCGTTCGTTGCGGAGGCTGCCAGGCGAGCGAGTGCGGCGGTTTCTCTGCTTCGTCGTCGGGTTTGGCGGTCGACACCGGCCGGCTCATCATAGGTTTAATAACCTATTATTTGACGATAAGCCTAAACGTCAAGCCGTTTTCGTCAGCCGCGGGTGCCGCTGCGATCGGAGAGCGCCTCGGCGACGTGGATGCGCCGGACGCCGTCGCAGCCGTCGATGTCGGCGAGCGTGGGCGAGCCCCGGAGCACGCGACGGTCGCCGCAGGCGGGTTGACGGAGCCTCATGCCGGCGGGCTGTGGCGGGACGCGATCAGCGGAAGCGGCCGTAGGCGGCGGTGACGTCGGCCGCATCGGCGAAGTCGCCCGCTGCGGCTTGGCGGAGCCCCTCCTCGATGTGGGCGACCTGCCAGGCGTGGACGTCGAGGCAGGCGCGGACCGGAAGACGCCATGACCCAATCGGAGCGCCGCATCTTGCTCGGCGCTTCGTGCGGTGGTCGGGTGGGGCCGGATCGGGCGCCCCCGATCAGGCGCTCGGCATCAGTCGGTTGCGGCCGGGGACGACGCGGCGGTAGGAGAGCGCCTCGGCGACGTGGATGCGCCGGACGCCGTCCGAGCCGTCGAGATCGGCGAGCGTGCGCGCGACCCGGAGCACGCGATGGTAGCCGCGGGCGGTCAGCCCGATGCGCTCGACGGCTTCCGAGAGGAGCCGCAGTCCTGCCTCCTCGGGCTTCGCCACGCCCTCGAGCAGGCGGCCGTCGGCGTCGGCGTTGGTCCGCACCGAGGGTTCGGCGCCGGCATCCCGATACCGCTGCCTCTGCACCTCGCGGGCCCGGGCGACGCGCCGGGCGATGTCGGCCGACCGCTCGCACGGCGGCGGCAGGGCGAGGTCGGCGGGCGAGACGGCGGCGACCTCGACGTGCAGATCGATGCGGTCGAGGAGCGGGCCCGAGATTCGGGACTGGTAGTCGATCGCGCACTTCGGCGCCCGCCCGCAGGCGCGCGCGGGATCGTCGAGAAAGCCGCAGCGGCACGGGTTCATGGCGGCGACGAGCTGGACGCGGGCCGGATAGCTGACATGGCTGTTGGCGCGGGCCACCGTCGCCCGCGCCGTTTCCAGGGGCTGGCGCAGCGCCTCGAGGGTCGCCCGCTGGAACTCCGGCAGTTCGTCCAGGAACAGGACGCCCAGGTGGGCCAGCGACACCTCGCCGGGACGCGTCCGGAAGCCGCCGCCGACGAGCGCCGGCGTCGACGCCGAATGGTGGGGGTCGCGGAACGGGCGGCGGCGGATCAGGCCGCCTTCCTTGAGCTCGCCGGCAAGGCTGTGGATCATGCTGACCTCGAGCGCCTCCCGCGCATCGAGGGGCGGCAGGAGGCCCGGCAGGCGCTGTGCCAGCATCGACTTGCCGGCGCCCGGCGGCCCGACCATCACCAGGTTGTGGCCGCCGGCGGCGGCGACCTCGAGGGCGCGCTTGGCGGTCTCCTGGCCCTTGATGTCGGCGATGTCGGCGTGGGCGCCGTTGTCCTCGATGAGGCTCGGCTCCGGCGGGCGCAGCACCTGCACGCCCTTGAAGTGGTTGACGACGGAGAGCAGCGTCGCCGGCGCCAGCACCGTCTCGCTGCCCGCCCACGCCGCCTCGCCGCCCTGGCTCGCGGGGCAGATCAGCCCGAGTTCGCGGGCGTTGGCGTGCACCGCCGCCGGCAGGACTCCGGCCACGGCGCGGATGGCACCGTCGAGCGCGAGCTCGCCCAAGGCGATGTACGTCGCCATCTCGTCCCGCGGCAGCACGCCCATCGCCGCGAGCAGGCCGAGGGCGATCGGCAGGTCGAAGTGGCTGCCCTCCTTGACGACGTCGGCGGGGGCCAGATTCACCGTGATCCGGCGATTGGGCAGCGACAGGCTCATCGCCGCCAACGCGCCGCGCACCCGCTCGCGGCTTTCGGCGACAGCCTTGTCGGGCAGCCCAACCACCGCGAAGGCCGGCAATCCGGCTCCGATCTGCACCTGCACGTCGACGTCGAGGACGTCGATGCCTCGAAAGGCGACCGTGCCGACCCGCGCGACCATCCCGCGATCCCCATGGTTTTCGACAGCTTAAGATCGTTTTCCGGAGAATTCTACAACTAATTCGTGCGGCGACTGCCGTCGCGTCCATGCTTCCCTTCCGTTTCGCGCCCTGGTTGCCGCTGCGCAGGGTGTCTGATCTAGGGATTGCAATTCACGCACCATGGTCTACCATTGACCGGTCAGCGTCGAATCGGCCGGGCAGGAGCGGCATGAGGGTCAGGATTGCTTTCGTTCTGTTGGCGGGCTTGGGTCTCTCCGGGCTGTCGCTGCAGACGGTGACGGGCCCGGCGACGGTCATCGACGGCGACACCATCGACATCTTCGGACAGCGCATCGACCTTCACGGCATCGATGCCCCCGAGCTTCTGCAGCTCTGCGAGGCCGACGGTGTGGAGTATGCGTGCGGACAGAAGGCCGCCGCCGCGCTGGCCGAGAAGGTGGCAGGCGGCGAAGTGCGCTGCGTCCGCAAGGAGCCGTCGCCGAGCGGCCGGTTCGTCGCGGCCTGCTTCCTCGGAGCGGAGGACCTGAACGCCTGGCTCGTCTCCGAGGGATGGGCGGTGCCCTGCCGCGACTGCTCGGGTGAGTACGCGGAGGAGCAAGAGGCCGCAAAGAGCGGAGCCCTCGGCATTTGGCGCGGCTTGTTCACGCCGCCGTGGGAGTGGCGACGGGGCAGCCGCAGCCTCCGCTTCTAGCCCGGCGGACCGGAACCGGGCGCGCCGCGTCTCGTGCCGCCGCCGGCGTCGACCCCAGGGGCGGCCCCTAGGTCCGGCTGGCGTAGAAGCGCGCCTCGAAGGCGTCCCAGAGCTCGGCCTCGAGGGCGACGCCGTCGAAGCGGCCGATCTCCTGGATGCCGGTCGGGGAGGTCACGTTGATCTCGGTCAGGTAGTCGCCGATGACGTCGATGCCGACGAAGATGAGGCCGCGGCGGCGGAGCTCGGGGCCGATCGCCTCGCAGATCTCCTGGTCGCGGAAGGCCAGCGACGCCTTGATCGCCGTGCCGCCGACATGCAGGTTGGCACGCGCCTCGCGCTCGGCGGGAACACGCGTGATCGCGCCGGCGGCGCGGCCGTCGATCAGGATGATCCGCTTGTCGCCCAGGCGCACCTCCGGCAGGTAGCGCTGGACGACGATCGGCTCGCGGTAGAGCCCGGTGAACATCTCGAGCAGCGCGTTCAGGTTGTCGTCCTCCCAGTCGATGTGGAAGACGCCGGCGCCGCCGTTGCCGAACAGGGGCTTGATGATGATGTCGCGATGCTCCTCGCGGAACGCCCGGATCTGCTCGCGGTCGGAGGTGATCAGCGTCGGCGGCATCAGCTCCGGAAAGTGGGCGACGAAGAGCTTCTCCGGGGCGTTGCGCACCTCGACCGGATCGTTGATGACGTATGTGCCGGGATGGATGTGCTGAAGCAGGTGGGTGGCGGTGATGTAGGCCATGTCGAACGGCGGGTCCTGGCGCATCAGCACGATGTCGACGTCGGCGAGGTCCAGCGTCATCGGCGCTCCCAGCGTGAAGTGGTCGCCGCGGACACGGCGGACCTCGAGCGGCCGCGCCTTGGCCAGCACCTGCTTGCGGGCGAGCGACAGATCCTGCGCCAGGTAGTGATAGAGCACGTGGCCGCGGCGCTGCGCCTCGAGCGCCAGCGCGAAGGTGCTGTCGGCATCGATGTCGACGCCTTCGATCGGATCCATCTGGATGGCGACCTCGAGACCCATGACGTTCCGCGCTTCCCTCCCGTCGACCTGGATGCCTATTAATCCGCGAGGCGGAGTTCGAATCAAGCGCCGCCCGGCCGCGTCTCGGCCGGATGCATCGGGTCCGACCGGAGCCGGACGTGGCTGACGACCCCGCGCACGCGTTCGAGATCGCGGGCGTGGGCGATGACGCGCTCGCGTTCGCTCGGGTCCCGCGCGGTGCCCATGACGTAGACGCGCCCGTCGACCGTGGTGACCGAGTAGTTCACGGCGTCGACCTGCTTATCGAGATTGAGGCGCACCTCGAGCTTCGAGGTGATCCAGGTGTCGCGCGAGAGGTCGAGGAGGCCGACGTCGGCAACCATGACCTCGTTGATGACCTCGCGCACCCCCGGAACCGCGTAGGCGATCGCCTCCGCCTCGGAGGCGGTCTCCCGGTCGGCGACGGCGCCGGTGAGGAGCACGCGGCCGTCGTAGACGGTGACGCCGAGATCGGCCGTCCATTCGTGGTTTCGTTGCAACAGCCGCTCGCGGATGTCGACGCTGATCTTCAGGTCCTTGGCGCGGCCGCTGACGCCGCGCTCCTGCTGCGCGGCGATGCCGACGGCGGCGGCGGTTCCGACCGCCGCGCTGACGCAGCCGGAAAGCGCGCCGGCGACGACGACGGCGACGGCAAGACGAGCGAGTGCTGGCACGGTGGTCACAGGCTTCCCCGGTCCCGATGGCCGATTGTAGGACCGCCCGGCGTGCCGTCAAAAGCCTCGTTCACTCATCCTTGCGCCACGCTGCGGCGATGTGGCGCGGCCGCCGCCAGCGCTGCATCAGCATCAGATCGAAGCGGATCTCGAGATCGGCGAGATCGGGGCGGAGCCTGAGGAACGCCTCGGCCGACCGCTCGATCCGGCGCCGCTGCCGGCGGGTCAGCACCTCGGTCGCCGCCGTGTCGCGGGCCTTGACCTCGACGAAGGCGAGCACGGCGCTGCGGCGGGCGACGAGATCGATCTCTCCGACCGGAGTCCGGAAATCGCGGGCGAGGATGCGATAGCCCTTGATGCGGAGGAAGACGGCGGCCAGCGCCTCGGCCAACCGGCCGAATCGCCATGCCTGGCGCCGGGCCCGGCTGATCGGCGCTTTCCGGTTCACGGCCGCGCACCGGCGAGTTCGAGCGCCCGCGCATAGACGCGGCGCCGCGAAAGCCCGGTGTCGGCGGCGACCTTCGCGGCCGCGGTGCGGACCGAGGACGCGCTGAGCGCTTCTTGGATCCGCCGGTCGAGCTCGGCGTCGGACATCGGTTCGGCTGCCGACGGCGGTGCCACCACGAGCGTCACCTCGCCTTTGAGGCCGGGCCGTTCCCGGACGGCGCCGGCAAGCTCGTCGAGCCGGCCGCGGATCAGCTCTTCGAACATCTTGGTCAGCTCGCGGCCGACGCAGGCCTCGCGCGGACCGAGAACCGCCGCCATGTCGGCGAGCGATTGGGCGAGCCGCTTCGGTGACTCGAGGAACACCAGCGTCGCCTGGATTCCGGCGAGCGGCTCCAGGAACCGTCGCCGCGCCGTCGCCCGTTGGGGCGGAAATCCTGCGAACAGGAAGCGATCGGTGGGCAGGCCGGCGACGGACAGCGCCGCCAGAACCGCCGAGGCTCCGGGCACGGGCGTCACCGCGATGCCCTGGTCGAGGCATGCGCGGACCAGGCGGTAGCCGGGATCGGAGATCAACGGCGTCCCGGCGTCGGAGACGAGGGCGATCCGCTCGCCGGCCTTCAGGCGCGCCAGCAGCGCCGGCCGGGCCGTCCGCGCGTTGTGCTCGTGATAGGGCGTCAACGGTCTGGAGAGGCCGTGGATCGAGAGCAGCCTCGCGGTCACGCGTGTGTCCTCGCAGGCGATGGCGTCGACCGCACCCAGCACGCTGAGCGCTCTCAGCGTGATGTCGGCGGCATTGCCGATCGGCGTGGCGACGACGTAGAGCCCGGGCTTCAGGCCCGCTCCGGCGTCCGGCCGGCGCAGCCGTGGTTTACTCATCGCCGCCGGCCCGCTAGGCTGTGGTGCGCAGCGCTCCGCATCTTGAGACTGGTCGCCTTCCTTGCGATGAAGACCCGGTATCGCCGCCCCCGGCTTGTCGATGTCGCGTCATGGACGTTGCTGGCGGCCGTGACGGTGGCGGGATGCGAGTCTCCCCGACCGGCGGCCGAGATGCAACCCGCGACGCAGGCCGCCCTGCCGCCGGTCAGGCCGCTGCCGGTCGAGGTCCTCGACGCGAGGGGCGTGGCGCCGGCGCCGATCCTCGATGCCGAGGGCGATCTCGCCATGCTCGTCCCCGGCTACGACATGGGGGAGCGGCCCGGGGCCCTGCCCGCGGATCCGCAGGCGATCCGTGTCGGCCTCCTCTTGCCGCTGACGGGTCCGCAGGCGGATCTCGGAACGGCCATGCTGAACGCGGCGCAAATGGCGTTGTTTGACCTCGCCGACCAGCGCTTCGAGCTCCTGCCCTTCGACACCGGGGGAACCGCTGAGGGCGCCGCGCAGGCGGCGGATTTCGCCCTCGCCGACGGCGTGCGGCTGATCATCGGCCCCCTGCTCGCTGCGTCGACCCAGGCGGTGGCGCCGCTGGCCCAGGCGCAGGGCGTTCCCGTCATCTCGTTCTCGAACGACCGCACCGTCGCCGGCGACGGCGTCTTCATCCTCGGCTTCACGCCCGATGCCGAGGTCGAACGCGTGGTCCGCTTCGCCCAGTCCCGGGGTCTCAGCCGCTTCGCCGCGATCGCGCCGGACACGGCCTACGGCCAGCGGGTGGTGGAGGCGCTGGAGAGGGCGGCAGCGGCCGTCGGCGTCGTCGTCGTGCACGCCGAGCTCTATGCCGCCGCCGAGGCCGACTATTCGAGCATCGTGAGACGAGTCGCCCAAGCCGGTCGCCTGCACGGCACCTTCCAGCCGTCCCCGCCAGCGGCACCCGCCGCCGGCGAGGCTCCGGCCTCGGTTCCCATGGCCTTCGACGCCGTGCTGGTCGCCGCCGGTGGACAGGCGCTTCAGGCAATCGCCGCGCACCTGCCCTATCACGGCATCGATCCCGGGCAGACGCGCGTCCTCGGCACCGGGGTCTGGGACGAGCCCGGACTCGGCCGCGAGCCGGCGCTGATCGGCGGCTGGTTCGCGGTCTCGCCGCCCGAGGCGCGGCGCGATTTCGTTCGCCAGTACCGCGACGTCTACGGCGCCGTGCCGCCGAGGCTCGCCTCGCTCGCCTACGATGCCGCGGCGCTCGCCGCCGTGCTCGGCCGCAGCCGCGGCGCCGACGGCTTCCAGACCACGGTGCTGACGGCGCCCAACGGCTTTCTCGGCAGCGAGGGCATCTTCCGCTTCCGCCCCGACGGCGTCGCCCAGCGCGGCCTCGCCGTGATGGAGGTCCGTCATGACGGCGCCGAGGTGATCAGCGGCGCGCCCGCGGGCTTCTGAACCGCGTCACGCCAGGAGCGTCCGGATCAGGGCGTCGAGCACGGGGCGGCCGGCCGGCGTCGCGCGAAGGCCGTCCGTGTCGACGGTGACCAGACCGGCCGCGACCAGCTCGGCGAGGCCGTCGCGGTTCATCGCGTCCTCCAGCTCGAGACCGGTCAAGGCCTCGAAGTGCCGCCGCTCCAGCCCCTTCGTGAGCCGGAGGCCCATCAGCACGAGCTCTTGCCGCCGCTGGCCCTCGCTTAGGATGGTGCAGGCCTGCGTGCCGTGGCCGGCCGCCTCGACGCGGGCGAGCCACGGCTCGGGCGGGGCGATCCGCCGCGTGGCGACGGTGCGGCCGCCGACGGTGGCCCGTCCGTGGGCTCCCGGACCGATGCCGATGTAGTCGCCGCCCTGCCAGATCGCGAGATTGTGCCGGCATTCGCCGCCCGGACGGCAGTGGTTGGCGATCTCGTAGGCCGGCAATCCGGCGTTGGCGAGGGTTTCCTGGGCGAGATCGTAGAGAGCGGCGGCGAGGTCCTCCCCGGCAGCGCGGACCGAGCGCCTGTGGAACGGCGTGCCGGGCTCGATCGTCAGCTGGTACAGGGACACGTGCTCCCCGGCCAGCACCGCCGCCGCTTCGAGCTCCCGCCGCCAGTGATCGAGCTCCTGTCCGGGCCAGGCGTAGATCAGGTCGAACGACCATCGCGAGAACCGCTCCGCCGCGAGGGCGATGGCGGCGCAGGCCTCGCGGGCGCCGTGCGTCCTCCCGAGGAAGGCGAGGACCGCGTCGTCGAAGGACTGGACGCCGATCGAGATGCGGTTGACGCCGGCCTCGCGGAAGGCCCTGAAGCGGCCGGCCTCGGCGGTCGTCGGGTTGGCCTCGAGGGTGACCTCCATGGCCTCGTCGGTGGGCCAGCGGGCGCGGACGCCGTCCAGGATCGCCGCCACCGTGTCGGGCGCCATCAGCGACGGCGTGCCGCCGCCGAAGAACACGCTCGCGATCTGCCGCCCGTTCGTCCGCTCCGCCTCCGATGCCAGCTCGGCGAGCAGCGCCCGCCGCCATCGCCCTTCGTCGACGCCGCCGGCCGCCTGGCTGTTGAAGTCGCAGTAGGGGCATTTCGACCGGCAGAACGGCCAGTGGACGTAGACGGCGAGGGGGCGGCGAGGGGGTTCGGGGGACGACATCGGCCGGGCGGCGGCGCTTCAGGACTCCGGCTGGAGACAGCCGGCGACGAGCTTCCGGAAGGCGGCGGCGCGGTGGCTGATGCGGTCCTTCTCCCGGGGATCGATCTCGCCGAAGGTCCGGTCGTAGCCGTCCGCGACGAACATCGGATCGTAGCCGAAGCCGCGGTCGCCGCGGGGCGGCCAGACGAGATGCCCGTGGACGGTGCCCTCGAAGGTTTCGCAGTGGCCGTCCGGCCAGCACAGCGCCAGGGCGCAGACGAAGTGCGCTCTTCGGTCGCTCTTGCCGGCGAGCGCTCCCTCAACCTTCGCCATCGCCAGCGCGAAGTCCTTGTCGCTGCCACCCCAGCGCGCCGAGTGGATCCCCGGTTCGCCGCCGAGGGCCGGCACCACCAGCCCGGAATCGTCGGCGACGGCCGGCAGTCCGGAGGCGCTCGCCGCCGCCCGCGCCTTGATCTCGGCGTTCTCCCGGAACGTCGCGCCGGTCTCCTCCGGCTCGTCCAGGCCGAGGTCGCGCCCCGACACCGCGTCGGCGCCGAAGGGGGACAGCAACTCGCGGATCTCTCGCACCTTGCCCAGGTTGTGGCTGGCGATGACCAGCTTCCCGCCCGTGAACCGTCTCGCCACGTCGATGATGTCCCTATCGGGCCTAGCCGCCGACCAGGGCCTTCCGCTGCATGGAGATCAGCTCGGCGATGCCCTTGCGGGCAAGAGCCAGAAGCTGATGGAACTGCTCCTCGGTGAACGGCGCGTCCTCTGCGGTGCCCTGGATCTCGACGATGCCGCCGCGGCCGGTGAGCACGAAATTGGCGTCGGCCGCGGCGGCCTTGTCCTCCTCGTAGTCGAGATCGAGGACGGCCGAGCCATTGTAGAGCCCGCAGGACACCGCCGCCACCTGATCGGTCAGCGGAATCGCCTGCAGGAGCCCGAGGTCGACCAGCCGGCGGAGCGCCAGGTGCAGGGCCACGTAGGCACCGGTGACGGCGGCCGTTCGCGTGCTGCCGTCGGCCTGGATGACGTCGCAGTCGACGCGGACCTGCAGCTCGCCCAGAGCCTTCAGGTCGGTGACCGCTCTCAGGCTGCGGCCGATGAGACGCTGGATCTCCTGGGTCCGCCCGGTCTGCCGCCCGCGCGCCGCTTCGCGATCGGTCCGCTCGTGCGTCGACCGCGGCAGCATCCCGTACTCCGCCGTGATCCAGCCCCGGCCGGAGTTCCGCATCCACATCGGCACGCGGTCCTCCACCGTCGCCGCGCACAGCACGTGGGTGTCGCCGAAGCGGGCCAGGCAGGAGCCCTCGGCGTGCTTGCTGACACCGGGTTCGAGGATGATCGTGCGAAGCCTGTCGGGGGCGCGGCCGGACGGTCTCATGGGGGATCCTGGATCGGTGGGTCGGCGGCACCCTAGCGCGCCCGCGGCCAGAGGTAAACCGCGCTCGCGTTGACGCTGGCCGGTGTCAAGACTAGATTCTGGCTGCCCTGAGCTGCGAGGGACGATGGTCTCCTTCTCGCTCGCCGCTCGTGCGCTGAAGACGGGGCGGCCGGAGAGACTCTCTCTCCTTCTCTGTGGCTCGCCGATCAGAGCAAGAGGTCGATGCTGGTTTCGGAGCTCAACCAACGATCACGGACGATCTTCCGCCAGATCGTCGACGCCTATCTCGAGACCGGGGAGCCGGTGGGTTCGCGGACCATCGCCAAGCGGCTGAATCTCAACCTCTCGCCGGCGACGATCCGCAACGTCATGGCCGACCTCGAGGACCAGGGGCTGCTCTATGCGCCCCACACCTCGGCCGGGCGGCTGCCGACCGAGGCCGGGCTGCGGCTGTTCGTCGACGGCTTGCTCGAGGTCGGCGACCTGACCGAGGAAGAGCGCCGCAAGCTCTCGGAGCAGTGCGCCGGCTCGGGAGCCAGCATCGAGATGCTGCTCGAGAAGGCGACGACCGCGCTCTCCGGGCTTTCGCACTGCGCCGGCCTGGTCATGGCACCGAAGACGGACGGGCCGCTCAAGCACGTCGAGATCCTCAACCTGAGCCCGGGACGGGCGCTGGTCGTTCTGGTCCGCGAAACCGGGGTGGTCGAGAACCGCATCATCGAGGTGCCGGCCGAACTCCGGCCGTCGGCGCTCGTCGAGGCGTCGAACTTCTTGAGCGCGCGGGTGGTCGGTCGCAGCCTGGCCGAGGCCCGGGCCGAGATCATGGCGGAGCTCGCCGCCCACGAGGCCGCGCTGGACGAGCTCAGCAGCAAGGTGGTCGCCTCGGGCCTGGCGATCTGGGCCGGCGGCGAGGAGCACGGCTCGCTGATCGTCCGCGGTCAGGCTCATCTGCTCGAAGACGTGCAGGGGGCCGGGCATCTGGAGCACATCCGCTCCCTGTTCTCGGTGCTCGAGACCAAGGAGACCATGCTCAAGGTGCTGTCGCTGGTCGACGGCGCGGAAGGGGTGCAGATCTTCATCGGCGCCGGCAGCGAGCTGTTCAACGTCACCGGATGCTCGTTGATCGTCAGTCCGTACCGGGACGGTCCGCGGCGCATCATCGGCGCCATCGGCGTGATCGGCCCGACCCGGATGAACTACGCCCGCATCATCCCCATGGTGGACTACACCGCCAAGCTGGTTGGCCAGATGATCGGATAGGGAAGAGGGATCGCATGCCGGAGGGAGAGAGCAAGGTCGGTCTGGACCAAGGCGAAGGAGCAGTGATGGACGAGCCGAGAGAGACGCCCGAGCCCAAGGAGGCGGCGACGGAAACGAGCAAGGCCGAAACGCCGCGCGAAGAGGCGCCGGAGACCCGCGCCGGGAAGTCGGACGCCGAGCGTCTGGCCGAGGCGGAGGCGGAGATATCCCGGCTCAAGGACGCCTACCTGCGCTCACTCGCCGAGGTCGAGAACACCCGGCGCCGTGCCGCCCGCGACCGCGAGGATGCCGGCAAGTATGCGGTCTCCGAGTTCGCGCGCGATCTGCTGTCGGTCGCCGACAACCTGCGCCGCGCGCTCGACGCCGTCGATCCCGAGGCGCGGCGGACCGACGAGGCCCTCGACCGCCTCGTCGCCGGCGTCGAGCTGACGGAAAAGACCTTGCTGGATGCGCTCGCGCGCCGGGGCATCACGCCGATCGACGCCGAGGGCAGGCCGTTCGATCCCCATGTCCATGAGGCGATGTTCGAGATCCCCGACGAGAGCGTCGCCAACGGCACCGTCGTCCAGGTCCTCGAGCGGGGCTTCATGATCCACGAGCGCCCGCTGAGGCCGGCACGGGTTGCGGTCTCCAGGGGCGGTCCCAGGCCTGCGGCCGCGGACGCGAAGCCGGAGGCGGCGGAGGGCGCCGGCGTCGAGCCCCAGAACGCCTCGGCCGCGTCCTACGGCGAGAACCGCAAGCGGCAGGGCGCGGAAACCGGCGGGACGGTCGACGAGGAGCATTAGGCCCGGCCTCTCCAGGTGCCGCGGCGGCGATCCGGCTTGACGTTTACGTAAACGTAAACTACCGTCGGCGCGGTGAAGGCCGTCGACGACGGTCGCCGACCCGGAGGTGCCGATGAGCGCGTTCACGCCCGCCGATCCGGACTTCGAGCGGAGGGTACGCGCCAGCTTCGCGCGCCAGGGCATCATGAGCCACATCGGCGCGACGATGGCCGCGGTCGGACCGGGGTGTTGCGAGATCCGGCTCCCCTACGCCGAGAATCTCTCGCAGCAGCACGGCTTCTTTCACGGCGGCGTCGTGGCGACGATCGCCGACTCCGCGGCCGGCTATGCCGGCTTCTCGCTGATGCCGATGGACGCCGGGGTGCTCACCGTCGAGTTCAAGATCAATCTGGTCGCACCCGCCGACGGCGAGGCGCTGATCGCGCGCGGACGCGTGGTCCGGCCCGGCCGCACGCTGACCGTGAGCCACGCCGAGGTGTCGGTGGTGAAGGGCGGCACCGAGCGCGTCTGCGCGATCCTGCAGCAGACGCTGATTACGATCACCGGGCGGCCCGACGTCGTCGGCTGAAGGCAGGCCGCCGGGAGTCCGGATCGTCGCCCTTTCAGGACGTCGACGGGCGTCCTATAGTTCCCGGCAAGACGGCGGGGAGGAGAGATGCCGCTGAACCAGCTTCCTTCGCTCAACTTCGATCTGGGCGAGACCGCGGACATGCTGCGCGATTCGATTCGCAGCTTCGCCGCCGACGAGATCGAGCCCCGGGCCGCCGACATCGACCGGGCGAACGAGTTTCCCTCGGACCTCTGGCCGAAGATGGGCGCTCTTGGCGTGCTCGGCATCACCGTCGAGGAGGAGTACGGCGGCGCTGGCATGGGCTACCTCGAGCACGTCGTGGCGATGGAGGAGATCAGCCGCGCCTCGGCGTCGGTCGGCCTCAGCTACGGGGCGCACTCGAACCTGTGCGTCAACCAGATCCGCCGCAACGGCACCGAGGCACAGCGTCGGCGCCATCTGCCGCGGCTGATCAGCGGCGAGCACGTCGGCGCACTCGCCATGAGCGAGGCCGGCGCCGGTTCGGACGTGGTCGGCATGCAGCTCCGGGCGGTGCGCACCGGCGATCGCTACATCCTCAACGGCACCAAGATGTGGATCACCAACGGCCCCGACGCCGATGTCGTCGTCGTCTACGCCAAGACCGACCCGAATGCCGGGTCGCGCGGCATCACGGCGTTCATCGTCGAGCGCGGCTTCCCGGGGTTCCGCACGGCTCAGAAGCTGGACAAACTGGGAATGCGCGGATCCAACACCTGCGAGCTGGTGTTCGAGGACTGCGAGGTGCCGGCCGAGAGCGTGCTCGGCGAGGTCGGCAAGGGGGTCCGGGTGCTGATGAGCGGGCTCGACTACGAGCGCCTGGTGCTGGCCGGCGGCCCGATCGGCATCATGCAGGCGTGCATGGACATCGTCGTGCCCTACGTTCACGACCGGCGCCAGTTCGGCGAGCCGATCGGCGCGTTCCAGCTGATGCAGGCCAAGCTCGCAGACATGTACACCACGATGAACGCCTGCAAGGCCTACGTCTACGCTGTGGCCCGCGCCTGCGACCGGAACGAGGCGACGCGCAAGGACGCGGCCGGCGCCATACTCTATGCGTCGGAGCGGGCGACGCGGATGGCGCTCGAGGCGATCCAGGTTCTCGGTGGCAATGGCTACATCAACGAGTATGCCACGGGCCGGCTCCTGCGCGACGCCAAGCTCTACGAGATCGGCGCCGGCACCAGCGAGATCCGGCGGTGGCTGATCGGCCGCGAGCTGTTCGAGGAGACGGCGTAGGGGTTTAGGCGAAGAAAGGGGAAGTGATGCCGACGTGTCTTGTCACGGGGGCGAACCGAGGGTTGGGGCTTGAATTCGCTCGCCAGTACGCTGCCGACGGTTGGAAGGTCCACGCCGCCTGCCGGCGGCCGGATCAGGCGGCGGCGCTGGCGAAGGTCGAAGGCGACATCCACGTGCACGCCCTCGACGTCACCGATTTCGCCCGGGTCGAGGCGTTGGCGAAGAGCCTGAAGGGAGAGGCGATCGATCTCCTCATCAACAATGCCGGCGTCTACGGGCCGCGCACGGTAACCTACGACTCGGTCGACTACGGCGCGTGGTGCGAGGTCTTGAGGGTCGACACCATGGCGCCCCTCAAGGTGAGCGCCGTGTTCCTCGACAGCGTCGCCCGCAGCAAGCTCAAGCGGATCGTCGCCGTCACCAGCAAGATGGGCAGCATGACCGACAACACCTCGGGCGGCTCCTACATCTATCGGTCCGCCAAGGCGGCGCTCAATGCCGTCATGCGGAGCCTCGCGCTCGACGTCAAGGGCAGGGGCGTCACGGTGGTCGTCGTGCATCCGGGCTGGGTCAGGACCGACATGGGCGGGGCCGGAGCGCTCATCGATGCGTTCGAGAGCGTGGCCGGCATGCGGGACGTCATCTCCAAGCTGCGGCTGGAGGACAGCGGCCGCTTCATCAACTACGATGGCAGCGAGGTTCCGTGGTAGGCGGATGAGCGCGCGAGAGGGGTCGAAGCCCGCCATCCGGCGGGGGCGGGGAGGGACGGTCCGGCGGTGACGGCGTTCAGGAGCACGATCGACGTTCGCGGCGAGGCGTTCAGGGCCAACGCCGAGGCGATGGGCGCCCTGGTCCGGGACCTGAGGGCGAAGGTCGGCGAGATCAAGCGGGGCGGCGGCGAGCGCGCGCGCCAGAAGCACCTCGAGCGCGGCCGCCTTCTGCCGCGCGAGCGCATCCGCCGGCTGTTGGACGTGGGCTCGCCGTTCCTCGAACTCTCCCAGCTTGCCGCCTACGGCATGTACGGCGGCGAGGTGCCGGCCGGCGGCATCATCACCGGCATCGGGCGCATCGCCGGCATCGAGTGCATCGTCGTCGCCAACGACCCGACGGTGAAGGGCGGAACCTACTACGGCATCACCGTCAAGAAGCATGTCCGCGCCCAGGCCATCGCCCTCGAGAACAACCTTCCCTGCGTCTACCTTGTGGAGTCCGGCGGCGCCAACCTGCCGCAGCAGGACGAGGTGTTCCCCGACCGCGACCACTTCGGCCGCATCTTCTTCAACCAGGCCAACCTGTCGGCGGCGGGCGTGCCGCAGATCTCCGTCGTCCACGGATCCTGCACCGCCGGCGGCGCCTACGTCCCGGCGATGTCGGACGAAAGCATCATCGTCCGCAACCAGGGGACGATCTTTCTCGGCGGCCCGCCGCTGGTCAAGGCGGCCACCGGCG
>CAYQSU010000013.1:0-56429 GCA_964420325.1 uncultured Rhodospirillaceae bacterium | reverse complement strand
TGTCGCATTTTGTCGCAAAATGTCGCAAAATGTCGCATTTCGTCGCGGGTGTCGCGATCCGGACGGGCGAGCGAAAGAAGGGCCGGCGCGAGGCCGGCCCAGTTGGTGCTCTTGAGGGAAGGGAGAACTCCGGATGGCAACTCCATCCGAACGGCAGTCTAGGAGAACTCGTAAAAGTTGTATGTGACGAACGTCACACTCCGAAAAATAGTAGAGAGCAGGCCGGCGGCGGGTGCGCCGCGTTCGACGGAATGGCTGGCTTCGACCAACGGGACGGACTGATCGACGCCGCCGGCGGCCGCCACCGGCCGGCGGGCGGGGCGGCACGGATCGTCTCCCTGGTGCCGAGCGTCACCGAGCTTCTCTTCGATCTCGGCCTCGGCGACGCCGTCGTCGGCCGGACGGCGTTCTGCGTCCACCCGCGGGGCCGGGTGCGCCGGGCGCGGAGCGTCGGCGGCACCAAGCGGGTCGATCTCGACAGGCTCGCCTCGCTGCGGCCGAGCCACGTCATCGTCAATGTCGACGAGACGCCGAGGCGGCTCTACGACGCCCTGGTGGATGCCGGCTACGCGGTCGTCGTCACCCACCCGGTCGAGGTCGGGGACAACCTCGCGCTCTACCGGCTGATGGGGGATCTGTTCGGGCGCCCGGAGGCGGCGGAGGACCTCTGCCGGCGTCTCGAGTCCGAGCTGGCGGCGAGCGCCTCGGCCGCCCGCCTGCTTCCGCCGCGCCGCGTGCTCTACCTGATCTGGAAGCAGCCGTGGATGACGGTCTCCCGCGACACCTACATCTCGAGGATGCTGGCGCTGGTCGGCTGGTCGACCCAGGCCCACGACGACGAGACGCGCTATCCGGCGATCGAGCTCTCGGATGCGCTCCTCGCTTCCTGCGATCTGGTGCTGTTCAGCTCGGAGCCGTTTCCGTTCACCGAACGCCACGTCGAGCGCTTCCGCGGCGAGTGGCCGGCGCACGCGGCGAAGGCGCTGCGCATCGACGGCCAGATGGTGTCCTGGTACGGCAGCCGCGCCATCGCCAGCCTCGCCTACCTGCGGGGGCTCGCCGAAGAGATCGCGGTAAGTCGGGCGCCGGCCCGCGAGTAGAAGGTCGCCGATTGCGTCGCAACCGGCGATGCGCTACAACCAAGGCTCATTCCGCGTTCGGGGCGTACGTCGGGTTCTCGAACGAAAACAAGGCCCGTCAGGCGGCCACGAGGGGAGGGACAGCGACATGAAGGTCGAGCGGTTTCTGGGCAAGTACGGCGGTCCGGTGTTCAGCGTCACGCCCGACACGACGGTTGCGGAGGTGGCGCGGCGGTTCGGCCATCTCACCGGCGGCCGGCGGTTCTCGGTGGCGGTGGTCAACGACGCGGACGGCCGCGTCGTCGGCATCGTCTCCTTGGGCGATATCGCCTACGCGCTCGGGCAGCACGAGGAAGCCGCGGCGAAGATGAGGGTCGACGAGATCATGACCCGGGACGTCTTCACCTGCGGGGTCGACGACGTCGTCGAGGACGTGCTGAAGCAGCTGGCCGAGCGCGGCATCCGCCACGCGCCGGTGGTCCACGATGGCAAGCTCGCCGGCCTCGTCGCGCGCAGGGAGGCGCTGGAGTTCCTCTACCAGTGGGCGCAGGTGGACGTCGACCACCTGACCGAGTGGCTGTTCAGCTCCCACGCGCGCGACTGAAGCAGCGCGCCGACCGCTGACACCGGCAGGATCGAGCTTCCGTCCCGGGTCGCCCCGGCGCCCCGGGCGGGTGCCGGCCGCTTCCCCGCCTGCGGGAGACCGTGCCGCGCACCCGGGGGGAGCCGTTCCGCCTTGATCCGCCTGCCGCCGCTCACCGCCGCCAGACTGGCTTGTCTCTATGCCGCGGTGTTCGCCGTCGTCGGCGTTCACCTTCCGTTCTGGCCGGTGTGGCTCGCCGCCAAGGGGCTCGGCGCCATGGAGATCGCCCTCGTGCTTGCGGTCAGCATCGGCGCCAAGGTGATCGGCAATCCCGTCGTCGCCCATCTCGCCGACCGGTCGGGTGAGAGGCGGCGGCCGATCCTTCGCCTTGCCCTGGTCTCGCTCGCCTCCTTCGCCCTCTTTGCCTTCGCCGACTCGTTCTGGCCGATCCTCGCCGTGAGCCTGCTGTTCTTCATCGTCTGGCCGCCGATCATGCCGCTCGCCGAAAGCCTGACGATGACGGCGGTGGGCGTCGGCGGCTACGACTACGGACGCATCCGGCTGTGGGGGTCTCTCAGCTTCATCGCCGCCGCCGTCCTCTCCGGCCACGTCCTCGCCCGCCACCCGGCTTCGGTGCTGTTCTGGATGGTGCTCGCCGCGGCGGCACTCACCGTCGTCGCGGCGTCCGCCCTTCCCGACCTCCGCGCGGAGCGGGCTCAGCGCCTGCGCCTGCCGATGATCGAGGTGTTGCGGCTGCGCTCGTTCGCCCTGTTCCTCGCCGCCGCCACCGTCATCCAGGGCAGTCACGCGGTCTACTATGCCTTCGGCACCCTGCATTGGCGCAGCCTCGGCTATTCGGACGACGTCATCGGCGCGCTCTGGGCGGAGGGCGTCATCGCCGAGATCATCCTGTTTGCCGCCGGCGACCGCGTGGTCCGCCGCCTTGGTCCGGGGGCGCTGATCGTCCTCGGCGGCGTCGCCGGCTGCGTGCGCTGGGCGTTGACCGGCGTCAGCGACGCGTTGCCGGTGCTGATCGCCGTGCAGGCCCTGCATGCGTTCTCGTTCGGCGCCAGCCATCTCGGCGCCGTTCACTTCATCGCCCGGGCGGTTCCGCCGGGTCTGTCGGCATCGGCGCAGAGCCTCTACTCGACCGTCGTCATGGGCCTCGGTCTCGGGCTCCTGCTGTTCGCCTCGGGCTTGCTCTACGCCAGCGCCGGCGGCGGCGCCTACCTGGTCATGGCCGTCCTCGCGCTTGGCGGAGCGGCGCTCGCCTGGCCGCTCCGGGCCGAAGCGGGGACACCCTCGTGACAGGCGGCGGAGGCCGGCCGCCCTGCGGTCGCGCTTACGCCTTGTTTCGCCAGCGGCCCTGATCGTCCTGCTGCCAGTAGGTGACGGCATGCCCTGCCGCCTGGCGCGCGCGCCATCGCGTCCGCGCCGCCTCGACCGCGTCCGCATCGCCGCCGTCGAACAGCTCGAAGCAGCGCTCGTAGCGGTCGATGCGGTCCGAATCGGCGCCGTCGGTCAGATACAGATGGTGGGCGCCGTTGGCGTTGTCGTCGCCGGTGGTGAGCCAGATCGGCTGGTCTTCGGGGCTGCCGTCCTGGATGGTGCCGTGGGGCAGCCACGAGTCCGGCTCGGAGGTCCAAAGGGCGTTGGCCAGCGCCTCGACGCGCTCCTCGGAGCCGGCGATGACGATCGCCCGCCTGCCGCCCTCGAGCGTCTTCTCGAGGAGCTTCGGCAGCGCCCGCTCGAGCGGCCACGCGGTCAGGTGATAGAAGGCGACGGAGGCCATCGGCGGCCGTGGCCGGCTCAAGTGTTTTCGTAGTGCTCGGCGATCAGGCGGTCGAGCAGGCGCACGCCGAAGCCGGTGGCTCCCTTGGGCACCACGTCGCGGTGCTCCTTGGTCCAGGCGACGCCGGCGATGTCCACGTGCGCCCAAGGCGTGTCACCGACGAAGCGTTTGAGCAACTGCGCGGCGGTGATGCTGCCGGCGGCCCGGTTGCCGACGTTCTTCATGTCCGCGGCGTCGGACTTGATGGCCTTGTCGTACTCCTCGCCGAGCGGCATCCGCCACACCGGCTCTCGCACGGTTTCGCCGGCCGCCGAGATCCGCGCCGCCAGCTCCTCGTTCGTGGAGAACAGCCCGGCCTTCTCGTTGCCGAGCGCGATGACGATGGCGCCGGTCAGCGTCGCCAGATCGATCATCAAGCGCGGCTTGAAGCGGTCCCTCGTGTACCAGAGCACGTCCGCCAGCACGAGGCGGCCCTCGGCGTCGGTGTTGATCACCTCGATCGTCTGGCCCGACATCGACTTGACGATGTCGCCAGGACGCTGCGCCGTGCCGGACGGCATGTTCTCGACGCAGCCGATGACGCCGACGGCGTGCACCTTGGCCTTGCGGCCCGCCAGCGCCTTCATCAGGCCGATCACCGCGCCTGCGCCCGCCATGTCGTACTTCATCTCCTCCATGCCGGCCGAGGGCTTGATCGAGATGCCGCCGGTGTCGAAGGTCACGCCCTTGCCGACGAAGGCGAGCGGACCCGGGGCACCTGCGCCTTGCTTTCGGCCCCTGCCGGCCTTCGCCTCCTTCTTGCCGCTTCCCCTCCACTCCATGACGACAAGCTGGGATTCCCGGGCGCTGCCCTGGCCGACGCCGAGGAGCGCGTTCATCCCGAGCTTCCGCATCTGGCCCTCGCCTAGCACCTCGACCTCGACGCCGAGCGTCTGAAGCTCCTTCGCGTGCTGGGCCAGCGTCTCCGGGTAGATGACGTTGGGCGGCTCCGACACGAGATCGCGGGTGAGGAAGACGCCGTCCGTCACCCTTTCCATCAGGGTGTAGCGCTCCCGAGCCCGGGTGTGGCCCTCGCAGCCGAGGGTCACCGCCTTCAGGCTCGGCTTGTCGTCCTCCTTCTCCTTGGTCAGGTAGCGGTCGAAGCGATAGGAGCGGAGACGCAGGCCGTTGGCGATGTCGGCCGCCATCTCGGCGGGAGACAGGGAACAGCCATCGAGCGCGTCGACGGCGATCGTAGCCGCGCGATTGCCGTTGGCGCCGACTGCCGCGAAGATGCGGCCGCCCGCCGCGTGCAGGCGGGACGAATCGATGTCCTCGGCCTTGCCGAGCCCGAGCAGCAGGACCTTGTCCAGCTTCGAGCCGGCCGGCGCGACCACCGCCAGGGACTGGTCCTTGCGGCCGCGGAAGCGGCTCGCCTGCATGGCGCGGACCAGCGTTCCAGCCAATCGCTCGTCGAGCTTCTCCGCCGACGGCGTCAGCTTGCGGTCCTCGAGGACACCGACGACGAGAACGCCCATGTCGGGCAAGCCAAGCGGCGAAAAGGTGATCTTCATCCGGCGTCCCTTCGACCAGTGCGGATCCGGGCCAGAGCAGCCCAGCGCACTCTACAGGCTTGGCGCCAAAAGGAAAGAGGCGTTGCGGCCGCAGCTCAGGGGGCGAACGGCGAGGCGAAGCTGAGCGGCCTCCGCTTGCGGCCCCAGGTGCCGGGCTTGGCCTCGAACACGCCCGCGCAGGGCGTTCCGCACGCCCGGCAGCGGCCGTCCTCCGTCAGATTCCACGAGATCAGCTCGTACCAGTCGCGACCGATGACGACGGCGCCGCAGGTGTGGCAACGGGTCGCGTCGCCCTCGAGGTCGTGGACGTTGCCGGTATACGCGTAGCGGACGCCGTTGCGAAGCGCGATGGCGCGGGCGCGGGTGAGCGTCGCCGGCGGCGTCGGCGGCGTGTCCATCATCTTCCAGTCGGGGTGGAACGCGGAGAAGTGGAGCGGAACATCGGGCCCAAGGGTGTTGACGACCCACCGGGTCAGCGCGTCCAGCTCGGCATCCGAGTCGTTCTCGCCGGGGATGAGGAGGGTGGTGATCTCGAACCAGACGTCGGTCTCGCGCTTGAGATAGACGAGCGTGTCCAGGACCGGCTGCAGATGGCCGGTGCAGAGCCGCTGGTAGAAGGAGTCGGTGAAGGCCTTGAGGTCGACGTTGGCGGCGTCCATGTGGCGAAAGAACTCGACCCTCGGCTCGTCGCAGATGTAGCCGGCGGTCACCGCCACCGTCTTCAGCCCGCGCTTGCGGCACTCAATGGCGGTATCGACCGCATACTCCAAGAAAATGACCGGGTCGTTGTAGGTGAACGCGACGCTCCGGCAGCCCGAGCGAAGCGCGGCCTCGGCGATTATTGCCGGCGTCGCCTGCTCGCAAAGCGTGTCGACCTCGCGGGATTTCGAGATGTCCCAGTTCTGGCAGAAGCGGCAGGTGAGGTTGCAGCCGGCGGTGCCGAACGACAGCACCGGCGTGCCGGGCAGGAAGTGGTTGAGCGGCTTCTTCTCGATGGGGTCGACGCAGAAGCCGCTGGACCGGCCGTAGGTGGTCAGCACGATCGCGTCGTGCTCGCGGGCGCGAACGAAGCAGAGCCCGCGCTGTCCCTCGTGCAGCTTGCACAGCCGGGGACAGAGATCGCATTGGACGCGGCCGTCCTCCAGGCGGTGCCAGTAGCGTCCCGGAAATGCGATGTCGAAGGCGGACTCGGCAGTCGTCTCGGTCATCTGGGCTCTCCCGCGGCGCCGGCGGCGCGATCATCCGCGCTGCAGATGACGCTGGCCGCGATCCTCCTCTATGCGATAATAGAAGCCTACCACGAAGGAGCCCCGAAGATGACTCATGTCAGGCATGCAGCCGTCGCGGGGATGTTCTATCCGGGCAATCCCCGCGAGCTCGACGCCACCGTGCGTCACTACTTGGCCGAAGCCGAGGCCGGTGCTGCCGGCGAAGGACCGACGAAAGCGATCATCGTGCCGCACGCCGGCTACATCTACTCGGGTCCGGTCGCGGCCTCGGCCTACGCACGCCTCGAGCCGCTGGCGCCGGTGGTGCGCCGGGTGGTGCTGCTCGGGCCCTGCCATCGCGTGGCGGTGCGCGGGCTCGCGGTCAGCGGCGCCGATGGGTTTGCGACGCCGCTGGGACAGGTTCCGGTGGACAAGGCGGCGGTGGAGGCCATCCTCTCCCTGCCGCAGGTCCGACTGTTCGATGCGGCCCACGCCGAGGAGCACAGCCTCGAGGTGCAGCTGCCGTTCCTGCAGGAAGTGCTGGACGATTTCGCGCTCGTCCCGCTGGTGGTCGGGGAGGCCTCGGCCGAGCAGGTGGCCGAGGTCCTCGACCGCCTGTGGGGCGGGCCGGAGACGCTGATCGTTGTCAGCTCCGACCTCAGCCACTATCTCGACTACCGGACGGCGCGCTCCGTCGATGCCGCGACCTGCCGGGCCATCGAAGCCCTCGATCCCGCCTCGATCGGCTACGATCAGGCCTGCGGCCGGGTGCCGGTTGTCGGTCTTCTCACCGTCGCCCGCCGCCGCGGCCTCGCCGTGGTCACCCTCGACCTCCGCAATTCGGGCGACACCGCGGGTGACCGGCGGCGCGTGGTCGGCTACGGCGCCTGGGCGTTCACCGAGCCCGACCAGGGCAAGGCCGGCGACGCCGGCGGGACCGACTGCGGCGAGGCGTCGTTCACGGCGCGGACGCGGAGCCTGCTCGACCGCCACGGCCGCTCCCTTCTGCATCTGGCGGCGGCGTCGATCGAGCACGGACTTGCCTATGGCGCGCGGCTGCCGGTCGCGCCCGCCGAGCATCCGCCGGAGCTCGCCGCCGACGGCGCCTCGTTCGTCACGCTCACGAACGGCGGCCGGCTCCGCGGCTGCGTCGGCTCGCCGCAGGCCTACCGGCCGCTGGTCGAGGACGTCACCGGCAACGCCTTCGACGCGGCCTTCTCGGATGGCCGCTTCGCCCGGCTCAAGGCCACGGAGCTCCCGAAGCTCGAGGTCTCGATCTCCCTTCTCGGCCGGCCATCGCCGATCGCTTTTTCCGACGAGCCGGACCTTCTGGCCCAGCTCCGGCCGGGTGTCGACGGGCTGATCATCCAGTGCGACGGCCGCCGCGCCCTGTTCCTTCCCCAGGTGTGGACGGAGCTGCCGAAGCCGACGACGTTCCTTCGCCAGCTGAAGACCAAGGCGGGCCTCCCGGCCGATCACTGGGCGGCCGATTTCAAGGCCTGGCGGTTTCTCGCGGCCTCCGCGTCGTCGCGAGACCTCGGGGACCGGGAGACTCTGTGGACGCGGCATTAGCCGAAGGTGCACCGATGAGCAGGTTCGGATTGGGGCAGCCGGTTCCGCGCACGGAGGATCCGCGGCTCTTGACCGGGCGTGGGCGGTACGTCGCCGACATCTCGCTGCCGGGCCAGGCCCACGCCGTCTTTCTTCGCTCGCCCCACGCCCACGCCGAGATCAGGGGCGTCGACGTCGCCCGGGCCCGGGCCGCGCCGGGCGTGCTCGCCGTCTACACGAGCGCCGACACGGAGGCCGATGGCCTCGGCGACATCCACTGCGCGGTCAACGTCAGGAACCGCGAGGGCAAGCCGCTGTTCCGGCCCGGCCGCCGCCTCCTGGCCCGAGACCGCGTGCGGTTCGTCGGCGAGGCGGTCGCCATGGTGGTGGCGGAGACGATCGACCAGGCGAAGGACGCGCTCGACCTCGTCGGCGTCGATTGGGCGGCGCTGCCCGCGGTCGACGGCATCGAGGCGGCGCTCGCCGCCGACGCCCCGGCGGTCTGGCCGGAAGCCAGCGACAACCGCGCGTTCCACTGGCGGCTCGGCGACGAGGCCGAGGTGGAGCGGATCTTCGCCCGGGCCGAGCGCGTGGTCGCGATCGAGCTCGTCAACCAGCGCCTCGCTCCCTGCGCGATGGAACCCCGCGCCAATCTCGGCGTCCATGATCCGGCGAGCGGGCGCTACACGCTCTACACCTCGAGCCAGGGCGCGCACCTCGTCAAGTCGATGCTGGCCAGGCACACGCTCAAGGTCGCCGCGACCGACATCCGGGTCGTCGTCGGCGACGTCGGCGGCGGCTTCGGGACCAAGATCTTTCACTATCCGGAGGACGCCCTGGTGCTGTGGGCGGCGCGGAGGCTTGGCCGGCCGGTGAAGTGGGTGGGGGAGCGGATGGAGGCGTTCGTTGCCGACACCCACGGCCGCGACCAAAGGAACCGCGCCGAGGCCGCCCTCGGCGCCGAGGGCCGGATCCTCGCCTTGAGGGTGCGGACCGTCGCCGACATGGGCGCCTACCTCAACCACTTCGGTCCGGCCATCCCGTCGCAGATGACCGGCTGCATGCTGTCCGGCGCCTACCCCGTGCCGGCGATCTTCGCGACCTGCGACGGCGTCTACACCAACACCGTGCCGGTCGACGCCTACCGCGGTGCCGGCAGGCCCGAGGCCACCTATCTGATCGAGCGGCTGATGGATGCGATCGCCCGGGACCTCGGCCTCGCCCCGGACGAGGTGCGGCTCCGCAATTTTATCGCGCCGGAGCAGATGCCCTACAAGACCGCGTCGGGCCCCGTCTACGACTCCGGCGACTTCGCCGGCAACATGCGGGACGCCATGGCGGCCGCGGACTGGGCGGGATTCGCGGCCCGCCGCGCGCAGTCCCGGGCTCGCGGTCTCTACCGCGGCATCGGCATGTCCACCTATGTCGAGATCTGCGGCTTCGACGAGGAGGAGGCGACGATCCGGTTCGGCGACGACGACCGGCTCGAACTCCTCATCGGCACCCAGTCGACGGGCCAGGGGCACGAGACCGCTTACGCCCAGATCGTCGCCGGCGGGCTCGGCCTGCCGATCGAGGCGGTCCGGGTGATCCAGGGCGACACCGACCGCATTCCGACCGGTCAGGGCACCAGCGGCTCGCGCTCGCTGCCGGTGGGCGGGCCGGCGGTGCGGGCGGCGGTGGATGCGGTCATCACCCGCGGCAAGGGCGTTGCCGCACGGATCCTGCAGGCACGTCCCGAGGACGTCGGCTTCGCCGACGGCCGCTTCACGCTCACCGGCGGCGACCGAGGGATCTCGATCTGGGAGCTGGTGCGGGCAGCGCGCGAGCCGGACAACCGTCCGCCGGGAGAGGCCGAGGCGGGCCTGGATGCGACCGGCCGCTACGCGTTGACGGCCTCCACCTTCCCCAACGGCTGCCACATCTGTGAGCTCGAGGTCGATCCGGACACCGGAGCCGTGGCGATCGTCCGCTACACCGTCGTCGACGACTTCGGCACGATCGTCAACCCGCTCCTGCTCGCCGGGCAGGTGCATGGCGGCATCGCCCAGGGGGTTGGCCAGGCGCTCACGGAGCAGGTGGTCTACGAGCCCGGCTCCGGGCAGCTGCTGACGGGATCGTTCCTCGGCTACGCCATCCCGCGCGCGGCCGACCTGCCGTCGTTCACCGTCGCCTTCAACTCCATTCCCTGTCGGACCAACCCGCTCGGGATCAAGGGCGCCGGCGAGGCCGGCACCATCGGGGCCTGTCCGGCGGTGATCAACGCCGTCATCGATGCACTCGCCCCCTTGGGCGTGCGGCACATCGACATGCCGGCGACCCCGGAACGGGTCTGGCGGTCGATCCGCGAGGCCCGAGCCCCTGCAGCCAACGGAGAGCCCGTGTGACCATCGCCATCACCGAGACCCTTGTCGATGCCCTGCGCGTCATCGCCCTCCGGGCCGGCGAGGAGATCCTCAGGATTTACGACGCCGGGTTCGAGGTCGAGAAGAAGGGTGACTCGTCGCCCGTGACCGAGGCCGACCGTCGCGCCGAGGCGCTGATCCTGAACGCCCTCCGCCGGGAGATCGGGAGCCCCTTTGCCATCGTCGCCGAGGAGGAGGTCGAGGCGGGGCGCGTGCCGTCGGTGGGGGACGAGCCGTTCTGGCTCGTCGATCCCCTGGATGGGACCAAGCAGTTCATCAACCGCCAGGGCGAGTTCACGGTGAACATCGCGCTGATCGTCGGCCGGAGGCCGGAGCTCGGGGTGGTGCACGCGCCGGCGATCGGCGCCACCTACTGGGGAAGCCCGCTCGGCGCGTTCGCCCGGCTCGACGGCGGCGCCGTCGAGGCCATCCGCTGCCGGCCGTTTCCCGACAGGGGCATCGTCGCGGTCGCCAGCCGTTCCCACCGCAACCCCGAGACCGATGCGGTGCTCGCCCGCTACGACGTCGCCCGGTCGATCTCGTCGGGCAGCTCCATCAAGTTCTGCATGGTGGCCCGTGGTCAGGCCGACCTGTACCCGCGTACCGGCCGGACCATGGAGTGGGACACCGCCGCCGGCCACGCCGTCGTCCGCTTTGCCGGCGGCCGCGTCACGAGGATGGACGGCGGCGAGCTCCTGTATGCCAAGCCGGGGTTCGAGAATCCGCATTTCGTGGTCATGGGCCCCGCCGGGACAACGTGACCGCGGGCGGCGTCCTCAGGCCGGCGACGCCGGAGGCGATCGCGGAGGCGGCAGAGCTGATCCGCCAAGGCGGCATCGTCGCCTTTCCGACCGAGACCGTCTACGGCCTCGGTGCCGATGCGGCCGACGACCGGGCGGTGGCGGCGGTGTTCGCCGCGAAGGAGCGGCCCAGGTTCAATCCGCTGATCGTCCACGTTCCGGATCTCGAGATGGCGGAGCGCCTGGCCAAGTTCGACGACCGCGCGCGCGAGCTCGCCAACTGGCATTGGCCGGGTCCGCTCTCGCTGGTGCTGCCGAGACGGCCGGAGTCGGGGCTGTCGCTGCTGGTCAGCGCCGGTCTCGACACGGTCGCGCTGCGCGCACCGAATCATGCGGTGGCCCGCGCGCTCCTGTTCACATGCGGCCGCCCGATCGCCGCGCCGAGCGCCAATCCGTCCGGTGGCCTGAGCCCGACCACCGCCTGTCACGTCCTCGAAGGTCTCGGCGATCGGGTGCCGCTGATCCTCGATGGCGGTCCATGCCGGGTCGGCGTCGAGTCGACGGTTCTCGACCTCACGGGTGCGACGCCGGTGCTGCTGCGTCCGGGCGGACTGGCGGCCGAGGTCATCGAGCGGCGGATCGGACCGGTCGCCGCACCGGAGCGCGGCGCCCCGCGCTCGCCCGGCATGCTGGAACGCCACTACGCACCCCGGCGGCCCCTGCGGCCGGATGCGTTCTCCGCCCGCTCCGGCGAGGCGCTGCTGGGGTTCGGTCCGGATGCCGCGGCCGCCCACCGCAACTTGAGCGCGAGCGGCGACCTCCGCGAGGCCGCCGCCAATCTGTTCGCCATGCTGAGGGAGCTGGACCGCGACGAGTTCACCGGCATCGCCGTGATGCCGGTGCCGAACACCGGGCTCGGCCGCGCCATCAACGACCGACTGCGCCGTGCCGCCGCCGGCTCCCGCGCCGCCGGCGGCTGGAACGAGGAGCGTGGTCCGGCCGCGCCGTGCAGGCTCCCGGACGAGGATGACGACTGAACGCGGCCGATGAGGGCGTCGGCCGCGTCGTTGCGGCGGTCGGCCGCAGGCCCTAAGTAACAACGATCATGAGCCCGTTGAAAGCCAAGGCGATCGTCAGCGCCAACCAGGCCCTCGAGGCTATCCGCGCCGTTGTCGGCAGCAAGGGATGGCTCGAGGAGACGGCGGACCTCGAGCCCTACCTGGTCGAGGAACGCGGTCTGTTCCACGGCCGCTGCAGGGCGGTCGTGCGGCCGGCGAACACCGGGGAGGTGGCGGCGGTCGTCGGCCTCTGTGCCGAAGCCGGCATCGCCGTCGTGCCCCAGGGCGGCAACACCGGCCTCGTCGGCGGCGGCGTTCCGAAGGGTGGCATCGTCCTCTCGACGGCGCGCCTCAACCGGATCCGCAGCGTCGATCCGATCGATCGCACGATGACGGCGGAGGCCGGTGTGATCCTCGCCGACGTGCAGCGGGCAGCCGACGACGCCGGTTTCTTGTTTCCCTTGAGCCTCGGCGCTGAGGGCAGCTGCCGGATCGGCGGCAATCTCGCGACCAACGCCGGCGGCACCGCCGTGCTCCGCTACGGCAACGCCCGCGATCTCGTGCTCGGCCTCGAGGTCGTCTTACCCGATGGCCGCGTCTGGAACGGCCTCCGCGCGCTGCGCAAGAACAACACGGGCTACGATCTGAAGCAGCTGTTCCTGGGCGCGGAGGGGACGCTCGGCGTCATCACCGCCGCCGTGCTCGAAGTCCACGCCCGACCGCGGTCGAGGGTGACCGCGCTCGCCGCGGTGCCGACGGTGACCGCTGCCGTCGATCTCCTGCGCCGGGTTCAGGAGGAGGCGGGCGACAGCCTCTCGGCGTTCGAGCTCATGGGGCGGACGGGCGTCGCGTTCGCCCTGGCGCACGTGCCTGGCGTCGTCGACCCGTTCGCCGTGCCGCACGCCTTCTACTGCCTGATCGAGCTGGCGAGCCCAAGAGCCCACGACCCCCTGTCCGAGTCACTCGAGGCCGTGCTCGCTCTCGCCCTGGAAGCGGGGACGGTCGAGGATGCGGTGATCGCCGCCAGCTCAGTCCAGGCCCGGGAGCTGTGGCGGATGCGGGAAAGCATCCCCGAGGGCCAGAAGTCGGAGGGCGGCAGCATCAAGAACGACATCTCCGTTCCCGTTTCCCGCATCGTCGAGTTCGTCGACCAGGCGACGCGGGCGGTCGAGGCGGCGATGCCGGGCATCCGGGTGGTTCCCTTCGGCCATCTCGGCGACGGCAACATCCACTTCAACCTGAGCCAGCCGGTGGGCACCGACCGTCAGGCCTTCCTCGACCAGTGGGACCGCTTCGATCGCATCGTTTGCGACATCGCCACCGGCCTCGGCGGCAGCTTCAGCGCCGAGCATGGCATCGGCCGACTCAAGCTCGGCGACATGTGCCGCTACAAGTCGGAGGTCGAGCTCGACGTGATGAGGGCGCTGAAGCGCGCCCTCGATCCCCGCAACATCATGAACCCGGGCAAAGTCATCGACGTCTGAGCCGGCGGTGCCCGCCCCGGCGACCGGTTAGCTGCCGATGGCGCCTCCGTCCTTTCTGGTGATGGCGACGACGGACGGGCGCGGCGGCATGTCGGGCTTGAAGTCCGGCCAGCGGGTCGCCGGGTCCTCGAACGTCGACTCTCGCTCGAAACCCTTGAAGGCCTTGACGCCGTCCGTCGCCGGATGCTGGACGGCGACGAACAGAGTCCGGTCGTCGGGCGTGAACCGGGGTCCGCACATCTCGGCGCCTACCGGCGTGCGGAAGAACATCCGGCCGGTGCCGCGCCGCTCGCCCTCGGTTTCCAGCGCCCAGACGCCGTCGGCGGTGCCGCTCTTCGCCCAGCTGGTGCCCTGATCGGTGGCGATCCACAGCCGGCCCAGCGAATCGAACGCGCAGTTGTCGGGGGCTGCAAACCAGCCGTTCCTTGAGGTGGACGGATTCCACCGCGCACCGACGCTCTCGATCGAGGGATCGCCGCACTGGACGAGAATATCCCATCGGAAGATGGGCGCGGCATGGTCGCCGTCGGGCGGCGAGAGCTCGAGGATGTGCCCGAAGGTGTTCTCCGCGCGGGGGTTGGCGGGATCGATCTGCTCGGGCTTGCGCCTGGTGTTGTTGGTGAGCATGACGTAGACCCGGTTGGTCTTCGGATTGGGCTCGACGTCCTCGGGGCGGTCCATCGGTGTCGCACCGAGGAGGTCGGCGGCGCGGCGCGTCTCGATCAGCACGTCGGCCTGGCTGGCGAAGCCGTTTTCGGCGGTGAGAGGTCCCCGGCCGTGAACGAGCGGCAGCCAATCGACCTGGCCATCGGCATGGAACCTGGCGACCGAGAGCGTGCCGTTGTCGAGCAGGTCACGGTTGGCCTCGCGCGAGGCGGCGTCGTAACGGGCGGCGGTGACGAAGCGGTAGAGGTATTCGAAGCGCTGGTCGTCCCCGGTGTAGAGCACGAGGCGTCCGTCCTTGTTGACGATGTTCTCGGCGCCTTCGTGCTTGAACCGGCCGAGCGCCGTGCGCTTGACGGGCGTCGATGTGGGGTCTAGCGGGTCGATCTCGACGATCCAGCCGAAGCGGTTGGCCTCGTTCGGCTCCTTCTCGAGGTCGAAGCGGTCGTGAAACCGGCCCCACGCGTATTCGGTCTGGCCGATGCCGTAGCGGGTGTAGTTCCGGTGCTCGGGGTGGGCCTCGCTTGGCTTGCCGTGGAAGTAGAAGTGGAAGTTCTCCTCGGCGGTGAGAAAGGTTCCCCACGGCGTGATGCCGCCGGCGCAGTTGTTGATGGTGCCGACGACCCGCGCACCGGCCGGATCCGCCTTCGTCTTCATCCGGTTGTCGCCGGAGGCCGGGCCGGAAACCGCGATCTCCGTCGAGAGCGCGGTGACGCGGCGGTTGTAGGGGCCGCCAGCGACCACGGCCCATCGGCCGCCCTCCTTGCGGATCTCGATGACCGAAGCGCCATGGGCGGCCATCTCGATATCCACCAGTTCCCGCGTCATCCTGGCGAGGGTGTTCTCGTGGCCGAGGCCCGGGAACATGACCTCGGGGTTGGTGTATTCATGGTTGACGCAGAGCAGACCGTGCTCGGAGTTGTCGGAGCCCAGCGGCAGCCCGACGTAGCCCACGAAGTCGTTGTTGTAGCCGAACTGCTTCTCCTGGGCGGACGCGCTCTGGTTCAGGGGATCGAAGGCCGGCGCGCCGTCGACGACGGCATCGCCCCAGCGGATAAGGATGTCGGCGTCGTATCCGGGCGCGACGTGGTGGGTCTCATCGGCCCCGTGCGCGATCTCCTCGAACCGGAAAACCGGCAACCCGGCGGCCGCTTCGGCGGCTCGCCGGCCCCTGGTCAGGCTCAGCGGCCCGAACGCGGCGGCGATCGCGGTCACCCCGAGCGCCCCCTTGAGCACGTCCCGGCGGCCGAACCGCTGCGCAATGACGTCGCCGATGGTCGGCGCCGAGACGTCGTGGGCAGGAACATCGTCGCTGTCCGCGATATCCATGCCGGTCGTTCCCTGTGTCGGTTGGACTTTCATGTTCGCTGGCTCCTCTTGATCCTCGTCAGCGCACGTTGAACGGCCGTGGAAGGCTGCCGTGCGGCGCCGCACTCCGTCGCCCTTGGCTTTCGTATAGGGCGCGGCCATGACGGTCGGGCGTCACGGGGATGAAGGTTCTCTGAAAGCCGGGGTTCATCTCGCCGTTCCGCGATCGTGTCCACGCGCGTCCAAGTGCTCCCTGGAAAAGAGAGGGCGGCACGCAGCCACCCTCTCCGCTCGGCAGAGCATGCGGCACCGTCGCGCCGCTTGGGGAGTGAACCCGATGGGCTTTGCACCCTAGCCCGAAGCCGCGACGATCGCCCAATGACGCTTTTGTTACGGCCGGTTGCCGATCCAGGCCGGCGGTTGCGACCAGGCCGCCGCCGGCTCCGGCCGGTGCCGGCCTTCCCAGGCGAGCCATTCCGAGAGCACGATCAGGGTCCACAGCGCCCGCGCGTGGTCGGCCTTGCGGGCCGCGTGTTCACGGAGAAGCGCGGCCGCCGCGCCGGGCTCGATCCCGGCCTTGGCCAGGAGGGGCGAGGTCAGGCTGGCTTCGGCCCAAGCGAACAGCGGTCCGCGAAGCCACGCGGCGAGGGGAACCGACAACCCTCGCTTCCGGCGATGGACGACGTCCCGCGGCAGGTAGCGCAGGGCGAACTGCTTGAGAAAGACCTTGGTCGAAAGGCCGTCGACGCGCGCCTCTGGCGGCAACCCCGCGGCGAAGTTCATCACCGCGATGTCGATGAACGGCGCCCGGCTTTCCAGGCCCCACCGCATGCAGGCGCGGTCGGCCTTGGTCAACAATCCTTCGGCGAGCGAAGTTTCCAGGTCGTGGCGCTGGATGCGGTCGAGAATCGTGTCCGTCGGCGCGTGGCGTTCGTCGTGTGGCGCCTCCCCTCCGGCCGGTGGCAGGCCGAGCCGCGATAGGAGGGTCGGGGAAATGGCCGATGTCCAGATCAGGTGCCGCGCCATCGGGTCGAGCTCGGCGGCCTGGACGAAACGCTTCAACAGAAACGACACCGTCACCTTCTTGTCGCTCACCGGCCACGCTTCGGCGGCACGCCGGATCAGCAGCCGGAGCGGGCGGGGGAGCCTGGCGTAGCGGTCGGCCGCGAGGGCCCCGGGATAGGTGGGATAGCCACCGAACAGCTCGTCAGCGCCCTCGCCCCCGAGTACCACCCGGACGTCTTCGGCGGCGCGCCTCGCCAGCAGCATCGTAGGTACCCACGCGGGATCGGCCAGCGGCTCGCCGCAATGCGCCATCAGGTCGAGCAGGGTGTCGCGGATCGCATCGGGCCGGACGTGAACGGTCACCGACTGCAGGCCGAGGCTGTCGGCGACGCGGCTCGCGGCGGTCCCCTCGTCGTAGGAGGCCTCGTCGAAGCGGAGCGTGAAGCCCTTCAGCGGCCGCTCAGGACGCAGGCTGCGGGCGACGGCGGCGACCAGCGAGGAGTCGAGACCGCCGCTGAGGAAGATCCCGTGCTCGACGTCGACCTCGCTCTGCCGTCGCACGGCGTCGCGGAAGATCCGGTCGAACGCCTCGCTCGAGGCTGCGGTCCGTGACCCCGACGTCGGGCTCCACCGCCAGTAGCGCCGGCGGGTGATCCCGGACCGGTTCACGGTCAAGACCTCGGCGGGGCCGACCCGATGAAGGCCCCGGAACGGCGTGCGGTCAGACGGGAAATGGCCGAAGCGGAGAAAGTGGCGGAGGCCGTCCGCGTCCAACTCCGGTTGCGCCTCCCTCGACCAGAGCAGCGCCGAGACCTCGGAGGCGAAGGCGAAGACGCCGTCGGCCTGGCTGAAGAGAAGGGGGCGTTCGCCGGCTCGATCGCGAGCCAGGACGAGGGTGCGATGCCGTGGATCCCAGACGGCGAGTGCAAACGCACCGGCCAGCCGCTCGACGAATGCATCGCCAAGCTCCAGGTACATCCCCGGCAGCACGGCGACGTCGGTATCCTGGCGCACCCGATGCCCGCGGCGGGCGAGCCAGGAGCGAAGCTCCGCGTGATTGTCAATCTCGCCATTGCACACCGACATCACGCCGGTCTCGGCATCGACGATCGGCTGCCGGCCGTCGGCGAGTCCGCGGATCGCCAGCCGGGCGTTGCCGAAGATCGCCTGGCCATCGTCGGCGACTCCGAGGTCGTCCGGACCGCGGTGACGAACCGAGGCCAGCATGGCGTCGACCGCCGACCGGGAGCGGGCGCCGGTGGGGGCGCCGTCGAGCGAAACGAGACCGCAAATGCCGCACATCAGGGGCTCGCCTGGCGGGGATCGATGAGAACGCCGAGATAGCCCTGAGCCAAGGTCTCGAGGCCCGCGGTCGGCAATCCCGCGACGGTTTCGAGATCGGCGATCCGGTGCCGATCGACCAGGAGATAGACCGGCCGCCTGCGGCTTGCGAGCCAAACCTCGGCCTCGCTCAGCCGCACCACGCCGTCGGGCCACGCATCGGCCTTGGCGAGTGCATAGCGCACATAGTTGCTCTTGAACTCGTGACCGTCGGCGGTGAGGACCGTCATCGTGCGGCCGAGATAGAAGGGAACGCCGTGGGGCAGGCACTGGAAGCAGGCGAGCTCCGTCTCGTCCGGCAGCGAGGCGAGCCGCTCGGCGAGCGGTCGGTGCGAGCGCTGCTCGGCATACGCCTTCAGGATCGGAAAGTTGGATGCGAGCAGGAGCAGCGGCGTGGCGGCGAAGACCAGAGCCGAGAGCAGCGGGGATCGTTTCCGCAGCGCTGCGAACGCCACCGCCGACAAGCCTGCGAGCACGGCGGCCGTGGGCAGGAGCGAGTCCGTGACGCGCGCAAGCAGCGGGCTGTCGTCGGCCTTGATCAACAAGGCCAGAGGCCCCTGGTCGACCCGGAGGTAGACAGTGGCGACCGCAAGCAGGAAACAGCAGGCCAGGAGCGCGGCCGTGGCGCGCCTCACGGTTCCGGCCGCCCCTCCCGCGGGCTCCGCGAGGGCCGTTGCGAAGAGCCGCGCGGTGAGGACCCCGAGCGCGATGATGGCCGTCAGCACGTAGGCCGGCATCTTCGATTGGGGAAGGGAGAAGAAGCCGACGATCACGATCGCCCAGACGATCATCAGCCGGTCGGCGGACGTCAGCCGACGCCTTGCCGCCAATGCCCGCGCGGCCGATTCGGGGAGAACCAGGCTCCAGGCGAAGAACGTGCCGAGGATCAGCGGCAGATAGTAGTAGAACGGCTGGGTTCGGCCGAACTCGGCGGTCGCCACCCGCTGCAGTGATTCCTTGACCAGGCCGTAGTAGGCGAAATCGGGAACCAGATAGACGACGCCGAGAAACCACGGCAGGACCAGCGCGAAGAACACCAGCACGTTGAGCGGGGCGAAGAAGCGGACGAAGGCGCGGAAGCGGCCCTCCAAGGCGTTGTACGCGAGCACGACGAGGGTCGGCAGGACGAAACCGATGGGACCCTTGACGAGGGTGGCGACGGCGGCGGATGCGGCGCCGACGAGATACCAGCGGCGGCGGACTGCCGGCTCGTCGCGCGTCTCCGCCCGGTAGCAGCAGAGGATCGCCAGCGACACGAAGAAGGCGAGGCACATGTCGAAGATCGCCAGCCGCGAAAACACGAAGAACAGGGGCGCCGTGGAAACGACGACGAGGCTCAGCGAGGCCTCCCGGAGTCCGTATTCGCGCCACGCGAAGGTGAAGACGAGGACGAGGAGCGCGCCGGCGAACAGCGCCGAAACCAGACGGGCGGCGACCTCGCTGGTGCCGAGGAGACCGATCGAGACGCCGGTCAGCTTGAAGAACAGCGCGGGCTTGTCGAGGTAGGGGACGTCGTTGTAGGTCGGAATCAGCCAGCGGCCGCCTTCGTGCATCTCCCGGCTGATCTCGGCGTTGCGGCCTTCGTCCGGGTTGAACAGGGCAAGCTCGCCGAGGCCGACGAAGATCATCACGGCAGAGAGCGCCAGCGCCGCAGCCAGCCCCAGAGTCCGGATGAGGAAGGTCGGAACCGCGGGCATGACGATCGAACAGGGCTCCCGTTGGCGGCCGTCCAGACCCATGGAGGTCGGCTGAGCGCATCGCAGGGCTTTCACGGAAGCGCGGACCCGCATCGCTGGCGCGAAGGGGCGGCCCCCGGTGCTTTGGCTCATCGATCGATGCGCCCCCGCCGAGCCCGGGCACGGCGGCCATCGGCATCGGCCGCCGGCTCAGCCCGGCCTTGTAGCATCGCGCGCGATGCCTCGCCACCTCGTTTCTCACCCGCGACACGGCCACCGGGGGCAAATTGACCAGCGGCGATTCCTTCAATAGGGTAACGGCTTCGCCGAAGAGCTGTTCGACACGCCGATACGAATCCGAAGGGAGGACCCGAGGCGATGACCTATGCCGCGCCGCTCGCCGAGATGCGTTTCGTGATCAACGACCTGGCTGACCTCGGGACGGTTCAGGCCCTGCCCGGGTGCGCAGAGGTCACGCCGGATCTGGTCGATGCCATTCTTGAGGAAGCGGGTCGCTTCGGCGCAGAGGTGCTGGCGCCCCTGAACGCCGCCGGTGACCGCCAGGGATCGGTTTTTGAGAACGGCGTCGTGCGGACCCCCGACGGCTTTGCCGACGCCTACAGGCGGTTCGTCGAAAGCGGCTGGAACGCCGTCCCCTTCGAGGAGGAGTTCGGCGGCCAGGGCTTGCCGTGGCTGGTGTCGACGGCGGTGTCTGAGGTCTGGACCGCCGCGAACATGGCCTTCGGCCTGTGCCCGATGCTGACCCAGGCGGCGGCCGAGACGCTGTCCGCCTTCGGCATGCCCGAGATCAAGAGCACCTTTCTGCCCCGGCTGGTGTCCGGGGAATGGACCGGAACGATGAACCTGACTGAGCCGCAGGCCGGTTCCGATCTGTCCCGGGTGCGCACGCGGGCCCTCAAGGACGACGGGCACTACAGGATCGTTGGCCAGAAGATCTTCATCACCTACGGCGAGCACGACCTCGCCGACAACATCGTTCACATGGTGCTGGCGCGAACGCCGGACGCACCGCCCGGAGTCAAGGGGCTGTCGCTGTTTCTGGTTCCCAAGGTCCTGGTCGACGCCGACGGCAGGCTGGGGCGGCGCAACGACCTCCGATGCGTGTCCATCGAGCACAAGCTCGGCATCAAGGCGAGCCCGACGGCGGTGATGTCCTTCGGCGACGACGGCGGCGCCACCGGCTATCTCATCGGCGAGGAGAATCGCGGCCTCGACCACATGTTTCTGATGATGAACAACGCGCGCCTCGCGGTCGGTCTCGAAGGGGTGGGGATCGCCGAGCGGGCCTATCAACAGGCGCGCGCCTATGCCTTGGAGCGCGTGCAGGGCCGTCTCGTCGGCAGCGACGACCCGTCCGCCGTGACGATCGCTCACCATCCGGACGTGCAGCGCATGCTTCTGTCGATGAAGAGCCAGACGGAGGCGACGCGGGCGCTTGCATACTTCGCCGCCGCCAACCTCGACGTCGCCAGACGCCACCCGGATGAAGCCGTGCGGCGCGAGCACGACGCACTGGTCGGCCTGTTGACCCCTGTGGTCAAGGCGTGGTCGACCAACGTCGGCATCGAGGTTGCCGACACCGGGATCCAGGTCCACGGCGGCATGGGCTACATCGAGGAGAGCGGAGCACCTCAGCATCTTCGCGATGCCCGCATCGCCGCCATCTACGAGGGCACCAACGGCATCCAGGCCAGCGACCTCGTCGGCCGCAAGGTGGCCCGCGATAACGGCGCCGCGGCCACCGCATTCATCGCCCGCATCCGTGCCCTCGACGGCGAGCTCGCCCTGGCCCCGGGCGAGGACATCAAGGTCATCCGCGGCGAACTCGCCGCCGCCGTCAATCGTCTCGCCCAGGCCACCGACTGGCTGCTGCAGACCTATCCCTCCGATCCCGCAATGGTTGCCGCTGGCGCCGTCAACTACCTTCGACTGTTCGGGATCGTCGCCGGTGGCTGGCTGATGGCGAAGGCCGCTCTGATCGCGGAGAGGGGCCTTGCTCGAGGCGAAGGCGACCTCGCCTTCCTGCGCTCGAAGCTGGTGACGGCCCGTTTCTTCGCCGACAACTACCTGTCACAGGCGGGGGCCCTGACGTCGGCGTTCATGCGCAGCGGATCGGCGCTCAAGCACCTGGATGTCGAGCATCATCTGTAGCCGCACAGCCGTCACGACCGGCGGTGGTCGCGGCGATCGGCAAGGGTTCCGATGAACGCCTTTGATCGGCATCTGACGAGGCAGCTTCTGCTCGCCGTCGTGTTCGTCACGGTCAGCCTGTCCGGCGTTCTGTGGCTGAGCCAGTCGTTGCGGTTCGTCGACCTGATCATCAATCGCGGTCTGAGCACGGGGACCTTCTTCCACCTCATCATGCTGCTCCTGCCCAACTTCATCATCGTCATCCTTCCGATCGCGGCGTTCGCCGCCACCGTCTTCACCTACTCGCGGCTGATCAATGATCGCGAGATCATGGTTCTGTCTGCCGCCGGGATGAGCCCGCTTGGCATCGGCAAATCGGCCATCATCGTTGCGGTGGTGCTGACCGTGGCCGGCTACGCGCTTTATTTCAGCGTCGTGCCGACATCCGCCCGCTTGTTTCGGGAGTTGCAGTGGGATATCCGCTACAACTACTCGCAGGTGCTGCTCGAGGAGGGCATGTTCAGCGACGTGAGTGCCGGAATCACGGTTTACGTGCGCCAGCGTTCGAGCGACGGCCAGTTGCGCGGCATCCTCGTCCACGACAAGAGGCAGGACGACAAGCCCTATACACTGATGGCCGAGAGGGGGGCGCTCGTTGGCTCCGACCAGGGCGCGCGCGTCGTCCTGTTCAACGGCTCGCGCCAGGAGTTCGACAAGAAGACGCACAGCTTCTCCGTGCTCTATTTCGAGCGCTACGCGTTCGATCTGGAGAAGGCGAGGCAAGACAACCTGACCCGCTATCGCGATCAGCGGGAGCGGACGCTGTTCGAGCTCCTGACCGTTCGCAGCGACCCCAACGTCCCGGAGAGGGACTACGGGCAGTTCCTCGTTGAAGCCCACCGGAGGCTGACGTCCCCCCTCAACTCACTCGGCTATACGCTGATCGGTCTCTCCTGCCTGTTGGCCGGTGGGTTTCGCCGTCGAGGTCAGGCCCCCCACACCGTGGTCGCCGTTGCCATCGTTGCCGCGCTGGCGTTGGGGCAAATGGGGCTGGAGAACGTGACGGCCCGCAATCTGGAGCTGGTTCCTGTCCTCTATGCACTTGCGCTGCTGCCCGTCGCCGGCGGCGTCCTGGTTCTGGTGTGGATGCCGCGTCCGGGGCTGTGGAGGCGGCCGAATCCCGCGGCGGAGCCGGCTTGAGGCACGAGGAGAGATCCCCGCTTGCGACTGTCCCCGACCTTCTCCCGTTATGTGGGGCGCCAGTTCCTGTTCGCGTTCGCGACCACGCTCGCCGCTTTTCTGATCGTCATCTTCATCGCGGACACGGTCGAGCTTCTGCGCCGCGTCGCCGGCAAGCCGCACGTCGGATTCGCGATGGTCATCGAGATGTCGTTGCTGAAGCTGCCGTATCTCGGTCAGCAGACGTTCCCGTTCGCCGCCCTGTTTTCCGGCATGCTGGTGTTCTGGCGGCTGTCACGCCACCATGAGCTGACCGTGGTGAGGGCATGCGGCGTCTCGGCTTGGCAGTTCCTCCTGCCCGTCCTCGCCGTCGCCGCGCTGCTTGGCGCGTTCCAGGTCGCTGTGGTCAACCCGTTTGCCTCGGGCCTCCTTTCCTTGTACGACCGAAAGGAGGCCTTTCTCGTCGACAAGGTGCGGAGCACCCTCTCCCTCTCGGCCGGGGGTATTTGGTTGCGTCAAGCAGACGGGGGCGTCCAGTCCGTCATTCATGCCTCCCGCGTTCTGCAACAGAGCGATGACGTCGAGTTGCGGGACGTCACCGTGTTCAACTACGAAGGCGACGACCGCTTTGCGGGGCGCATCGATGCGGACTCCGCGCGCCTGGAGAAGGGCCAGTGGCGGCTTCACGACGTTTGGGTCTCGACGCCGGAGCAGCCGTCGAAGCATGTGGAGGCCCTCGAACTGCCGACAGACCTGACCCTGGCTAAGATCCAGGAAAGCTTCGCCCCGCCCGAGACGATCTCGTTCTGGAAGCTTCCAGGCTTCATTCGAACGCTCGAAACCGCGGGGTTTTCGGCCGTCGGCCATCGATTGCAGTTCCACATCATGCTTGCGGCGCCGCTCCTGATGTGCGCCATGGTCCTGATCGCTGCGACGTTCTCGCTCCGCCATCCGCGACGGGGCGGCACAACCTACATCATCGCCGGGGGCATCCTCTCGGGGTTTCTCCTCCACGTCTGTTCGAATCTGATCTTCGCGATCGGATTGTCGGACCGTGTCCCGGTCGTTCTCGCCGCGTGGACGCCCGCCGTCGTTGCCACGCTCCTGGGCGCCGCGTCCCTGTTGCACCTGGAGGACGGCTGAGGCGGATGGCCCGGTTGAGGCGAACGGTGCATGCTTTGTGCTTCGTCCTCTCTCTCGGGGCGTTCGCGGGGGCAGCGACCGCGCAGATCGAGCTTCCTGCCGACGTTCCGATCCTGTTCCAGGCCGACGAGGTCACTCACGACCGGGAGTTCGGGATAACGCGGGCCAGCGGCAACGTCGAGATCTCCCACGGCGACCGGATCTTGCTGGCGGATACCGTGAGCTACAATCAGCGCCTCGACGTTCTCACCGCATCCGGGCATGTTGCCCTGGTCGAGCCCGGAGGCGAGGTGTTGTTCGCGGAGCACGTCGAACTGACGGGTGACCTCAAGAGCGGCATCATCAAGGATCTGAGGGCGATCCTCGCCGATGGCGCCCGCTTTGCAGCGGCAGGGGGGCGGCGGACCGAGGGCAACGTCACCGAGATGAGCAAGGCGGTGTATTCACCGTGCGATCTTTGTCCCGAGGCGCCGTCGCGGCCGCCTTTGTGGCAGCTCAAGGCGGTCAGGGTGGTTCACGACCAGCGGGCGAGGCGGATCGAGTACGAGGACGCCTGGCTCGAGTTCGCCGGCGTGCCGGTCGCCTACACGCCCTATCTTTCGCATCCGGATCCGACGGTCAAGCGCAAGAGCGGCTTCCTCGCGCCGAGCATCGGCAACTCGTCGGACCTCGGCTTCATCTTCGCCCTGCCGTTCTACTGGGTGATCGACGACTCCAAGGATGCGACGATCACCCCTATCTACACGTCCAACGAGAACGTCGTGCTCTCCGTGGAGTACCGCCAGAGGATGCTGCACGGCGCGTTGAACGTCGCCGGCAGCGCGACCGAGGACTCGACGGACGACTTCCGCGGTCATGTCTTCAGCGATCTGCGTTACGATCTCGACGAGACTTGGCGGATGGGGCTCGACTTCAACCGCACCACCGACGACACCTATCTCCGCCGGTACCGCTTCGCCAACTTCCGAACCCTCACGTCCCGCGCCTTCGCCGAGGGGTTCTGGGAGCGCGATTACGCCGCCGCCAACGCCTATCTGTTCCAGTCGCTCGAGGACGGCGTCGATCAGGATGGGATCCCGGTCGTCCTGCCGCTTCTCGGCTACAACCACGTCGGCCGACCCGACCGATGGGGAGGGCGGCTTGCTTTCGATCTCGATGTCGCGGCGTTGACGCGCCAACAGGGCACGGACACCCAGAGGGCATCGGGGCGCGCCGCGTGGGAGGTGCCGCTCAGGGATTCCATCGGCGGCATCTACACCTTGGGAGCGGCGCTGTGGGCAGACGGCTACCATGTCGGCAACGCCGTGACGCCGGGAAAGCCAGACACTTTCACGGGCGTGACCGGACGCATCTGGCCGCAGGCTTACGTCGAATGGCGCATGCCGTTCGTTCGCGACGACGAGACCTTCTCTCAGGTGATCCAGCCGGTCGTCCAGTTCGTCGCCTCGCCCGTCGGCGGTAACGCGGAAGAGATCCCCAACGAGGACAGCCAGGATGTCGAGCTCAACGAGAACAATGTGATCAGCATCGGCCGCTTTCCGGGGCTCGATCAGGTCGAAGGCGGCCTCCGCGCTAACTACGGTCTTGAGTGGCAGATCTTCCGGTCAGAGGGCGGCAACGCCAGGGCCTTCTTCGGCCAGAGCTATCGCTTCCATGTCGACAACCGTTTCACCGAGGCGTCGGGCCTCGACGGCGACTTCTCCGATATCGTCGGCGATATCGAAATCGTTGTCGCCCCGTGGGCCAGCCTCCGTTATCGGACGCGCATCCACGGCGACGACTTCAAGTTCGGCCGCAACGAACTCAGCTTCGGCGGCGGCATTCCCGCGCTGCGGGTCAGCGGCGCCTACGTCTCGTTCGCAGAAGAGCAGGGCAGCCCTTTTCCCGGCCGCGAGGAGTTCGACTGGGCCGTCTCGTCCCAGGTCACGCGCTATTGGCGCGGACGGGTGTTCGGAACCAACGATCTCTCCGAGGGCGGAGGTCAACTGGTGATCGGGGTCGGCGTGACGTACGAGGACGAATGCTTCATCTTCGATGCGCGCTTCAGGCGAGAGGAGTTCAGGGATCGGGATCTCGAGCCTTCCGATTCGTTCCTCTTCCGGCTTACGTTCAAGACCCTCGGCGATGTCGGGTTCGGGCTTTAGCGTGGACCGTGGCGTGCCCGTTCACCAGCGGCGTGTCGAGGCGCGGCGCGCGCCGGCCGCCCTGGTGCTTCTCGTGGTGCTGGCTCTCGCAGTGGTGTGGCTTGGCGGCGTCTTTCCTGCCGGTCCGGCGGCCGCCCAAGACGCACAGCGAATTGCTGCCGTCGTCAACGAGGAGATCATCTCCGTTCATGACCTCAACACCCGCATCTCGCTCTTGCTGGCGACCTCGGATCTGGAGAACCGTCCCGAGAACAGGCAGCGCGTGGCGCTGGCGGCACTGCGCTCGCTGATCGACGACAAGCTCAAGCTGCAGGAGGCGAGACGCCTGAAGCTGAGCGTGACCCAGGCCGAGATCGAGACCACGCTGGCCAGCATCGCGCGGCAGATCCGCATTCCGCCAGCGGAACTGCCGCGCTTTCTCGCCAGCAAGGGGACCACCCTCGCCGCCCTGATCGAGCAGGTCGAGGCGGAGCTCGCTTGGGTGAAGGCCGTTCGCCGCGGCATGCAGGCACAAGCCGAGATCGGCACCGAGGAGATCGAAGCCACCTTGCAGCGGATGATCCGGGAGGCGGGAAAGCCCGAGTACCGCGTCGCCGAGATCTTTCTGTCGGTGGAGGACCCGGCGAGCGAACCGGAGGTGCGAGCTCTCGCCGAGCGCCTCGTGCAGCAGATCGTTGAGGGCGCCAACTTCCCGGCTCTCGCGCGGAACTTCTCCGAGGCCGCATCGGCCGCCGTCGGCGGCGACCTCGGCTACATCCGGCCGGACCAGCTGCCGGTCGAGCTCCAGGATGCCGTTGAAAAGCTCGAACCTGGACGGTTGGCGCCGCCGATCCGCACGCTGACCGGCTACCACATCATCGCCGTTCTGGACAAACGCGTGGCGTCCAACCCGGGTGAGACGAAGACCGTTGTATCCCTGCAGCAAATCGTGCTGCCGCTGTCGCCGGATCCGTCCCCGACGGAGGTCGACGGAGAGATCGCGCGGGCTGGGGAAATCGCCGCGCGCACCGCAACCTGCGCCGATCTCGAGGCTGTCGCAAAGGAGCTCGGCTTGCAGGCCTCGGGAGGCATCCGCGACGTCGAGCTTGCGCAGCTGGCCGAGCCCTTGAAGGAGCGCGTTGGCCCGTTGCAACCGGGCGAGAAGACCGAGCCCCTGCGCACGCCGGGCGGCGTCGTCCTGCTCATGGTCTGCGACCGCCGCGACGAGGCGGCGGGCCCCGAGGTACGGGAGCGTATCAAGGAGGCGCTCGAGAATGAACGCATGGCGGTGACGTCGCGGCGCCTACTCCGCGACCTGCGGCGCGAGGCCTTCGTGGATATCCGCATATGACGGCGGACGGCGGAATCGGCGGCGAGCGTCGACCGCTTGCGATCACCATGGGCGAACCGGCGGGGATCGGCGGCGAGATCGTCCTCAAGAGCTGGCTGCGGCGAGCGGAGGGCCTGCCGCCGTTCCTCGTCGTCGACGACGCCGACCGGCTGAGGCGTCTGGCAATGGCGCTCGGCCTCGAGGTGCCGGTCCGCGCGCTGGAGGCCGTCGACCGGGCCGTCGCCGCGTTCGCGGGAGAGCTCCCGGTCTGGCACCGGCCGTTGCCGCGGGCGGTCACCCCCGGCCGGCCCGAGCCCGACAATGCTGCAGCGGTGATCGCCGCGATCGAGGTTGCCGTCGATCTTGTGCGGCGCGGCACGGCGGCGGCGGTTGTTACCAACCCCATCCACAAGAAGGCTCTCTACGATCAGGGCTTCCGCTTCCCCGGACACACCGAGTTCCTCGGCGCCCTTGCCGGCCAGGGTGCCCGGGCGGTGATGATGCTGGTCGGCGGCGGGCTTCGCGTCGTGCCGGTGACCGTCCATGTGAGCCTCCGCCGCGCCATCGAGTCCCTTTCGGCCGCTGCCATCGTCGCTGCCGCGGCGACAGCGCACGCCGCCCTCGTTCGCGACTTCGGCCTGCCGCGGCCGCGCCTCGCCGTCGCCGGGCTCAATCCCCATGCCGGCGAGGAGGGCACCATCGGCCGAGAGGACGAGGACATCGTCGCCCCGGCCGTGCGCACGTTGCTACAGGAAGGGATCGACGCCTTCGGCCCGGTGCCGCCCGACACGCTGTTCACGCCCCAGGCCCGGACCGGCTATGACGCCGCCATTTGCATGTACCACGACCAGGCGCTGATCCCGCTCAAGGCCCTGGATTTCGAAGGCGGAGTCAATGTCACGCTGGGACTGCCTTTCGTGCGCACGTCTCCGGACCACGGCACCGCGCTCGACATCGCCGGCACCGGCCGAGCCAGCGAAGGGAGTCTGATGGCGGCGATCAGGCTGGCCGCGGAGATGGTGGCGCGGCGTTCGGCCGCCGCTTGCCGATGACGGCCGCCCTTGATGCGCTGCCGCCGCTCAGGGAGGTCATCGCCCGTCACCGGCTGGATGCTCGTCGCGCCCTCGGCCAGCATTTCCTGCTCGATCTCAATCTCACCGACCGCATTGCCCGGGCCGCCGGTGATCTGACGCAGGTGTCGGTCATCGAGGTCGGTCCGGGACCCGGCGGACTGACCCGCAGCCTTCTCGCCGCAGGCGCCCGGCGGGTGGTCGCGGTGGAGAAGGACCCCCGCTGCGTCGCCGCGGTCCGCGAACTCGCCGCCTCCTTCCCCGGCCGGCTGGACGTGGTGGAGGCCGATGCGTTGGCCATCGACCTCTCCGACCTGGTTCCACCGCCTCGCCGCATCGTTGCCAACCTGCCGTACAACGTCGCCGTGCCGCTGCTGTTGTCATGGCTGCACCGGCCCCGCGAGTTCACCGGCTTCACTTTGATGTTCCAGCGGGAGGTGGCGGATCGCCTGGTGGCACCGCCGGGTGGTCCCGATTACGGCCGGCTCAGCGTGATCACCCAGTGGCTTTGCGAGGTCCGCCGCGAGTTCAACGTCGATCGCCAGGCATTCTGGCCGTCGCCGAAGGTGACGGGTACCGTGGTCACCTTGACCCCGCGTCCCGAGCCCCTGGCGCCGGCCTCTCGACGCGCGCTGGAGACGGTCACCGCCGCCGCCTTCGGTCAGAGGCGGAAGATGCTGAGGGGGAGCCTGAAGGGCCTCGGCCTCGATCCGGCACGCGTCGGCATCGATCCGACGCGGCGCGCCGAGGAGCTCTCGGTCGAGGCATTCTGCGTCCTGGCGAGGGCGCTCGAGACCCAACGCTGACGGGTCTCGCGCGCGAGGTCGCCGGCCGGCGGTGTGCGCATTCCCTGCCGCCGACCGCGGGCGGCGGCGTCCGCCGTCAGCATCGGCCGGAGAGCCGGTCGACGAATGCTGCGAGGCCGGTTTGCCGGTCGCGTCGCAGCCGCTCGGCGGCGAGGATCGCCTCGACACGGACCACCGCATCCTCGATGTGGCGATTGACGACGATGTAGTCGTACTCGACCCAGTGGCTCATTTCGCTGGCGGCCCGGGTCATGCGGGCGCGCACGACCTCCTCGGCATCCTGGCGGCGCGCCAGGAGCCGGTGGCGAAGCTCGTCATACGATGGAGGCAGCACGAAGATGCCGACGACGTCGCCCATGGCATTCATTCGAAGCTGGCGGGCGCCTTGCCAGTCGACGTCGAACAGGACGTCCCGTCCGGCGGCGAGCGCGCGTTCCACCGGCTGCCGCGGGGTCCCGTATCGGTGGCCAAAGACCACTGCATGTTCGAGGAACTGTCCCTCCTCGACCATCCGTTGAAACATCTCGGGCGCGATGAAGCGGTAGTCGCGTCCGTCCACCTCGCCCGGGCGCGGCGGACGGGTCGTCACCGAAATCGACATCACCAGATCGCGCTCGCGGGCAAGGAGGGCACGAGCGATCGTCGTCTTGCCGGCGCCGGACGGCGACGACAGCACCAGCATCAGGCCGCGGCGCGGGATCTCGGGCGCGGCTTCATTCAACGTTCTGCACCTGCTCGCGGAGCTGTTCGATGGCTGCTTTCAGGTCGAGACCGATGCGCGTGAGCTCGACATCCGCCGATTTTGCGCACAGCGTGTTGGCCTCGCGGTTGAGCTCCTGACAAAGGAAGTCGAGGCGGCGACCGACGGGGCCGTCGGCGGCAAGGAGATCCAGAGCCGCGCTGCAATGGGCCTTGAGCCGGTCGATCTCCTCCCGGGGATCGGCTCTCGTCGCCAACAGCGCCGCCTCTTGGACGAGGCGGTCCTCAGGCAGGCCCGGCGCCGCCTTGAGAAGCTCCTCCATCTGGTCTTTGAGGCGTTGGAACACGGTTTCCGGCTGGGCTGCCGCCACCGACCCCGCCCGGCCGCACAGCTCTGCCAGGCGATCGAGGTGCTGGGCAAGGACGGCGCCGAGGCGGCCGCCCTCTTCGCGTCGCATCCGCTCCAACGCCGCAAGTGCCGAGTCCAGGCCGTCGAGAAACGCCTGGTCGATGGCCGCTCGCGCCTCGTCGGAGAGAACGTCGTCGATGGGTTCGATAACGCCGCGCAGGCCGAGAAGGCCGTCGGCGCTGGGCGGTCGGAAATCCTGGAGGCGCTGGTGCAGCTGGGGTACCAGCGCCAGAAGCTGGTCCAAGACCTCGGTGTTGACGCGGACGCGGCCCTGGCCGGCGGTTCGCGTGGCCGTCAGCGTGAGCGAGAGGTTTCCGCGCTTGAAGCGCTTGGCGATGCGGTCGCGGGCCGGCGCCTCCAGGGACTCGAAGCCGAAGGGCAGACGGCATCGCACGTCGAGACCGCGTGCGTTGATGCCGCGGACTTCCCAGATCCAGCTGCGATCCTCAAGCTCTCCCTGCGTCCGGGCGAAGCCGGTCATCGAAGAGATGGGCATCGTCTCGTCCCCCTCTGCGCCGCGCGCCACGGCGACCCTTATAGGCGGCGGCGCCGCCGCCAACAAGCGGAAGCGCCGACACTGGGGGGAGGGCTTGGCCTATGGCTCCCGCGAGCTCATCCAGATGGTGAACGGCCCGTCATTGACCAGCGCCACCTCCATGCGGGCGCCGAAGTGGCCGGTTTCGACCGGCACGCCCTCGGCCTCCAGCCGCCGGCAGAAGCGCGTGTACAGCCGCTCGCCACGGTCGGCCGCCGCCGCTTTCGAGAAGCTCGGCCGATTGCCTTTGCGCCAGGCCGCGGCGAGGGTGAACTGGCTGATCACGAGGGCGGATCCGCCGACGTCGCGGACGCTCAGGTTGGTCCGACCATCAGCGCCGGCAAAGATCCGCATCGCCGCGATCTTGCGGGCGAAGAACTCGGCTTCCGTGTCGGTGTCGCCGTCCTCGGCACACAGAAGGATCATCAGACCTCGACCGATCCGGCCTACGACGTCGTCGGCCACGGTCACTGACGCGCGCGTCACGCGCTGCGTCACGGCCCTCACTGTGACTGGCCGCAGCGCACCTGTCCAGTCAGGCAGGTTGCGCTGTCTAGGAGTGATCGCCTATAAAGGTTCGAACAAACCATGACATTCCCGAGGGGCGGGGCAAAGGCCTTCGGGCTTGGCCGCCCGTCGGCGCTGCGACCCGACATCCTGCTCCGTTCGGCGTAGAGGACATCCAGGTGAAGCGCAAGCGGTCGTCTTTCATCGGCAGTGCCGTGGCGTTGAAGGGTATGGAGAAGGATCATCACGACATTTCCGAGTTGCTGTCGGCCATCGAGGACGCGTTGACGCGGAGGCACGCACCGGAAATCGCGGGAGAGCTTAGCCTTCGGCTATCAGCGCTCTTGCAGGCACATCACGACAGCGAAGAGCTGCTGATGCGGCTTTACGGGTATCCGCATCTGACAAAACATGCGCATGCGCACCAGCACAAGTACGACTCCGTGGCCCAACTCCACGAGGCCATCTCCAATGGCGACGTCGACGCCGCCCAGCGTTGCCTTCGCTTGCTGATCCGTACGCTCGCGATGCACGACGACGAGGAGGACGATCCGCTGAAAGCGTATCTGCACGCCTGCGTGTCGTATCCGGCCCGCTAGGCGTTCGGCGGCTGCGGCCACCCAAGGAAGGCGCCACGCCGGCAGACGACAAGGGCTGCGCCTGCGATAGAGCGGGGGCGGACACCATGCTGGGGAGACTGGACCATGAGCGAAAACACGGTGCTTTGCGAGATCACGGACGGCATTGCCCGCGTCACCCTCAATCGTCCCGACGCTGCCAACGCGATCAATCTGCCGCTGGCCCGGGAGCTGATGCTGATGGCGATCCGCTGCGATCAGGACCCGGGTGTGCGCGCGGTTGTGCTCGGCGGAGCCGGCGCGATGTTCTCAGCCGGCGGCGATCTTCGTGCGATGGCAGGGTTCCCGGACGTTTCCGCCGGTCTCAAGGAGATGACGGTGTGCCTGCATGCCGCGATCGCCCATTTCGTCCGCATGCGGGCGCCGCTGGTCGTCGCCGTCAACGGCACGGCGGCCGGCGCTGGATTCAGCCTCGCGCTTGTCGGCGACTACGTGCTGGCGGCCCGGTCGGCGAGCTTCACCATGGCGTACACCGCCGTCGGCCTGGTGCCGGACGGGAGCTCCACCCACGTCCTGCCGCGCCTGGTCGGGCATCGGCGGGCGATGGAGCTGATGCTGACCAACCGCAGGCTCACTGCCGGCGAGGCGGCGGACTGGGGACTGATCAACCGCGTGGTCGACGATGGCCGGGTCGCGGACGAGGCGATGGCAGTCGCGCGTACGTTCGCGAGCGGTCCGACCCGGGCCTTCGGTGCCGTCAAGGGGCTTCTCGCCCAGTCGTTCACCAATCCGCTCGAAACGCAGATGGAACTGGAAAGCCGGGCCATCGCCGAGATCGCCGCAACCGGCGACGGCCGCGAAGGCATCGCCGCGTTCATCGCCAAGCGCAAGCCCGCGTTCACCGGAGCCTGACCGCGGGGCAAGCCCGCGGGGACGACGACGGTCATGCCGCCGGCGGCCGTTCGGTGACGGCCTCGATGGCCTCGCCCGGTCCCCACTCGCGGATCAGCGTGAAGGCGAGGGCGAGCAGCGTCGGGCCGATGAAGATGCCGAGAAAGCCGAACGCCAGCGCGCCGCCGAGCACGCCGAGGAGGACCAGGAGGATCGGCAGGGCGCTCGCGCGCCCGATGAGGATCGGTTTGAGGAAGTTGTCGACGCTCGACACCACCAACAGCCCCCAGAGGCCGAGGAAGATCGCCCAGCCGGTTTCGCCGGTGAAGAACAGCCACGCCGTCGCCGGCACCCAGACTAGGGGCGCGCCGATCGGGAAGATCGACAGAAAGAAGGTGACGAGACCCCAAAAGAACGCAGCGGGAATGCCGGCGATCCAGTAGCCGAGCCCGGCGAGGACGCCCTGGACGAGGGCGGTGCCGATCAGCCCGTAGACGACGCCCTTGAGGGTGCCCTGTGCGACCGCAAGCAGCCTTTGCGTGCGATGGCCGGCGAGCCGCTGGACCACGGTCTGCAGCCGCTGGGCGGCGGCGGCGCCGTCGCGATAGAGGAAGAAGGCGACGATGATGCTGAGCGTCAGCTCGAGGAGGCCGCCGCCCAACCGCGCGCCGCGGCCGAGCAGCCAGTTGGTCGCCGGCCCGAAATAGGGCACGACCTTGTCGGCGATCAGCACCGGATCGATGGCGTGCTCCATCCACAGCACGAACGCTCGCTCACCGACGAAGGGAAGGGTGGCGAGCCAGTCCGGCGGCGGCGGGATCCCGTCCTTGATCAGGACACTTGTCCTGGCTGCCAGCACCGTTACGTTCTCCGCGAGCGTCGCTCCGACGACGGCGAGCGGCACAACAAGCGCGAGGACGACGAGCAGGGTCATGATCGCCGCCGCCAGCGTCTTCCGCCCGCCGAACGAGTCGGTGAGCCAGCGAAAGGTCGGCCACGTCGAGATGGTGAGGATCAGCGCCCAGAGAAGCGCAGTGAGGAACGGCCGCAGCACAAGGAGCGCGCCGATCGCCACCACGGCGAGGGCGACGAGGATGGCGACCTGCTCGATGCGGTCTTCTCGGTTGGCCACGATCGCTTCTCCTCGCCACATGCGGATGCCGCCGGCACCCTTCTCGGCACCTGCTCTTACCCGAAATCCGGGGCTGCGGCGATCCCTTCGTTGCGGTAGGCGCTCGGTGAAAGCATGGTTGACAGGCTACCTTCGAGCGGGTGTCCTGTGGCGGCGCGGGCAAACCGCGAAGCCGATGGGAGCAGCGAGGTCGCGGACGAAGTCGATGGCCAACGCAGGGCACCGGGTGTGGCCGGGACGACCCTACCCTCGGGGAGCCACCTGGGACGGGAAGGGGGTCAACTTCGCCCTCTTCTCGGAGCATGCCGAGCGGGTCGAGGTCTGTCTCTTTAGTCCCCGCGGCGGCCGCGAGGTCGCACGGGTCGCTCTCCCAGAGTACACCAATGAAATCTGGCACGGCTACCTGCCCGACGTGCGGCCGGGCCAGCTCTACGGCTACCGCGTCTACGGGCCCTACGAGCCAGCCAAGGGTCTCCGCTTCAACCATCACAAGCTCTTGCTCGATCCCTATGCTCGGGCGATCGTCGGCGACCTCACTTGGCATGACGCCCACTTTGGCTATCGCATCGGCGCCCGCGAGGCCGATCTCTCCTTCAGCCGGCGTGACAATGCGCGCTGGATGCCTAAGTGCCAGGTGGTGGACAGCGGCTTCGACTGGGGCGACGACGCGCGGCCCCAGACCGAGTGGCACGAAAGCATCGTCTACGAAGCCCATGTGCGCGGCATGACCATGCGCCATCCCGAGGTCCCCGACCGCCTGCGGGGCACCTTTGCCGGCCTCGCCCATGCCGCCGTGGTCGACTATGTGCGGAGACTCGGCGTCACCGCCATCGAGCTTCTGCCGATCCAGGCGTTCATCCAGGATCGCCACCTCGTGGAGCGCGGTCTCGCGAACTACTGGGGATACAACACCATCGGCTTCTTCGCCCCGGAGCCCCGCTATCTCGCCAGCCGCAACCTCGACGAGTTTCGCGGCTTCGTGAAGGCCTATCACGCCGTCGGTATCGAGATCATCCTCGACGTCGTCTACAACCACACCGCCGAGGGCAGCGAGCTCGGCCCGACGCTCTGCTTCCGCGGCGTCGACAATTCGTCCTACTACCGCCTGGTTCCCGGCAACGGGCGCTATTACATGGACTTCACCGGTTGCGGCAACGCCTTCAACCTCCATCATCCGCGGGTGCTGCAGCTGGTCATGGACTCGCTGCGCTACTGGGTCCAGGAGATGCACGTCGACGGATTCCGCTTCGATCTCGCGACCACGCTGGCCCGAGAGGCCGACGGCGGCTTCGACAATCACTGCGGCTTCCTCGACGCGATCCGCCAGGATCCGGTGCTGTCGCGAGTGAAGTTGATTGCCGAGCCGTGGGACGTCGGCGAGGGGGGCTACCGGCTCGGCGGCTTCCCGGCCGGCTGGGCGGAGTGGAACGACCGCTATCGGGACACCGTCCGCCGGTTCTGGAAGGGCGACGGGGGCCAAGTCGCCGACTTGGCGACGCGGCTCACCGGATCGAGCGACCTGTTCGACACGCACGGCCGTCGGCCGTGGGCGTCGGTCAACTTCGCCACCGCCCACGACGGCTTTACCCTCGCCGACCTGGTCAGCTACGACCACAAGCACAACGACGCGAACGGTGAGGACAACCGAGACGGCACCGACAACAACAACAGCTGGGACTGCGGCGCGGAAGGGCCGACCGACGACCCCGAGATCGTTCGGCTGCGGCTGAAGCAGCAGCGCAACTTCGTCGCCACGCTCTTGCTGTCGCAGGGGCTGCCGATGATCCTCGCCGGCGACGAGATTGGCCGCACCCAGGGCGGCAACAACAACGCCTACTGCCAGGACAACGAGGTAAGCTGGATCGACTGGTCCGCCGTTGACGCCCGGCCGGCGTTCCTGGACTTCGTTCGCGCCCTGATCCGGCTGCGCAAGGACCACATCGTGTTCCATCGCCATCGGTTCTTTCACGCCCGCTACATCCCGGGAACCGAGATCCAGGACATCGCCTGGTTCAAGGCGGACGGTACCGAGATGACGGATGCCGACTGGCATCAGGCCGGACTGCGCGCCCTCGGCTTCCTCATCCGCGGCGAAGCGGGGGAGTACCATCTGACCGAGAAGGGTGAGCCGCAACCGGACGACAGCTTCTTCGTCATCCTCAATGCCGGGGCGGGGCCGGTGGAATGGAGGGTGCCCGAAATCGGTGTCGGAACGGGGTGGGAGCGGCTCATCGACACCGACGCCGAGGACGCGCTTGCCGCTGGCGGCATGATCGGTGAGGCCGGCGCCTGCACTGTCGGGCCACGCACCTTCGTCGTGCTGATCCGGCGGAACGGTCAGTCACCCTGAGGACCGAGAAGGCAGTGCACAGATGGCCCAGCACGCCCACGAGATGGCCTTCGGAGCCCAGATCACCGCCGAGGGCGTGCGCTTCCGGCTGTGGGCGCCCGACTGTGACAGCGTGACCTTGTGCCTCTCCGGTCGCGGCGGCGACCGGGAGATCGCGATCGCGCGTCGGGCGGACGGCTGGTGCGAGGCGGTGATCGCCGACGCCGGCGCCGGCACTCGCTACGCCTGGCGCATCGATGGCGGCATGAGGGTCCCGGACCCCGCCTCCCGGTTCCAACCCGACGATGTCCACGGCGCGAGCGAGGTCGTCGACGCCGCCGCCTTTCGCTGGCAGGTCGACGAATGGCGCGGCCGGCCGTGGGAGGAGGCGGTGCTCTATGAACTGCACGTCGGCACGTTCACGCCTGCGGGCACGTTCCGCGCGGTGATCGACCGGCTCGACCATCTGGTCGACCTCGGCGTGACCGCCATCGAGCTGATGCCCGTCGCCGATTTCCCCGGGCGTTGGAACTGGGGGTACGACGGCTGCTACCTGTTCGCACCGGACGCCCGCTACGGCCGGCCGGAGGACCTTAAGGCGCTCATCGACGCGGCGCACGGCCTGGGGCTGATGGTGTTCCTTGACGTCGTCTACAACCACTTCGGGCCGGAGGGCAACTACCTCCACGCCTATGCCAAGCGGTTCTTCAATCCCGACAGCCACACGCCCTGGGGTGCGGCGATCAATTTCGACGGCGCCGACAGCCGCGTTGTCCGCGATTTCTACATCGAGAACGCCCTGTTCTGGATCGAGGAGTACCGCATCGACGGGCTCCGCTTCGATGCCGTCCATGCCATCGAGGACCGCTCGTCGCCGGACATCCTGGTCGAGCTCGCGGAACGGGTGAAGGCGCACGTCGATGCCCGACGGCACGTGCATCTCGTGCTGGAAAACGATGACAACGAGGCCCGCTACCTTGCCCGCGCGGCGGACGGGAGGCCGCGCCACTTCGTCGCCCAGTGGAACGACGACATTCATCATGCCGTTCACGTGCTGCTGACCGGCGAGGCCGCGGGCTACTACGCCGATTATGCCGACCGGCCGGCGGATCACCTCGGCCGCTGCCTCGCCGAAGGGTTCGCCTATCAGGGCGAGCCGTCCCGCTTTCACGACGGAGAGCGGCGCGGCGAGCGGAGCCGCGATCTGCCACCAACGGCCTTCGTCTCGTTCATCCAGAACCACGATCAGGTGGGCAACCGGGCGTTCGGCGACCGCTTGGCAGCGCTGGCCCCGCCTGCCGCGCTTTCGGCCGCCGCGGCCGTTCTCCTCCTGGCTCCGTCGCCGCCCCTTCTGTTCATGGGCGAGGAATGGGCGGCCGAGACGCCGTTCCTGTTTTTCTGCGATTTCGGCCTGGAGCTGCGGGACACGGTCCGCGAGGGCCGACGCCAGGAGTTCGCGGCGTTCCCGGCGTTCCAGGATGCGCAGGCGCGCGAGCGGATCCCCGACCCGGCCCTCGAGGAGAGCTTTCGGGCGAGCCTCCTCGACTGGATGGAGCCGGGCCGGAGCGGGCATCGGCAGGTGCTGGAGCTGTATCGCCGGCTGTTCGACCTTCGCCGGCGGGAGATCGTGCCGAGGCTTGCCGGCGTGGCCGGCGGGGCCTCCAAGGTCGATCGCTGGGGCGACCGAGGGCTCGGCGTCGTCTGGACCTTGGGCGACGGATCGGTCCTGTCGCTCGTTGCAAACCTCTCGGCCGCAGAGGCGGTCTTGCCGCAGCGTCCGCGCGGGCGTCTCATTTACGCCACGCCCGGATTCGAGGTGAACGAGGGCGGCTCCGAGCTCAAGGCGTGGTCGGTCGCCTGGTTTCTCGAGGGATAGCGGCGTGACGGACGAACGCCAACCCGAGGGGCTTTCCGAACCGCTCGCAACCTACCGGCTGCAGTTCTCCGGCGCCTTCACCTTCGACGATGCGGCGCGCGTGGTGCCCTACCTTGCCGCGCTCGGGATCAGCCACATCTACGCCTCGCCCTATCTCAAGGCGCGCGCCGGCAGCCGCCACGGCTACGACGTCGTCGATCACAACGCGCTCGATCCGGAGATCGGTGACGAGGCCCGGTTCGCGGCCTTCTCGGGCAGCCTGCGGCGCCACGGCCTGGGGCAGATCCTTGACTTCGTGCCCAATCACATGGGCATCGGCCGGGCCGACAACGCCTGGTGGCTCGACGTCTTGGAATGGGGTGAAGGGTCGCCGTTCGCAGAATACTTCGACATCGATTGGACGCCCGCGAAGCGGGAATTGAAGGGCAAGGTGCTCCTGCCGTTTCTCGGCGACCATTACGGCACGGTGCTGGAGGCCGGACAGATCAAGCTTTCCTTCGACGAAGGAGAAGGCAGCTTCAGCGTCTGGTACTACGAGCATCGATTTCCCGTCACTCCTGGGACGTATACGCTGATCCTCACCGAGGCGCGAAAGCGCCTGCCGGCCGGTGCCGATGCGGCCTCCGACGCCCTCGTCGAGCTCGAACTCGTCATCGCCGGCTTTCGTGATCTGCGCCGGCAGGCGCGATCGCCGCGTCAGCGCACCGCGCAACGGGCGAAAGCCCGGCGGCTTCTCCACCAGCTTCGCGAGCTGGCCGGAAGCCGGGCCGAGATCAAGCCCGCGATTGCCGCGGCGGTCGCCGGTTTCAACGGCGACGCAGGCCGGCCGGCGAGCTTCGCGCGGCTGCACCGGCTGTTGCAGGAGCAGCACTACCGGCTCGCCTTCTGGCGGGTGGCCGCGGAGGAGATCAACTACCGCCGGTTCTTTCAGATCAACGACCTGGCCGGCATTCGCGTCGAGGTGCCGGGGGTCTTCGATACCGCTCATCGCCTGGTTCTGAGGTTGGTCGCCGAGGGCCACGTCCATGGCCTGAGGATCGACCACGTCGACGGGCTGTTCGACCCCAGGGCCTATCTCGTCCGCCTCCAGGCAAGAATCGGCGAGGCGCTGTCGGCTGCTGAAAGCGTTGTTCCCGGGGCGGCGGGCGGAGTCGGCTTCTACATCGTCATCGAGAAGATCCTCGCCCATCACGAGCGGCTGCGCGACGACTGGCCGATCGCCGGCACCACCGGCTATGACTTCCTCAACAAGCTGAACGGTCTGTTCGTGGATGCGGCCGGCGAATCGCTGATGACGCGGACCTACGACCGCTTCATCGGCGGCGGGCCGACGTTCGAGACCATCACCTACGAGGGGAAGAAGCAGGCGATGGACCTCGAGCTCGCCAGCGAGCTGCGGGTGCTGGCCAACGAATTCAACCGCCTGACGGAGACGAGCTGGCTTACTCGCGACCACACCCTCGTCGGCCTGCGCCAGGCGCTGCGTGAGGTGGTCGCCTGCTTCCCCGTCTACCGCACCTACATTGATCGGCGCGCTGCCTCGGCCGAGGATCGGCGCGACATCGACTGGGCGGTGGCGCACGCGCGAAGGCGGAGCCAGCGCGTCGACAAGAGCGTGTTCGACTTCGTCTACGGCGTACTGACCACCGATTTCGCACGCGGTCGCAGGGGGCCTTACAACCGTGCCGAGGTGCGGCGGCTGGCGATGAAGTTCCAGCAGTATACCGGGCCGGTGATGGCCAAGGGGGTCGAGGACACTGCGTTCTATCGCTTCAACCGCCTGGTGTCGCTGAACGAGGTGGGGGGAGAGCCGGCGCGGTTCGGGACCTCGGTCGCCGCGTTCCACCATCATTGCCAGGATCAGGCAAGGCGCTGGCCTCTCGGCATGCTGACGACGGCGACCCACGACACCAAGCGCGGCGAGGACGTGCGCCAACGCATCAACGTGCTTTCGGACATCGCCTCCGAATGGTCGCGGCGCGTGCGCCGGTGGGGCGTTCTCAACCGACGGCGGAAGTCGGAGGTCGACGGCCGCGCGGCGCCGGATGCCAACGACGAGTACCTGTTCTATCAGACCCTCGTCGGCGTGTGGCCGGCCGAGTTCGGCAACGATGGCGACCTGGACGAGGGCGCGGTGGCGTCGCTGCGCGACCGGCTGATTGCCTACATGGTGAAGGCGGTTCGCGAGGCGAAGGCCCACTCGATGTGGATCGATCCCGACCAGGCTTACGAAGAGGCCTTGGCCGGCTTTATCGTACGCGTCCTCGACGTGCGCAGGGCCAATCCGTTTCTCGCCGATTTCCGTGCCTTCCACGGCCGCGTCGCGGCGCTTGGAATGCTCAATGGGCTCGCCCAGACCATCCTCAAGCTGACCGCGCCGGGCGTTCCCGACCTCTACCAGGGCTGCGAGCTCTGGGACCTGAGCCTGGTCGATCCCGACAACCGGCGTCCGGTCGACTTCGATCTTCGCTCCAGCCTGCTCGAGCGCATCCGATCCGATGCGGGCGACGGCGGCTTCGGGCCGTCGCTGTTGGCGCACTGGAGCGACGGCATGGTCAAGTTGTTCGTCGTTTGGCGGCTGCTCGGGCTTCGTCGCGAGCGGCGGGAGACCATGCAGCGGGGGTCTTACGTGCCCTTGGAGGCGGCGGGCGTTCGCGCCGACCATCTCTGCGCCTTCATCCGGTCCCATGACGAGGGGGATATCCTGGTTGCCGTGCCGCGGCTGATGGCGAGGCTCGTCAGCGGCGTTCACCCCCATCCCGTCGGCGTGGAGACCTGGAGCGACACCACGGTCGTGCTCGACGGGCCGGCGCGCCCGCGGGCCTGGATCAACGTGCTATCCGGCGAGAGGATCGAGGCCGCCTCGTGCTCCGACGGTGCTCCCCGGCTGCCGGCCGCCGAGCTGTTCGGAAGCTTTCCGGGGGCCGTCTGCGTGCCCGCGACCTTGGCCTGACGGGTCTCCCGGCGAGGCGGCGCGAGGGGCGTATTTCGCTTCCGTTTGCGGTGCCGACATGCGAGATAAGGGGCCGGCCGCGCGGGGCCGCCCGACCGCAACGGAGCGCCGACCGCGGACCGTTCGACGGAAGCGAGACGGGGAGGGAAGGGATGACGATCAAGAAGGTTGGCGTGGTCGGTGCCGGCACCATGGGGTCCGGGATCGCCCAGGCGTTCGCGGTTGCCGGCTTCGATGTGGTGATGCGCGACATCAGCGAGGAGTTCGTCCAGCGCGGCCTCGGCGCCATCCGCAAGAGCCTCGAGCGTCTGGCGGCGCGGGACAAGATCTCGGCCGCAGCCAAGGATTCGGCGCTCGCCCGCATCGAGACCACCACCGCCCTCGAGCCGTTCGGCGACTGCGATCTGGTGGTCGAGGCGGCGCTCGAGAACGTCGAGCTCAAGGTGAACCTGTTCAAGGAGCTCGATCGCATCTGCAAGCCGGAGGCGATCCTCGCCAGCAACACGTCGTCGATCTCCCTGACCAAGATCGCCGCCGCGACCAAGCGACCCGGCAAGGTCATCGGCATGCACTTCTTCAACCCGGTGCCGGTGATGAAGCTGGTCGAGGTGATCCGCGCCCTGCAGACCGACGACGGGGTCTGCCAGGCCGTGGAGGAGGTCAGCCGCAAGATCGGCAAGGTGCCGCATCCGGTCAAGGACTCCTACGGTTTCGTCGTCAACCGGGTGCTGGTGCCGATGATCAACGAGGGCATCAACTGCCTTTACGAGGGCCTCGCCCAGCCGGAGGACATCGACGAGGTGATGAAGCTTGGCGCCAATCACCCGATGGGGCCGCTGGCGCTCGCCGACCTGATCGGCCTCGACATCGTGCTCAACGTCATGGAGACGCTGTACCAGGGCTTCGAGGACCCCAAGTACCGGCCGAGCCCGCTTCTGAAGCAGATGGTCGACGCCGGCTATCTCGGCCGCAAGACCGGGCGCGGCTTCTACGTCTACGCGCAAGGGTGACCGAACGTCGCCGCGGCAACCAACGACAACCGGGACCGGGGCAGGGACCAGACGATGTACATCAGCATCCGCCGCTACAACAACGTCCGTTCGGTGCGTCAGGTGTGCGCCAAGATCGCCGCAAGCTTCGTGCCCTCTTTGAAGCGCTCGCCGGGCTTCATCGCGTACTACGCGGTCGATGGCGGCGGCGGGACGATGGCGACGGTGAGCATCTTCTCGACCGAGCGGATGGCTCTCGAGTCCAACGAGACCGCCGCCAAGTGGCTCAAGGAGAACGTCGCCGACCTCCAGCCCGAGCCGCCGGAGATCGTCTCCGGCAAGGCCGAGGTAGTGGTCACCGCCTAAACAGGAATGCCGCGGAGGCGGCTCCTTCCGGTCTTAAGGGCCAGTCGCCTGCGCGACCGGAAGCGGGTCGTCCTTCGCTCGCGGCGGTTTGCGGAACCGCGAGCGATACTGCCCGGGGGTCAGCGAGGTCTCCCGCTCGAAAATCCTGCGAAACCCGGCGACATCTCCATAGCCGACGGCCTCGGCGACGAGTTCGATGCTCTGATCCGAGGTGGCGAGGAGGCGTTTGGCCTGCTCGATGCGAAGCCGCTGAAGGTACTTGAGCGGGGGTGTGCCGATCGCCGCCTGAAACCGCCTGACCAGGGTCCGCGGCGTCGCGCCAATCGCGCCGGCGAGCGCGGCGACCGTCACGGCCTGGTCGAGGTGCGACCGGAGCCAGTGCTGGGCATCTGCGACGAGCCGGTCGTTGTGCTTGATCTCGTCCTGAAGGGTCGCGTAGGGGAGCTGCGAGGTGCGGTTGGCGTCGACCAGCATCACCCGCGCGCAGGACAGCGCCAGATCTGGGCCGGCAAACCGTTCGACCACACTGAGACCGAGGTTGAGACAGGCGGTGAAGGCGCCGGCGCAATGGATGCGCTGGTCGCTGGTCACCAGCCGGTCCGGCCGCAGAGACACGTCCGGGTAGCGTTGCTGAAACAGCTTGGTCAACCACCACGACGTCGTCGCCGTTCGACCGGCGAGAAGGCCGGCCTCGGCAAGCAGGAAGACGCCGCTGCAACTGGCGCAGAGGTGGGCGCCCCGGCGGTGCTGCTCGCGGAAGAACGCGCCGTGCGCGCGGGTGAACGCCGCAATGAACCGATGCATCGCCGCGGAGTCGTCCGTCCGGATGCCCGGAAGGAAGATCACATCGGCCGACAGCGCGTCGTCCAGATCCCCTTCGGTCGCGATGGTGACCCCGCCCAGGCAGCGAACCGCGCCGCTGTCGGCCGACAGGATCCTGCAGCGGAACAGATCGGATGCCTCGCGTTGACGGAGGCGCCACTGGATGTTGGCGACGGTGAACACCTCGACCATTGAAGCCACCGCCGACGCCTGGCAGTTGTCGAAGGCGAGCACGGCGATCTCGATCATGGCTTGTCACATTTGTCTCTAAAAACGTCATTTGCGACTCTGGCGGCGCGGCCTCATCGTTGTCAAGCTCAGCGTATGGGCCTGCCAACGGCTGGCGTTCAGAGGGGTGCCGACGATGGCGTTGATCAAGAGCCGCGCGAAAGAGTTTCCCAAGGAGACGGAGCCGCCGCCAAGGCGGCTGAGGCTGGTGCGGGCTGGCTCTTCGCCCGAGCCCCTGTGGGCCACCCCCGACGCCTTCGGCGCCGCGGCGGTTTGGCTCGACGGCGCCCGCGAGCGATGGCGGCAGCTGGCCGCGATCGGAACGACCGGCGCCGGTTCGAACAAGGCGATGCGCGGCGTCTAGGCTCGGTCCGGATATCGTCCCAGGCGGTCGCCCGGAAGCCGTGCTACCCTTCGCATGCTTGCCGGGAGATCGCATTGCGCCGGCCGTTGTCGCCCGGCTCGAGAGCCTGCAATATCCGTGCTAAGGCGGTCGCCCGGCAGCAACCGGCGAGAGCGCGTGCCGACACCAAGGTGAACGCCGCGAGCCTGCTGACATGACCGAAGAAGCCAGCCGAGAATGGCAGTTCTGGATCGATCGCGGCGGGACGTTCACCGACGTCGTCGCGAGGCGCCCGGACGGCTCGCTCGTCACCACGAAGCTGTTGTCCGAAAACCCCGAGCAGTATCGAGACGCCGCCATCGAGGGGATCCGCCGCGTGCTCGGGCTCGCGGCCGGCGCACCGATCCCCTCGGGGGCGATCGGCGCCGTCAAGATGGGCACCACGGTGGCCACCAACGCGTTGCTCGAGCGCAAGGGCGACCGCACGCTGTTGGCGATCAGCCGCGGCCATTCGGATGCGCTGCGCATCGGCTACCAGAACCGGCCGAAGCTGTTCGACCGCCGCATCGTTCTGCCGGAGCTCCTCTATGAGCAAGTGGTCGAGATCGACGAGCGCATCGACGCACGCGGCCAAGTGCTGAGGCCGCTCGACGAGGCGGGCGCCCGGGCGGCGCTGGCCGCGGCGTTCGCCGCCGGCATCCGCGCCGTCGCCATCGTCTTCCTACACGGCTACCGCTACCCCGACCACGAGCGCCGTGTCGCCCGCATCGCCGCCGACCTTGGCTTCACCCAGGTCTCCGCCTCGCACGAGGTGAGCCCGTTGATGAAGCTGGTCTCGCGCGGCGACACCACCGTCGTCGACGCCTACCTCTCGCCCATTCTCCGCCGCTACGTCGATGCCGTGGCCCGCGAGCTCGGCCAGGTGCGGCTGATGTTCATGCAGTCCTCGGGCGGGCTCACCGACGCGCGGCTGTTCCGCGGCAAGGACAGCATTCTCTCGGGGCCCGCCGGCGGCGTCGTCGGCATGGTGCGAACCGCCGAGATCGCCGGCTTCGGCCGCGTCATCGGCTTTGACATGGGCGGGACCTCGACCGACGTCGCCCACTACGACGGCGCTTTCGAGCGCACCTTCGAGGACCTCGTCGCCGGCGTGCGCATGCGGGCGCCGATGATGAGCATTCACACCGTGGCCGCGGGCGGCGGCTCGGTCCTTCACTTCGACGGCGGGCGCTTCCGCGTCGGCCCCGAGTCCGCCGGCGCCGATCCCGGCCCGGCCTGCTACCGCCGCGGCGGCCCGCTCGCCGTCACCGACTGCAACGTCGCCCTTGGCCGGATCCAGCCGCGGTTCTTCCCGAAGGTGTTCGGCCCGGCAGCCGATCAGCCGATCGACGCCGCCGTCGTCCGCGACCGCTTCGCGGCACTCGCGGCCGACATCCGCCGCGAGACGGGGCGGGCGATGACGGCGGAGGAGGTGGCCGACGGCTTCCTCAGGATCGCCGTCGACAACATGGCCAACGCCATCAAGCGGATCTCCATCCAGCGCGGCCACGACGTGACGCGCTACGTGCTGAACTGCTTCGGCGGTGCCGGCGGCCAGCACGCCTGCCTGGTCGCCGACTCCCTCGGCATGACCAAGGTGCTGATCCATCTGTTCGCCGGGGTGTTGTCGGCCTACGGCATGGGCCTCGCCGACATCCGTGCGCTCCGCGAACAGGCGGTCGAGGCCGCCCTCGAGGCGGCGGCGATGGCCGGCCTCGAGGACCGCTTGCAGACCCTGGAGAGCGATGCGCGCGGCGAGGTCGAGGGGCAGGGCGTGAGCCCAGAGGCGATCAGGGTCGAGCGCCGGGCGCACCTGCGCTACGAGGGGACCGACACCGCACTGATCGTGCCGTTCCTTGCAGCCGAGGAGATGAGGCGCGGATTCGAGGACGAGCACAGGAAGCGCTTCGGCTTCACCATGCCGGAGCGCCGCCTGATCGTGGAGGCGGTGGCCGCGGAGGCGATCGGCGAAACCGAGGCGGTCGCCGATGCCGAGCTGAAGGTCGCGGCGGCTGGATCCGCGCCCGTTCCGCTCGACACGGTCGACGCCTGGTTCGAGGGCCGGCTGCGGCCGACCCCGGTCTATGAGCGGGACTCGCTGGCGCCCGGCCATGCGATCGACGGACCCGCGATCATCGCCGAGGCCAACGCGACGACCGTCGTCGAGCCCGGCTGGCGGGCGGACCTCGCCCGGCAGGGCCACCTCCTGTTGAGCCGGGTCGAGTCGCGGCCAAGGCGCCAGGCCGTCGGCACCCGTGCCGATCCGGTGATGCTCGAGGTGTTCAACAACCTGTTCATGTCGATCGCCGAGCAGATGGGGGCGGTGCTCGCCAACACCGCGCATTCGGTCAACATCAAGGAGCGGTTCGACTTCTCGTGCGCGGTGTTCAACCGCGAGGGTCGGCTCGTCGCCAACGCCCCGCACATGCCGGTGCATCTCGGCTCGATGAGCGAGAGCATCCGCACAGTGATCCGCGAGCGCGAAGGCACCATGAAGCCGGGCGACGTTTACGTCCTCAACGCCCCGTACAACGGCGGCACGCATCTTCCCGATATCACCGTGATCACCCCGGTATTTGACAGCGGTGACGGCGGGATCCTTTTCTTCGTCGGCTCGCGCGGCCACCATGCCGACGTCGGCGGCATCACGCCGGGCTCGATGCCGCCGCATAGCCAGAGCGTCGAGGAGGAGGGCATCCTCATCGACAACGTCCTGCTCGTCGAAGAGGGCCGCCTCAGGGAGCGGGAGATCCGCGCGCTTCTCGCCTCCGAACCGTGGCCGGCGCGCAACCCTGACCAGAACCTCGCCGATCTTCGCGCCCAGATCGCCGCCAACGAGAAAGGCGTGCAGGAGCTCGGGAAGATGGTCGCCGACTTCGGCCTCGACGTTGTCAGCGCCTACATGGGCCACGTCCAGGACAACGCCGAGGAGCAGGTCCGCCGCGTCCTCGACGTGCTCAAGCCCGGCGCCTTCACTTACGAGATGGACGACGGCAGCGTGATCCACGTCGCCATCGCCATCGACCGCGGGGCCCGCGCCGCCGTCATCGACTTCACCGGTACCTCGCCCCAGCGCGCCAACAACTTCAACGCGCCGAGGGCGGTGTGCATGGCGGCCGTGCTCTACGTCTTCCGCACTCTCGTCGACGACGACATCCCGCTCAACGAGGGCTGCTTGAAGCCGCTGAATGTCATCATTCCTGAGGGCTCGATGCTGAACCCGCGCTATCCCGCCGCCGTCGTCGCCGGTAACGTCGAGACCTCGCAGTGTATCTGCGATGCGCTTTATGGCGCCCTCGGCGTGCTCGCCGCCGCGCAGGGGACGATGAACAACTTCACCTTCGGTAACGAGCGCTACCAGTACTACGAGACCGTCTGCGGCGGCTCGGGCGCCGGGCCGGACTTCGACGCCACGGATGCCGTGCACACCCACATGACCAACTCCCGGCTCACCGACCCGGAGGTGCTGGAGTGGCGTTATCCGGTCCTCGTCGACGCCTTTCGCATCCGCCGCGGCAGCGGCGGCCGAGGGCGTCGGCGGGGCGGCGACGGCGTCGTCCGCCGCATCCGCTTCCGCGAGGCGATGACGGCGGCGATCCTTTCGGGCCACCGCCGCATTCCACCGTTCGGAGTCGAAGGCGGCGAGCCGGGCCAGTGCGGACGCAACGCCGTCGAGCGCGCCGACGGAAGAGTCGAGGAGCTCGGCGCCACCGCCCGCGTCGAGGTCGGCCCGGACGACGTGTTCGTCATCGAGACCCCCGGCGGCGGCGGCTTCGGCCGGCCCTGAACCCGGCAGTGGAGGCCGGCGTCAGGCGGGGATGACCGCGGTGGCCTCGATCTCGACGCAGGCGCCATCCTCGACGAAGCCCGAGACCTCGACCACCGTCATCGGCGGGTAGTGGCGGCCCATCACCGCCTGGTAGGCGGCGCCGAGCTCGGCCTTGCGCCGGTCGTACTCGGCGCGGTCGGCGATGAACCAGGTCAGGCGGCAGACGTGCCCGGGTCCGGCGCCGGCCTCCCGGAGCACCGCGACGATGTTGGCGAGCGCCTGCCGCGCTTGGCCGACGAAGTCCCCGGTCTCGAACACCTCGTTCTCGTTCCAGCCCACGGTGCCGGCGAGGAAGACCAGCCTCCCCGCGGCGACGACGCCGAGGCTGTAGCCCTTGGGCCGCGGCCACCCGGCCGGCTGCAGCACGCGTATCATCGCATCCTCCGTCGTCCGTTGCCGAGCCTGCCCGGGATCGGCCGCCGAACGTCCTGCCCGACTGCGCTCACGTGCGTCCCGGTCAGTCGCGGCTGAAGCCGGGGGGCAGCGGGCGCTCGGTCTCGGGAGGGGAGCAGGCGGCGAAGGCGGGATGCGCCTCGCACTCTGCCGTAAGGCGGGCGAGGTGGCTGAGGCGCCCGCTGTCGGGCGGGGCGATGCCGGTCGCCGGCTCGACCAGGCGGAGAAAGCCGAGCATGGTGCCGACCGTGATGTCGGCCTGGGTCAGCCGGTCGCCGAGGAGCCACGGTCGCGCCCCCGCCGCCGCCCCATCGAGCGCCGCAAGCGCGCCCTCGACCTGACCCCGGCAGCGGCCGATCCAGGCATTCGATCGGTGGCCGGCCGGGCGCATCAGGTGCTCGTAGACCAGCGCCACCAGCTTCTCGGCCGAGCCGAGGCCGAGGGCGACCAGCCGCCAGCAAAGGGTACGGGTCGGTCCCGGCGGCGGCATCAGCGCGCGGTCGGGTCCGACCTCGCCGTCGAGCCAGTCGAGAATCGCGGTGCTATCGACCAGCACCCTGCCGTCGTCGAGCACCAGCGCCGGCACGCGGCCGAGGGGGTTGACGCGGCAGACATCCGCGAAGTTGGCGAACACCGACGAGCGGTCCCGCTCGAACGGCACGGCGAGCATCGCCATCGACACCGCCACCCGCCGCACGAACGGCGAATCCAGCTGCCCGACCAGGCGCATCGCGACCACCTCCCGCTGTTGCCCTCGCCCGCTCGAACGGACGGCGATCGCGTGAGCCTATCATCGGTCCGCGACAGGCCAAAGCCGATTGGTGGCGCCGGCTGGACGGCGGCGGGCGACGATGCCATAGTGCGGCGCGCCGGCAACCGGTGCGGGCGCCGCTTGACCTGCGAGCGGCGACCGGAGGGCTCTTGGACGGAGAGAGATGAGGCTCGGTACGCTGCTCTTTACCTTGCTCTACGGCGAGCACGTCGGCACCGACGTGTTCGGCAACCGCTACTACCGCACGCGCCGCCTCAGGCGCTACGGTCGCGAGCGGCGCTGGGTCGTGTACAAGGGAAGCGCCGAAGCCAGCAAGGTGCCGCCGGAGTGGCATGCCTGGCTGCACCACACCACCCTCGAGCCGCTGACCGAGGCGGCGGCGAAGAAGCGGCCGTGGCAGAAGGAGCATCTGCCCAACCTCACCGGCACCGCCTATGCCTACCGGCCGAAGGGCCACGACCTGCGCGGGGGCCGACGCCAGCCGGCGACCGGCGACTACGAGCCATGGCGGCCGGACTGACGCGGTCGAACGGCACCGCGGGCAGACGCGAGCTCGTGGAGGCGGCGATCGGCGCCGCCGCGATGCTGGTGCTGGCGGCGGTTCTGGCCGCATCCTATGGTGGCGGCGTCCGTTCGCTCGGAGAGATCGGCGGGGACTACCGGGTCAGCGCCACCTTCAACCGCATCGATGGCCTGGTCGAAGGCGCGGGCGTGCTCGTCAGCGGCGTGCCGGTGGGCGTCGTCGAGGTGGTGGCCCTCGGCCCCGACTACCGGGCGCGGGCGACGCTCCGTCTCGAGGCCGCGGTCGGGCTTCCGGTCGACACCTCGGCGGCGATCCACACCGACGGCCTGTTCGGCCTCAAGTTCGTGAGTCTGTCACCCGGCGGGGCGGACGAAGTGCTCGCAGACGGCGGGGTGATCGGCTTCACCCAGCCCGCGCTCATCGTCAGTGAACTTCTCGAACTCATCATCGCCGAGGGCAGGGCCGCCCGCGGCGAGGCTCCGACGGGAGGCGAATGACCATGCACCGACACGTCATCGAAAGCGTCATGGGCGCCGTGGTGCTGATCGTCGCCGGTCTGTTCATCTACTTCGCCGCGGTCACGGCGGAGATCCGCACGGTCTCGGGCTACACGGTTTCCGCCCGCTTCTTCTCCATCGGCGGGCTCACCGGCGGCAGCGACGTCCGCATCAGCGGCATCAAGGTCGGCACGGTCACCGGCCGCTCGCTCGACCCCGAGACCTACGACGCCGTCGTCACCATGACCCTTAGGCACGGCGTCGAGTTGCCGGACGACTCGGTGGCGAGCATCGCCAGCGAAGGGCTGCTCGGCGACAAGTACGTCCGCCTCGAGCCGGGCTCGTCGAGGACCCCCATCCCGCCGGACGGCGTGATCGCCCAGACGCGCTCGTTCAAATCGCTGGAGGAGCAGGTCGGCGAGATCATCTTCCTGGCGACGACCGCACCCGACCGGAAGGAGGAGTGAGCCCGATGTCGGGTCCGGCGGCACGGTCGGCGGCGACCACACGCCCTGCCCGCCGGCTGGTCCGCATCGGTCTCGTCGGCGGGTTGGTGGTGGGCGCTCCGGCGGCGGCAGATACCTACCCGTCGGCGACGCTGCAGGGCCTCGACAAGGTCACCGCCCGGGTCTCGACGATCCGGGCGCCGATCGGCCAGACGGTGCGCTTCGAGGCGCTGGAGATCGTCGTCCGCACCTGCGACAAGCGGCCGCCGGAGGACCCGCCCGAGGCCGCGGCGTTCCTCGAGATCCGCGAGGCGAGACCGGGCAGGGAGGCCAGGGAGGTGTTTCGTGGCTGGATGTTCGCCTCCAGCCCGGCGCTGTCGGCGATGGATCACGCCGTCTACGACATCTGGGTTCTCGACTGCGTCAGCAGCGCTTCGACCGCCGACCGGGAGTCGCCTGTGGAGAGCTCCGAATAGAAGGTCGCGGATCCGTCGAGCGCCCGGTCGAGGCACCTGAGATAGGCGGCGGCCGAGATCTCGACGGCACCGAAGCGGCGAAGATGGTCGGTGACGAATTGCACATCGAGCAGCGAGAAGCCGCCGAGACGGAGGCGGGCGACGAGGTGAACCAGCGCCACCTTGCTGGCGTCGGTTTCGCGCGAGACCATGCTCTCGCCGAAGAAGGCCCGGCCGAGGGCGACGCCGTAGAGGCCGCCGACCAGCTCACCGTCGCGCCAACTCTCGACGCTGTGGGCGTGGCCCAAGTGGTGGAGCTGGGTGTAGCTGCCGATGATCTCGGCGTTGATCCACGTCTCCCGGCGCCCCTTGGCGCTCTCCGCGCAGAGGCCGATGACGCGCTCGAACGCCTGGTTGCAGCGAACCTCGAAGCGGCCGCTGCGCAGCGTCTTCCTCAGCCGCCGGGGGACGTGGAAGCCGGTCAGCGGCAGCACGCCGCGCACCGGCGGACACACCCAGTGGATCACCGGATCGGTGCGGTCCCTCGCCATCGGGAAGACGCCGAGGGAATAGGCCCTGAGGATGAGAGCCGGCGTCAGCCGGCTGGTCTCGCCGACGGTCCGAATGGTCGCCTCCGCCTGTCCTCCCTGCCTTCGTGCCGGCCGCCGGCGGGCGTCAGCCGTCACCCGCCAGCCCGAGTCGGCGGGCCGCCGCTTCCAGCGCCAGCTCGTAGCCGATCGCGCCCAGGCCGCAGATGATGCCGTCGGCCGCCCTCGACACATAGGAGACATGGCGGAACGGCTCGCGGCGGAAGATGTTCGAGAGATGCACCTCGAACACCGGGATCTCGAGACCGAGCAGGGCGTCGAGGATGGCGATCGAGGTATGCGTGTAGGCGCCGGCATTGAGCACCAGCGCCGCATGCTCGTCGGCGGCACCCTGGATCCACGTGACCAGCTCGCCCTCGGCGTTGGTCTGGCGGAAACGGACCTCGAGGCCCAGCGCCCGCGCCCGCTGCCGGCACGCCGTCTCGATGTCGCCGAGGGTCTGGCGGCCGTAGACCGCCGGCTCGCGCCGGCCGAGGAGGTTGAGGTTGGGGCCGTTGAGCACCAGCACCTTCGGGGCATCTGCCATCGCGAAACCCTTCCACGCCTGAGGCTTCATACCATGGTCTCGGCCTTGTGCAAGCAGGCGCATCCACTATGTTATCGATGGCGCGCGAGGGCGCACGCGAGAGTCCCTCGGGGCGCGGCGGACAGCGCAGACGAGCAGGCTTGCCATGCAGGTGACGATCAACGGCGAGACGAAACGCTTTCCAGCGGCGATGACGGTCGCGGATGTGCTGGCGGCGATCGGTCTCGATCCGCGCAAGGTCGCCGTCGAGCACAACCGCGAGATCGTTCCCCGGTCGGGCTACGGCGCGGTCAGGGTCGGCGACGGCGACCGCCTGGAGATCGTCCATTTCATCGGCGGCGGCGCGTCCGAGCCGGCGCGCGCGGCCGCCGAGCTTGTGGCCGATGACGACGAGCCGCTGGTGGTCGCCGGCCGCCGCTACCGCTCGCGTCTGCTGGTGGGCACCGGCAAGTACAAGGACTTTGCGGAGACCGCCCGCGCCATCGCCGCGTCGGGCGCCGAGATCGTCACGGTCGCGGTCCGCCGCGTCAACATCACCAACCCCAAGGAGCCGATGCTGGTCGACTACCTCGACCCGAAGACCTACACCTACCTGCCGAACACCGCCGGCTGTTATACCGCCGACGATGCCGTGCGGACCCTCAGGCTCGCGCGCGAGGCGGGCGGCTGGGAGCTGGTGAAGCTCGAGGTGCTGGGCGACCGGCGGACCCTCTATCCCGACATGACGGAGACGCTCTCGGCCGCCGAGCGGCTGGTCGCCGACGGCTTCAAGGTCATGGTCTACTGCAGCGACGACCCGATCTTCGCCAAGAGGCTGCAGGACGCCGGCTGCGTCGCCATCATGCCGCTGGCGGCGCCGATCGGCTCCGGTCTCGGCATCCAGAACCCGGTGAACATCCGCCTCATCGTCGAACAGGCCCAGGTGCCAGTGCTCGTCGACGCCGGCGTCGGCACGGCGTCCGACGCCACGGTGGCGATGGAGCTCGGCTGCGACGGTGTCTTGATGAACACCGCCATCGCCGAGGCCAGGGATCCAATTCGCATGGCACGGGCGATGAAGCTTGCCGTCGAGGCCGGGCGACTCGCCTATGTCGCCGGGCGGATGGCGAAAAAGCGCTACGCCGACCCGTCGTCGCCGCTTGCCGGGCTGATCTGAGGCGGAGTCGGGATCGCGCCGCGCGGCGTCCCCGCGGCCGGTCGGGTGGGGCGAATTTGTCCTTTGATGCAGAGAAAACCGCGCGTATAAACGTGATCCCCTGCGGCGATCGCGGGTTTCGGTGCCAGTGATCGTCAGGGGCGTTTGGTATCGGGGTTGACGGTCCGGCGTGGTGCCGGAGGCTGAGGAGGGCACGACCGTGTTTCTGGTCATGGACGACGATTGCGGTTACCGCAAGCCGTACATGTGCCTGCTCGGCAGGAAAAACCCACACTCCAGTCCGCGGCTGGCGTAAGCGCCTCGGCGCGCGCCTCGAGCCACGGGTCCGTCCGGACCCGAGGCCGTCGTCGTTTGAGCCCATTCAAGGACGGAGGTGAGGGTCATGATGACCCCGAAAATTGTCAGCTTCCTCGACCAGCACTGCGCGGACACGCCGTGCCTGGTCGTCGATCTCGACGTCGTCGCAGCCAACTACCGCGCGCTCAGAGCGACCCTGCCGCTCGCCGAGGTCTATTACGCCGTCAAGGCCAACCCGGCGTTGCCGCTCCTCGAGACCCTCGACCGCCTCGGCTCGTCGTTCGATGCGGCGAGCGCCTGGGAGATCGACCAGTGCCTCGCCGCCGGCGCCGGACCCCAGCGCATCTCCTACGGCAACACCGTGAAGAAGCGAAGGGACATCGCCCACGCCTTCGACCGCGGCATCCGGCTCTATGCGTTCGACAGCCTGGACGAACTCGACAAGATTCGCGACGAGGCGCCCGGCGCCCGCGTCTACTGCCGGATCCTCGCCTCCAGCACCGGCGCCCAGTGGCCGCTCAGCCGCAAGTTCGGCTGCGATCTGGCCATGGCCCGCGACCTGATGCTGCGCGCCGCCGACATGGGCCTCGACCCCCACGGCATCTCGTTCCACGTCGGCTCGCAGCAGACCGATCCGCACGCCTGGGACGTCGCCATCGGCCAGACGGCGATGGTGTTCTCGGACCTGTCCGAGGCCGGCCTCGAGCTCCGGATGATCAATCTCGGCGGCGGCTTCCCGGCCCGCTACCGGGGCGACGCGCTGCCGCCGATCGACCGTTTCTGTGCCGCGATCATGGCGGCGATGACGCGGCATTTCGGCAACCGGCTGCCGGAGATGATCATCGAGCCCGGCCGCTGCATCGCCGCCGAGGCCGGCGTCATCCGCACCGAGGTGATGCTGATCGCGCGCAAGCGCTACGACGACGACGTGCGCTGGGTCTACCTCGACGTCGGCAAGTTTGGCGGCCTCGCCGAGACCATGGACGAGGCCATCAGGTACCCGATCCGCACGCCCTGCGACGGCGCGGACGAGGGGCCGGTGGTGATCGCGGGTCCCACCTGCGATGGCGCCGACATTCTCTACGAGCGGGCGCGCTACACGCTGCCGCTGACGCTCGCCAGCGGCGACCGCGTCGATCTGTTGAGCGCCGGCGCGTACACCTCGGTCTACGCCGCGCGGCGCTTCAACGGCTTTGCGCCGATGACCGAGCACTACATCTGAGCCGGCGGGGCGGCCGTCAGCGGGCGGGGCGCTTGCCGTAGCGGGTGGCGATCGCTTCGGCGAGCGTCGCCACCGCGATCTCCGCCGCCGTGCGGCCGCCGAGATCGAGGCCGATCGGGCCGTGGATGCGCAGGAGGTCGGACGGGGCGAAGCCCCTGGCGCTGAGGCGCTCGCAGCGCCGGCCGTGGGTGCGGCGGCTGCCGAGCGCGCCGATGTAGAAGGCGGGCGAGCGCATCGCCGCTTCCAGCGCCGGATCGTCGAGCTTGGGGTCGTGGGTGAACGCGACCACCGCCGTGCGCTCGTCCGGGCGCAGCCGGCCGAGCGCCTCGTCCGGCCAGTCGTGGCAGAGGGCGATGCCCGGGAACCGCTCGGCGGAGGCGAAGCTCTCGCGCGGATCGACGACGGTGACCCGGAAGCCGGCGAGTGCCGCCATCGGCGCCAGCGCCTGGGCGACGTGGACGGCGCCGACGATGATCATGCGCAAGGGCGGGTTGAAGACGCCGACGAACACCGTGCCGGAGGCACCCTCCACGCACAGGCTCTCGTCGGCGTGAAGTGCCCGGCGCGCGGCGGCCAGGGTCGTCTCGTCGAGCGCGAACTCGCCGGTGACGGTGGCGGGACCGACGAGCGCGTGGCGGCCGGTCGCGAGCTCGGTGGCCAGCGCGACGGGCCTGTCCTCGATGAGCCGGCGCAACAGCGCCGCATCGCCGGCCGGCTCGACGAACACCTGGAGCGTGCCGCCGCAGGCGAGGCCGACCGCCCAGGCCCGCTCGTCGCTGACCCCGAAGTCGAGCAGCCGGGGCGTGCCCCTGGCGATCACCGCCAGCGCCTCGGTCACCACCGAGCCCTCGACGCAACCGCCGGAGACCGAGCCCGAGAACCGGCCGTCGGCGCGAACGGCAAGCAGGCTTCCCGGCGGCCTGGGCGAGGAGCCCCAGGTGCCGACGACGGTGGCGAGCGCCACGGGATCGCCGGCCTCGATCCAGCCCACCGCGTCGACGAGCGGGGCCGCGTCCTCGCTCACCGCCGGATGCCGGCCCGGTAGCGGCCGGGCGCCGTTAACCCTTTGTTGGCCATGACGCGCTACCGTCCGCCCCAAACGTGGCCAGCCCGGCCGCGATGGTGAGGGAAGACGCCATGCCGCCCGCCGTCCGTTCCGCCTTCGACGTCGCGTTCTGGTTCATCGACACGGCGCTCCGCCACGACCAGGGTCTCAAGGCCCAGAAGCTGCAGTGCCTCCTGTTCCTGGCCCAGGCTTACTACGCCGAGTTGCACGGGCGCAAGCTGATGCCGGCGGTGTTCGTCGCCGACGATGCCGGCCCGGTCGAGCCCAACGTCCACCTGGTGCTGGCCGCCGGCCGCCCCGCCGTCGACGCGCTCCTGTTCCTGCCCGACGACGTGGAGCGGCTTCTCGACGGGGTATGGCGCCGCTTCGGCCATCACTCGGCCGCCCATCTCGGCCGCCTGGCCATCGCCACGGCCGCCTATCGCGAGGCTTACGCCCGCGGGCCCGGCAGCGAGATCGAGCTCGCCGCCATGGGCCGATCGGTCGCCGGCGACGCCTCCGCCCCCGACCCCTCGCAGATCGTCCGTCCCACCGTGTTGCGCACCCAGAGCGGCCGACCGGTCGTCGTCAAGGCCTGGACACCCGGGATGCGGGCCGCCGGCTGAGGCGGGCGGCAGCGTGCGGGGAGGGCGGCGACCTCCGACGAAATGCGACATTTTGCGACAAAATGCGACAAAATGCGACATTTTGCGACG
>CAYQSU010000012.1:0-59590 GCA_964420325.1 uncultured Rhodospirillaceae bacterium | reverse complement strand
GACCGCCGCAAAGCCGCCCGCCCGCTACAGCGCTACCGAGGGCGCGCGGCCGGGCCTCCGCGACATCGCCATCACGCCCGCTAACGCACTGATATATAAAGAGAATGTGGCGCGCCCGGAGAGACTCGAACTCCCAACCTTCTGATCCGTAGTCAGATGCTCTATCCGTTGAGCTACGGGCGCATCGCCGCCGGGCGCAGGCCGGCACCCGGCGGCGGGATTTCCGGCCGGAGCGCGGACCCTAGCGCAGCCCGACCCCGGCCGCAAGGCCGTCGCCGCCTCCGGTTGTGAGCCCTGAAAACGGTCCTTGTTCGGGGTATGGGGTTTGTCTACACTTCCCCACGCTTTCGTGGGGATTTGCCTCTTTACATGTCGCCAGCCGGTTGTCATCGTCGCCCCCTTGGCCGCCAGCCCCGCAAACGACGGTTCCGCCCCATGAAGCCCACCCGCACCCCGGTCCTCGCCGCCGCTGCCCTGGCGTTGCTCGCCGCCTGCTCGTTCGACTCGGGCTCGCTGTGGCCAACCGACGCCGAGCCCGCCGCCGCTGCCGCGGCGGAGCCGGCGGCTATCGGGGCGCCGCCGCCGGTCGGCACCAGCCGCTTCGAGCCGCCGGGCGTGACGCCGGGGGCCTCGACCGGGACCGTCGTCGGCGACAAGATCCAGGAGCTTCGCGGCGATCTCGGGCGCCTGCAGACCTCCGTCGGCGACAACAATCGCCGCCTGCAGGAGCTGCGGGCCCGAGTCGTCGAGGACTCCCAGCGCTTCCACGGCACGGTGGCGGCGATCAACACCCGCCTCCAGGTCGGCACCACGCCCGGCAACCCGATCCTCGTGCAGCAGTTCAACAGCGCCGAGGCCGATCTCGACCGGCTGGCCGCCGGCATCGGCGCCATGAACGAGCTGGCGACGGACGTCACCGCCGATTCGACGATGGCCGCCTATCTCGCCGAATCGACGCGCGCCACCTTCCGCATCTCCGGGGCGGTCGACGAGGATCATCGGCAGCTCGCCATCCTCCAGGACGAGGTCGACCGCACCTCGGTGCTCGTCGACCGGCTGCTGACCGAACTCAGCGAGGACATCCGCCGCCAGTCCGAGTACATCGCCACCGAGCGCGGCAATCTCAACCTGCTCGCCTCGGGCATCCGCAGCGGCGAGATCTACGGCGCCAGCCTGCTCAACCAGGCGATGTTCGCGGCAAGCGGCGTCGGACCTCCCGGCCTCGCCCGCACCGACGACTTCGGCGCGCGCCAGCCGCTGATCGTGATTCGCTTCGACCGCGACACGGTGCCGTATCAGCAGGCGCTGTACAACACCGTGAGCCAGGTTCTCGAGCGCCAGCCCAACGCCCTATTCGATCTGGTCGCCGTGGCGCCGGCCCTCGGCGACGCCGGCCGCGTCGCGCTCAACACGGGCAAGGTCCGCCGCCAGGCCGAAGGCGTGATGCGCTCCTTGGTCGACATGGGGCTGCCGCCGGCGCGCATCGCCATGACCGCCGGAACCAGCCAGACGGCGACCACCAACGAGGTGCGCCTCTACGTCCGCTGACGCGGCTGCGGGCCGCGGCCGATCCATGGCGACGGCGGAGGAAGGACCGAGGGAGACGGAGGGATGCCGGAGGGCCTGAAACCAGCACCCAGGATCCATGCCACGACCTGGCACGAGATGCACCGGGACGCGACGGATCTCGGCACGCGCCTGAAGGCGTCGGGGCCGTGGCGGGGCATGGTCGCGGTCAGCCGCGGCGGGCTGGTGCCCGCGGCCATCGTCGCCCGCGTCCTCGACCTGCACCTGATCGAGACGCTCTGCCTCTCCAGCTACGACGGCGTGGAGAAGGGCCCGGTCGAGGTCTTCAAGACCGCGTCCCAGACGGTCGGCGACGGCGCCGGCTGGCTGATGGTCGACGATCTCGTCGACAGCGGGGCGACCGCCCGGGAGGCCCGCCGGCTGCTGCCCTCCGCCCATTACGCCACGCTGTTCGCCAAGCCGGCGGGGCGGCCGTACGTGGACACCTTCATCCACGAGATCGACCAGGACGTCTGGGTCGACTTCCCCTGGGACCGTGGCCCGGCGAACCCGACCCGCTAGCGGCGGCCGAGGCAGCGCTCGCCGGCCGCCGGCAGGCACCCTCTTCCGGGCCGTGGGCGTCGCGCTCGCCCTGATCCTCGGCCCGGCCGCGGCCCGCGGAGACGTCGTCTCCGGCGAGCGCATCCGCCTTCCCGAGGGCTTCCACGCCGAGGTCTATGCGCAAGTGCCGGGCGCGCGGTCGATGGTCGTGGTCGACGAGCTCGGCGCCGTGCTCGTCGGCAGCCGCAGCGATGCGGTGCACGCCGTGGTCGACGCCGACGGCGATTTCGTGGCCGACCGCGTCGTCCGCGTCCTCTCCGGGCTCAACGTCGCCAACGGCATCGCCTGGAAGGACGGGTTCCTCTACGTCGCCGAGCAGCACCGCGTGGTGCGCTACCGGGCGGAGGATCTGGACGCGCTGGCGAGGGCTCGGCCGGAGGTGATCTTCGACCGCCTTCCCGACAAGCGGCACCACGGCTGGCGCTACGCCGCCTTCGGCCCCGACGGCCTGCTCTATGTCGCCGTCGGCGCGCCCTGCAACATCTGCACCGTCTCCGGCCTCGAGGGCACGATCATCCGCCTCCGGCCGGTGCCCGGTGCCGAGCCCGAGATCTTCGCCCGCGGCGTCCGCAACTCGGTCGGCTTCGATTTCCAGCCGGCGACCGGCGAGCTGTACTTCACCGACAACGGCGCCGACTGGATGGGCGACGACAGCCCCCCCGACGAGCTCAACCACGCGCCGACGCCGGGTCTCCATTTCGGCTTCCCGTACTTCGGCGGCGGCGCCGACCGCACCCGCGAGTTCGCCGACGCGGAGCCGCCGGAGCCGGTGACGATGCCGGTAATCGCGTTCAACGCCCATGTCGCCGCGCTCGGCATCCACTTCTACCGCGGCACCCTGTTTCCGCCGGACTACCGGGGCGACGCCTTCGTCGCCCAGCGCGGCTCGTGGAACCGCAGCGTGCCCGACGGCTACCGGGTGGTGCGCGTCCGCTTCGGCGCCGACGGCCGGGCGATCGAGAGGGAGGTGTTCGCCGACGGCTTCCTGGTCGGCGGCCAGGCCTGGGGCCGGCCGGTCGATGTCAAGGAGCTCGCCGACGGCTCCCTTCTCGTCTCCGACGACCGCCAGGGGGCGATCTATCGCATCGTCTACCGGCGGCCGTGAGGCTCGCGGCCGCTACCCGGCGTCCGCCACCCGGCGCCGGGCCTGGCGTTGGGCGATCCTGGCGGCGCGCAGCCGTCGCCGATGGACCACATACTTGAGCGACCAGCGGTAGCCGATCCACGCGCTCAGCAGGGCGCAGGGGATGCTGCCGAGGGCCATCGGCAAGCCCTGCTCGGTCCAGATGGTCCGGACGTAGGCCACCACCCCGTGCCACAGGCCGCCGACATCGAGCGCGGCGTGCCACGCGGCGACGAAGTTGTCGTAGCCGGCGGCGAGGCCGGGCTCGCCCATGAGGAACCGGCCGGTGACGTAGAAGCCGTAATAGACGGGCCACATCGTGAACACGTTGGTCACCCAGGTCCACGCCAGCGCGATGATCAGGTTGAACTCCAGGTCCGGGTTGCGGCGGCAGACCAGCCAGGTGACGAAGACCAGATACATCTGGATGCCGACCAGCGGCGTGAACGCCCAGAACAGGCCGATCGCCACGGCGCGGGCGGAGTATTCGGGCGGGTGCGGGCTGCGTCTGACCGGGATCACCAGGCGGAGATGAACCAGCCGGCCCAGGCGCTCCCAGAAGTTGAACGGACGTCTCACTGCGGTTCGCCAGCCTGCGTCGGTCGCCGATGACGATTGTTGGCGGCGCCGCCAGGACGGCCTCGGCCCTCGCCGCGGCGCTGCGTCCTTGGCCAATGACATCGCCGCCGGATGATGTCAAGAACGTGGCGGCGCCGCTCGTGATTCCGTCTCCGCCGGCCGAAGCGGCTTGAGCCCCATGTGGGTGGCAACGGGGGACCCGTTGGATGACTCTCGCCCGCGTCTTCGTGCCGTTCGCCCTGGGCTATTTCCTCTCCTACCTGTTTCGGGTGGTCAACGCGGTGATCGCTCCCGATCTGGTCCGCGACATCGGCCTCGACGCCGGGGATCTGGGCCTGCTGACCAGCGCCTATCTCTTGTCGTTCGCCGCCTTCCAGCTGCCGCTCGGCATTCTTCTCGACCGCTTCGGGCCGAGGCGCACCGAGGCGGCGCTCCTGGTATTCGCGGCGTTGGGCGCGATCGTGTTCGCTCTTGCCGAAGGCCGGACGGGCCTGATCGCCGGGCGGGCGCTGGTGGGCTTCGGCGTCTCCGCCTGCCTGATGGCGGCGTTCAAGGCCTTCGTCCTGTGGTTCCCGCGCGACCGCCTGCCGCTGGTCAACGGCTGCCAGATGGCGGCGGGCGGCCTCGGCGCGCTGGCGGCGACGGCGCCGGTGGAGTGGGCGCTGGCGGTCACCGACTGGCGGGGCGTGTTCCTGCTCCTCGGCGGGCTCACCCTGGTCGTCGCCCTCGTACTCTTCGCCGTCGTCCCCGAGCGCGACGGCACGCAGGCGGGCGAGTCGCTGGCGGCCCAGGTCCGCGGCATCGGACGCGTGTTCACGAGCCAGCTGTTCTGGCGGGCGGCGCCGCTCACCGTGCTGTCCCAGGCGAGCTTTCTGTCGATTCAGGGGCTGTGGTCGGGCCCCTGGCTCCGCGACGTCGCCGGCCTCGACCGCAGCGGCGTCGCCGGGTCCCTGTCGTTGATCGCGGCGGCGATGGTCGCCGGCTTCATCGTCATCGGCTGGGCCGCCGGCCGGCTGGCCCGCTCGGGCGTGCCGCCGCTCAGCGTCGGCGTCTTGGGCATGGTCCTGTTCCTGGCCGCGCAGGCGATGCTGGTGCTGCAGATCGAGGGCGCCGCGCTCGCCAGCTGGATCGCCTTCGGCTTCTTCGGCACCAGCGGCATCGTGCCCTACGCCGCGCTGTCGCAGCGGTTTCCGCCCCATCTCGCCGGCCGCCTGAATACCGGCCTCAACGTCATGGTGTTCGTCATCGCCTTCGCCGCCCAGTGGGGGATCGGGGCGATCATCGGCCTGTGGCCCGCGACCGCGACCGGCGGCTACCACCCAGACGGCTATCGGGCGGCGTTCGGTCTCACGCTCGTCCTGCAATTCGCGGCGCTGCTCTGGTTCGCCCTCTACCGGCGCCAAGGTGTTCCGCGAGCGTGAAGTCGCGGGTCGCCGGCGCGTGGGCCTCCACCCCGCGCACCATCAGCGTGCCGCGCTGGGCGTTGGCGACCACGGCGAGCCGGGTCTTGTGGTTGAGGATCGGCGGCAGCACCCAGGTGAAGCCGTCCGGCACCTCGTCGCGGCAGGCGTCCATGAGCTGGAGCCGGCCGGCGCTGTCGGTGCCGCGGTCGTGGGACGGCACGGCGAGCGCGAGCCAGTGATTGCTGATGCTGACCGGTGCGTCGTGCACGGCCGCGTCGTGCACGGTGCGTTCGATGACGCAGCCGTCGCCGGCGTCGAGACCGCTCAGCGTGAAGAACGCCGGGATGCAGATCGGCGTCTCGATCAGCATCGCCCTGGCCTCGGCATAGGTCAGGCACGCCTCGAACACGCGGCGCAGGAGATGGGAGGGCGGCAGCCCGGAGTGGCGCCAGACGCCCCGCCGGCTGAGCGCCCAATCGAACCAGCAGGACCGGCTGAGCCGTCGGATCGGTGGCTGGTTGATGGCGGCCGAGAACCGCCCCGGCGCCATCGCCGTCAGCACGCCGACGAAGCCCGGCCAGGTGACGTTGAAGAACTCCCCGGCGTCGCCGTCCTGGCGGGCGACGACGACGGCGTGGCCGAGCCCGGTGAGGGGCCAGTCGAGCGTCCTCAGCATCCGGTTGCCGAGGCCCGACGGATCGGCGCCGGTGCCGGACGTGCAGGCCCACTCGTAGGACAGATTGAGGAGGAAGGCGCCCGGTACGCCGGTTCGCTGGGCGACGGCGGCGATGTCGTGGCGATAGGGATTGTCGTTGCGGGCGAGCCACCGCCAGGTGGCGCGGTCGCCCAGGCGCAGCGCGAGCCCGGTATACCGCCTGCGCCCTTCGGCCGCGAGCGCGGCGAGGCGCTCGGGGGCGAGGTCGATCAGCGCCACCGGGCCCGCGCGCCCCACGTCGAACAGGGGAACGGCGGGCAGATCGGCGGCGTTCACGGGCTGCCAGGGTTCGCGCATCGGGTTGCCGACTGTCCATCCGGCGCGGTCGCGTCGGACCAGAGGTCGCAACCGCCCACTCCTTTGCTATGATAGCGCCGTTCGTCGCCCGGTCCATCTGCTTGGTGTGGTGCAGCCCGATGATTCCCCGCTACAGCCGCCCTGAGATGGCCTCGATCTGGGAGCCCGAGTCGCGCTTTCGCATCTGGCTCGAGATCGAGGCGCATGCCTGCGACGCGATGGCCGAGCTCGGCATCATCCCGAAGGAGGCGGCCCGCGCCGTCCGCGAGCGCGGCGCCTTCGATGTCGGCCGCATCGACGAGATCGAGCGGGAAACCAGGCACGACGTCATCGCCTTCCTCACCAACCTCGCCGAACACGTCGGTCCGGAGGCGAGGTTCGTCCATCAGGGCATGACCTCGTCCGACGTCCTCGACACCTGCCTCGCCGTCCAGCTCAGCCGCGCCGCCGACCTTCTGATCGCCGACGTCGACGCGCTGCTGGCGGTGCTCAGGCGCCGCGCCCACGAATTCAAGGACACGCCCTGCATCGGCCGCAGCCACGGCATCCACGCCGAGCCGACCACGTTCGGGCTCAAGTTGGCCGGCTTCTATGCCGAGTGGCGGCGCAACCGGTCACGGCTCGAGGCCGCCCGCAACGAGGTCGCGACATGTGCGATCTCGGGCGCCGTCGGCACCTATGCCAACATCGACCCCGCCGTCGAACGCCACGTCGCGGCGAGGCTCGGCCTCGCCGTCGAGTCGGTCTCGACCCAGGTCATCCCGCGCGACCGCCATGCGATGTTCTTCGCGACCCTGGGCGTCGTCGCCTCCTCGGTGGAGCGGCTGGCGACGGAGATCCGACATCTCCAGCGCACCGAGGTGCGGGAGGCGGAGGAGTTCTTCTCGCCCGGCCAGAAGGGCTCGTCGGCGATGCCCCACAAGCGCAATCCGATCCTCACCGAGAACCTCACCGGCCTCGCCCGCATCGTCCGCGCCGCCGCGCTTCCGGCGATGGAGAACGTCGCGCTGTGGCACGAGCGCGACATCTCGCACTCGTCCGCCGAGCGCATCATCGCGCCCGATGCGACCATCGCCCTCGACTTCGCGCTCTGGCGCCTCACCGGCGTGATCGATCGGCTCGTCGTCTGCCCGGAGGCGATGCGCGCCAATCTCGACCTGCTCGGCGGCCTCGTCCACTCGCAGCGCGTCCTGCTCGCGCTGACCCAGGCCGGCATGAGCCGGGAGGAGGCCTATCGGGTCGTGCAGCGGAACGCGATGCCGGTGTGGGAGGAGGGCGGACGCTTTCTCGACCGCCTCAGGGCCGACGCCGACGTCACCCGCCATCTTCCCGACGCAGCCCTGGAGGCGCTGTTCGACCTCGCGCATCACACCCGGCACGTCGACACCGTCTTCGCCCGCGTCTTCGATGACGGCGGCTGAGGCCGCATGAGGCGCGGCCTCCCGCCTGCGGTTCACGCCTGCCAGAACGGCTTCGATGCCTGCGTGGCCGCGGTCGCGCGGTCGATGCCGATGTCGCTCAGCATGCGATCGTCGAGCGCCGCGAGCTGGCGACGCTGTGCCGCGCGGTCATGCCACTCGCCCGCCTTGTCCAGCAGTCGCCTGAGAAAATCTTTTGCTCGGTCGACGCCGGAGACATAGGATGCGGAGACGCTGCGCTGCCGATCGAAGGTGTCGCAGGCCGAATTCGAGAGCATGATCATCGTCGTTCTCCTGTTCCGCCGCGCGCCTGCGCGGTCGGTGTCGCCACGTGGACTGCTCCACAGGCGCAAGAATAGGGCCTCCTTGAGCACCCCTCAAACGAATGCTCGTACCGTTCGCATTAGGAATTCTCATGCGGTTGAGGGCCGATGAACCGGTCGCTGCCGCCGCTTAACGCCCTTCGCGCCTTCGAGGCTGCCGCCCGCCATCTCAGCTTCACCCGCGCTGCCGAGGAGCTGAACGTGACCCAGGCGGCCATCAGCCATCAGGTGAAGGGTCTCGAGGACCGGCTCGGCGTCGCCTTGTTCCGCCGGTTCAATCGCGCCCTGATGCTGACCGACGAGGGGCAGCGCCTGCTGCCGGCGGTGCGCGACGGTTTCGACCAGATCGCCGCCGCGGTGCGGGCGGTCAAGGATCAGGGCCCGGCGCGCGCGCTCACCGTGAGCGTCCTGCCGTCGTTCGCCGCCAAGTGGCTGGTGCCGAGGATCGGCCGCTTCCAGGAGCGCAATCCGGACATCGATCTGCGTGTGCTGGCGACGGAGCGGCTCACCGACCTGCTGCGCGAGGGGGTCGATGTCGCGGTCCGCTTCGGTGCCGGCCGCTGGCCGGGCGTCCGCGCCGACTTCATCCGCGGCGAAGCGGTGGCCCCAGTCTGCGCCCCGGCCCTGCGCCCGAGCCTGAACGCGCCGGCCGACCTCGCCCATGCCACCCTGCTGCACGAGCTGATGGAGCCGCTCGCCTTCCCGTCGTGGGCGACGTGGCTGGAGGCGGCCGGCGTCGACGGCGTCGACGTCTCGCGCGGGCTTCGCTTCAGCCACAGCCACATCCTGTTGCAGGCGGCGATGGACGGCCGCGGCGTGGCACTCGCCCAGCTCGTGCTGGCCGCGGACGACATCGCCGCCGGCCGGCTCGTCGAGGCGTTCGATCTCAGGTTGCCGACGGGCTACGGCTATTACGTGGTCTATCCGCGTTCGGCGGCGCAGAAGCCGAAGGTGCAGGCGTTTCGCGACTGGATCCTGGACGAAATGGCCGAGCAGTAGGAGGACGCCGAGGGGCGCGTGGGATGACCGCCGCCGTCAGCCGCCGATCTGGACGTGGTCGGCGCCGAGCGCGCGTGGGAAGTCCCTGGCCACGCTCTCGACGGCGGACTCATGACAGCGCTGGAGGGCGGCCGACAGCTCGTCCTCGCTGCGGGCGACGCCGTGCGCCGCGAAGCGTGCCAGGACCTCGCGGACGACCGAGCGCCCGCCGTCCGGCTCGAGCCCGAGCGCGACCAGGCGCTTGCCGTAGGCCTCGGCATCATCCGCGGCCAAACCCATGATCTCGGCGGCCCACAGGCCGAAAAGCTTGTTGCGGCGACATTCGGCCTTGAATCGCAGCTCCTGGTCGAGCTTGAATCTGGCCTCGTGGCTCCGCTCCAGGTCCCTGAGGATGTCGGCCATCGCGTCCCGCTCGTCCCTTATTCGTTCGAGACTAGCCTTACCGGTTGCGCTCCGCAACGACAACCGGACAGGGGCATCCGTGCCGGCGCCGGCCGGGCGCCGTGACGACTGAGCGGCGACGTGTGCAGCATCGTCGTTCTCCGCCGCCCGGGTCACCCATGGCCGGTGCTGATCGGCGCCAACCGCGACGAGATGGCGGATCGCGCGTGGAAGCCGCCGGGGCGGCACTGGCCCGACCGGGCGGACGTGGTGGCCGGCCTCGACGAGCTCGCCCGAGGCACCTGGCTCGGCCTCAACGATGCCGGGGTGGTCGCCGCCGTCCTCAATCGCATCAACACGCTCGGACCCGCGCCGGGATACCGAAGCCGCGGCGAGCTGCCGCTGGAAGCCCTGGACCACGCCGATGCCGAGAGCGCCGCGGCGGCGCTCGCCGACCTCAATCCCGACGCCTACCGCCCGTTCAACATGATCGTCTGCGACGCCCGGCGGGGCTACTGGGTCCGTCTCGTCGGCGGCGGCGACGGCCTCGACGCGGCGGCTTCCCGCGGCGTCGCGGTGAGCGCCCTGCCCGACGGTCTCGCGATGCTGACCGCCTACGATCTCAACGATGGGCGCTCGCCGCGGATGCGCCGCTACCTGCCGCTGTTCAGGGAGGCGGCGGTCCCGGTTCCCGACAGCGGCGACTGGAGGGCGTGGCAGGCGCTGCTGGCGGCGCGCGATCACGACGAGGCGAGCGGGCCGGGAGGGGCGATGGCGGTGGTCACCGACAGTGGATTCGGCACCGTCTCGTCGTCGCTGATCGCGCTCCCCGGTGATGCGCGCAAGCCGGTCTGGCTGTTCGCGCCCGGCCGTCCCGGACACGCGCCCTACGAGCCGATACCCGTATGACGCGAATTCCGGACGATTGTGTTGCCCGTCGGGAGTTGCTATATGATGGAGGCGCCGGCCCAGCGGGGACTGCGCCCTTCCGTCAGTGGGTTCGCAAACATGGCCCGACGCAGACAGATTTTCGAAGGCAGGGCTAAAATCCTCTTCGAGGGCCCTGAGCCCGGCACCCTGGTCCAATACTTCAAGGACGAGTCGTCGGCGGTCAGCACGCAGCGGCGATCGGTGATCACCGGCAAGGGGGTGCTCAACAACCGGATCTCCGAGTATCTGATGATGCGGCTCGGAGAGATCGGCGTGCCGACGCATTTCGTCCGCCGGCTGAACATGCGCGAGCAGCTGGTGCGCGAGGTCGAGATGATCCCGATCCAGGTGGTCGTGCGCAACACCGCCGCCGGCAGCTTCGCGCGCCGCTTCGGCATGGCCGAGGGCACGTCGCTGCCGCGCTCGATCGTCGAGCACCACTTCAAGTCGGACGAGCTGCACAACCCGATGGTCTCCGAGGAGCACATCACCGCCTTCGGCTGGGCGACGCCGCAGGACCTCGACGAGATGATGTCGCTCTCGCTCAGGATCAACGATTTCCTGAGCGGCTTGTTCCTCGGCATCGGCATCCGACTCGTCGATCTCAAGCTCGAGTTCGGCCGGCTGTGGGAGGACGAGCAGGTGCGCATCGTGCTGGCCGACGAGATCAGCCCGGACTCCTGTCGCCTGTGGGACATCAAGACCAGCCAGCGGCTGGGCCGGGACCAGGGCGAGGGCGATGTCGGCAGGATGTCCGCGCCTTACCAGGAGGTTGCCCGGCGCCTCGGCATCCTTCCGGAAAGCGGGCCCGGCGACCTCAAGGGCCCGGAGACGATGCAGTAGCGGCTGGGCTGAGACGCGGAAGCGGTGATCGCCAGAGTTCACGTGACGCTGAAGCCGGGCGTCCTCGACCCGCAGGGGCAGGCGGTCGAGCACGCCCTCGGCGCCCTCGGCTTTGCCGACATCGGCTCGGTGCGGCAGGGGAAGTACCTGGAGATCGAGCTGGCCGAGAGCGACCCCGCGCGTGCGCGGGAGCGCGTCGACGCCATGTGTCGCCTGCTCCTCGCCAACACCGTCATCGAGAACTACGCCATCGACATCGGGGAGTGATCGCGCCGTGAGCGTTCGCCCGCCGGCCCTTCAGCCAACGGCGCAGCGAGGCGTGCGCGGGAGCGGCGCGCGGTGAAGGCGGCGGTCATCGCCTTTCCCGGTTCCAACTGCGACCGCGACGCGGCCGAGGCGCTCCGGTGCATCGGCAGCCGGCCGCCGACGATGCTGTGGCACAAGGAGACGACCCTTCCCGATCTCGACCTGATCGTCATCCCGGGGGGCTTCTCCTACGGCGACTATCTCAGGGCCGGCGCCATCGCCGCCCATTCGCCGGTGATGCGTGCGGTCAAGGCGCGCGCCGAGGCCGGAGTGGCCGTGCTCGGCATCTGCAACGGCTTCCAGGTGCTGTGCGAGGCCGGCCTGTTGCCAGGCGTGCTGATGCGTAACGCCTCGCTCCGCTTCGTCTGCAAGGACGTGCATCTCGTCGTCGACAACGTCGAGAGCCCGTTCACGCGCGCCTATCGCCAAGGCCAGGTGATCCGCCTGCCGATCGCCCACCTCGACGGCAACTATTTCGCCGAGCCGGAAACGCTCGACCGGCTCGAAGGTTCGGGGCGCATCGCCTTCCGCTATTGCGGCGCGGACGGCTCGCTCGACAACGGCGCCAACCCCAACGGCTCGCGACGGTCGATCGCCGGCATTCTGAACGAGCGCGGGAACGTGCTCGGCATGATGCCGCATCCGGAGCGGGCGGTGGACCCGAAGCTCGGCGGCACCGACGGCAGGGCGATGTTCGAGACGCTCCGCGGGTGGCTCGGATGACGGCCTCGATCACGCCGGAGATCGTCGCCGAGCACGGGCTTTCCGCCGAGGAGTACGCCAAGATCCTCGCCATCCTCGGGCGCGAGCCCAACATCACCGAGATCGGCATCTTCTCGGTGATGTGGAGCGAGCACTGCTCGTACAAGTCGTCGAAGCGCTGGCTCAAGACGCTGCCGACGGCGGCACCCTGGGTGATCTGCGGCCCCGGCGAGAATGCCGGCGTGATCGACATCGGCGACGGCCAGGCCGCCATCTTCAAGATGGAGAGCCACAACCATCCGTCCTACATCGAGCCCTACCAGGGGGCGGCCACCGGCGTCGGCGGCATCCTCAGGGACGTGTTCACCATGGGCGCCCGCCCCGTCGCCAATCTCAACGCGCTTCGCTTCGGCAGCCCCGACCATCCCAAGAGCCGGCACCTGATCGCGGGTGTCGTCGCCGGCATCGGCGGCTACGGCAACTGCGTCGGCGTGCCGACGGTGGGCGGGGAATGCACCTTTCACCCGGGCTACAACGGCAACATCCTGGTCAACGCCATGACCGTCGGTGTCGTCGATGCCGGGCGGATCTTCTATTCGGCCGCCGCCGCCGTCGACAGCCCGATCGTCTATGTCGGCGCCAAGACCGGCCGCGACGGCATCCATGGTGCCACCATGGCCTCGGCCGAGTTCTCGGACGACACCGAGGAGAAGCGCCCCACCGTGCAGGTCGGCGATCCGTTCACCGAGAAGCTGCTGATCGAGGCGTGCCTGGAGTTGATGGCGACCGACTCGATCATCGCCATCCAGGACATGGGCGCCGCCGGGCTGACCTCGTCGTCGTTCGAGATGGCGTCCAAGGGCGGCGTCGGCGTCCTCCTCGATCTCGATGCGGTTCCGGTGCGCGAGCGGGACATGACCGCCTACGAGATGATGCTGTCGGAGAGCCAGGAGCGGATGCTGATGGTGCTGCGGCCCGGCCACGAAGCGGACGCGCAACGGATCTTCCAGAAGTGGGAGCTCGACTTCGCCGTCATCGGCCGGACCACCGGCTCGGGCCGGATGGTCGCCCGCCATCACGGCCAGGTCGTCGTCGACGTGCCCATTGATCCGCTCGCCCGGTCCTCTCCCGAGTACGACCGACCTCTGGTGCCGACGCCGGCTCCGGCCGCCCTCGACCTCGGCTCGGTGCGCCCGCCCAACGACCCGATCGCCGCCCTGAAGCGGCTGATCGGCTCGCCCGACCTCGCCAGCAAGCGGTGGATCTGGGAGCAGTACGACCACATGGTGATGGCCGACACGGTGGCGCGGCCGGGCGGCGATGCCGCCGTCGTCCGCGTCCACGGCACCAACAAGGGCCTGGCGCTCGCCACCGACTGCACGCCCCGATACTGCCTCGCCGATCCCGTCGTCGGCGGGCGCCAGGCGGTGGCCGAGACCTGGCGCAACCTCACCGCCGTCGGCGCGACGCCGCTTGCCGTCACCGACTGCCTCAATTTCGGAAACCCGGAAAAGCCGGAGATCATGGGTCAGTTCGCCGGCTGCATCGAAGGCATGGCGGAGGCCTGCAGGGCGCTCGACTTCCCGGTGGTCTCGGGCAACGTGTCCTTCTACAACGAGACCGACGGCGTCGCCATCCCGCCGACCCCGGCCATCGGCGGCCTCGGCCTGATCCCCGATCTCGACCGCATGGCGACGCTCGCCTTCAGGGCCGCGGGCGAGGCCGTGCTGTTGATCGGCCAGCCCGCCGACGGCGCACCGGGCTGGCTCGGCCAGTCGCTCTATCTCCGCGAGATCGAGCAGAGGGAGGAAGGCGCGCCGCCGCCCGTCGATCTCGAGCGCGAACGGCGCACCGGCGACTTCGTGCGCTCGCTGATCCGAGACGGCCGGGTCGCCACCTGCCACGACGTCTCCGACGGCGGCCTCATCGTCGCCGTCGCCGAGATGGCGCTCGCCGGCGGCGTCGGCGTGCGGATCACCGCCACCGAGGAGCCCCTGCCCGCCTGGCTGTTCGGCGAGGACCAGGGCCGCTACCTGGTGGCCGTGCCGGCGGAGGCGGCGGGCCTCGTCGTCGCCAGGGCGGCGGCCAGCGGTGTTTCGGCGCGGGTGATCGGCATCACCGGCGGCGAGCGGTTGACTGTCGGCGAGAGTCACGCCATATCCATCGCGGAGCTGCGCGGCGCTCACGAGGCCTGGCTCCCCCGCTACATGGCGGGGAGCACGGCGGCTGACGGCAGGGTGGAGTGAGCGGTCATGGCGATGGACGCCGGCGAGATCGAGCGCCTGATCAAGAAGGCCCTGCCGGACGCCCAGGTGACGATCGAGGATCTCCGCGGCGACGGCGACCACTACGCGGCCCTGGTTCTGTCCCGGGCCTTCGCCGGCAAGTCCAGGGTGCAGCAGCACCAGATGGTCTACCGGGCCCTCGAGGGCCGCGTCGGCGGCGAGCTGCACGCACTGGCCTTGCAGACGGGCGTTCCGGACAACGAGTGAGAGCGCGAGCGAACGAGAGAGTGGGATGAACGAGAACCCGGTATTCACACGCATCCGCAGGGAGATCGAGGACAACCCGGTCGTCCTGTTCATGAAGGGCACGCCGATGTTCCCGCAGTGCGGGTTCTCGGCGGCCGTGGTCCAGGTGCTGGCTCAGCTCGGCGTCAAGTTCAAGGGCGTCGACGTGCTCACCGATCCGGCGGTGCGCGAGGGCATCAAGCAGTTCGCCAACTGGCCGACGATCCCCCAGCTCTACGTCAAGGGCGAGTTCGTCGGCGGCTGCGACATCGTCCGCGAGATGTACGAGACGGGCGAGCTGCAACAGCTCCTCACCGAGAAGGCGATCGAGCGCGCCCACTGATGGCGGCGGCGACGATCTCCGCCGTCAGCGCGAATAGAACTCGACCACCAGGTGCGGCTGCATCTGGACGGGGTAGGGCACGTCGACGATCTTGGGCACCCTGACCAGCGCGCCCTGCATCTTGTTGAAGTCGACCTGGAGGTAGTCGGGGACGTCCCGCTCGCCCGACTCGACCGCCTCGAGGACGAGCAGCATCTCCCGCGACGACTCCTTGACGTCGATCACGTCGCCCTCGCGGACCAGGAAGGACGGGATGTTGACGCGGCGGCCGTTGACCCGCACGTGGCCGTGGCTGATGAACTGGCGTGCGGCGAACACGGTCGGCACGAACTTGAGGCGATAGACCACGCAATCCAGCCGGCTCTCGAGGAGGCCGATCAGGTTCTCCGAGGTGTCGCCCCGCCGCCGCACCGCCTCCTGGTAGTACCGGCGGAACTGGCGTTCGCTGATGTTGCCGTAGTAGCCTTTGAGCCTCTGCTTGGCCATCAGCTGCTCGCCGAACCCAGTCGGCTTGCGGCGTCGCTGGCCGTGGGCGCCGGGGGGGTAGTCGCGCTTGTTGATGGGGCTCTTCGGCCGGCCCCACAGGTTGACGCCGAGGCGGCGGTTGATCTTGTACTTCGAGGCGACGCGCTTGGTCATGATCGTTCGGTTCCCGTGATGGATTGTTGTTGTCCCGGTAGGCCCCGGCGACGCGCCGCGGGCGGGGAACGGCTCCCGCATTCCCGGGAATGAGCCGCGCAGTATAGGGATGGCGCGGCCGTTGTCAAAACCCTGGCCCGCCGGCGCAGCGACGGCCTCAGGACGGATCGAGCTCGGCGTCCCAATAGAGGAAGTCGCGCCAGCTCTCGTGCAGGTAATTGGGCGGGAAGGCGCGGCCGTTGTCCTGCAATTCCCAGGTGGTGGGCTCGGCCGGTGGCCTGAACGGATGGATGCCGCATTCCTGCGGCAGGCGGTGTCCCTTGCGCAGGTTGCACGGCTCGCAGGCGGTGACGACGTTGGTCCACTGGGTCCGCCCACCGCGAACCCGCGGCACCACGTGGTCGAAGGTGAGATCCTCGACGGCGAACCCGTCGCCGCAGTACTGGCAGGCGAAGCGGTCGCGGAGGAAGACGTTGAAGCGGGTGAACGCCGGCCGGCGCGCCAGCGGCACGTAGTGCTTGAGCGAGATCACGCTCGGCAGGCGCATCTCGCGGCTCGGCGAGTGCACCAGACGGTCGTACTCGGAAACGACGTTGACGCGCTCGAGGAACACCGCCTTGATCGTCTCCTGCCACGGCCAAAGCGACAGCGGAAAGTAGCTGAGCGGACGGAAATCGGCGTTCAGAACCAGAGCCGGATAATGATCCAAAGCCATGCCGCCCTCATCCCGCGTTCCCGCGCGCGAACCGTACTATATCTTGTGGACGGATGCCAAACCCGTCTTGCGTGAAGTTTTCTTGAAGCGGCGCGCGTTTGCAAGCCCCGGTCGGGTCCGGCCACCGGCTCAGCGGCCTTCGGAGGGGAACAGCCGGGCGAGGAAGCCGAGATCGAGGCGGAGCGTCGCCTCGTCGATGCCGTGGCCGAGGCCGGGCACGACGTGGGCGTCGACCGCGACGCCGGCGGCCCGCAGCGCGGCCTCGGCCACGGCCAGCGCCTGCACCGGCAAGACCTCGTCGAGCGCGCCGTGGGTCAGCAGCACCGGCGGCCGCGAGCGGATCTCGTTCGGCAGCATCCGCTCGCCGACGAGCATGCCGGAATGGGCGATGATGCCGGCCGCGGGCGTCTCCCGCCTGAGGCCGACGTGGAGCGCCATCATCGCTCCCTGCGAGAAGCCGACGAGCACGAGACGGTCGTCGCCGAGCCCGTGCGCCCCGAGCTCGCGGTCGATGAACGCATCCAGGAGCGGCGCCGCCGCTCGCGCGCCGGCGAGGCGGCTGTCCGGGCTCGCATCCTGAATGCTGAACCACTGGTAGCCGAACGGCGCCATGTCGAAAAGAAAGGGCGCGTTGGGCGCGACGAAGGCGGCGCCGGGGAGCAGCGAGCGGTAGGCGGGGGCGAGACCGATCAGGTCCGCGCCGTCGGCACCGACGCCGTGCAGCAGGATGACCAGCGTCTCCGCCGGTCCGCCGTGCGCCGGCGGGACGCGGGGACCGCTCAGCGGTGGACACTCGGACATCGGCCGCCCCTCCTCAAGCCGTCGCACCCGCCCGCGCGCCGCTTCACCCCGACCGCAGGCCCGCGACGAGGTCGAGGTAGTCCGCATCAGACGGGTCGATCCGGCCGTGGCGGATCAGGAAGTCGATGACCACGAGCGCGCAGTTGAACTTGAACTCGTCGCTGTCGCGGACGATCGCCGCCACCTCGTCGACGGGGAGCAGGCGGAACGCCTCGATCTCGCCGTCGGCATTGACCGGCGTGAAGTCGGGCGGGCAGTCGAGGTCGTAGACGAACAGGATATCGTTGCGCAAGCCCTCCGGCCGCTCGGTGCGGTAGGTGATGGCGCCGACGGGCACCGCCCCGGCCGCCAGGCCGGCCGGGATGCCGGCCTCCTCCTCCGCCTCCTTGATCAGGGTCTCGCCGAGGGTCAGGCCGGCAGGCTGGCCGCCGGCGACGAGCTGGTCGAGCTTGCCGGGCTCGACCGGGCGCTCGAGGCTGCGGCGGCCGATCCACAGGTAGAGTCCGTCGCCGCGGCGGACGACGCCGTTGACGTGCAGGCCCGCGGCGCGCACCCCGAACAGCGGCACCGCCGCCCGCTCCATGAGGAGGAGCGGCGGCCGGCCCCAGGCGGCGGCCACGGGGTAACGCTCGTCGCGCCAGCCGGGGATGCGGCCGTCGACGGCGAGACGGCGCAGCACGGCGTCGACCGCCGCCGTCCGCGTCTCGCAGTCGGCGAGGCCGGCGGCGAGCGAGACGGCGTCGGCGGTGACCGAGAACACCTCGGGAAAGGCGGCGAGCGCCTCGGCGAAGGGCGTCCGCACCAGGCCGACGGCGAGACCCTCGACGCGGAACGGCCGATAGGCGCCGGGATCGAACACCCGGCAGGCGCGGACGCGGTCGAGGAAGCTCATCGGCCGGACCCGCCGCCCAAGGCCGCTGCCGTTACGCCGTCGCCGCCCGCCGCTTCTCGGACGTCAGCACCGCCCGGACGCCGACCAGGCCGCGCAGCGCCTCGGCGAGGCGCTCCTTCAGCGCCGGATCGAGGCCGGCCACCTGCAGGTCGATGGCGAGCTCCTCGCCGGCGGCGCCGGCGACCGTCGAGTACCAGCGGGACGGCATCAGGCCGCGCTTGGCGAACACCTGGAGCACCCGGGACATGACGCCCGGATCGGCGACCGCCACCAGGGAGAAGCAGGAGACGGGGCCGGCCGCGTGCTCGGCCCTTAGGGAATGGGGAGACATGACTGCACGGATCCTTCGCTTGGGGCTCAGACAGACGAAGCGAAACCGACCCCGGCCCTCAGACGAGGACCGGGCCGGTAATGAGCCTGCGGCCGGAGCCCGGCGAGGATCGATGCCCGCCCATGCCCTCGTTGTACGCCGGCGCCGCCCGGTCCGCAACCCGCAACCGGGGCCGCGTGTCGCCGCGGCGCCCCGGCCGGCGACCGGCGGCGGCGGATCGCGACGCTGGGCCCTGGATTAATGTCTTGATATGCAGAGATATTCTGACGAACCGTGCGACACTGTGGGCTCTTGCGGACATTCCTCCGCGGGATCCTCGGCCGTCTTCAGGGCCGGGAAGGGCTCCGGGCGCCGCTGCACGACGAGCAACAGCGAGCCTCGGACCGCTCCCGTCGCCCGCACCCGGATCGAGCCTCAGAGGCTCGATCGCCGTCGCGGCCGACCTCAACGAGCATCTCGCCCTTTACCCCCGGAAGAACCACGAGGCCGAGCTGGCGCCGGACCGGTGGCGGCGGGGGCCAGCGGCGGGCGGAACGAGCGCAGGCGGAGCGAGTTGGAGACCACGAACAGGCTGGAGACGCTCATCGCCGCCGCCGCCAGCATCGGGTCGAGCAGCACGCCGAAGGCCGGGTAAAGGGCGCCGGCGGCGACCGGGATCAGCGCCACGTTGTAGGCATACGCCCAGAAGAAGTTGCGGCGGATGGTCTTCAGCGTGCGCCTGGCCAGGGCCAAGGCGTTGACGAGGCCGCGGAGGTCGCCCGACATCAGGATCACGTCGCCGGCCTCGATGGCGATGTCGGTGCCGGTGCCGATGGCAACGCCCGCGTCGGCCTGGGCCAGCGCCGGCGCATCGTTGATGCCGTCACCGACGAAGGCGACCCGGCGGCCGCCGGCCTGCAGCCGCCGCACCTCGTCGGCCTTGCGGTCGGGGAGGACCTCGGCCATGACGCTCGCGATGCCGACCTCGTCGGCGATCGCGCGGGCGGTCCGGGCGTGGTCGCCGGTGAGCATCGCCACCTCGACGCCGAGGCCGGAGAGCGCCGCGACCGCGTCGCGGCTCCCCTCCTTGACCGGGTCGGCGACGGCGATCAGCGCCGCGAGCCGGCCGTCCACGGCGGCGAACACCGGCGTCTTCGCCGCGGCCGCCAGCGCCGCCGCCCTCGCCTCCGCCTCGGCCACGCCGATGCCGAGACGGCCGAGGTGGCGATCGGTGCCGACGTGGACCCGATGGCCCGCCACCTCGGCCTCGATGCCGAAGCCGGGCTCGGCGCGGAACCCGCGCGCCTGCGCGAGCTCGAGGCCGCGGCTCCGCGCCGCACGCACGATGGCCTCGGCGACGGGATGCTCGCTAAAGGACTCGGCGGCGGCGACGAGGCGGAGCGTCTCGGGCGACAGCGCCTCGCCGGGCTCGCCCCCGAGACCCACCAGGTCGGTCACCTCCGGCCGGCCGAGAGTCACCGTTCCGGTCTTGTCGAGGACGACGGTGTCGACGCGGGCCAGGAGCTCGAGCGCCGTGCCCTTCCGGAACAGGACGCCGATCTGGGCGCCGCGGCCGGTGCCGACCATGATCGCCGTCGGCGTGGCGAGGCCCATGGCGCAGGGGCAGGCGATCAGCAGCACTGAGACGGCGGTGACGAAGGCGAAGCTGACCTCGGGCGTGGGGCCGAGGACAAGCCAGACCGCGGCCGTGGCGGCGGCGACGGCGATGACGATCGGGACGAACACCGAGGCGATGCGGTCGGCGAGCTTCTGGATCGGCGGCTTGGCGCCCTGCGCCTCCTCGACCAGGCGGATGATCCGGCTCAACACCGTGTCGGCGCCGACGCGCAGCGCCCGCATGGTGAACGCGCCGGTGCGGTTGACGGTGCCGCCGACGACCTCGTCGCCGGCGCGCCGGGCGACCGGCACCGGCTCGCCGGTGATCATCGACTGGTCGATCCAGCTCTCGCCGTCGACGACGACACCGTCGACCGGCAGGCGTTCGCCCGGCCGGATGACCAGCACGTCGCCGGGGACGACGGCCTCGACCGGCACCTCGACCTCGCCTCCGTCCCGGCGGACGCGGGCCGTCTTCGGCCTGAGACCCATCAGCGCCCGGATCGCCTCCGACGTGCGTCCCTTGGCGATCGCCTCGAGCCAGCGGCCGAGGAGGATCAGGGTGACGATGACCGCCGCCGCCTCGAAGTAGGAGACGGCGGTGCCGGCCGGAAACAGCGCCGGTGCCAAGAGGGCGAGGAGCGAATAGAAATAGGCGGCGCCGGTGCCGAGCATCACCAGCGTGCTCATGCCCGGGTTGAGATGGCGGATCTCGGCCCAGCCCTGGCGAAAGAAGCGCCGGCCGGCGACCGCCAGCACCGGCGTCGCCAGCGCCCATTCGAGCGCCATCCAGGCGCGCTCGGGCATCACGCCCAGCATCAGCGCGCCGATCGCCGGCAGCATCCTCGCCATGGCGACGGCGACCAGCGGCACCGTCAGCCAGGCGGCAAGCCCGAGGCTGGCCCTGAGACCGGCGATCTCGGCGGCGCGGCCGGCGCGCTCGCGGTCCTCGCCGGCCTCGTCTGGGATCTCCCCCGGCGTGTAGCCGGCGGCGCGGATCGCATCGGCGATGCGCGGCGGTTCGAGCGCGCCGGCAAGCACGCGCACGCTCGCCGTCTCCAACGGCAGGTTGACGGTGACCGCGACGACGCCGGGCAGGGCGGCGATCGCGCGCTCGATGCGGCCGGTGCAGGCGGCGCAGGTCATGCCCTCGACGCCGATGTCGATGCGCTCGACGACCGGCTCGTAGCCCGCCTCCGAGACGGCGGCGGCAAGGGCGCTGGCGGTGGCGCCGCCATCGACCACGACGCGTACGCGCTCGGTCGCGAGGTTGACGGCGACTCCGGCGACACCCGGAAGGCGCGCCAGCGCCCGCTCGATGCGGCCCTGGCAGGCGGCACAGGTCATGCCGCGGATGCGGAAGGTCAGCTCCTCGTCCATCGCTCTCGCCTTGCCGCCGCGTCGAGGCGCGGTCAGCGGTACTTCAGCACCTCCATCAGCTCGGCGACGATGCGGTCGGCATCGCCGCGCTCGCTCGCCGTGACCACGTGGTCCTTGAGGTGGCTCTTCAGCACCAGGTCGCCGACCCTGTCGAGCGCGCCCTCGACCGCCCGCATCTGCTTGAGCACGTCGACGCAGTAGACCGTGTCGTCCTCGAGCATGCGCAGGATGCCCTCGACGTGGCCCTTGACCGTGGCAAGGCGCCGGCGGGCGTCCTCCCGCGCCGCCGCGTCGAGACGGAGCGGGCAAGCGTGGTCCCGCATCGCCCTACTCGAGCGTCGCCGCGTAGCCTTCGGCTTCGACCGCGGCGACCAGACCTGCCGGATCGGGCTCCCCCTCGACGATCGCCACGCCGCGCTCAAGGCTGACCTCGACGACGCGGGCGACGCCCGGCACCCGCGACAGCGCCTTCGCCACCGCGTTCGCGCAGTGCCCGCAGCTCATGCCGCGCACGCTCAGTTTCGTCGGCATTCTCCGCTCTCCTCATCCACGGCTCGACCGCCCCACCCCACCGGCGGTGGGCTCCCCTGAGATGGTTGGCTGCGCGGCCGGGGTCAACTCCCGGCGGGTCACGCCGCCGCGGTCCGGTGCGGACGTTGCGGCGGCGCCGTTTCGGCCCCATAATATCGTGCAGTCACCGGGCCGGGGATGAGCGGAGGACGCCGATGCAGACCACGAGCCGACTTCTCGACGATCTCGCCAAGGTGGCCAGCGGGGCCGCGTCGACGCTGGCCGGCATCAAGCAGGAGCTGGACGCCCTGGTCCGCCAGCGCATCGAGCGCTTTCTGGCCGATCTCGACGTGGTCAGCCGCGATGAGTTCGACGCGGTCAAGGAGGTCGCCGCCAACGCGCGTGCCGAACAGGAACGGCTGGAGGCGCGGGTCGCCGCCCTGGAAGCGCAACTCGGCTTGAAGGCGGCGGCGAGGCCGCGCGCGGCCCGGGCCAAACCGGCGAGAGCGAAGGCCAAGGCCCGGTCGGGCGAGAGCGAGAGCGGCACGGGACCCGACGCAGGAGACCGCGAATAGACCCGGCCGCCCGCCGCGGCTCGCGTTGTCCCCAGATTCATCGGTTCCGCGACCATTCGCACCTTGCGCCGGCAGGACCCTTCTGGCAACCTATTTGTTGTGTCTTCGAGGGGGACGCTACCAAGATATGGTTTCCACCCGTGACGACCTGCGGCGACGGCGGCATCCTGCCCGGAGACCGCGGGTCGGAGAGGAGGGAATGGAGATGACGGTTGTGCCGCAGTGGGAGGTGGAAGGGGGAACCGCGCTCGACGTCATTCAGCAGATCGTCGACGCCAACGACTGGGCCTTCGAGCGTCCCAACGACGAGGAACTGGCCGTGCAGCTGCCGGGCCGCTGGTCGGACTTCAACTTCTACGCCTCGTGGGACCAGGAGCTCAGCGCCATGCAGTTCACCATGAGCCTGCACATGCGGGTTCCGGCGGCGAGACGGTCGGCCGTGCACGAGTTGCTGGCGCTGGCCAACGAGAAGGTGTGGATGGGCCACTTCGCCGTCTGGCACGACGAAGGCTGGCTCGTCTACCGCCACGCCCTGCCCTTCCGCGACTGCCCTGGGCCGAGCTTCGCGCAGATGCAGGACCTGATCGAGACCGCGATCGCCGAGTGCGAGCGATTCTATCCGGCGTTCCAGTACGTGATCTGGGCTGGCAAGCCCGCCGAGGAGGCGCTCGCCGCGGCGATGATCGAGACCCAGGGCGAAGCCTGACAGCCCGTGCCCCCCGCCGTCGTCCTCGTCGGCTACGGCAAGATGGGCGGCGCGCTGCTCGCGGGCTGGCTCGACCGCGGCATCCCGCCGGAGGCCGTCACCGTCGTCGAGCCCGCCGACACGGCGAGGGAGGCGGCGGAGCGACTGGGCGTGGCGGCCGTTGCCGAGGCCGGCGCGCTGGCCCCGCGCCCGCCACCTGACGTCGTCGTCTTCGCGGTGAAGCCGCAAGGGATGGCGGCGGCGGTGGCACCGTTCGCCATCCATGCCGCGGCCGGAACGGTCTTTCTGTCGATCGCCGCCGGCAGGACGATCTGTTCGCTCGAGGATCGGCTCGGGCGCTCGGCGGCGGTGGTGCGCGCGATGCCGAACACCCCCGCCGCGGTCCGCCGCGGCATCACCGTGGCCTGCGCCAACCGAGCCGTCGACGAGCGCCGGCACCGGCAGTGCACGGAGCTGTTGGCAGCCGTCGGCGACGTCGTGTGGATCGACGACGAGCGGCTGATGGACGCGGTGACCGCGGTCTCGGGCAGCGGCCCGGCCTACCTCTTTCTCCTCGTCGAGACGCTCGCCAGGGCCGGCGTCGAGGCCGGCCTCCCGCCCGGGCTCGCCGACCGTCTGTCCCGCGCCACCGTCGACGGCGCCGCCGAGCTCCTGCGTCGCTCGACCGAGTCCCCGGAGGTCCTGCGCCGGCACGTCACCAGCCCCGGCGGCACGACCGAGGCCGCGCTCGCGGTGCTGGCGGCGCCTGAGGGCCTCGGGGCGCTGATGACGGCCGCCGTCCGCGCCGCCCGCGACCGCGCGCGCGAGCTCGCCGACTGAGGGCCGCGCCGCTAGGGCGCGAGGTGCTCGGCGAAGAACGCGAGCGTGCGGTCGAGCGCCAGCGCCGCCGGCTCGGGCCGGAAGTCGGGGCGGCGGTCGCAGTTGAAACCGTGCCCCGCGCCCGCGTAGACGTGGATCGGGATCCCCGGATGGGCGTCGCGGATGCGCCGCACGGCCTCGGGCGGGATCGACGCGTCTTCGGCGCCGAAGTGCATCATCACCGCGCACTTGGGCCGTTCCTCGAGCAGGTCGACGATGTGGCGGCCGTAGTAGCAGACGGCGCAGGAGAGCGGCACGCGGGCGGCGGCGACCCAGGTCCAGGACGCGCCCCAGCAATAGCCGACGGCGCCGACCCTGTGGTCGGGGCGGAGCGCCGCCGCCGCGGCGGCGATGTCGCGCGCCGGGTCGTCCCAGCCGATGGCGGCGGCGAGAGTGCGGCCCTCGGCGATCCCCGCCTCGTCATAGGCGAGCTCGACGCCCTGGCGGACGCGGTCGAACAGCGCCGGCGCGATGGCGTCGTAGCCGAGTGCCGCGAAGCGGTCGCAGACGTCACGGATGTGGCCGTTGACGCCGAAGATCTCCTGAACGACGACGATGCTCCCCTTGCGCTCCCGCGTCGCCTCGACCCGGTAGGCGGCCAGCTCGTGGCCGTCCGACGCCGTCAGTCGCACCGTCTCACCCATCGTCGTCTCACCGTCCCGTCGTTCTCGTTTCGCACCCGCGGAATCCCCTCGGCAGGGCGGTAATATGGCGTATAATCGCCCGAGCGTCGACCCAACTGCCGCGCGTGACGGTCGTGAAGATCCCGGAGCACCCGCCCGACATTCCACGAGTGATCGATATTTTCGAAACGATCCCCCACGCCCGCGCGCTCGGCATGCGGGTGATCGAGCTTCGCTACGGCCATGGCTACATGCGGCTTCCCTACGATGAGCGGCTGATCGGCGACCCCAAGACCGGCATCGTCCACGGCGGCGTCATCACCGCCTTTCTCGATACCCTGGGCGGGCTGGTGGTGATGGCGTCGGTGGCGGAGAACACGCCGATCGCCACCCTCGATCTGCGCATCGACTATCTCCGGCCCGCCCTGCCCGGCTCCGACATCCTGGGCTCGGCCGAATGCTACAAGGTCACCCCGAACGTCGCCTTCGTGCGCGGCATCGCCTATCAGGAGACGTTTCGCGACCCGATCGCCAACTGCACCGGCACCTACATGCTGAGTTCGACCGGCTTCACCGGCCACGACACCCGGCGCGACACCACCGGCGGCCAGCCATGCTAGAGACCATCGCCGCCCTCAAGAAGGAGGGCAACATCGCCGCCATCAACGCCCTCATCCCCTACGCCCGGACGGTGGGGCTCGGTGCGTATGCGGACGAGCGAGGGGTAGTGACAGTGTTGCGCTACCGCGAGATCAACATCGGCAACACCCAGATCCCGGCGATCCACGGCGGCGTCGTCGGCGCCCTTCTCGAGCACGCGGCGATCATGCATCTGCTGGCCGAGACCGAGGTGGCGGTCGTGCCGAAGATCATCAATCTCTCCATCGACTACCTCCGGCCGTGCCTGGCCATCGACACCTTTGCGCGCGGACGGGTGATCAAGCAGGGGCGCCGCGTCGCCAACGTCCGCGTCGAGGCCTGGCAGCAGGACCCGGAACGGCCGGTGGCGGCGGCACACGCCCATTTCCTCTTGACCTGACCGCGGCCGGCACCGGGCGTCAGACGTTGAAGCGGAACAGGATGATGTCGCCGTCCTGGACCACGTAGTCGCGGCCCTCCGAGCGCATCCGCCCGGCTTCGCGCGCCCCCTGCTCGCCCTGAAAGCGGATGAAGTCGTCATAGGCGATGGTCTCGCCGCGGATGAAGCCGCGCTCGAAGTCGGAATGGATGCAGCCCGCCGCCTCCGGCGCCCGGGCACCCCGCCTCACCGTCCAGGCCCGGGTCTCCTTGGGGCCGGTGGTGAAGAAGGTTATGAGGTCGAGAAGCCGGTAGCCGGCATGGATGACGCGGGCGAGGCCGGTCTCGTGGAGGCCGAGGCTTTCGAGGAACGCCGCCTTCTCGGCCTCGTCCCCGATCTCCGCCACCTCGGCCTCGATGCGCGCCGAGATCACCACCGATTCCGCGCCCTCGGCGCGGGCGCGGCGGGCGACGCTGTCCGACCAGGCGTTGCCGGCGGCGGCCGCGTCTTCGTCGACGTTGCAGACGTAGAGCACGGGCTTCGCCGTCAGGAGCTGAAGAAGCCGGAACTCCCGCCCGCGGTCCGCCGGCACGGCGACCGAGCGTGCGGGCCTGCCGTCGGTGAGCGCCGCCAGCACCGGCTCGATCAGCTCGAGCGCGGCCCTGGCCTCGCGGTCGCCGCCGCGCGCCCGCTTGGTGAGCGGGCCCGAGCGCCGCTCCAGGCTCTCGAGATCGGCCAGCAGCAGCTCGGTTTCGACGATGTCGGCATCGCGCAGGGGATCGACCGGGCCGGCGACGTGGGTGACGTCGGCGTCGGCGAAGCAGCGCAGCACGTGGATGACGGCGTCGACCTCGCGGATGTTGGCGAGGAACCGGTTGCCGAGGCCCTCGCCGCGGCTGGCTCCTTCGACCAGGCCGGCGATGTCGACGAACTCCAACTGCGTCGGCGTCACCTTGGGCGCCCGCGACAGTGCGTTGATGGCGTCCAGCCGCGGATCGGGCACGGCGACACGGCCGACGTTGGGCTCGATGGTGGTGAACGGGAAATTCCTCGCTTCCGCCGCCTGCGTCGCCGTCAGCGCGTTGAACAGCGAAGACTTGCCGACGTTGGGCAGGCCGACGATGCCGCAGTTAATGCCCATCGTCGCCGCCCGGCGTGGTCGCGGGGCGGCCCGCCCCGGTCGCAGGATCGGTCTGCGGCGGCCGGGCACGCGGCAGCGCCGTGGCCAGCGCCACCTTGCTCATGAAGCCGGCGTCGTCGCCGGCGACGAGCAAGGGAGCGTGCTCGGCGACGGCATCAAGAAGCGGCCCGAGCCACCTCTCGTCGGCCTTGGCGAAGTCCTTCAGCACGTGGCCGACCACGCGCGCCTTGTCGCCGGGATGGCCGATGCCGAGGCGCACGCGACGGTAGTCGGGACCGATGTGGGTGTGGATGCTGCGCAGCCCGTTGTGGCCGGCATGGCCGCCGCCCCGCTTGACCCGGAGCCTGCCCTCGGCAAGGTCGAGCTCGTCATGGAAAACCACGACGTCGGCCAGCGGGAGCTTGTGGAAGCGCACCGCCTCGGCGACGGCGCGCCCGGATTCGTTCATGTACGTCATCGGCTTCAGCGCGAGAACCCGGCGGCCGGCCAAAGTGCCCTCTGCGGCCTCGCCGCGAAACCGGCTGCGGAACGGCCCGAAGCCATGGCGGCGGACGACGGCATCGAGGGCCATGAAGCCGATGTTGTGGCGGTTGCGGGCATAGGCCGGCCCCGGATTGCCGAGACCGACCAGGAGCACGAGCGGGATCGGCGCCATCCCCCTTGTGGACGCCTACTCCTTGGTCCCCTCGCCGCCCTTGCGCTCGACGATCTCCGGCTCGACGGCCTCCTCCGCCGCTGCCTCGACCTCCTCCTCCTCGACCGCCGCCACCGTCGGTGCCGCGATCGTCGCCACGGCGCCCTCGGCGTCGGCGAGCGCCAACTCGGCGCCCGCCGGCAGGGCGACGGCGGAGAGGTGGATCACATCGCCGATCTCGAGACCGGAGAGATCGACGGTGAGGCTTTCCGGGATCGCGTCCGCCTTGCAGACGAGAGGGATCTCGTGCAGCACGATGTTGAGCATGCCGCCCTTCTTCAGGCCCGGGCACTCGCCCTCGCCCTTGAAAACCACGGGGACCTCGACCTCGACCCGGGTGGCGGCGCCGAAGCGCATGAAGTCGACGTGCATCGGCGTCCCCTTCACCGGATCGTGCTGCAGGTCGCGGGCGAGCACCCGGTGCGTCTCGCCACCCAGGTCGATCTCGAACACCCGGGCGAAGAAGCCGTGGCCGCGGAGCTGCTTCTGCAGCTCGACGGGATCGAGGGAGATCGCCTCTGGCGGCTTGTTGTCGCCGTAGATGATCGCCGGCACCCGCCCGGCGCGGCGCGCGGCGCGGGCACCACCCTTGCCGATCCTCTGGCGGCGCTCGGCGGCGAGGCTTACGACGTCCGACATCGTGCGTACTCCATGTCATCGGGGACCCGCGTGCGGCGGGCCGGCAGCGGATGCTTCATACAGGAATTCCCGCTAGTCGAACAGGCTCGAAACCGACGCTTCCTCGCTGATGCGGCGGATGGCGTCCGCCATCAGCGGGGCGATGGTGAGCTGTTCGATGTTGTTGGAGACGCGCACCGCTTCCGTCGCCGCGATCGAGTCGGTGATCACCAGCCGCGTCAGCGGCGACGCCGAGACCCGCGCCACGGCACCGCCCGAGAGCACGCCGTGGGTGACGTAGGCGGAGGCCGAGGTGGCACCGGCATCCCTCAGCGCGCGCGCTGCGTTGCACAGCGTGCCGGCGGAATCGACGATGTCGTCGATGAGGATGCAGCGGCGGTCGCGCACGTCGCCGATGATGTGCATGACCTCCGAGACGCCGGCCCGCTCGCGTCGCTTGTCGATGATGGCGAGATCGGTGCTGAGGCGCTTGGCGATGTTGCGGGCGCGCACGACGCCGCCGACGTCGGGCGAGACGATCATCAGGTCGTCGGAGTTGAAGCGCGTCTGGATGTCCTTGCAGAACACCGGCGCGGCGAACAGATTGTCGGTCGGAATGTCAAAGAAGCCCTGGATCTGTCCCGCGTGCAGGTCCACCGTCAGCACCCGGTCGGCGCCGGCGACGGTGATCAGGTTGGCCACCAGCTTGGCCGAGATCGGCGTTCGCGGCGCCGATTTGCGGTCCTGGCGGGCGTAGCCGAAGTAGGGGATGACGGCGGTGATCCGCCGCGCCGAGGCGCGCCGCAAGGCGTCGAGGGTGACCAGGAGCTCCATCATGTTGTCGTTGGCGGGATAGGACGTCGACTGGATGACGAACACGTCCTCGCCGCGGACGTTCTCCTGGATCTCGACGAACACCTCCATGTCCGGGAAGCGGCGGATGGTGGCCTTCGCCAGCGGCAGCGACAACGAGGCGGAGATGGCGTCGGCCAGCGGCCGATTGCTGTTGCAGGCAAAGATCTTCATGGCGCGTGAGCCCCTCTCCCCCGCCGGCTTCCGGCCGCCGGGCGCGGAGCCTTGCGCCGCCGGCGACCCCGATCCCGCCCGCGGGCGCCGCGAACTCTATCAACCTCCGCCTTCGGGTGCAACGTAAACGCAACATCCAGGGCCGCGTTCAGGCGATCACGCAGGTCACCATCATGACCAGAAGGAAGACGATGACGAGAAGGATGAGGTAGGGCATCAGAGGACGACGAACTCGAGCGGCGACCGGGTGAGCGGCTCCGGGCCGTCGGCACCGATGGCGACCGTGTGGCCGAGCGTCATGGCAAGCTCGCGGCCGGAATCGAAGATGATGATGTGGACGAACACCACCATGCCCGCCGCCGCGGTTTCGCGGTTGCCGGCATGGAGCATCGGCCAGTCCATCCAGTTCGGCGCAAAGGTGGCGCCGAGGCTGTAGCCGCAGGCGTTCATGCGGTGCTGCCGAAAGCCCGCCCGATCGAGGGTACGGGCGTGGGCGTCGAACGCCTCGCCGAGCGGCCGCCCCGGCCGCAGCGCCTCGGTCGCCGCGGCGAGCGCGTCCCTGGCCGCCGCGAACATCGCCCGCTGCCGGGCCGGCGGCCGGCCGAGCGTGAGCGTCCGCATCAGGCAGGCGTGGTAGTGGCGGTACACGCCGGCCCACTCCAGCGTCAGCTGGTCGTCGGCCTCGATCGTGCGCCGGCCGGAGAAGTAACGGCAGAGCAGCGCGTCGCGGCCGGAGCCGATGATGAACGGATTGGCCGGGTAGTCGCCGCCGCCCTTGAACACCGCCCCCTGCATGGAGGCGAGGACGTCGGCCTCCGACGCCCCCGGCGCCGTCGTCGCCAGTGCCGCGTCATAGGCCGCGTCGGCGAGCAGGGCGGCCTCGCGGACGAACGCCATCTCGGCCGGGCTCTTGATCAGGCGGAGCCGGCTCACCAGCTCGGAGGCGTCGGCGAGCCGGCACACGCCCTCGAGCGCCGCCGCCAGCCGCCGGCCGTTGCGGGCGGTGAGCCCGTAGGCCTCCCACTCGACGCCGAGCCGGCCGCCGGCCAGACCATGCTCGACGATGATGGCGCGGAGCTCCCCGGCCGGATCGGCATCCGGGCCGTCGACCCAGATGCGGATGTCCTCGATCACCGAGGTGTGCCGCGCCTGGCGCAGGTCGGGCGCCCGGGTGAGCAGGGTCGTGCCGCCTTCGGCGCCGAGCACGAGGCACTGGAAGAACACGTAGCCGAAGGTGTCGTAGCCGGTGAGGTAGTAGAGGCTCTCCTGGCGGAAGAGAAGCAGCGCGTCGAGCCCCTCCGCCGCCATCGCCCGACAGGCGCGGGCGCGCCGCTGGCTCAGCTCGTTCCGAGAGACATGGATCGCCATCATCGAGACCCGTTTCTGCCCGCCCGCTTATCGCCCGTTCACGGCGAAGACCGGCCGCGCCGTCACCGCCGACGGAGGGCGCGGACGGTGGTCGGCGCCCGGTCGCGCCGCGGCTCTGGCGCGTGCCGCGCCCTGGGCTGGAACGGATCGGTGCCGAGGCGCCTCTCGACGATGTCGAAGAACAGCGCCCGGATGAGGGCGGAGACGTGCGGGGCGCCGCCGAGCCGCGCCCCCGGCAGCTCCACGAGCGGCGCCGGATAGAGGTGGGCCGCCGCCCTCGCCCGGACGACGTCCGGATCGTCGTCGCACCGGCTCATGCCGTGGGCGACGCAGAGGATCTTGTCGGCATTGCGGGCGCCCTCGCGGAAGTCAGGGTTGCCGGCCGCGCCCAGGGCCTGGATCCGCCGCAGGATCCGAGTGCCGTCGCCGCCGGAGAGTTGATCGAAGACGGCGGAGGTGACGAGCCCGAGGTCGCGATCGGCGAGTCGGAAGCTGGTCGCCATCCGCGAGAACGTCTGCACCGAGAGGGTGAGGAAGCCGAGGACGAAGGCATCCTCCCAGAAGCCGCGGGGAAGCCCGCCCGCGCGGGCGAAAGCGTCGATGTAGGCGCGCACCCCGGCCGCCGCGGCCTGGAACGCGCTCGCCGCCCTCGATCGGACCATCTCCCCTCCCCGTCCCGCTGCACGTCAGGCGTGCCGCCGCGCCGTCCCGCCGGTGCACCTGCCGGCGATCCTACCACGCGCAGCCCCCGCGGCCGAGTCCCCAGAACGCCGCCGTCAGACCACGGCCATCGCGCCGACGACCGCCATCCACACCGCGACGCCGCTGAGAAGAACCCTGAACATGCTCTCGTTCATCGCCCGTCTCCTGTCTTCGCTTCCACGCTCCCGTGCTCAGGCCGGAAGGAACAGGGCCGATGCGGCCCATCCGGAAAGCGCGGCGAGGGTGGTCAACGGCACCAGCAGTCGCACCAGAAAGCGTTTGACGTTCCGCATGGCTCCCTCCCTCACTCTGTTGGTGCCGAGGATACCCACAAACCCATTGTGGATCTGTAAGCCGGTTCACAGTATCCATATTTTTTCTATGTGTTTGCGACCGAGAGGCGTCCGCATCGGCGGCGTCAGGCACGGGAATCGCCTCGATCTCGCTGATTTCTCTGGCGACGGTTTGCGGGGCCGAGGACAAGCCGCTGACGGCTCGCCCGGGCCGAGACGAGGCGCAGGGGGCCGCGGCCCTTGCGCCGGGCGTGGATGCGCCGCGCGGTCTTGGCGTCGATGCCCACGACGTCGGGATCGGTGCTTCGCATCGGCTCGGCCCACCCAACGAAGCACTCCTTGAACAGCTCCGCCGTTCGAGCGATCGGCATGACGGCCGGCCTGGAGGGTTTGACCCGGCCGGGCAGTCGAGGTAGGGTCCGACGAGCTGCGCTGGGGCCAAAGACAGAAGTCGCGATCGGCCAACGCGCGACCGCAGCCGGATCGGGAAGAGGAGGCCGAAATGCCGAGAGCCACGGCACCGAGGTGCTTGACAGCGATCACCGCAGTACTGACCAGTGGAGCGGCGTGGCTCTGCGCGTCACCGGCAAGCGCGGCGCCGCCCGCACCGGTCGAACGGGTGAGCGTGAGCTCGGCGAGCGTCGAGGCCAATGCCGCGGCACTGGAGCCCGCGGTCAGCGCCGACGGCCGCTTCGTCGCCTTCCGCTCGGCGGCCTCCACCCTGGTGGCCGGGGACAGCAACCGGTTCGACGACATCTTCGTCCGCGACCGGGAGACGGAAGAGACCGAGCGGGTGAGCATCGGCCCCGGCGGCACGCAGGCGAACGGTGTCAGCCGCGAGCCCGCGATCAGCGCCGACGGCGGCTTCGTCGCCTTCACCTCGTGGGCTCCCGACCTGGTCGAGGAGGACGGCAACGGGGGCGACGACGTCTTCGTCCACGACCGCGAGACGGGAGCGACCGAGCGGGTCAGCGTCGGCCCCGAGGGCATCGAGGCCAACGGGGCGAGCACGGCTCCCGCGATCAGCGCCGACGGCCGCTTCGTCGCGTTCCAGTCCACGGCCTCGAACCTGGTGGACGACGACACCAACGGCGCCTCCGACATCTTCGTCCACGACCGCGAGACGGGAGTGACCGAGCGGGTCAGCGTCGGCCCCGGCGGTGCGGAAGCGAACGACGCGAGCACCGAGCCCGCGATCAGCGCCGACGGCCGCTTCGTCGCGTTCCGGTCCACGGCCTCGAACCTGGTGGACGGCGACACCAACGATCGCCAGGACATCTTCGTTCACGACCGCGAGACGGGACGGACGGCGCGGGTGAGCGTCGGCCCCCTCGGCATCCAGGCAGATGGCGCGAGCGCGGAGCCCGCGATCAGCGCCGACGGCCGTCTCGTCGCCTTCCGCTCGGCAGCGTCCAACTTGGTTGACGGCGATGCGACCGGCGGCATCCACATCTACGTGCACGACCGCGAGACCGGCCAAACCGAGCGGGTAAGCACCGACCGCCGGGGCGCGCCCGGAGACCGGGCGAGCACCGCCCCCGCGATCAGCGGCGACGGCCGGTTCGTGGCGTTCACGTCCTGGGCCACCAACCTGGTCTCCGCGGACAGCAACAATGCCGCCGACATCTTCGTCCACGACCGCGCGACGGGCCGGGTGGAGCGGGTGAACATCGGGCCGAGCCGGGTCCAGGCCAACCGCAACAGCCGGGACCCAGCGATCAACGCCGACGGCAGCGTCGTCGCCTTCGTGTCGCTGGCCTCCAACCTGGTGGCCGCGGACGCCAACAATGCCGAGGACGTCTTCGTCGCCCTCTCCGAGCCGCCGGTGGCGGAGGCCGACCTCGCGGTGACCAAGGCGTGCGAGCCGGCACGCCCGCTCGCGGTCAACGAGCTGGCCACGTGCACAGTGCGCGTCGCCAACCGCGGGCCGGCGGCCGCCGGCGAGGTGGTATTGACGGATCTCCTGACCTACGACCCGGAGGCGACGCTCAGGGTCGGCGCGCTGGCGGCGAGCCAGGGCACGTGCCTGCCGAAGCCGGACGCGGGTGGCGACACCGATGCGTCGGGTGCCCTGATGCTCTCGTGCGATCTCGGCACCATCGCCCGCAGTCAGGCGGCGACGGTGAGCTACACGGTGCGGACGCTCGACAGGCCGACGACGGTCGAGAACGCGGTCTCGATCGAGAGCGCGACGCCGGACCCGGAGCCAGCCAACAACGAGGCCGGCGAGAGCATGCTGTTCGCCGGGCCGTCGGCCGACGTCTGGACGACGCTTCGCCTCGTCCGGGCGTTCACCAAGCCGGAGCCGGCCGACCCGCAGGCCGAACGCACGAACATCACCTACCGGGCCAACGTCGGCAACAGCGGGCCGGACGGGGCGGAGAACGTGCTGTTGATCGAGCGCCTGTCGCTTCCCGGCGAGACCGTCTCGATCCTGGAGGCGCCGGGCGAGTGCAACACCTTCAACCCCAGGGCGAGCACATTTCTGTGTGACCTCGGGACGCTGAGCGCGGGCGAGCAGCGGACGCTGACGATCCGGATCCAGGTTGCGAAGCGCGAGATCGACCCCGCCCAGGGAGGCGCCGCCGCGCTCACCGCCCGGGCGGTGGTGACGCACTCGACGCCCGATCCCAGGTCCGGCAACAACGAGGTTACGGTGACGACGCCGACGCCGATCGCCGACACGCCGTAGCGCCGCCGCCGCTCCCGCCCGGCACCGGTGAGGGACGTCAGCGGACGCGGCAGCGGCGGATCACGCCTGCAGGGGCTCGGCGGTGCCCTGCTTCTCGGCCAGCAGCTCGGTGCAGCGGGCCTCCAGGGCGGCCAGCTCGCCAAGCATGGTCTCGACGTCCTTCTGCTGGCGGACCAGCGCCAGCCGGCGGTCGGCGATCTTCGCCAGCACCAGGCGGAGCTGGGCGACCTCGGACGGATCGGCATCGTAGATGTCGATCATCTCGCGGATCTCGCCCAAGGAGAAGCCGAGCCGCTTGCCGCGCATGATCAGCTTGAGCCGCACCCGGTCGCGCGGCCGGTAGACGCGACGGCTGCCCTCGCGCAGGGGCGTGATCAGGCCCTGATCCTCGTAGAAGCGGATGGTCCTTGTGGTGACGCCGAACGCCTCTGCCAGCTCGGCGATGCCGTACGTCTCAGCCATGGCCGGAGGGTAGCTTCCGTTTACGTCAAGGTAAAGCGCCTCGCTACACCAGGAGCCAGGCGGCGAGCCCGAGGAAGGCGAAGAAGCCGACGACATCGGTGACCGTGGTCAGGAACACGCTCGACGCCACCGCAGGGTCGACGCCGAAGCGCTCGAGGACGAGCGGGATGGTCGCGCCGAACAGCGCCGCAGCCACCAGATTGACGATCATCGCCAGCCCGATGACGACGGCGATGCCGACGCTGGAGAACCACAGCCAGGCGACGATGCCGGTGAGCACGGCGAAGATCAGCCCGTTGACGACGCCGACGATGAGCTCCTTGCCGATGACGCGAAGGGCGTTGGCGGGCGTCAACTCCCGCGTCGCCAACCCGCGCACGGCCACCGTCAGGGTCTGCGTGCCGGCGTTGCCGCCCATCGAGGCGACGATCGGCATCAGGACCGCGAGCGCCACGATCTGGTCGATGGCGGCCTCGAACAGGCCGATGACCAGCGAGGCGAGGATCGCCGTCCCGAGGTTGAGGAGCAGCCAGGTGAAGCGGGCCCGCGCGGTGTCGATGGTGGCGCGATAGAGGTCGTCGCCGACGACCCCGCCCAGACGCATGATGTCGTCCTCGTGCTCCTCGTCGATGACGTCGACGACGTCGTCGATGGTGATCGAGCCGACAAGGCGGCCGCCGGCGTCGACGACCGGAGCCGAGGTCAGGTTGCGCTGGCGGAACAGGAAGGCCACGTCCTCCTGGTCGGTGTCGGTGCGGATCACCCTCATGTCGGTGCTCATGATGGCGGTGACCGGCACCGGCCGCTTGGTCCGGATCAGGTGGCTCAGGGGGATGGTGCCGATGGGCTGATGCTTGGGATCGACGACGAAGATGTCGTAGAAATCCACCGGCAGGCCGTCGTCGGTCTCCGCCTCGGCGACCCGGCGCAGGTGGTCGATGGTCTCGCCGACCGTCCAGAACGACGGCACGGCGACCAGCTCGCGGCGCATCAGCCGGCCGGCGCTGTACTCGGGATAGGCGAGTCCCTCCTCGATGAGGACGCGCTCCGGAGGCGGGATCGCCTCGAGGACCCGGCGCTGCTCCTCCTCGTCGAGCTCGGACAGCACGAGGACGGCATCGTCGGTCTCGAGCTCGGCCACCGCCTGTGCCGTCTCGCGGAGCCCCAGTTCCTCGATGATCTCGTCGCGGACGTTCTCGTCGAGCTCGGCGAGGACCTCGGCCGGAATCCGCTCGCGCATCAGGGCGACGAAGGTGCGTCTCTCGTCGGCCGTCAGGTTCTGCAGGAGGTCGGCCAGGTCGGCCACGTGCAGCGGCTCGACGAGAGCGCGGAGCCGCTCCAGGTCCTTGTCGCCGAGCGCGCCCCGCACCGCCTCGACGAAGGTGCGATGAAGCTCGAAGGCGTCGGTCAGCGTCTCGCCGTCTCCCGGTTCGCGTTTCGCTTCGGCTTCGGGCTCCGTCACCCCGGCGGTCCTTTCACGTCTCTCCTTGGCGGATCACGGCTGCCGGCGGAAAGCCGGCCGAGCAGCGGGCTGCACGCGGGACATCGGGGTCCCCGACGGAGATCGAGGCCCGAACGTGCGGGGCCTCGGATCTGGTGCGGTCGAGAAGACTCGAACTTCCACGGGGTCGCCCCCACAGCGCCCTCAACGCTGCGCGTCTACCAATTCCGCCACGACCGCAATGGGGCTTGCGGCAGGACATGGGCCTGCCATCTGATGGGGGAGATAGCAGATCGCGTGTCGGCGATCAACCGCGGCCATCACAGCCAGGAGCGCCCGATGGGTGCGATCATCGGCTTCGATCCGGGAGAAAAGGAGGACGCTCCGCTGTACCGCACGCTCGCTCGCGACCACGGAGTCGACTGGCTGATCAGCGACGCCCCGGTGGCCTATCCGTCCGCCATCGCCGCGATGGAGCGGCGCGTCGAGGCCATCCGCCGGGCCAAGACCGGCGAGGCGGTGTGGCTCCTCGAGCACCCGCCGGTCTACACCGCAGGGACCAGCGCCCGACCAGAGGAGCTCCTGGATGCCGGCGGCATCCCCGTCTACCACGCCGGCCGCGGCGGGCGGTTCACCTACCATGGGCCCGGTCAGCGCGTCGCCTACGTCATGCTCGATCTGCGCCGGCGCGGCGCCGACGTGCGCGCCTATGTGCGCGGCCTCGAATCGTGGATCATCCAGGCCCTCCGCCGCTTCGGCGTCGAGGGCGAGCGCCGCTGCGACCGCATCGGCATCTGGGTGCGCCTCGAGGGCGGTGGCGAAGCGAAGATCGCCGCGCTCGGCATTCGCATCCGCCATTGGGTCACCTATCACGGCATCGCAATCAACGTCGCGCCCGAGCTCGGCCGCTTCGCCGGCATCGTTCCCTGTGGCATCACCGGGCACGGGGTGACCTCGCTCGCGGCACTCGGGATCGAGGTCTGCCTCGAGGACGTGGACGATGCATTGCGCGCATCGTTCGCGGACGCCGCGGCGGCGCTGCCGTTCGGCCGTTGACCGGCCGGCGATCCCGGTTCGCGGCGCGGCCTCACGTGGCCCTTTGATCGGCGAGGGAGTTCACGCATACTGGTCGACAAAAAAGTCTCGTGGAGATTGGAGGATGAGCGGAGGTAAGCAGACGGACGCGATGCCGGTGACGGCTGCCGCGGCGCTGGGGAACGAGCGGTTCGCCGCCCCAACCGACGCGTTGCCCGATTCGCTGTTCGGAACCGAGCGGCCGGCAGCCATTCTGGAAGCGCTGAGCAGCCTCGAGAAGCTGGTTCACGATCACGACGAGTGGCTCAAGGCTTGGCACGTCGTCGTGCTGTCGGGAGGCCACGGAGAGACCGCGGGGCCGGTGCCGAGCCCCCCCGTCCTGGCGTCGTGCCTGCGGAGCCAGGAGCACCGGTTCCTCCGCGCCCAGCCCCTGTTCCAGGACCTCGGCCGCGTCCTCGACCGGCTCACCGGACTCGCCGGCGACATCGCCCGGACGACCGGGCGCACGGGCAGACTTCCGGCCGACGACTACCGGGCGTTCATGGACGCGGTGCTCGCGTTCGCGACGACGGTGCGCAAGCTGCAGAACGAGACCTGGAACCGGCTCGCCAACATCGATCCGTTGACCGGTCTCGGCAACCGGCAGGCGATGTGGCAAAGGCTCAACATCGAATGCGAGCGGCACGCGCGCAACCACCAGCCGTGCTGCATCGCCATGCTGGACCTGGACTTCTTCAAGCCGGTGAACGACACCTACGGCCACGCGGTGGGCGACATGGTGCTGCGCAGCATAGCGTCCCTGCTGGCGGCGAGCGTCAGACCCTATGACGCCGTCTTCCGCTTCGGCGGCGACGAGTTCATCCTTTGCCTTCCCAACGCGGATTCGCGCGCCGCGTGGGCGATCGTCGAGCGCCTGCGGCTTCGCGTCGCCAACTGGGCGATCGCCATCAAGGAAGACGGCGAGGTGCGGACGACGGCCTCGATCGGCATCGCCCCCCTGACCAGCGAGGACGGCGTCGAGGCCGGCCTCGAGCATGCCGATGCCGCGCTCTATGCCGCGAAGCGCACCGGCCGCAACCGCGTCTACGTGTGGAGCCCGGACCCGCGCTGACGCGCTTGCCTCACGCCGTCGGCAGCGTTGCGAAGCCCGGCTCAGCCGGGGGCTCGGCCGGCCGCGCCGTCATCGCCGTCACCCGTGCCGACGGAGGGCCCAACCGACAGGCCGCCACCATCTCGTCGACCGCGCCCGGCGGGCCGGAGAACAGGGCCTCGACGCTGCCGTCGGCGCAATTGCGAACCCAGCCGTCGAGGCCCCGCCGTGTCGCCTCGCTGACAGTCCAGGCGCGAAACCAGACCCCTTGGACCCGGCCGGCGATACGAACGGCGACCGTTTTGGTGGCGTCCTCGCTCACCGCCCGCCTCCGCGGCCGGCGTCCCCGCCCCGGCGCCGGCGCACCTCCGGCTCGAGCCAGCCGAACGCGTATCCCGCGTGCAGGGCGACCAGTCCGCCCCAGACGGTGACCGGCAGCGCGAGGCCCGGCCGGCCGGGCACGCCGACCGCGGCGACGACGACCAACGCCAGAACGGCGGTGGCGAAGACGGCGAGATGCAGGGCGAACCACGGCAGCCGCGCGCCGACGGCCGTCCCTTCGCTCCCGTCGTCCTGGAGGATCGAGCGCCGGGCCACCGCCTCAAGCGTCCTGCGCCGGATCGGCTGCACCGCGGGCGAGCGCGACGAACCCCGCGGCCGTCCTCAGATCGTCGCGGAGACCCCGGCGGCGCTGGGACAGCTCGTCCACCTCGCCCCACAGCTCGATCTGGAAGCTCTCGTCGAGCTGCGCCGCCTCGAAGGCCGCGTCCGGCCCGATGCGGCCGGAGATGAGCGCGAAACCGACGACGAGGGAGCCAGCGGTCTGGACGGCGCTCGCCAGCGCCGTGAGCTCGAGCGCATCGAGGGCCTCGACCGCGGTCCTCAGCGCGGCGGCCGCGGCGGCCGGCTGGGCGACCGGCATGATGCCGGTGGTGACGACCAGCTCCGCTCCCAGCGTCGCTGCGAGCCAGTCGATCAGCGGCTGCCACGCCTGATGCTGGCGGAGCGCCAGGTCCGGGGGCTCCGCCGCCCGATAGCAGACGAGATCGGTCCCGGCGCAGGCCAGGAGCTCGTCGACGACGGCCGCCCGCCGCGGCGCCACCCGGTCGATGGCGGTGGCGGCAAGCCGCATCGTCGGCATCGTCTCGGGCCGAATGGTGCCGTCCTGGGCCGCCCATTCGCTGGCCACGGCGCGCGCCAGCGCCTCGCTCGGCAGCGCCAGCGGCGAGCCGGCCGGCGTTCTCACCCGGCGTCCGTCGAGGGCGACGGCGAACCCCGCCTCATCGGCGACGACCTCGACCTGCTTGTAGAACCGCTTGGCGACCCAGGTCATGCTCGGTCCGCAAGGTCGCGCATGACGGAGGCGCTCCCGGGGTCCGGCCGGCGGCGGCCTAGCCCGCCCGGATCTGGACCCGCCGCGGCCGCTCCGTCTCCGGCCGCGGCAGCTCGATGGACAACACGCCGTTCTGCACCCTGGCCTGCACGCGCTCGGGTTCGACCCCGAACGGCAGCACCAGCGTCCGCGCGAAGGCCCCGTACTCGCGTTCGCGCCGGTGGAAGGCCCGATCCGGCCGGCCGTCCTCGGGCTCGCGGCTTCCCTTGATGGTCAGCGTGTTGTGGTGCACGGTCACGTCCACGTCCTCGGGTCGGACGCCGGGGATCTCGGCAGTGACGACGAGCCCGTCCGGACCCCGCCACAGATTGACCGGCGGGTACTCGGCCGGTGCCTCCTGGCCGTAGGCGTCGAACGCGCGGCTGGCCTCGTCCTGGATCCGCCTCAAGGTTGCGAGCGGATCGCTCCACCGATCGAACCCGCGCCGATACATGGGCATGTGCGCTCTCCTCCGTGCCGCTCGATGCCTGTCGGTTATGGACCCGTGACCGCCGGCCGCGCAAGACCCGGGCGTCCTGCCGTCAGGGGGGCCCTGGGCAGTCGCCGGAACCGCCCCCTCCTACGGCGCATCCTCGAGCGAGATGACGATGCGCTTGCCGGCCGCGGCGAGGGCGGCGTCGAGTACGTCGAGCCGGTTCGAGTGGGTGGGATTGACCAGCCGGTTGGCGATGGTCGGATGGATGCCCATGCGCCGGGCGAGATCGGCCTGGCGAATGCCCGCGTCCCGCAGCGCCACGTAGAGAGCCGCCTTGCTGGCGATGAAGGTGCCGGGCGTGATCACCGGCCGGCCGGCGGGTGGCGATGGCGGCGGGATCGCCACCCTTCGCCGGATGCGTTCGGCCAGCGCCTCCTCGAGGCAGAGGCTCGCCCGGGCGAGCGCCGTCTCCCGGCTCCCGGTGTGGGCGACGGCCTCCGGTATGTCGGGGAACGAGGCACGAACCCCGGGTTCACCGGTCGCCGGATCCGCCGCCTCCTGGAGATCGACGGGATAAGCCAGACGCATCTCAGGTCCTCCACTGCGTCGACCGGGCGCATTCTCCCCGCGCGCCGGGCCTCGGTCTAGTTGTCTCAGCTCGACCGGCTTGACGCAAGGTCTGCCTTCCTTCGACCGCTCTCCGAGCGATGCCGGCGGCAGCGGTCAGGAGTCCTCCGCCCGCCCGTCGCCGGCCGGCAGTCGACGGGCCTCCGCCGCGGCGGCCGGCGAGAACCCGAAGAACCGCCAGGTCGCCGCCATCTCCCGGGGCAACGGCGCCTCGGCGTGGAGCGTGCCGCCGGCGGGATGGGGAAGGATCAGCGCCCGGGCGTGCAGGTGCAGGCGAGCGCCCGACCACTCCCGGCCGGGGAACGCCCTGGAGCCGCCGTACTTGCCGTCGCCGAGGATGGGCGTGCCGATGGCGGCACAGTGCACCCTGAGCTGATGGGTGCGCCCGGTCAGCGGCTTCAGCTCCAGCCAGGCCGCCTCGCGGCCGGCCCGCTCGACCACGCGATAGACCGTCTCCGCCGGGAGCCCGCCCTCCAGGTCCAAACACACAAGCTCGCGGCGGGTGCCGGCGACCTTGGCCAGCGGCAGCGCGATGCGTCCCGCCGCCGGGTCGGGCACGCCGACGACGACGGCCCAGTAGAGCTTCTTCATGGCATGGGCTCGAAACGCCCGCGCCAGCGCGCTGGCACTGGCAGCCCCGCGCGCCAGCACCAGGACGCCGGACGTGTCCTTGTCCAGCCGGTGGACGAGCTTCGGACGCTCGGCCCCGAACCGCAGGGCATCCAGCATCGCGTCGAGATGCCGCCGCACGCGGCTGCCGCCCTGCACCGCAAGCCCCGCCGGCTTGTCGAGGACGAGCACGTGCTCGTCGCGATAGAGCACGCGGCGAACCACGTCGTCGGCGTCCTCCGGCGAAACCGGCGGCGGATCGCGTGGAGAAGGCGCCGGGCGTGCCTCCAGGGGCGGGATGCGGATCAGCTGGCCTTCGGCGAGCCGCGTCGCCGCCTTGGCGCGGCTGCCGTCGACGCGGATCCGTCCCGTGCGCAGCAGCTTCTGCAGGTGGCCGTGGGGAAGGTCGGGGAAATGCCGGCGGAACCAGCGGTCGAGCCGGAGGCCGGAGTCCTCGGCCGCCACCCGCACCGCTTCGCCCCCGATCATGGCCGGCACGGATCAGGCGAGCCCGAGTTCACTCAGGTCGGCGACGACGATGTCCGCCCCGTGCCACAACAGCTCCGGCCGATCGTCCCTGCGATCGACCCCGACGATCAGGCCGACTCCCGCCGTCCTGGCCGACTGGACACCGGTGACGGTGTCCTCGAACACCACGCTCCGCTCGGCCGGAACCCCGATCAGCTCGATGGCCTTGAGGTAGGTGTCGGGTGCCGGCTTGCCGGCGAGGCTCAACGCCGCCGCCTCCCGGCCGCTGACCATCACGTCGAACAGCTCGAAGATGCCCGCCTTGCGTAGAACCGTCTCCGCGTTCTTGCTCGCCGAGACGATTGCGGTGCGTCTGCCTCGGTCGCGCAGCGTGCGAACGAAGGCGACGGTCGAGTCGAACAGGGGAACGCCGGAGCGCTCCATGTGATCCATGAACAGCCGGTTCTTGCGGTTGCCGAGACCGCAGCACGTCTCGGTCGCCTCGTCGTCCGTCGGCTCGCCGAACGGGATCATGATTCCTCGCGAGGCGAGCAAGCTGACGACGCCGTCGTAGCGCGGCCTGCCGTCGACGAACTTGTGGTAGTCGGCGTCGGCATCGAACGGCCGAAACGGCAGGTTGTGACGGGCGCCGAACGCCTTCAGGAACTCGTCGAACACCAGCTTCCACAGCTCTCCGTGGAAGCGCGCCGAGCGAGTGACGACGCCATCCATGTCGAACAGCATGGCGTCGAAGCGATCGAGATCGAGCCGTGGGCCAACGCCGGTGCCGCGGGCGCCTCGCGGCCGGGCGGGCGCCCCGGCCCGGCGCCGCGTTCGGGTCTGGACAGAATTCTGAGTCAAGATCGTCCACCGTTCCCAGTCTTCGGCAAGGCGTGCCTGTAAGGTGTCGACGCGCCGCGATCGAATCAAGTCGCCGCCGCCGCGCCGGCTCAAGGTGCACAGGCTGGGCACGATTCTACACGTTTTGCGGGAATATCAAAGCGGTTCCTCGGGCTTAGGGCCTCGGGGATACCGGGTGCGTTCGCTGCGCAGCCGCTGCCAGTAGGTCAGACGGGCGGCGATCTCCTTTTCGAAGCCGCGCTGGCCCGGCCGGTAGAAGCGGCGCCGAGGCATGTCGTCTGGGAAGTAGTCCTGACCAGAGAAACCGTCGGGGGCGTCGTGGTCGTACTGATAGCCTCGACCGTAGCCAAGCGTCCGCATCAGCCGCGTCGGCGCATTGAGGATGTGCTTGGGCGGCATCAGCGAGCCGGTCTCCCGTGCCGCCGCCAGGGCGGCGCCCTCGGCGAGGTAGGCGGCGTTCGACTTGGGCGAGGAGCCGAGATAGATCACGCACTGCACCAGCGCCAGCTCCCCCTCGGGCGAGCCCAGCCGTTCGTAGGCCTCCCAGGCGGCGATCGCCTGCACCAGCGCCTGCGGATCGGCAAGGCCGACGTCCTCGACGGCGAACCGCACCAGGCGCCGGGCGATGTAGTGCGGGTCCTCGCCGCCGACGATCATGCGGGCGAACCAGTAGAGCGCCGCATCGGTGTCCGAGCCGCGGAGCGACTTGTGCAGGGCGCTGATCAGGTTGTAGTGGCCTTCCTGCGCCTTGTCGTACAGCGGCATGCGGCGCTGCACGATCTCGGCCAGCGCCGCCGCATCGAGAAGCGGTTCGGGCGGCAGATCGGCGAGCACCTCGACCATGTTGAAGAGATAGCGGCCGTCGCCGTCGGCCATCGCCCTGAGCGCCGCCCGGGCGTCGGCATCGAGAGGGAGCGCGCGACCGAGATGGGCCTCGGCGCGCTCGAGCAGCGCCGCGAGCGAGGCGTCGTCGAGGCGGTTGAGGACGAGGACCCGGCAGCGCGAGAGCAGCGGCGGATTGAGCTCGAAGGAGGGATTCTCCGTGGTCGCGCCGACGAGGATGACGGTTCCGTCCTCGACGTAGGGCAGAAAGCCGTCCTGCTGGGCGCGATTGAAGCGGTGGATCTCGTCGATGAAGAGGAGCGTGCCCTGCCCGGCGGCGCGGCGCTTCTTCGCCGCATCGAAGATCCGCCTGAGATCGGCGACGCCGGTGAACACCGCCGACAGGGGCTCGAAATGCAGATCCGTGTGCTCGGCGAGCAGGCGGGCGATCGTCGTCTTGCCCGACCCGGGCGGGCCCCACAGGACCAGCGAGCCGATGTGGCCGCTGGCGACCATGCGGCCGATCGGCCCTTCCCTGGCCAGAAGGTGATCCTGACCGACCACCTCGGCGAGGCTCGTCGGCCTCAGTCGGTCGGCGAGCGGCCTCGGCGCCTGCGCTTCGAACAGCGTCGCCATCACTGGAACAGCCACGTGATGGTTTCGCCGCCGCGCTGCAGCGTGATCTGCCAGCGGCGGGCGTTCGTGCCGAGGCCTCGCTTCAGGTCCTGAACCGATCCGATGGTCTTGCCGTTGACGCTAAGGATGCGGTCGCCGATCTGGAAGCCGACCCGCCGCGCCGGCGCTCCGCGGGCGAAGGCTGTCACGATGGCGCCCGACCGATAGTGCTTCAGCCCCATCTCCTCGGCGACCGCCGGGGAGAGATTGGCGATGACGGCACCGGCCAAGGGATGGCTGCCCGCCAGCGTCGAGGTGTCCCGCGTCGGAACCTCGGGAGGAGCGGGCAGAGCGACGTCGAGCTCGAGCGTTTGACCCCGCCGCCAGAGGCGCAGCGTCGCGGCCGTGCCGACCTCCTGGGTCGCTAGGCGATAGTCGAGCGCCTCGGGGCCGTCCACGGCATGGTCGCCGAGGGCCACAACAACGTCGCCGACGCGAAGCCCGGCGCCGTCGGCGGGGCCGCCCGGGTAGACGTCGTCGATCAGGACGCCGGCCGGTCTCGCCATGCCGAGGGACTCGGCAATCTCCGCGGTCAGCGCCTTGCCCCACGCGCCGAGCCACGGGCGAACCAGCCTGCCGCCGCTGACGACACCCGCCAGCACCGAGCGAACCATGTTGGACGGGATGGCGAAGCCGATGCCGAGCGAGCCGCCGCTGTTGGAGTAGATCGCGGTGTTGATGCCGATCAGCCGGCCGGTCATGTCGACGAGCGCGCCGCCGGAGTTGCCCGGATTGATGGCGGCGTCCGTCTGGATGAAGAAGTTGAGGTCCCTGATGCCGACGCGGGTCTGCGCCTGGGCCGAGACGATGCCGCTGGTGACGGTCTGACCGACTCCGAACGGATTACCGATGGCCAGCACCAGATCGCCAACCTCGACCTCGTCCGAATCGCGGAAGGCCACCACCGGCAAGGGCTCGCCGCCGGCGCCGATCCGCAGCACCGCCAGATCGGTGCGCTCGTCGGACCCGACGAGCTGGGCCTGGAACTCGCGGCGGTCGCGGAGCGCCACGGTGATCTCGTCGGCGCCGGCGATGACGTGATGGTTGGTGACGATGATACCGTCCTCGCGCACGATCACGCCCGAGCCGAGCGAGTTCTGAACGCGGGTCCGGGGGACGCCGCGCGGGAAGTCCTCGCCGAAGAACCGGCGGAAGAACGGATCATCGAACAGGGGCGGCACGGTGCGTCGGGCCGACACCATTCGCGTGCTGAAGATGTTGACCACCGCCGGAGCCGCCCGCTTGACGACGGGAGCATAGGAGAGCAGCACCTCGTCCCGCGCCGACGGGACCCGGCGCTCCTCGGCGTCGGCGGCGACCGTGCCGACCGCGACAAGGATCGCCGCAACCGCGTGGAGAAAGAACCAGCGAGAGATCGACCGCATCATCCGCTCAGCGGCGGCCGCGTGCCTTGCGCGGCAGCCACCGCCCAACCCCGCCGGCCGCCGCCGGGGCGACGAACGGGGACCCAGACGGCTCGCGGGAGCGCGAGCCCGCCCCGCCTAGTCCTCCTGGGTCGCTTCCGCCGCCGCCAGGCGGGCACGGTCCTCCGCGCCCTTGGCGTCGCGGTCGCGGTCGACGAGCTCGATGACCGCGATCGGCGCGTTGTCGCCATAGCGGAAGCCGGCCCTCAGCACCCGCGTATAGCCGCCGGGGCGTGTCCTGTAGCGCTCGGCCAGCGGCCCGAACAGCTTGCGGAGGATGCCGTCGTCGCGCAGAAACGCCGCCGCCTGCCGCCTCGCGTGAAGGCTGCCGCGCTTGCCGAGGGTAATCATCCGGTCGGCGACCCGGCGAAGCTCCTTGGCCTTGGGCACGGTGGTCTGGATCTGCTCATGCCGGAGCAGAGAGACGGTCATGTTGGCGAACATCGCCTTGCGATGCGCGCTCGTCCGGTTCAGCTTGCGTCCGCTCAGCCGGTGTCGCATTCGTCGGTCTCTCCCTGTTGCGCCGCGCCGGCGGCGGCGGCACGGCTAGTACGGCTCTTCGAGCCTCCTCGCCAGCTCCTCGATGTTGTCCGGCGGCCAGTTCGTGATCTCCATGCCTAGGTGGAGCCCCATCTGGGCAAGCACCTCCTTGATCTCGTTGAGCGACTTGCGCCCGAAGTTGGGCGTCCGCAGCATGTCGGCCTCGGACTTCTGCACCAGGTCGCCGATATAGATGATGTTGTCGTTCTTGAGGCAGTTGGCGGAGCGGACCGAGAGCTCGAGCTCGTCGACCTTGCGAAGGAGGTTGCGATTGAACGGCAACTCCTCCCGCCGCTCCTCCTCGACCGCGGCCTGCGGCTCCTCGAAGTTGATGAACAGCTGCAGCTGGTCCTGAAGGATCCGCGCCGCCAGGGCCACCGCGTCCTCGGGGCTCACGGCGGCGTTGGTCGTCACCTCCATCGACAGCTTGTCGTGGTCGGTCACCTGGCCGACACGGGTATTCTCCACCTTGTACTTGACGTTACGCACGGGCGAAAAGATCGCATCGACGGGAATGAGCCCGATCGGCGCGTCTTCGGCCCGGGACACCCCCGCCGCCGCGTAGCCCTTGCCGGCTTCGACGGTCAGCTCCATCGAGAGATGCGCCCCGGTATCGAGGCTGCAGATGACCAGATCGGGGTTCATCACCTCGATGTCGTGCCCGGTGTCGATCATCGCCGCCGTCACCTCGCCGGGCCCCTCGGCGCGGAGGTACATGCGCTTCGGTCCCTCGCCGCCCATGCGGAGCGCGAGCGACTTGATGTTCAGCACGATGTCGGTGACGTCCTCGCGGACGCCGGGGATGGACGAAAATTCGTGCACCACCCCGTCGATCTGCACCGCCGTCACCGCCGCACCCTGCAGCGAGGACAGCAGCACGCGTCGGAGCGCGTTGCCGAGCGTCAATCCGAACCCACGCTCTAGAGGCTCGGCGACGATCGTCGCCTTCACCCGCGGCTCGGTTCCGGGGACGATCTCCAACCGGGACGGTTTGATCAGGGTTTGCCAATTCCTTTGGATCACTGCGCCAACCTCACGCTCGGAAAAGCCAGTATGGACAACAGCCGGGATGGCAGGCATCGCTTGCGGCCCGATCTCGTTCGTATGCTCAGCGACGGTCGCCGGCAGGCAACGGGCTAGACCCGCCGCCGCTTTCGCGGGCGACACCCGTTATGGGGTATCGGCGTCACATCCCTGATCGCCGTGATGACGAAGCCTGCCGACTGCAGCGCCCGCAACGCCGATTCGCGGCCGGAACCCGGCCCCTTGACCTCGACCTCCAGGGTCTTCATGCCGTGTTCCGCCGCCTTCCGGGCCGCATCCTCGGCGGCCACCTGTGCCGCATAGGGGGTCGACTTGCGCGACCCCTTGAACCCCTGGGATCCCGCCGACGACCACGAGATCGAGTTGCCCTGGGCGTCCGTGATGGTGATCAACGTGTTGTTGAACGTGGCGTTGATGTGGGCCACGCCAGAGGTAATGTTCTTTCGTTCGCGGCGACGGGGGCGCTGCGGTGCTTTTGCCATCATCCAATCCTACGAGTTATTTAGTCGCCTTCTTCTTGCCGGCAATGGGCCTCGCCCGACCTTTGCGGGTGCGCGCGTTGGTATGCGTCCGCTGACCGCGCACCGGCAGACCCCGACGGTGCCGCAGCCCTCTGTAGCATCCGAGGTCCATCAGCCGCTTGATGTTCATCGCCACCTCGCGGCGAAGGTCGCCCTCGACCTTGTGCTCGCCGTCGACGACCTCGCGGAGACGCATCACCTCGTCGTCGCTCAACTCCTGGACGCGGCGCGACACCGGAATGCTCAGTTTGGCGCAGATCTGGCGGGCCGTCGTTCGCCCGATACCGTGAATGTAGGTGAGGGCGACCTCGACTCGCTTGTTCGTCGGTATGTTTACACCAGCAATGCGCGCCACTCTGCGCCCTCCATGCTTGTCTTCGTCGATTCGCCGGAATTCTGTCGGGACGGCAACCGGCGGATTATAAGGCCGACCCCCCCGTAGTCAACTGGCTCGGCCGGACGCGATCGCCGCCTCCAGCTGTTCCGTCACCCGGTCGATGGGCAGCATGCCGTCGACCGGGCGAACGAGACCCTGTTCCCGGTAGTGGTCGAGGATCGGCTTCGTCTCGGCGTGGTAGGCCTTGAGCCGCTCGCGCACCGTTTCGGCGTTGTCGTCGCTGCGGCGGACGAACTCGGAGCTGCCGCAGACGTCGCAGACGTTGTCCCGTTTCGGCCGCTTGAAGGTGTCGTGGTACCCCTCGCCACAGCGCGCGCAGGTGAACCGCCCGGTGATCCGCTGGACCATCGCCTCGTCGTCGACCTCGATCGAGATGACGTGGTCGAGCGCGATTTTCTTCTCCCCGACCATCGCGTCCAGTGCCTTCGCCTGGGCCACCGTGCGCGGAAAGCCGTCGAGGATGAAGCCGTTCCGGCATTCGTCGCGATCGAGACGCCGGCTGATCATGCCGATGATCAGCCGGTCCGGCACCAGGCGGCCCGCCTTCATGATCGTCGCCGCCTCGCGGCCGATCTCGCTGCCCTCCGCCACCTCGGCGCGCAGCATGTCGCCGGTCGACAGGTGGGCGACGCCGAGCCGGTCCTCGAGGCGCTTCGCCTGGGTTCCCTTGCCGGCTCCGGGCGGGCCGAACAGAATCAGGTTCACCCCCGTCTCCCCCTGAGTTTCGCCTTCTTGATCAGCCCTTCGTATTGGTGCGCCAGCAGATGGGAGTGGATCTGCGCGACGGTGTCGAGCGTCACCGTCACCACGATCAGGAGGCTCGTGCCGCCGAAATAGAAGGGCACCGCGTAGCGCGAGATCAGGATCTCCGGCAGGAGACAGACGATGGCGAGGTAGATCGAGCCCACCACCGTCAGCCGCGTCAGCACCTTGTCGAGATACTCGGCCGTGTTGCGTCCCGGACGAATGCCGGGAATGAACCCTCCGTATTTCTTCAGGTTGTCCGCCGTATCCGCCGGGTTGAACACCACTGCCGTGTAGAAGAAGGCGAAGAACACGATCAGGCTCACGTAGAGCAGCAGGTACAGCGGCTGGCCGTGGCCGAGATAGGCCGCAACCGTCGTCATCCAGTCCGGGCCCTGGCCTGCGGTGAAGCCGATGACCGTCATCGGCATCAGCAGGATCGAGCTCGCGAAGATCGGCGGGATCACGCCCGCGGTGTTGATCTTGAGCGGCAGGTGGCTGCTCTCGCCCATGCTCATCCGTCCGCCCTGCTGCCGCTTCGGGTACTGGACGACGATCCGGCGCTGCCCCCGCTCGACGAACACGACGAAGAAGATCACGGCGACCGCCATGATCAGCAGGATGACGATGAAGCCGGCGGTGAGCGCGCCGGTGCGGCCGAGCTCGAGCGTGCCGGCGAGCGCGCTCGGAAGCCCGGCGACGATGCCGGAGAAGATGATCAACGAGATGCCGTTGCCGACGCCGCGGGCGGTGATCTGCTCGCCCAGCCACATCAGGAACATGGTGCCGCCGACCAGCGTCACCACCGTGGTGAAGCGGAAGAACAGACCGGGGTCGTGGACGGCCGGCCCCGCGCTCGACTGCATCGCCTCCAGGCCGATGGCGAGGGCATAGGCCTGCACCGCGGTGATCGCGACGGTGAGAAACCGGGTGTACTGGTTGATCTTCTTGCGGCCGGCCTCGCCCTCTTTCTTCAGGGCCTCCAGCGTCGGCACCACCGCCGTCATCAGCTGCATGATGATCGACGCCGAGATGTACGGCATGATGTTGAGCGCGAAGATCGTCATCCGCTCGAGGGCGCCGCCGGCGAACATGTTGAACATGCCGAGGATGCCGCCGGCCTGGCGGCTGAAGATGTCGGCGACGGCCGCCGAATCGATCCCCGGCAGGGGGATGTATGTGCCGATCCGATAGACGATCAACGCGCCGAGCGTGAACCACAGGCGCCGCTTGAGTTCGGTGGCCTTCGCGAAGGCCCCGAGATTGATGTGCGCGGCAAGCTGCTCGGCTGCTGATGCCATGGCTCTCTCGCCGGCCTAGTCGTCCGCCGGCCCTGCGGCGCCGTGGGCGGCATCGGCCGCCGCCTGCGGCCCCGGCGCCGCGGCCGTCTCGGTCTTCGCAGCGGTCAGGCTGACGCTGCCGCCCGCCTTCTCGATCGCCGCCACCGCCGCCTTCGAGGCGCCCGTCACCCGCACCTCGAGAGCGGCCTTGATCTCGCCCTTGGCCAGCAAGCGGACGCCGTCCCGGCGCCGCCGGACCAGCCCGGCCGCCTTCAGCGCCGCTTCGTCGATGGGCTGCGAGCTCGTGAGCTTGCCGGCGTCGATGGCGCGCTGCAGGTCGCCGACGTTGATCTCGGCGAAATGCTTCGCATGCGGGTTCTTGAACCCGCGCTTCGGCATCCGCCGATAGAGCGGCATCTGCCCGCCTTCGAAGCCGACCTTGGCGCCGCTGCCGCTGCGCGCCTTCTGGCCCTTGTGGCCCTTGCCGGCGGTCTTGCCGAGTCCCGATCCGATGCCGCGGCCGACGCGCTTGCGCGCCGTGCGGGCGCCGGGGTTGTCGCGAAGCTCGTTCAATCTCATGGCTCAGCCGATCTCCGCCTGATCACGTGCTGCCGTCCGGTTCGACCCGCAGCAGGTGGCCGACCTTGACGATCATGCCGCGGACCGCCGGGGTGTCCTCGAGAACGCGGGTCCGGTTCATCTTGTTGAGGCCGAGACCCATCAGCGTCGCCCGCTGATCGTGCCTGCGGCCGATGGGGCTGCCGATCTGAGTCACCTTGAGCGTGCGTTTTGCTGGCGAGGCCATGGCGGTCAATCCTGCGCCCTGGACGCGGCGCCGGCATCGCCGCGGCGCGAGATGATCTCGCTCACCTTCTTGCCCCGCTTGGCGGCAATGAGCCGGGGGGCGGCACAGCCCTTCAGCGCCGAGAAGGTGGCCCTGATCATGTTGTGGGGATTAGTGCTGCCGACCGACTTCGCGACCACGTCCTGCACCCCCATGGTCTCGAAGATGGCCCGCATCGGCCCGCCAGCGATCACGCCCGTGCCCGCCGGCGCCGCCCGCAGCACCACCCGGCCGGCGCCGTAGCGGCCGGTGACATCATGGTGCAGCGTCCGTCCGTCCCTCAACGGGACGCGGATCATGTCGTGCTTGGCCCGGTCCGTGGCCTTGCGGATCGCCTCCGGCACCTCGCGCGCCTTGCCGGTGCCATAACCGACGCGGCCTCGCCCGTCGCCGACCACGACCAGCGCCGCGAACGAGAACCGCCGCCCGCCCTTGACCACCTTTGCGACGCGGTTGATGTGCACCAGCTTGTCAATGAACTCCTGGTCCTCGCTCTGCGCCGGCGCCTGGTCGGTGCGCTTCGCCATCGGTTTGCGTGCCATCGTCTTCCGCTCCCTAGAACTTGAGACCGCGCTCGCGGGCGCCCTCGGCGAGGGCCCGGACGCGACCGTGGTAGCGGTAGCCGCCGCGATCGAAGACGACCTCGCCGACGCCCGCCGCCAGCGCCCGTTCGGCGACCAGCTTGCCGACGGTGGCGGCCGCCTCGCGGTCCGAGCCGTGGGCCAGCGTCCCCTTCAGCGCCTTGTCGAGGGACGATGCCGCGGCGAGCGTTCGGCCCTCGCGGTCGTCGATCACCTGCGCGTAGATGTGCTTGTTGGACCGGTGCACCGACAGCCGCGGGCGCGCCCCGGCGCCCTGCCTGAGCCGCAATCGCGTGCGCCTCTTGCGCCGCTCCTCGAGTACGATCTTGCTCGTCATCGCCTACTTCTTCTTGCCTTCCTTGCGCCGAACCAGCTCGTTCTGATAGCGGATCCCCTTGCCCTTGTAAGGCTCGACCCTACGGTAGGCGCGGATCTCGGCCGCGAGTTGGCCGACCTGCTGTTTGTCGGCCCCGGAAACCGTGATGTGGGTCGGATCCGGGCACTCGACCTTGATGCCGTCCGGAATGCTGTGCCGGATCTCGTGGCTGTAGCCCAGCTGCAGGACCAGGTCCTTACCCTGAACCTGGGCACGGTAGCCGACGCCCTGGATCTCCAGCCTCTGCGAGAAGCCCTTGTCGACGCCGCTCACGAGGTTGTGCACGACGGTCCGCGCCGTGCCCCACATCATGCGCGCCCGCTGGCTGTCGTTCGCGGGCCGGATCACGACCTGCGAGCCTTCCTGCGCCAGATCCACCTCGTCCATCAGCGTCGCCCGCAGCTCTCCCAGTTTGCCTTTGGCCGTGAGCGTCCGCCCGGCGATGGTCACCGTGACACCGGCAGGAATCTCAACGGGGCTTTTGCCAACTCGCGACATCGCGATGCTTCTTTCCTATTCCGCCTCAGAACACCTTGCACAGGACCTCGCCGCCGACGTGGGCGTCGCGGGCCTCGGCATCGGACAGCACGCCGCGCGGCGTCGACAGCACGGCAATGCCGAGACCATTGTACACCTTCGGAAGGTCCCTGATCTTCGAATACACCCGTCGCCCCGGCTTGGAAACGCGGCTGATCTGGCGGATGACCGGTGCACCCTCGTGATACTTGAGTTCGATCCTGATCTCTTCGACACCGGGCCGCACCTCGTGTCTGGAGTAGCCGCGGATGAACCCTTCGCGCTGAAGCACGTCGAGCACGTCCCGGCGCAACCTCGAAGCCGGCGCAGTGACGAAGCTCTTGCGGGCGCGCTGGCCGTTGCGGATTCGCGTGAGCATGTCGCCGATGGGGTCCGTCATCGCCATGTGCTGCGTGCCTCCTTCCGTTCGCCTACCAGCTCGCCTTCACCATGCCCGGGATCTGCCCCGTCGAAGCAAGCTCGCGCAAAGCGATGCGCGACAGCTTGAACTTGCGGTAGTTGCCGCGCGGCCGGCCGGTCAGCTGGCAGCGCAGCCTGAGCCGCACCGGCGACGCGTTGCGCGGCAGCTTCGCGAGCAGGAGGCGGGCGTTGAACTGCTCCTCCATCGGCAGTGACGGATCCTTGGCCATGGCCTTGAGACGCGCCCGCTTGGCCGCGTACTGCTTGACCAGGCGCTCGCGCTTCCGGTTGCGCTCGATGAGGCTGGTTTTCGCCATTCTCCGTGTCCTCGCTTGCGGTTGTCACTGTGCGAACGGCATGTCGAAGCCCTTCAGCAACGCCAACGCCTCGGCGTCGGTGCGGGCGGTCGTGCAGATGACGATGTCAAGACCGCGGATCTGATCGATCTTGTCATAGTCGATCTCGGGAAAGACGATCTGTTCCTTGATGCCCATCGCGAAATTGCCCCGGCCGTCGAAGCTCTTGCGCGTCAGCCCCTGGAAATCGCGCACGCGCGGCAGCGCGATGTTGACCAGCCGATCGAGGAACTCGTACATGCGGTCCCGCCGCAGGGTGACCTTGCAGCCGATCGACATGCCCTCGCGGATCTTGAACTGGGCGATCGACTTCTTCGCCGCGTTGATCACCGGCCGCTGGCCGGCGATCAGCGTCAGGTCGCCCACCGCCGCGTCGATCTTCTTGCGGTCCTGGGCACCCTCTCCGACGCCCATGTTGAGCACGATCTTGGTCAGCCGCGGAACCTGCATGGGGTTGTCGTACTTGAACTCCTCGGCCAGCGCCTTGCGAACGTTCGACCGATAGTGCTCCTTGAGGCGTACCATCTCCCGGCCTCCCGCTACCTGTCGATGATCTCGCCGGACCGCTTGGCGAAGCGGACCTTCCGGCCGTCCTCGAGGAACCGGTAGCCAACGCGCGTCGCCTCGCCGGTCTTGGGGTCGACCATCGAGAGGTTGGAGACGTGGATCGGCGCCTCCTTCTCGATGATGCCGCCGGTGGCCATGCCGCTCGGTCGGGTGTGGCGCTTGACCACGTTCACGCCCTGAACGATCGCCCGATTCTCCTTGGGCGTGACCTTGAGCACCTCGCCGACCCGTCCCTTGCTGCGACCGGTGAGCACGATCACCCGGTCGCCCTTCTTGATCCTCAGCTTCGCCGCCATCACAACACCTCCGGCGCCAGCGAGATGATCTTCATATAGCCCTTCGAGCGCAGCTCGCGCGTCACCGGCCCGAAGATCCGGGTGCCGACCGGTTCCCCCTGCTTATTGATCAGCACCGCCGCGTTGCTGTCGAAGCGGATGGCGGATCCGTCCGGCCGGCGGACGTCCTTGGCGGTGCGCACGACGACGGCCTGCATCACCTCACCCTTCTTCACCTTGCCGCGCGGGATCGCCTCCTTGACGGAGACCACGATCACGTCGCCGACGCTGGCGAACCGGCGCCTCGAGCCGCCGAGAACGCGGATGCACCGGACCCGACGGGCACCGGAGTTGTCGGCCACGTCGAGATCGGTCTCCACCTGGATCATCGCTCAATCCTTCACCAGCCGCCTAGGCGTTCTCGCCGACGACTTCCCAGCATTTGCGCCTGGACAGCGGCCGGCACTCGCGAATGCGCACGACCTCGCCGACCTTGATCGCGTTGCTCTCGTCATGGGCCAGGTACTTCTTGCTACGGCGGACGTACTTCTTGTAGATCGGATGCATCACCCGCCGCTCGACCCGGACGACGATGGTCTTGTCCATCCGGTCGCTGACCACCACGCCCTGCATGACGCGCCTCGGCATCGTCACCTCCCTGCCGACGCCGTCGCCGCCGCGCGCCGACGCGCCCCAAGGATCGTATGGATCCTGGCGATCGTGCGCCGGACGTCGCGCCGCCGGGCCGTGTTTTCGAGCTGCCCGCTCGCCGCCTGGAAGCGCAGGTTGAACGCCTCCTTGCGCATCTGGGCGAGCTGATCGTTGAGCTCGTCGTCGCTCTTCGCCCTCAGGTCCTCAGCCTTCATGCCGCTATCCTTCCTCGCCCATGCGCGAGACGAACCGCGTCCGGCACGGCAGCTTGGCCGACCCCAGGCGCAATGCCGCGCGGGCCACCGCGGACGGCACGCCGTCCACCTCGAACATGATCCGCCCCGCCCTGACCCGGGAGATCCAGTACTCCGGCGCGCCCTTGCCGCCGCCCATGCGCACCTCGGCCGGCTTGGTGCTCACCGGCACGTCGGGAAAGATGCGGATCCACACCCGCCCGGTGCGCCGCATGTGCCGGGTGATCGCCCGCCGGGCGGCCTCGATCTGCCGCGAGGTGAGGCGCCCGGCGGTCACCGCCTTGAGCCCGTAGGCGCCGAAGTTGAGCTCGGTCGCCCCCTTGGCCTGGCCGTGGACCCGGCCCTTGTGCTGCTTCCGGTAGCGGGTTCGTTTCGGACTAAGCATGGCGTTCCATTCGCTGGTCGGGCATCCGCTCGAGGCTCATCGCGACGGCTGCTGCTCGAGCGCACGCTTGTCGATGGCCATCGGGTCGTGCGCCATGATGTCTCCCTTGTAGACCCACACCTTGACGCCGCAGACGCCGTAGGTGGTCTTGGCGATGGCCACGCCGTAGTCCACGTGCGCCCGCAGCGTATGCAGCGGCACGCGGCCCTCGCGGTACCACACCGACCGCGCGATCTCGGCACCGCCGAGACGCCCGGCGCAGTTGATGCGGATCCCCTGCGCGCCGAGGCGCATCGCCGACTGCACCACCCGCTTCATCGCCCGCCGCGTCGACACCCTGCGTTCGAGCTGCTGGGCGACGTTCTCGGCGACGAGCTGGGCCTCGGTCTCCGGCTTGCGGATCTCGATGATGTTGAGATGCACGTCGGCGCCGGCAGTCTTGGTCAGCTCCCGGCGCAGCTTCTCGATGTCGGCTCCCTTCTTGCCGATCACCACGCCGGGCCGCGCGGTGTGGATGGTGATCCGAGCCCGTTTCGCCGGCCGCTCGATGACCACCCGCGACACCCCCGCCTGCTGCAGGCGCTCCTTGAGAGTGGCACGGATCCGCAGGTCCTCGTGCAGGAGGGTCGCGTAGTTGTCGTCGGCGAACCAGCGCGAATCCCAGGTCCGATTGACGCCGAGGCGCAGCCCGATGGGGTTGACCTTCTGGCCCATTAGTCGAACTCCTCCTCCTCGCGCTCGCGCAGCACGACCCTGAGATTGCTGAACGGCTTCTTGATCCGTCCGACGCGGCCGCGGGCGCGGGGCCGCCAGCGCTTCATGAACAGCGAGCGGCCGACGGTGGCCTCCGCGACAAAGAGCCGGTCGACGTCGAGCTGATGGTTGTTCTCGGCGTTGGCGATCGCCGACTGCAGCACCTTGCGCACCGTGCCGGCGATGCGCTTCTGCGAGAACTGCAGCTCGGCGAGGGCCTTCTCGCAGCTCATGCCGCGGATGCTGGCGGCCACCAGATTGAGCTTTCTGGGGCTGGTCCTGAGCGCGCGCGCATAGGCCATCGCCTCGTTGTCGGCCAGTCGATTGGGTGCCGGCGGCTTGCCCATGGTCCTAAGCCCTCTTCGCCTTCTTGTCGCCGGAATGCCCGTGGAACGTGCGGGTCGGCGCGAACTCGCCGAACTTGTGACCGACCAGGTTCTCGGTCACCAGCACCGGAATGAACTTCTTGCCGTTGTAGACGCCGAAGGTCAGGCCGACGAACTGCGGAAGGATCGTCGACCGCCGGGACCAGGTGCGGATGATCTCCTTGCGCCCGCTCGCGCGCACCTTCTCCGCCTTCTTCAGAAGGAAGCCATCGACGAACGGACCTTTCCAGACAGAACGCGGCACCTCTGCTCCTCCTTGGCCTTACGTTCGCTTGTGCCGGCGGCGGATGATCAGCCGGTCGGAGTTCTTGACGCCACGCGTCCGCTTGCCCTTGGTCGGCTTGCCCCAGGGCGTCACCGGGTGGCGTCCGCCCGAGGTGCGGCCCTCGCCGCCGCCGTGGGGATGGTCGACCGGGTTCATCGCCACGCCGCGCACCGCCGGGCGGCGGTCCAGCCACCGCTTGCGGCCGGCCTTGCCGAGGTTGATGTTCTGCTGATCGGGATTGGAGACGGCGCCGATGGTCGCCATGCATTCCGACCGCACCATGCGCAGCTCGCCCGAGCTCAGCCGCAGCTGCGCGTAGCCCTGGTCCTTGCCGATGAGCTGGGCGTAGGTTCCGGCCGCGCGCGCGATCTGGCCGCCCTTGCCCAGCTTCATCTCGACGTTGTGGACGATGGTGCCGACCGGGATGTTCTGCAGCGGCATCGCGTTGCCTGGCTTGATGTCGACCTGGCGGCCGGCAATGACGGTGTCGCCGACGCCGAGCCGCTGCGGCGCCAGAATGTACGAGAGCTCGCCGTCCTCGTAGCGGATCAGCGCCACGAAGCCGGTGCGGTTGGGATCGTACTCCAGGCGCTCGACGGTGGCCGGCACGTCGAACTTGGTGCGCTTGAAGTCGACCAGGCGGTAGCGGCGCTTGTGGCCGCCGCCGCGGCGGCGGGCGGTGATGCGGCCCAGGTTGTTGCGACCGCCGGTGCGGCGCAGACCCTCGGTCAGCGCTTTCTCGGGCTTGCCCTTCCACAGCTGGGAGCGGTCGACGAGGATCAGCCCGCGGCGCCCCGGCGAGGTCGGCTTGTGCTGCTTCAGTGCCATGACCGTTCCCTAAAGCCCTGTGGTGACGTCGATCGAATGGCCTTCGGCCAGGGTCACGATCGCCTTCTTGGCGTCCGACCGTTGGCCCAGGCGACCGCGGAAGCGCCTCCTCTTGCCCTTCTGGCGCAGCGTGTTGACCGCCTTGACCTTGACCTTGAACAGGTCCTCGACCGCGGCCTTGATCTCCGGCTTGGTGGCGTCGAGGGCGACCAGGAACGCCACCTGGTTGTGCTCCGACAGCATCGTCGCCTTCTCGGTGATCACCGGCCGGCGCAACACCTCGTACTTGCGCTGTTCGCTCAGCGCCAGCGGCGAACGCTGGTATCGCTTGCTCATCTAAGCCGCTCCACGAGCTTGTCCACCGCCGCCCGAGTCAGCACCAGCGTCTCTCGGCGGAGGATGTCGTAGACGTTGGCGCCGCGGCTCGGCAGGACGTCGATGCCGGCGACGTTGCGGGCCGCCCGGGCGAACCCGGCATCGATCTCGTCGGCGTCGATGACCAGCGCCGACCGCCAGCCGAGCTTCTTCAGGTGGTCGACCAGGACCCGCGTCTTGCCGTCCTCGAGTGCGGCGCGGTCGAGGACCACGAGCTCGCCCGCCGCCTGCTTCGCCGAGAGCGCGGCCTTCAGGCCCAGGCGCCGAACCTTCTTCGGCAGACGGTGGGCATGATCCCGCGGCACCGGACCGAACACGACGCCGCCGCCGTACTGGTGCGGCCCCTTGAGCGAGCCCTGGCGGGCGCGGCCGGTACCCTTCTGCCGAAACGGCTTCTTCGAGGTGCCGGACACCTCGTTCCGCGTCTTCACCTTGTGCGTGCCGGCCCGCCGCTTGGCCAGCTGCCAGTTGACGACGCGCGCGAGGATGTCCCGCCGCACCTCGACACCGAACACGGTCTCGTCGAGATCGAGCGTCGCCACCGCTTCGTTGTCGAGATTGACCACGTCGCACTTCATCGTCCGCTAGTCCTTCTCGCTCGGGTCCGCGGCCGGCGGTGGGCCGTCCTCCGGCCCGGCATCGGGCTCGGCTGCCGCCGCCGGCGCCGCCCGCACCGCCGCCGGGAACGGCACCTCGCCGGAGGGTGGGCGCTTCACCGCATCCCGGATCAGAACGCGGCTGCCCTTCGCACCGGGCACCGCCCCCTTGACCAGGATCAGGCCGCGCTCGACGTCGCACTGCACCACCTCGAGATTGAGCACGGTGACCCGGCGGTCGCCCATGTGCCCGGCCATCTTCTTGCCCTTGAAAACCTTGCCGGGGTCCTGGCGGTTGCCGGTCGATCCCAGGCTGCGGTGGCTAACGGAGACGCCGTGCGAGGCTCTCAGGCCGTGGAAGCCGTGCCGCTTGATGCCGCCGGCGAAGCCCTTGCCGATCGAGGTGCCGGTCACGTCGACGTGCTGGCCCACCGCGAAGTGACCGGCCGTCAGCTCCGATCCGACCTCGACCAGGGCATCGTCGCTGACCCGGAACTCGGCCAGCCAGCGCTTCGGCTCCACCTTGGCGCCGGCGAAATGGCCGCGCATCGGCTTGGTGACGTTCTTGACCTTGGCCGCCCCGGTGCCGAGCTGGAGCGCCGTATAGCCGTCCCGGTCCCTGGTCCGCTGGGCCACCACTTGGCATCCGTCGAGCCTCAGCACCGTCACCGGCACATGGCCGCCGTCGTCGGCGAACAGCCGCGACATCCCCACCTTCTCGGCGATCAGTCCGGTTCGCATCGCTTGCGCCCCTAGAGCTTGATCTCGACGTCGACGCCCGCGGCCAGATCGAGCTTCATCAGCGCGTCCACGGTCTGTGGCGTCGGGTCGACGATGTCGAGCACGCGCTTGTGCGTGCGGATCTCGAACTGCTCCCGCGACTTCTTGTCGATGTGCGGCGAGCGGAGAACCGTGAAGCGCTCGATGCGCGTCGGCAGCGGAATCGGTCCGCGGACGCGGGCGCCGGTGCGTCGGGCGGTGTTGACGATCTCGCGCGCGGACTGATCGAGCACGCGGTGATCGAACGCCCTGAGCCCGATGCGGATGTTCTGGTTCTCCATTGCGTATCCTGCTTCCTCGCTTGCCGTCCGCCGCTGCCGATGGCCTTCTAGTCGATGATCTTGGCGACGACGCCGG
>CAYQSU010000011.1:0-68679 GCA_964420325.1 uncultured Rhodospirillaceae bacterium | reverse complement strand
CTCGCCCTCGACGTCCTCGGCGATGACCAGGAGCGGCCTCCCCGACTGCACCACCTTCTCGAGCAGCGGCAGCAGCGCCTGGAGGCCCGACAGCTTCTTCTCGTTGATGAGGATGAACGGATCCTCGAGCTCGACGGTCATCTTCTCGGCGTTGGTGATGAAATAGGGCGAGATGTAGCCGCGGTCGAACTGCATGCCTTCGACCACGTCGAGCTCGGTCTGCAGGCTCTTCGCCTCCTCGACCGTGATCACCCCCTCGTTGCCCACCTTCTCCATCGCCTTCGCGAGGTAATCGCCGATCTCCCTGTCGCCGTTGGCGGAGATGGTGCCGACCTGGGCGATCTCGGCGTTCGTCGTCACCTTCCTGGAGCGCCTCTCCAGATCCTTGACGACGGCGCCGACGGCGAGTTCGATGCCGCGCTTCAGATCCATCGGGTTCATGCCCGCGGCGACCGCCTTCGCACCCTCCTTGAGGATCGCCTGGGCGAGAACGGTCGCGGTCGTCGTGCCGTCGCCGGCGACGTCCGAGGTCTTCGATGCCACCTCGCGCAGCATCTGAGCCCCCATGTTCTCGAACCTGTCGGCGAGCTCGATCTCCTTGGCGACGGTGACTCCGTCCTTGCTGATGCGGGGTGCGCCGAAGCTCTTCTCCAGGACGACGTTGCGACCCTTGGGTCCGAGCGTGACCTTCACGGCGTTGGCCAGGATGTCGGCGCCGCGAAGCAGCTTGTCGCGGGCCTCCGTCGAGAACTTGACGTCTTTTGCAGCCATGGACCTATTCCTCCTTCAGGCGGCCTTCGATACCGACGTGGCGCCCTCGACAATGCCGAGGACGTCGGATTCCTTCATGATCAACAAGTCCTCGCCGTCGATCTTCACCTCGGTGCCGGACCACTTCCCGAACAGGATGCGGTCGCCGACGGCGACGTCGAGGGGCATGATCTCGCCCTTCTCGTTGCGGGCGCCGGATCCGACCGCCAGGATTTCGCCCTGCTGCGGTTTCTCCTTCGCCGTATCGGGGATGATGATCCCGCCGCTCGTCCGCTCATCCTCCTCGATCCGGCGCACCACAACGCGATCGTGCAGGGGCCTGAACTTCATCGCATAACCTCCAAATCATCAGGAAAGCCAGCAACTCGAACCAGGATGTTGGCACTCTCCAGCGGAGACTGCCAACGTGGTGGCGACGATGTATGGCGATCGCCGGCAGACGTCAAGGGGGCGGCTCGATTTTGTCGTCGGCGGATGGGCGGACGGCAATGGCGGCGGCGGTGGACGGCGCCCCGCGACCCTTGCGGGCGCGGATGGGGCGCCCATACATTACGCACGGTTCGGATCAACCGTTCCGGACCGCAGGATTCCCTCACCCTGAAACCGATGTGGGAGGACGAAATGGCACTGAATGCACCGGCGTCGCAGGTGTGGCCGGACCCGGTCACCGCCCTGCGCCGCATGCAGGAGGAGATGAACCGGCTGTTGGGCGACTACCGCTTGCAGCCTTCCGTTGAATTCCCGCCGATCAACGTGTGGAGGGGTGAGGACGGCGTCGTCGTCACCGCCAGGGTTCCCGGGGTCGGCATCGACGACATCGACATCGTCGTCCGCCAGAGCACGCTGACCATCAAGGGCAGACGCGAGCCGGAGGCGAGGGAAGGGGAGGCGGCCCTTCACCGCCAGGAGCGCGTCTACGGAACGTTCGCCCGCACGGTATCGACGCCGTTCAATGTCGATGCCGAGAAGGTCAGGGCGAGCATGCGCGGCGGCATCCTCAGGATCGACCTGCCGCGGCCCGAGGCCGAGAAGCCGAAACGCATCGAGATCAAGGCGTCTTGAGAGGGGAGGACCAGCCATGACCGACCAGACTGCCGGCGCACAGGGCCGGGGAGAGGCGCGCCCGGAGGGCACGAGGTCCGTGCCCGTGTTCACGCCACCCGCCGACATCTACGAGACCAAGGACGCTCTGGTGCTTCTGCTCGAGATGCCGGGCGTCGAACGCGACTCGATCAACATCACTCTCGACCGCCGCGTGCTGACGATCACCGGGCAGTGCAACCCGGGGGTGCCGGAAGGATACTCGCTCTCCCATGCCGAGTATCGCGAGGGTGATTACGAACGGGCGTTCACGCTGTCGGAGGAGATCGACAGCGAGCGGATCGAGGCCACGTTGAAGAACGGCGTGCTGAAGGTCACCCTGCCGAAGGTCAAGCCGGCTCCGGCCAGGACCATCACGGTGAAGGCGGGCTGATGCGAATGCAGGAGGCGTTGGCGATCAGGGATCCCATCCCGTAGAGCCGCGCCGAGCAGAGCCTTCCGGCCGCCCGGCCGACGAACCATTCGGGGCGCCGACGCCAGGCGTCGACGTCACCGGGCACGGCCCGTGTAACGCGATCGCCGTCAGTCCTCGACGCCCCGAAGGAAGTTGGCGGCATAGCTTTTCGGCCGCGGCGGCGCCGCCTTGGCATCCGAGAGGCTGTACCGCAAACCGTGCTTCTCGGCGTAGACAACCGCCTGTTCCCTGGTGGCGAACGCCAGGCGTACCTGCCGGTTGACGTCTGCGGACGCGGTCCACCCCATCAAGGGCTCGACCGCCGGCCGGGAGGAGGGCTCGAACTCGAGGATCCAGGATCGCGCGCCGGCGCGGCCCGCCTGCATGGCGCTGCGGGCCGGCTTGTAGATCCGCACCACTCCCGGCCGCGTCGGGGCGGGCCCGACCGCGCTTGCGGTTGCCGTGTCCGTCTGCTTCGGGGAGTGCAGGTTCGGATGATCTCTTTCGCTGCGCATGGTGCGTTCGGCTCCCATCCCAATGCGGCGCTCGGCAGCGGATCGGCCGGACGTCCGGATCCGCCGGCGCCACTTGAGGTGGGAAGGCAAGCGGCATCCGTCAAGGCACGCGCAAGCGCTATTTATTATTCAATATCAATGTGTTGTTTGGCTCTTGCAGGGACCTGGAACGGAGGCGTGGCGATCGGCCGCCGTTTGTCGGAGAATGCCGGCGGCGGCGTCCGCGGCCGCACACTCCTGGAGGATCTGTCAAGCGATGCGTGTCGTGCAGGTGGCAAGAACGGGTCTGGCATCGGGTCTCTTGGCGCTGGCGGCGCCGCACGCCATGGCCGCCCCGGACTGGGGCGACGTGCGGGAGCCGGCGGCGGGTGCGGCGGAGGTGTTCGGCGGCCACGCCCGGGGCTGCATCGCCGGCGCGATCGAGCTTCCCCAGGATGGGCCCGGCTGGCAGGTGATGCGGCCGTCCCGCCATCGCTTCTTCGCCCACCCGCGACTGGTCCGCTTCATCGAGGCGCTCGCCCAGACGATGCAGGCGAAGGGAGGGCCGGGGATCCTCGTCGGCGATCTCGCCCAGCCGCGCGGCGGGCCGATGAGCAGCGGCCATGCCAGCCACCAGACCGGTCTCGATGCCGACATCTGGCTTCTGCCGTCGCCGCCGCGGACGCTGTCCTCCGCAGAGCGCGATGAGATGCCGGCCGTTTCCATGGTCGCGGCCGACGGCACCGGGGTGACCGGCGCGTGGACGGCGGACCACGCCACCATCCTCGAGGCCGCGGCGTCGCATCCCGACGTGACGCGGATCTTCGTCAATGCCGCCATCAAGCAGGAGTTGTGCCGGACCGTGGCGGACGGCCGCGCGTGGCTCGGCAAGGTCCGTCCGTGGTGGGGGCACGACCACCATTTCCACGTCCGGCTTCGCTGTCCGGAGGGAAGCGACGGCTGTGTCGATCAGGCAGCGACGCCCGACGGCGACGGCTGCGACGCCTCGCTTGCATGGTGGTTCACGGCGGAGGCGGCGGCCGAGCTCGAGCGGCTGCGGGCGATGCCGCGCGTTCCGCTCACCCTCGCCGACCTGCCGCCGGCGTGCCGGGCGGTGCTGGAGGGCGATTAGCAGGTGGTCCCCGGCGGGGACGGGCGCCGAGGCGAAAGGATCGGAGGATGACGGACGACTGGGCGTACGGCGACGATCTCGGGCCGACCAAGATCTTGAAGATCCACGAGCCGTCGACGGGACTGAGGGCGGCGCTGGTGGTCGACAACGTCGCCACCGGCCCGTCCATCGGCGGCATCCGCATGGCGCCGGACGTCACCGTCGGCGAGTGCTGCCGCCTCGCCCGCGCCATGACCTTCAAGAACGCCGCGGCCGGCCTGCCGCACGGCGGCGGCAAGGCGGTGGTGAAGGGCGATCCCAACATGCCGCGGCCGGAGAAGGAGCGCCTCATCCGGGCGCTGGCGAATGCGCTCCGCGACATCGAGGAGTACATCCTCGCGCCCGACATGGGCACCGACGAAGAGTGCATGGCGTGGATCAGGGACGAGATCGATCGCGTGGTCGCCCTGCCGCGCGAAATGGGCGGCATTCCGCTCGACGAGATCGGCGCCACGGGATGGGGGCTTCGCCATGCCGCGGAGATCGCCGCCGAGCATTGCGGTTTCGGCCTGGCGGGTGCGCGCATCGCCGTTCAGGGGTTCGGCGCCGTCGGCAGGCACGCGGCGCGGTTCCTTGCCGACAAGGGAGCCGTGGTGGTCGCCGTCGCCGACTCGGGCGGCGCGGTGCTCGATGCCGGAGGCCTCGACGTCGCCGCACTGATCGCGCTGAAGGGCGAGGGACGGGGTGTGACCGAACTCGGTCGGGGCGAACGCATCGACGGCGACGGACTCGTCGGCGTCGACTGCGACATCTGGATCCCGGCGGCGCGCCCGGACGTGATCAACGAGACCAACGTGGACCGCCTGAAGGCCCGCGTCGTCCTCCAGGGAGCCAACATTCCGGTGACCGCGGCGGCCGAGGAAGCCTTGCACCGGCGCGGCGTGCTCAACGTTCCGGACTTCATCTGCAATGCCGGCGGCGTGATCTGCGCGGCGATGGAGTATGCGGGCGCCACCGAGACGGCGGCGCTCGCGGCGATCGCGGAGAAGGTCCGGCGCAACGTGCAGGAGGTCCTGGAACGGACGGACGTCGAGGGGATCACGCCGCGCGAGGCCGCCATCCGCCTTGCGACCGATCGCCTCAGGCGGGCGATGTCGTTCCGCCGCTGGTCGGTCTTCTGAGCGTGCCGCGCGGAAGTTGCGGCGAGATCGTTGCCAAAGAGGTATAATGCGCCGCTCGGACGCATGGTGCCAGCATGTATCGAATACGCTTCCATGGCCGCGGCGGGCAGGGCATCAAGACCGCCGGCCGCATCCTCGGCACGGCTTTCTTCCTCGAAGGCTTCGAGGTGCAGGACGCGCCCCGCTATGGCGCCGAGCGCCGGGGTGCGCCGATCGCCACCTTCGTCCGCGCGGCACGGCTGCCGATCAACGAGCGCGGGGTCATTCCGGATCCGGACCTGGTCGCGGTCGCCGACGACACGCTGGTGGCCGAGCCGTCCGCCGGCGTGCTGCAGGGTCTTGGCCCCCGCTCACCGTTGCTGATCGCGACCGCCACCGAGGGCGAGGTCTGGCAGAGGCGCCTCAATCGGCCTCGGGGCATCATCGCGCTTGCCGTCGAGGCGGCGGAGGTCCGGACGTGTCCCTGGCATGCAAGCGTAGCCTGCGCCGCCGCCGCGGCGCGGCTGGTCGGCGTCATCGGCCGCGACGCGCTCGCCCGGGCAGTGCGCCGGGAGCTCGCCGACGTAGCGGCGAACTCAGCGGCGGAGGCGGAAGGTCTCGCCCTCGCGGTGTTCGACCGTATGGCCGAGCACGCCGGCCGCGTGCTTGAAGCGGCCGGCGCGGAGACCGCTCCGCGCCTGCCGCCGAGGTGGATCGAGCTCGCGGCCGAGGGTGCGGAGCGGGCCGCTCCGGCCGTCCACCGGCCCGTCTCGAGCGAGCTCGCCAGGACCGGGCTCTGGCGCATCATGCGACCGGTCATCGACCACGAGCGGTGCCGTCGCTGCGTCTGGGTCTGCGGGGAGTTTTGTCCCGACAACGCCATCAAGGTAGATGCCAAAGGCTTTCCCGCCATCGATCTCGATCACTGCAAGGGCTGTCTGATCTGCATGGCGCAGTGTCCGACCCACGCAATTCGCGCGGTGCCGGAAAGTGCGGCGGCCGCGGAGGGGCCGGCATGACCCGGACGCTGCTTACCGGCAACGCCGCCGCGGCGTGGGCGGCCCGCCTGGCCGAGGTCGACTACGTTCCGGCCTTCCCGATCACGCCGCAGACGGAGATCATCGAGACCCTCGGCCGCTGGATCGAAGCCGGGGAGATGGCGGCCCGCCTGGTGACCCTGGAATCGGAGCACTCGATGATCACCGCTGCCGGCGCCGCCGCGGCGACCGGCGTGCGCACGTTCACCGCCACCTCGAGCCAGGGTCTCCTTTACGGCATGGAGATGCTGTATGCCGTCGCCGGCTGGCGCGTGCCGTTCGTTCTCGTGAACGTCTCGCGCGGCCTCGCCGCTCCGATCACCCTCGAACCCGATCACAACGACGTTCTGGCCGCCCGCGACAGCGGTTTCCTGCAGATCCATGCCGCCACCTGCCAGGAGGTGCTCGACGCCGTCCTGATCGCCTATCGGCTGGCCGAGGACGCCCGCGTGCGCCTGCCGGCGCTCGTCAACATGGACGGCTTCTATCTCTCGTTCACCCGGGAGCCGGTCGAGGTTCCGGAGATCGCGGCCGTCCGGCGGTTTCTGCCGCCGTTCGATCCGGGCACGCTCGCCTTCCGTGCCGGCCGCCCGGTGAGCGAAGCCGTCGCCGTGCTCGGCGGCACGCCCTACTCTTACTTCCGTTACCAGATGCACCTCGCCGCCGAGGCCGCGCTGCCGGTGTTCGACGAGATCGCGCAGGCGTTCGCCGAGATCTTCGGCCGCAGGCCTGCCGCCGTCGAGGCCTACCATCTCGGGGACGCGGAGATCGCCCTGGTGATGATGGGATCGTTCTCGACCAAGGCCAAGGATGCCGTCGATCAGCTCCGTCGCGATGGCCGAAAGGTGGGCCTCATGAGGCCGGTGCTGCTGCGGCCGTTCCCGGCGGATGCCGTGCGCAGACTGCTCGCCGGCTGCAGGGGCGTGGCGGTGATCGACCAGAACCTGTCGATCGGCAAGGGCGGGGTGCTGCATGCCGAGCTGGCCTCGGTGCTGTACGGCCGGCCTGAGGCGCCGCCGGTGCTGATGAGCGTCGTCGGCGGCCTCGGCGGGCGGGACATCGGCGTCGACGAGCTGTACGCCATCGCCGCCGAGGCGGCGCGCGCCGTCGACGACGGCCGTACCCCGCCGCCCCGCCTCCTCTATACCGAGGGCGAGCTCCGCCAGGTGCGGACGTTGCAGGCGATCGCCGAGGTCGAACCCCATCTCGACCGGGAACCGACATGAGCGGGACGCGGTTCACCAGCGCCCGCGCGCTGCCATCGTCCCACCTGTTGGGTGCCGGCACCGCGATGTGCGCCGGCTGCGGCGCGCTCGAGGCGGTCAAGGAGATTTACGACGTGCTCGGCGAACGGACGGTGTTCGTCAATGCCGCCGGGTGCATGACGCTGCTCGCCGTCTACCCGTTCACCCCGTTTCGCGGCTCCTGGCTGTATACGGCGATGGCCTCGGCGCCGGCCGGCGCGCAAGGGGTTCGCGACGCCCTCGATTGCTTGCTGAAGACGGGCCGCATCGGCGCCGAGGAGGATCTCGGCGTCGTCGTGCTCACCGGCGACGGCGCGGCCTACGGCATGGGGCTCTCCGCGACCTCGGCGGCGATCGAGCGCGGCCTCGATTTTCTCTACATCTGCTACGACAACGAAGGCTACGGCAACACCGGGCAGCAGGCCTCCGCGGCGACGCCCTTGGGTGCGCGCACCGTCACCAGCACCGGACCCTCGGGGCACGCGGGCGTGAAAAAGGACCTGTTTGCCATCTGGACGGCCCACGCCCCGGCCTATGTGGCGACGGTCATCGGTGCCGAGCCGCTCGACCTCGTCCGCAAGATCGAGACGGCGAAGGGCCTGAAGGGGCCGCGGCTGATCCTTGCGCTTTCGCCTTGTCCCACGGGCTGGGAGTTCGAACCGAGCCGGACGGTCGAGATCGGCAAGCTCGCCGTGCGCACCGGCATCTGGCCCTTGAAGGAGTATGCGGAGGGCAAGGTCATCCACACTCGAGTTCCCCACCCGAGGCTTCCGGTCGAAACCTATCTGCGGGCCCAGGGACGCTTTGCGCATCTGTTCGAGCCCGAGCGCAACGACGCTCTGATCCGAACGATCCAGGCACACGTCGACGCCTACTGGGACCGGGTCGCTCCCTGAGCGTTCACCCTCGCCGCCGCCGGCGACCGCCGTGCGCCTACGACTCCTTTGCGGCTTTCTTCTCGGCGGCGAGTTCGCGGGCCCTCGCCACCAGCTTCTTCATCGTCTCATAGTCGACGAGACCGGGCACCTGGATGTCGTTGATCAGGTACGCCGGCGTTCCGGTGATGCCGAGGTCCTGGGCGAGCTCGCGGTTCTTCTGGATGATCCGGTCGTACTCGGGCCCTTTGTCCTTGATGCTCTTGACCAGCGCGTCACCGTCGAGGCCGACCGATGTCGCGATCTTGAGCACGCGGTCTTCCGAGAGCTGCCCCTTCGCCTCCATCAGCGCCTGATGGAACGGCACGTACTTGCCCTGCTCCCGCGACGCCAGGGCCGCCTTGGCGGCATAGACCGACGCCGGCCCCAGGATCGGAAACTCCTTGAAGACGAGGCGGACGTTGCCGTCCTCGCGGACCACCTTCATCATGTCGGGAAACGCGCGCTTGCAGTAGCCGCATTGGTAATCAAAGAACTCGACGAGCGTCACATCGCCATCGGTATTGCCGTCGATTGGAGCATCCGGGCTCTCGAAGATGTCCTTGGACCTTTCGGAAATGAGGCTCTTTATTCTTTGGGCCTCCGCGTCCTCCTGTCGCTTGCGCAGGACCTCCATCGCCTCGACAATGACTTCCGGGTTGGCGAGCAGGTACTGGCGGACAATCTCCTCGACTGATTGCCGGTCGGTCGCGCCGGACTTCTCGCCTTCCGCCCGCACCGCCCCGGCGGCGCCGGTGATCAGAAGCGCGAGGACAGCGAGAACGCCAAGGCGTTGAACCGAAAGGACCATGGGAAGCCTCCTGCTTGTCGGTCGGCGCGGTGAGGGGCGTCGTACATGACGCCGGAGTTATGAAGCGTTCCGCAACCGGGAGCAGCATCATACGTCCGATCCTGGCTCACATTCACTTAAACTTTTCGTAATGACGCTCACCAAACCGGATCGGCGCCGGGCTCACCGCACCAGGAAGTCGAGGAGCCGGAACAGGATGGCGTGGAGGTCGGCGACCCTCGTCGCGCCCTCGCGGATCGCTTCGGGCGATTGCTGGTAGCGGCCGCCGGTGATGTCGGCGGAGCAGTGGCGAACGAGGGCGTCGACGCTCTCGCGGGTCGCTTCCATATGGAACTGCAGGCCGACGGCGCGCGGCCCGACCTGAAACGCCTGGTTGGCGCAGACCTCCGTTTCGGCGAGACGCACGGCACGCGGCGGATGATCGAAGGTCTCGCCGTGCCAATGGAGAGGCGTGAAGGACTGCGGCAGGGCGAACAGGATATCGCCTGCACCCTCGTCGATGGCGCGAACGGGAAACCAGCCGATCTCCTTTTCGGTCGCGGGATAGACGGACGCGCCGAGGGCCTTGGCCATGAGCTGAGCCCCGAGGCAGACGCCGAGGAGCGGCGTGCCGGCGGCGATGACGTCTGCGATCAGTCGCGTCTCGGGCTCGATCCACGGATGCCGGGCCACGTCGTTGACGCTCATCGGGCCGCCCATGACGACCAGCATGTCGAAGGCGTCCCGCGCCGGCAGCGGATCGCCGCGATAGAGGTGGCACCCGAGGATCTCGTGCCCGGCGGCCACGGCCCGGTCGGCGATCGCCGCCGGACCCTCGAACGGAACGTGCTGGAGGCAGACGATGCGCACCGCCCGGTTCGCCTGTCCGGACTCGCCACTATGCCAGACGGCCGTGGCAGTGCTTGTACTTCTTGCCCGAGCCGCACGGGCAGGAGGCGTTGCGGGCGACGCGGCCCCAGGTGGCGGGATTGTGCGGATCGACGCGGGACGAAGCCTGGCGCGAGCGCACGGGCGCGGCGCCGTCGGCACCGGCACCGGCATCGGCATCGGCCATCGCCGGTTCGGCTGCGCGGGCGAAGGCCGGATCGACGCGGCTCTCGCGCATCGGCCGATTCTGCTGGCGCTCCTCCTGGACACGCGCGATCGCCAGCTCCTCGCCCTCGGGCAGGCGCAGCTCGACATGGGCGAGAACCAGCGTGACCCGCTCGCGAAGCCGTTCCAGCATGGTCTCGAACAGCCCGAAGGCTTCCCGCTTGTACTCGTTCAGCGGGTCGCGCTGACCGTAGGCGCGGAGGCCGATGCCCTGCCGCAGGTGGTCGAGGTTGAGCAGGTGCTCCTTCCAGATCTGGTCGAGAATCTGCAGGAGCAGGCTCTTCTCGACCATGCGCATGATGTCGGGACCGTAGGTCGCGGCCTTCTCGGCCATCCGGCGGTCGGCGGCGTCGCTCAGGCGTTCGCGGACCTCGGCGTCGGCGATGCCCTCCTCCTTGGCCCACTCCTCGATCGGCAGATCGAGCCCGAACACGCGCAGCACCTCGGCATGAAGCCCATGCGCGTTCCATTGCTCGGCGTAGGCCTTCTCCGGGATATGGCGGGCGACCAGATCGTCGATGACCTGGTGACGGTAGCTGGCGACCTCCTCGGAGACGTTGTCGGTCGTCATCAACTCCCGGCGCTGCTCGTAAATGACCTTGCGCTGGTCGTTCATGACGTCGTCGAACTTGAGGAGATTCTTGCGGATGTCGAAGTTGCGCGCCTCGACCTTCTGCTGCGCCTTTTCCAGCGCCTTGTTGACCCACGGATGGACGACGGCCTCGCCTTCCTGGAGCCCCAGCTTCTGCAGCATGCCGTCGATGCGCTCCGAGCCGAAGATCCGCATCAGATCGTCCTGCAGCGAGAGAAAGAACTTGGATCGGCCGGGATCGCCCTGGCGGCCGGAGCGGCCGCGGAGCTGGTTGTCGATGCGCCGGCTCTCGTGCCGCTCGGTACCGATGATGAAGAGACCGCCGGCTGCGATGACCTTCCGCTTGTCCGCTTCGACCTCGGCACGGATGCGTGCCTTGCCCGCCACGTCGTCGGGATCGTTGATCTCCTGGCGGATGCGCATGTCCGGGTTGCCGCCGAGCTGGATGTCCGTGCCGCGGCCGGCCATGTTGGTGGCGATGGTGACGGCGCCGGAGACGCCGGCCTGGGCGATGATGCTGGCCTCCTGCTCGTGATAGCGGGCGTTGAGAACCTGGTGGGGGATCGCCTTTCCCTTGAGCGTGTCCGAGAGCTGCTCGGACTTTTCGATCGAGACCGTGCCAACCAGGCACGGCTGGCCGCGCGCGCGGCAATCCTCGATCAGCTCGGCGATCGCCGCGTACTTCTCCTCGGCGGTGCGATACACCTCGTCATCGTCGTCGACCCGGATGCAGGAGACGTTGGTCGGGATCTCGACCACCTCAAGGCCGTAGATCTCGTGGAACTCGGCGGCTTCGGTCATCGCCGTTCCGGTCATGCCGGCGAGCTTGGGATAGAGGCGGAAATAGTTCTGGAAGGTGATCGAGGCCAGGGTCTGGTTCTCCTGCTGGATGGAGACCCCCTCCTTGGCCTCCAGCGCCTGATGCAGCCCCTCGGAATAGCGCCGGCCTTCCATCATGCGGCCGGTGAACTCGTCGATGATGAGCACCCGGCCGTCCTTGACGATGTAGTCGGTGTCGCGGCTGAACAGCTTGTGGGCGCGGAGCGCCTGGTTGGCGTGATGGACCAGAGACACGTTGTTCAGGTCGTAGAGGCCGCCCTGGCGGAGAAGTCCGTCGTCGCTCAGCATCGCCTCCAGCCTCTCCATGCCGGACTCGGTGAAGCTGACGGCGCGTGCCTTCTCGTCCTTCTCGAAGTCGTCGTCCGCGAGATGCGGGATCAGCCGGTTGATGCGGGCGTAGAGCTCGGACGAGTCCTCGGCCGGGCCCGAGATGATCAACGGCGTCCTGGCCTCGTCGACGAGGATCGAGTCGACCTCGTCGACGATGGCGAAGTTGAACGGCCGGTGGACCATGTCCTCCAGCCGGAACTTCATGTTGTCGCGGAGGTAGTCGAAGCCGAACTCGTTGTTGGTTCCATATGTGACGTCGCAGGCGTACGCGGCCTGCCGCTCGCGGTCTGAGAGGCCGTGGACGATGCAGCCGACGGAGAGGCCCAGAAAGCTGTAGATGGCGCCCATCCAGTCGGAGTCGCGGCGGGCGAGGTAGTCGTTGACGGTGACGATGTGACAGCCGTTGCCGGTGAGCGCGTTGAGATAGACCGGCATGGTCGCCACCAGCGTCTTGCCTTCGCCCGTCTTCATCTCGGCGATCTGGCCGCGGTGGAGAACGATGCCCCCCAACAGCTGGACGTCGAAGGGGCGCTGGCCCAGCGTGCGCTTGGCCGCCTCCCGCACCGTCGCGAAGGCCTCGACGAGCAGACTGTCCAAGCTTTCCCCAGCGGCGACGCGCTCCTTGAGACGGGGCGTGCGGGCGCGCAGCGCATCGTCGGGCAACGCCGCGAGCTCGGGCTCGAGAGCGTTGATGGCGGCGACGTGCTTTTGAAGGCCTTTCAGGTATCGCTCGTTGGCGGTGCCGAAGACCTTTCGGGCGATGGCGCCAAACATCAATAATCCTCGGTAGAAGGACACAAAGCAGGAGCGTGCCGGCTTCGATCAACCGCTGCGCAAGAGATAGAGACGGGGACGCACCCTGTCAACGCGGGCCGCGGAGCGCCGATCCCGGGAGCAAGGACGGCTGAACGTCCGCCACCTCGGCCGGGCCGTCGACGGCACGGTACCGTGCGCGGGCAAAGATCGGCGCGAACCGGCCTTGTGTCCGGATGGCGTTTGTGCATGATCCGGCCGTCGCCGCATGGAACGGCGACGTGGAGGAGGGGTCTGAATGGGCCTGACAATCGCCCGCGTTGCCGTGCTGTGCGGCGCCCTCGCCGCGTCCGGCGCGCATCCGGGACCGGCGGCGGCCACCGATGATCCGGTCCTTGCCGTCGTCAACGGCCTCGAGATCCGGCTTTCCGAGGTGCTGCGCGCCAAGAACCGTTTGCCGCTGCAGCTGCGGGATACGCCGGACAACGTGGTGATGCCGGTGCTGCTCAACCTCATCATCGATTCCCGGCTTCTTGCCGACGAGGCACGCAAGCAGGGCCTCGCCTACGAGCCGGAGGTTCGCGCCCAGCTGCAGTTCGTCGAGGACATGGTGCTGGAACAGGTGATCCTGCAGCGCAAGATCGCAGGCGAGCTCACCGAGGAGGCGGTCAAGGCGCGCTATCAGCAGCTGATGGCGGACACCAGCGCCCGTGACCAGGTGAGGGCGCGGCACATCCTGCTCGAACAGGAGGTCGAGGCCGTGGAGCTGATCAAGCAGCTCGATGCCGGTGCGGACTTCTCCGTACTCGCTGAGAAATGGTCGGTGGACTCGTCCCGGAAGGCCGGCGGCGACCTCGGCTACTTCAGCCGTGCGGAGATGGTCCCGGAGTTTGCCGATGCGGCGTTCGCCCTCAAGGTTGGCGAGCACACGAGGACGCCGGTGAGGAGCGAGTTCGGCTGGCATGTGATCAAGGTCGATGACCGGCGGATGGCCGACCCGCCGCCGTTCGAGAGAATGGAGCCGCAGATCCGCAGCGAGCTCGGACTCGCGCTCCGCGCGGAGTACGTCGAAGAGCTGCGCAAGAAGGCCGAGATCGCGCGCTTCGACAAGAACATCCCGGCGGCAGACGAGCCGCCCGGCGACGGGGCTCCTCCCAAGCCCAAGGATTGAAACCGTTCGCGATGACGGCCAAGGTCTCGCCACTGGCGTCCGCAGGCTTTCCCGACATGCCGCCGGTCCGAGGCGTGCGCATGTCGACCCGCGCCTGCGGACTCCGGTACAGGGACCGGGACGACGTGCTGCTGGTCGAGCTGGCAGAGGGCACGTCGGTCGCCGGCGTGCTCACGCGCTCGGTCACGGCGTCGGCGCCGGTGCTGTGGTGCAGGCAGGCGCTCATGGGCGGGCGCGCGCGGGCACTCGTCGTCAATGCCGGCAACGCCAACGCGTTCACCGGCCGGGCTGGCGACCAGGCCGTCGAGCGCTCGGCGGCGGCCGCCTCCCGCGTGTTCTCCTGTCCGCCGGCGCACGTCCTCGTCGCCTCGACGGGGGTGATCGGCGAACCGTTGCCGGACCACAAGATCACCGACGCCCTGGCCGGCATGCGGGACGATCTGCGGAGCGACGGCTGGGAGGCGGCGGCGCGCGCCATCGGCACGACCGACACCTTCCCCAAGGGCTCGACCCGCCGGGCCATCGTCGGCGGCACCCCTGTGACGATCAACGGCATCGTCAAGGGCTCCGGCATGATCGCCCCCGACATGGCGACGATGCTGGCCTTCGTGTTCACCGATGCGGCGATCGCTCCGGAGCCGTTGCAGACCCTGTTCAGCGCTGCCGCAGAGCGGTCCTTCAACTGCATCACCGTCGACAGCGACACCTCGACCAGCGACACCGCTCTGGTGTTCGCCACGGGCGCCGCCGGCGGCGAGAGGATCGTCGATGCCGCCGACCCCCGCCTCGGCGACTTCGCCGCCAAGCTGGGCGAGGTCTGCCGGGAGCTTGCGCACCTCGTCGTCCGCGACGGCGAGGGGGCGTCGAAGTTCGTCGCAGTCACCGTCACCGGCGCCGAGACCGACACCGCGGCGCACCGCATCGCGCTGTCCATCGCCAACTCGCCCCTGGTGAAGACGGCGATCGCCGGCGGCGACGCCAACTGGGGCCGGATCGTGATGGCGGTCGGCAAGGCGCAGGAAAAGGCGGAACGCGAGCGCATCGTCATCCGCATCGGCGGCATCCCGATCACCGAACGGGGCGCGGTCGTCCCCTGCTACGACGAGACGCCGGTCGCCCGGCACATGCGCGGTTTCGAGATCGACATCGCCGTCGACGTGGGCGTGGGCGAGGGGCGGGCCACGGTGTGGACCTGCGATCTCACCCACGACTACATTGCCATCAATGCCGATTACCGGTCCTGAACCCGGCTGCCTCCGTATCCCGACGCCGGCCCGCGAGAGATCGCTGCCCATCGTCCTGGTCGCAGCCGTGGCGCTCGTCGATGTCGACGGCCGGGTGCTCTTGAGCCGGCGCCCGGCAGGGAAGCGCATGGCAGGACTCTGGGAGTTTCCGGGCGGAAAGGTGGGCGACGGCGAGACGCCGGAGGAGGCGCTGATCCGGGAGATGGGCGAAGAGCTCGGGCTTGACGTCACCGAGAGCTGCCTTGCGCCGCTCACCTTCGCCTCCCATGCCTACGACGACTTCCATCTGTTGATGCCGCTCTACGTCTGCCGGGTGTGGCGCGGAATGCCTCAGGCTCGGGAAGGCCAGGAACTCAGGTGGGTGCGGCCGGCGGCGATGGCCGGGCTCGCGATGCCGCCTGCGGACCCGCCGCTTGTCGCCTTCCTCCGGGATTTCCTCTAGCCCTTTGTTCCGTTCGTCGCTTGCGAAGCTTTTGCTTCCGGGATTGGAACGACCATCCTATCATACGCATTTGGGTGTTCCGGGATCGGTGCGGATCCCGGGGGGAAAGAGCGGACGGCGAGCGCGCCGGCGGATGTAAGTTGCGCCGAGGCGGGAGTCGATTCGCCGGGAGTGCAGGGTGGACCCGGTTGTGACGTGCGGCCATTGCGGCTTCGTGAATCCGGCGACGTTCAGGTTCTGCGGCCAGTGCGGCCACCGGCTCGCCGGTCTCGCCGACGCGAGCCAAGCAGGCTATCGCGAGAACGAGGGCGAGAGCGGTCGCGCCCTCATCGCGCGACAGGCCGAGCGCCGCCGGCTGACGGTCGTGTTCTGCGATCTCGTCGATTCGACGGCGCTATCCCAGAAGCTCGATCCTGAAGAGCTGAGGCGGGTCGTGCGTCTGTTCCGCCAGGCGTGTGCCGAGGCGGTGCGGCAGTTCGACGGCTATGTCGCGCGCTTCCTCGGCGACGGCATCGTCGTCTATTTCGGCTATCCTCGCGCCCACGAGGATGATCCAGAGCGGGCGGTGCGCAGCGCGCTCGCCGCGGTCGCCGGCATCCGCAAGCTCGGCGCCGAGGTCGGGAAAGAGCTCGCCGTCGAGATCGCCGTCCGCATCGGCATCGCGACCGGGCTGGTCGTCGCCGGCGATCTCGTGGGCGAGACCGTCTCGGAGGAGATGGCGGTCTTCGGTGAAACGCCGAACCGGGCCGCGCGACTGCAAAACCTGGCCGCGCCCAACACCGTGGTGATCGGCACCATCACGCGGCGTCTGCTGGGCGAGCTGTTCGAGTACGAGGAGCTGGGCTGGCACGAGCTGAAGGGGTTCGCACGACCGGAGTTCGTCTGGCGGGTCGTCCGGCCACGAAGCGCCGCCACCCGCTTCGAGGCGACCCGCGCCGACCGGGTCACGGCGCTGGTGGGGCGGGAGCAGGAGCAGCGTCGCCTGAGCGAACTGTGGGCCTGCGCGAAGGAGGGCCACGGCCAGGTCGTCCTCATCTCCGGTCAGGCCGGGATCGGGAAATCCCGCCTGGTCGACGCCTTCCGCGCAGAGATCGCGCGCGAGCCCCACATCCGGGTGCGCTACCAGTTCTCGTCGTTCCTTGCCGAGAGTCCGCTCCATCCGGTCATCGATCATCTCGGCCGGGCGGCGCGCTGGCGGGCGGACGACACCATCGAGGTGAAGCGCGGGAAGCTCGAGGCGCTGCTGGCCTTGGGCATCGAACGGGCCGCCGAGGTGGCACCGCTGTTTTTCGCCCTGACCGGCGTTCAGTCGGAGCAGGAGCTGGCCAGCATCAGGCTCAGTCCGAACGAGCAGAAGGAAAAGATCCTCTCGGCGTTGATCGGGCAGATGCAGGGCCTCGCCCGGCGCAAGCCGTTGTTCGTCGTCTTCGAGGACGTGCACTGGATCGACCCGAGCTCGCTCGACCTCCTGCGCCGCGTTATCGAGCATGCGGAACGCACGCCTGTTCTCGTCGTGGTCACGTACAGGCCCGATGCCGAGCCGGTCTGGCCGCAGCGGCCGTACGTGACGCCCCTTCGTCTCGAGCGGCTCGGACGGCGCGAGGCGGCACGGATGATCGACCATCTGGCCGGGGAATTGGCGCTTCCGCACGAGATCATGAACGAGATTCTGCTCAAGACGGACGGTGTTCCGCTGTTCGTCGCGGAGCTCACCCGATCGGTCCTGGAGATGGAAGAGGTTCGCCGGACCGACGACGGGTACGTGCTGACCAGGCCGCTCGACGGTCTCGACATTCCCGCGACCCTCCACGACTCGCTGATGGCCCGCCTGGACCATCTGGGACCCGTCAAGAGCCTGGCTCAGCTCGCTTCGGTGCTCGGTCGCGACTTCAGCTACGACGTGCTCCGCGTCGTCCATCCGGAGGACGACGAGGCCGGCCTGCAGGAGGACCTCGAGCGGCTGGTGCAGGTGGAGCTTCTGCACCGGAAGGGTCGGCCGCCGGCGGCAGCGTACGAGTTCCGCCACGCGCTGATCCAGGATGCCGCCTACGGCTCCCTTCTCAGAGCGGACCGGCAGAAGCTTCACGGCTACGTCGCCGATCAGATCGAGGACAGACATCCGCAGTACTGCCGGGCCGAGCCGGCAGAGCTCGCCCGTCACCACGAGGGGGCGGGCAACGTGGAAAAAGCCGCGCGCTACCGCCTGGAGGCGGGCAAGCTCGCGTTGGAGAAGTCTGCCTACGTCGAGGCGGCAAGCCACCTGCGTCACGGGCTCAAACTGACGGAGGCGGTGCGGGAGTCCCCGGAGCGGAGCCGCCTCGCCTTCGCCCTCGAACTGAACCTGGGGACGGCGCTCACCGCCGTCATGGGCTATTCGAACCCGGTGGTCGAGGAGACCTATCTGCGAGCGGAGCGGCTGAGCATCGAGGCGGCGGACGAGGTGGAGCGCTGGCGGGTCGGCCTCGGCCTGTGGCGGCTCTATGCCTCGCGGGCGGAGCTCGGCAAAGGGCGAGAACGGGCGAACACGCTCCTGACCGCGGCCGAGCGCATCGGCGAGCCGACGATGATCCTCACCGGACATCTCGCCGTCGGCATCATGACGCTCTGCACCGGCGAGGCCGACGTGGCCGACGCTCATTTCGATCGGGTGCAGGGGCTCTACCGACCCGAGGTCCATGCGCCGCTGGCGATCCGGCTGGGCCAGGATCCGGGCATCACCGGCATCCTGTGGCGGGCGCTGGGGATGTGGCTGCGCGGGTATCCGGTTCGGGCGCGGGCCGAGGCCGACGAGGGCCTGGCGCTGGCGCGACGGCTCGGCCACCCTTTCACGCTGGCCTATACGCTTTACATGGCCGCCCTGCTCGATGATCTGTTGGGCGACGGCGCCGCCATGAGTGGGAAGGCACGGGAGGCGGTGTCCCTGTGCGACGAGTACAACCTCGGCTTCCAGAAGGGACGCGCCGCCTTCGTCGCGGCTGCGGCACGCGCGCGCCGCGCGCAGTCGGACTACGTGGTGGCGGCGATGCGCCGAGGGATGGACGCCTATAAGGAGACGGGAGCGCGCCTCCACCTTCCCTATTTTCTCTGTCGGATCGCCGAGGCCGAGGCAAGGCTCGGGCGGACGCGGGACGGGCTGGCGGCGCTCGAGCTCGCCGTCGAGACGGCGGAGGTCACCGGAGAGCGCTGGTGCCTCGCCGAGTTCCTCCGCCTGAAGGGAGACCTCCTGGCCATCGAGACGCCGCAGCGGCGCGACCACGCCCGCGAGAGCTATCAGCGGGCGATGGCGGTCGCCACGGCCCAGCAGATGCCGGCGTGGCAGCTGCGGGCGGCGATGAGCCTCGTGCGCCTGGACGCCGGCAGCGGCGGCGAGGCGTCCCGGCAGAGCCTCGAGACCGTCCTTCGGTCGTTCAGCGAGGGCCAGGAGACGCCCGACCTCAAGGAGGCGTCGGCGCTGCTCGACGGCCGGCGATAGCCCTGGGCCCCGTCGCCGGCGAGCGGCACCACGCCCGCGACAGCGTCTGACGTCGGCGGTGAGTCCTGATAGAATGGACCGACGTCCGCCAACGAAGAACCGCGCTGGGGGATCAAAGATGCCGACAGTCGTTCCGGGACGCTCCCGCATCCTGTCCGCGATCGGCAGAAGGCTGAGGGACGACGTCGTTCCGCCTTTCGAGATCGTGTTCGCCGACGGTCACGTCGAACAACTTGGCGGTACTGCCTCGGACAGCGCCGAACGGGTGGCGATCAACCCGGCGTTCCGGGTCGTCGTTCGCACCGCTGCGGGCGAACGGGCGCTCGCGGCGCTCGACGAGCTTGCCATCGGCGAAGCCTATCTCGCCGGCGAGATCGACGTCGAAGGTGACTTCCTGACGCTGATGTCGTTCCGTCGCTTTCTCGCCGACAGGCATCCGCTCTTGTCGCTGTGGCGATTCCTGCTGCCTCGGCTGCGCGGTCAGATCGGCGTCGACAACCGCAACACGCCGAGGCACTACGACCACGGCAACGAGTTCTATTTCAGCTTCCTCGATCACCATCACCGTCTCTACTCACAGGCGCTGTTCAAGAGCGGGACCGAGAGCCTGGAGGAGGCCGCTGCCAACAAGCTCGACTACATCCGCGAGATCTGTCGCGTCGGCCCGGGCAGCCGGATCCTCGACGTCGGCGCCGGCTGGGGGTCGTTCGCCCGCCATGCCGCCTCGGCCGGCGCGCACGTCACCATGTTGACGGTGTCGCGGGAGCAGGAACGCTACCTCGCCGGCGTCGCTGCCGACTGCCCGGGGCCGGGCACGCTGACGCCAGTTCTCTGCAACGTCTTCGAGTACGCGCGGAGTGAGCCGTTCGATGCCGCCGTGATTCTCGGAGTGATGGAGCATCTACCCGACTACAGGCGATTCCTCGCACGGATGGACGCGCTGGTGCGACCCCATGGCCGCGTCTACATGGACTTCGCGGCGACGCGCGAGAAGTTCGACATCCCGTCGTTCGCCTACCGCCACGTCTTTCCGGGCAACCATTCGCCGGTGCACATGCCGGGTCTGATCGAGGCGGTGAACCAGAGCCCGTTCGAGATCGTTGCCGTGCACAACGACCGCCACAGCTACTTTCTCACCCTGACGGCGTGGGCGCGAAGGCTCGAGGCGGCGGCGGAACGGCTGGCCAGAGACTTCGGCGAGCACACGGTTCGGCTGTTCCGCCTCTACCTGTGGTCGACCGCCCATGCCATGGGCGAGACCGCTGCTCTCGAGAGCTTTCGCATCGTCGTGCAGAAGTCGGCGGGGCGGGCGTCGCGGGAGGTCGGTCTGTAGGGCGGTTCCGCGGTCCGCGGCGGGTGTGCTGCTCTCCGGCTGCAGACAGGCCGCATAACCGGGGGTGGACCTCGGCGCGAATCTTTGCTACCCGTCACCGCCTGCATCCATCCCCACCGGGCCGCAGCCGCCGACCGGATCCCATGGCGCTCCACCTTTACAATACGTTGACCCGTCGCAAGGACGAGTTCGTGCCGCTCCGACCCGGGCGCGTCGGCATGTACGTGTGCGGTCCCACCGTCTACGACTACGCGCACATCGGCAACGCCCGCCCGGTCGTCGTCTTCGACGTGCTCTACCGCCTGCTTCGGCGCCTGTTCGAGGCCGTCACCTATGTCCGCAACATCACCGATGTCGACGACAAGATCATCAAGGCGCACGAGGAGACGGCAGAGCCGATCGCCTCGATCACGCGGCGGACCACGGCGGCGTTTCACGAAGACATGGCGGCGCTGGGCGCGCTCGATCCGGACCACGAGCCGCGTGCGACCGAGCACATCGCCGAGATGATCGCCATGATCGACTCGCTGATCGCGGCCGGCCACGCCTACGTCGCCGACGGACACGTCTTGTTCAGCGTGCCCTCATGGCAGCGCTACGGCGTGCTTTCAGGGCGCGATCGCGAGGAGATGATCGCCGGCGCGCGCGTCGAGGTGGCTCCCTACAAGCAGGATCCCGCCGATTTCGTGCTGTGGAAACCGTCGTCGGCGGAGGTGCCGGGCTGGCCCTCGCCGTGGGGCCGCGGCCGCCCCGGCTGGCACATCGAATGCTCGGCGATGAGCACCAGGTACCTGGGCGAAACGTTCGATATCCACGGCGGCGGCCAGGATCTGATCTTTCCCCACCACGAGAACGAGATCGCCCAGAGCGTCTGCGCGCATGCCGGGCGGCCGTTCGTCCGCTACTGGGTGCACAACGGCTACCTGATGGTCGAAGGCGAGAAGATGTCGAAGAGCCTCGGCAACTTCTACACCGTCCACGACCTGCTGAGGACGTTCCCCGGTGAGGCCGTCCGCCTCGTGCTGCTGCAGACCCACTATCGCCAGCCGCTGGACTTCACCCGCGACGGCGTCGCGCAGGCCCGCCACACGCTCGATCGCATGTACGGCGCTCTCCGCCAGGCAGGGGATACGGCCAGAGAGCCCGCCGAGGAGATCCCCGAGGCGGTGATGACGGCGCTGTGCGACGATCTCAACACGCCGCAGGCGCTCTCGCACATGCACGAGCTGGTGGCTGGGCTCAACAAGGCAGCCGGCCGCGAACGCGCCGTCCTCAAGGGGCGACTCGTTGCCGCGGGAAGCCTTCTCGGCCTCCTTCAGCAGGACCCAGAGGCCTGGTTCCGCTGGCAGCCGGCGGGAAGCGAGGTCCTCGCGGAAGAGGAGATCGAGGCGCTCATCGCCCGCCGCGCCGCGGCCCGCAAGGCAAGGGACTTCGCGACCGCGGACGCCATCCGGGCGGAGCTCGGCGACAAGGGCATCGTGCTCGAGGACGGCGCCGGCGGAACGATCTGGCGGCGGGGCTGAACGCCCGGAGACCTCGGCCGCCGCCAACCGTTCAGAGGTGGGGAAAGGTTCCGATCAGCGAGGCAGCCAACGCGGCAATGGCGAAGACCGCGACGATGCCGAGCTCAACCGCGGGGCCGGGTGCCGCCGACGGCGACGGCTGGTGCCAAAGATCGCGAAAACAGTGGCGCATTCCGTGCAAGTCCCTCCGTTCATTGCATCGCGGACGTCGCAAACACCGTCGCGACGTGGGCATCCTGTGGGCTGGTCTTCACCTAATTGGGTAAGGTTGATGCCGGAATGAGGCGATATTGTGGCAATGCCTCCGCCATGCCGGCGATGTCCAAAGCCGAGGCCGCGCTGGGCATCCGCTCAACTCGCATCCGTTGCCGGGGCTCGCCGGCTCTCGGCTTACTCCAGCGGCAGCGAGACGAGGCCGTCGGCGAGCTTCGGGTCGAACCAGGTGGACTTGGGCGGCATCACCTCCCCGGCGTCGGCGACCGCGATGACGTCAGCGAGCGCGGTCGGGTAAAGCGCGAAGCCCACCGCCCAGAGGCCCGAGTTCGCCATCCGCTGCAGCGTTTCCAGTCCGCGTCCGCCGCCGACGAAGTCGATGCGAGGATCGGTGCGGGGATCGTCGATGCCGAGGACCGGCCGCAGCAGGCGATCGCTGAGAAGGTGGATGTCGAGGCGCTGCACGGCGCCGGCGTCCCTCGAGGCGGGATGGCGCAGGGTCAACCGGTACCACCTGTCGCCGAGCACCATGCCGAACTCCCCCGGTCGTCGCGGCCGCACCGGACTGTCCGACGGCGCGATCTCGAAGCGGACGTGCACCTCGGCGAGAAAGGCGTCCGGCGAGAGACCGCGGAGGTCCTTGACGACACGGTTGTAATCGAGAATGCGGACCTCGTGGTCGGGAAAGGCGACGACCAGAAACCGGTGATCTGCCGCGTTCCCCGAAGGTGCGGACGCCGACGCCCGGCGGCCCTTGGCAACGCGCACGGCGGCACCAGCGCGGTGATGCCCGTCGGCGACATAGATGGCGCTCATGCCGTCGAACGCTTGCGTCAAAGCCTCGATAGCGTCGTCCTCCTCGATGATCCATACCTGGTGTCGGGCTCCATCGACGCTGGCGTCGGCGACGGGTGTTCCGGATGCGGCATCGGCAACAGCGGCGGCCACGGTCGCGTCGCGGCGATACGTCACCAGGACGGGGCCGGTATGGGCCCCGACCGCCTCGATCTGCCGTGCCCGATCGATCTCCTTCTCCGGTCGGGTCAGCTCATGGCGACGGATGCGCCCGCCCTCGTAGGCGGCAGTCGACGCCGCGGCGGCGACGCCGGTCTGGACGTGATCGTCCTTGGTGATGCGGTAGGCGTAGTAGCGCGCAAGGGCATCGCGGCGGAGCACCCCGGCGTCGATCATTCGCCGCATCGACCGGGCGGCCGTGGCGTAGGCTTCGGGGGCGTGCGGGTCGGCGCCCGCGGGCAGGTCGATCTCCGGCCGGGAAACGTGAAGGAAGCTCCAGGGCCGGCCGGCGGCCAGGTCGCGGGCCTCTTCGCTGGTCATCACGTCATAAGGGGGGGCGGCGACGTCGGCGGCGCGATCCGGCCTCGGACGCAGCGCCCGGAACGGCACGAGCAGAGGCTGGGCAGTCACGAGTGCCTCCTCGGCCGCGGGGCGGATTGCGAGACCACGGGTTGTCGCCGGCCAATCGCTGCCGTTCGACGCTATCCGGCCGCCACCTGAGGCAACGCGCGGATCGATTTCCGGAGGGCCTCGTCTCCGTATGGGAGGTCGGAAAGCTTGCCGGCGAAGTAGTCGGCGTAGGCCTGCATGTCGAAATGGCCGTGCCCGCACAAATTGAACAGGATGGTCCGCGACACGCCCTCACGCTTGCAGGCCAGCGCCTCCTCGACCACCGCCTGGACGGCATGGTTGGCCTCCGGTGCCGGAATGATGCCTTCCGCCTTGGCGAACAGCACGCCGGCGGCGAAGCACGGCAGCTGATCGAACGCCTTCGGCTCGAACAGGCCGAGCTCCTGGATGTGGCTGACCAGCGGCGCCATGCCGTGATAGCGCAGGCCGCCGGCATGGATTCCCGCCGGCACGAAGGTCGAACCGAGCGTGCGCATCTTCAGGAGCGGGGTGAGATGGGCGGTATCGCCGAAGTCGTATGCGTAGACGCCCCGGGTCAGGGTCGGGCAGGCCGCGGGTTCGGCGGCAACGATACGGAGCGCCCGGCCGGTCCGCAGCGCGTGTCCGAGAAACGGGAAGACGATGCCGGCGAAGTTGCTGCCGCCGCCGGTGCAGGCGACGATGACGTCCGGCGCGTCGCCGGCCATCGCCATCTGCTCCATGGCCTCGAGCCCGATCACCGTCTGATGCAGGAGGACGTGGTTGAGCACGCTGCCGAGCGCGTAATGGGTGTCGTCCCGCTGCGCCGCGACCTCGACCGCTTCCGAGATCGCGATGCCGAGGCTGCCCGTGCAGTTCGGATCGGCGGCAAGGATCTCGCGGCCGGACCGCGTCTCCGCGCTGGGACTTGCCACGCAGCGGGCGCCGTAGGCTTCCATCGCCGCACGCCGGTAAGGCTTCTGCTCGAAGCTGACCTTCACCATGTAGATGTCAACTTGAATGCCGAAGGTGCAGCCGGCAAAGGCGAGAGACGTTCCCCACTGGCCGGCGCCGGTCTCGGTGGTCAGGCGTCGGATCCCTTCCTCCCTGTTGTAGAAGGCCTGGGCGACGGAGGTGTTGGGCTTGTGGCTGCCGGTGGGGCTGACGCCTTCGTACTTGTAGAAGATCCTGGCGGGCGTATCGAGGGCGCGTTCGAACCGGCGGGCGCGATAAAGCGGCGTCGGCCGCCACAGCCGGTAGACGTCGCGCACCGGCTCGGGGATCCCGATCTCGCGCTCCGTGGCCATCTCCTGGGCGATCAGCGCGGTCGGGAACAGGGGCGCGAGGTCGCCCGGGCCGATCGGCGCTCCGGTTCCCGGATGCAGGACCGGCGGCAACGGCGCCGGCAGATCGGCGGCGATGTTGTACCACGACCGCGGCATGCGGTCCTCGCCGAGAACGTACTTGATCGCCTCACCCATGGGCCTTCCCCCTCGATGGCGGCCCTGCCGGCCGCCTACTTGCGTGTGCACGTCCGCGGTGTCGCCGCCGGCGGCGCCGCGCCTGCGCCGGGCGACGGACAGGCCTAGCCCTTGTCGGCGAGACGCACGGCCACGAAGCGCAGCCCGCCCTGGCCTTCGACCAGCAGCAGCACGGACTTGCGCCCCTCCTTCGCCGCCTCGTCGACCTTATTCGCGACGTCGCGCGGCGAGGCGATCTCCTCCTGGCTGACCTCGACGATCACATCACCGGGGCGAATGCCCCTGGCGCTGGCGGGTCCGTCGGGCGCCACCTCGGTGACGACGACGCCGTCGGCATCGTCACCCAACTGGAAGCGCTCCCGAAGCGTGTCGTCGAGCTGGGAGAGCGTAAGGCCGAGACGGTCGATGGCGAGAGCCGCCACGGCCTCCGGCTGGTCGGGCGCTCGCTCCGCCAGTTTCTCCTCGCCTTCCTCGAGGGAGCCGACCTCGACGTTGACGGTCACCTCGCCGTTGTCGCGCCAGAGCTTGAGCGCGACTGTCCTGCCTACCTCCGTATCCGCAACGATGCGCGGCAGGCTCCGCATGTCCCGGATCTTCTTGCCGTCGAATTCGAGGACGACGTCCCGCCGCTTGACTCTGCCCTGCGCCGCCGGGCCGCCTTCGATGACGTCGGCGACCAGGGCGCCGACCGCCTCCTTCATGCCGAGGCTTTCCGCGATCTCGTCGGTGACGGTCTGGATGCGCACGCCGAGCCATCCGCGGCGCACCTCTCCATGCTCGACGAGCTGACGGATCACCGGCTGGGCGGCGCTGGAAGGAATGGCGAAACCGATACCGATGCTGCCGCCGGACGGCGAGAAGATGGCGGTGGCGATGCCGACGACCTCGCCGTCGAGGTTGAACATCGGACCGCCCGAGTTTCCGCGGTTGATGGACGCGTCGGTCTGCAGGAAGTCGTCGTAGGGACCGGCCTGGATGTCACGGCCGCGCGCCGAGATGATCCCGGCGGTCACCGTTCCACCGAAGCCGAAGGGATTGCCGATGGCAATCACCCAGTCGCCGACCCGGACCTTGTCGGAATCGCCGAACCGGACGGGCGAGAGCTTGACCGGCGGTTGGATCTTCAGCACCGCGATGTCCGTCTTCGGGTCGCGGCCGACGACCTCGGCGGCAACCCGCGTCTCGTCGTGGAGCGTGACGGTGATCTCGTCGGCGTCCTGAATGACATGGTTGTTGGTGACGATGTAACCCTCGGCGTCAACGACGAAACCGGAACCGAGCGAGGTCGCCCGACGGCGCTGCTGGGGCTGGCCGCGCTCGAAGAACTCCTTGAAGAACTCTTCGAACGGCGAGCCCGGTGGCACCATCGGCATCTCGATCCCTGGCGTCCCCTCCACCACCTGGGACGTCGAGATGTTGACCACCGCCGGCAGCAGGCCGGCTGCGAGCTCGGCAAAGCTGTCCGGTGCCGTGCGCGCGCCGGCCCCCGTCCATGGCGCCATCAATGCCAGGGCAAACAGTGCGGCGGCGACGCCCCGAAGCCCTGGGCTCGCCATCGCAGGATGGACGTGTGCTGGTCTCACGCCTGTCGTCTCCCTTCACCAAACAAGCCAGAGCGGTCTTGCTATCCCCTTACCACCCACACCACCAGCAGGCCAAGCGCGACTGCCACCAAGCCAGCGGATCTGAGGTTGCCGGATGGCTGGCCGACAACCTGCATCATCAGTCGCTTCATCGTCGCCGGAAAGAGGGTATAGGCCCCGCCCTCGATGACCAAGGCGAGACCGAGTGCCGCGATCAGGTCGGCCAACCGCCGCTCCCCAGGCCGCGCCGGCTGCCTCGGGCGATCGGCGGCTCACCGTCGTGGCGAGGCGGACACGCCCGACTCGTTGAAGAAGAAACGGAAGAAGTCCGAATCGGGGGACAGGACCATCGTCGTGCCCTCGCCCTGCAAAGCGGAGTAGGCCTCGAGAGATCGGTAGAAGTCGAAGAACTCGGGGTCGCGGCCGTACGCGTCGTTGAGGATGAGTGTCCGCTGAGCGTCGCCTTCGCCGCGTAGGATCTGTGCCTGGCGGTTGGCCTCGGCGAGAATGATGGTCCGGTCGCGATCGGCTTCCGCCTGGATCCGAGCCTTCGCCTGCTCGCCCTCGGCACGGAGTTGCGCGGCCTGGGCGACGCGCTCCGAGCGCATCCGGTTGTAGACCGCCTGGCTGGTCGCCTCCGGGAGATCCGTCCGCCCGATGCGGACGTCGATGACCTCGACGCCGAAGTCGGGCGCCTGCGCCTTCAGTTCGGCGGCGATCCGACCCATCACCTTCACCCGCTCGGGGGACAGCATATCGGCGAGCGAAACCTTCGCCACCTCCCCGCGCACCGACGAATTCAGCCTGCCGCCGAACACGTCGATGAAGTTGGCCAGCGTCACGGCTCGCTTGCGGAACTCCAGGGGATCGAGGATGCGGAAGCGCGCGAACGAATCGACGTTGATGCGCTTCTGGTCGGAGAGCAAGACCTCCTGCTCTGGCGGGTCGAGGGACAGGATGCGTCGGTCGTAGTACTCGACGTTCTGAACCAGCGGCAGCTTGAAGTGCAGGCCGGGCTCCCGTATGACGCGGATAGGGTTGCCGAATTGCAGGATCAGCGCCTGTTCGGTCTGGTGAACCGTGAACATGGCGCCGAACCCGAGAATGCCGGCAACGACGACGGCGATTCCGGCTACCGCGAGGCCAATGCGTTTCACTTCCTGTCCTCCGATACGCGTCTCTGCAGCTCTGTCAGCGGCAGATAGGGAACGACGCCCTGTCCCGCCGCTTTCGAATCGATGATCACCTTGTCGGTGCGCCCCAGCACCTCCTGCATGCGCTCGAGGTAGAGGCGCCGCGTCGTCACGTCCTTGCCCAGTGCATAGGCCGCGTAAACATCCGTAAATCGCTGGGCTTCACCCTCGGCGTCGCGCACCATCTTCTCCCGGTAGCCCGTCGCCGTCTGGATGATCCGGTCCGACTCACCGCGTGCTCTCGGAACGATGTCGTTGCGGTAGGCGAGAGCCTCGTTGATCGATCGCTCCTGGTCCTGGCGAGCCCGCTGAACATCGTTGAACGCGTCGATCACCTCGGCCGGCGGATCGACCTTGAGCTGCTTGACCTCGGCGATGAGGACGCCCGAGCCGTAGTCATCGAGGATCTGCTGCAGGAGTTCCTTGGTGCGGGCATCGACCTCCTGGCGCTTGAGGGTGAGGGCCTCCTCGAGCGGCGTGCGCCCCATGATCTCGCGGATGGCGCTCTCGGCGGCGAGCTTGACCGTCGATTCCGGGTCGCGGATGTTGAAGCGGAAATCGGCGGCGTTCTTGATCCGCCACTGCACCACGAAGTCGACGTCGATGATGTTCTGGTCGCCCGACAGCATCAGGCTTTCCTGGGGGACGTCCCGGGCGGCGGTTCCGCGGCCGCTCTCCGCCGAGCCGCGAAAACCAATCGTGATCTGGCTGGTGCGCTCGACGTCGGTCTTGATGACCTCGCCGATCGGGCCCGGGAACCAGTAGTTGAGGCCCGGTGCCGTCTGCTTCACGAAGCGGCCGAACAGGAGCTCGAGGCCCAGCTCTCCGGGTTGGACCCGGTAGAATCCGGTGACGAGCCAGATGCCAAGGGCGGCGGCCACGAGCAGCACGAGGCCGCGCCCCCCGCCGGCACCGCTGGGCAGGATTCGCCTGAACTGCTCCTGGGTTCGGCGCAGAATCTCTTCGACGTCGGGCGGTGGCGATGCCGACGGTCCGCGGCCCCAAGGGCCTCCTCCTCCGCCTCCGCCCCATGGGCCGCCTTTGGGATTCCAAGCCATGCGGGTTGTCGCTCCTTCAAACGCTCAAAAATAATTGCCTGCGCTGCCGTGGGCGTGGCGCTGCACCATGACGCCCTCCTATATAAGGCCCATTGAAGGTTTTGACAGTCGCTTTGTTGGCCAAGAGTGGCGGGCGCGCAGCCGACGCGGAAGCGGCAGCTTGTAACTGCCGAAAATCGAGGGAGAAACCGGGCATGGCAGGGATTACCGAAGAGCAGGTGTTGGGCGCACTGCGCTGCATCGCCGATCCAGACCGAGGCGACGACATCGTCAGCCTCGGCATGGTCAAGGGGCTCCGCGTCAAGGACGGACACGTCGCCTTCATGCTCGAGGTCGACCCGGAGCGCGGTGCCAAGCTGGAGGCGTTGCGAAAGCAGGCGGAAGCGCTGGTGCACAAGCTTCCGGGCGTGCTGACGGCGCAGGCGGTTCTCACCGCCGAGCGGCCGTCGCCGGCGAGCCGGCCGGCTCCTGCCGCCGCTCCGCAACCGCAGCGGATGGACCTGTTGCCGGAGGTCAGGGCGATCGTGGCCGTTGCTTCGGGCAAGGGCGGCGTCGGCAAGTCGACGACCGCCGTCAACCTCGCCGTCGCCTTAGGCCTCCGCGGCCATCGGACCGGCCTTCTCGATGCGGACATCTACGGGCCGTCGATGGGACGGATGCTGGGCATCTCCGGCGGGCCGCGCTCGTCCGACGGCGTCAAGCTCGACCCGATGCTCAAGTTCGGCATCAGGGCGATGTCCATGGCGTTCCTGGTCGAGGAGGAGACGCCGATCGTCTGGCGCGGCCCTATGGTGCAGTCGGCGCTGGAGCAGATGATGCGGGATGTCGCCTGGGGCCCGCTCGACATCCTCGTCGTCGACATGCCGCCGGGGACCGGCGATACCCAGCTGACCATGGCCCAGCGCGTGCCGCTGGCCGGCGCCGTCATCGTCTCGACGCCGCAGGACATCGCCCTGATCGATGCCCGCAAGGGGCTCAACATGTTCCGCAAGGTGGACGTGCCGGTCCTCGGACTGATCGAGAACATGAGCTACTTCACCTGCCCGAACTGCGGCCATCGCACCGAGATCTTCGGTCACGGTGGCGCGAAGCGGGAAGCCGAGCGTCTCGGCATGGACTTTCTCGGCGACATCCCCCTCGACGTCGCGATCCGCGAGACGTCGGACGGCGGCACGCCCATCGTCGTCCACGACCCGGACGGCGAGCACGCCCGCGCGTACCTGCGGATCGCCGACCGCGTGTGGTCGAAGGTCGAGGAAAGCCTCGTGCAAAGGGCCGCCGCCATGCCGCGCATCGTCATCCAGTGACGGCCGCAGGCGGCGAGGGGAGGCCCTATTCGGCGCGCCCGAGCGCCGTCGTCAGCTCCCGCCATTCGCGCGCGCCGAGGCCGCTGTCCTCCTTGGTGACCGTTTCGCCTGCGATCATCCGCCTGACAGCCTCGAGGGCGCTGCCTGAGAGGTGGAGGCCGCCAAGCCGATAGCTGACGAACGCCGCGTGGACGAGCGGCACCCAGAGCTCAAGCGTGCGCAGCATCGCCTCGGCGTAGACGCGGATCTCGTACTGCGCATGCGGGTCGGCGCGGAGGCCGAGGAAGTGGAGAAGATTGTGCAGGTCGATCTTCCAGTACCACTGGGTGTAGGTGTTGAGCGTCAGGTTCATCCGCGCGAGTTCGCGGGCGAGACCGTCCCGGCGGTCGTCGAGACGGTTGCCGAGGCGATCCTCGTTCAGCATTTCCTCGTAGTGGGCGTAGCAGCGCTCGGCGTCCGCCTGCAGGAGCGATAGCACATGCGCCGCCTCTTCCCCCCTCAGCACCTCGCCGCGGCCTTGGCGATTGCTCGTCGACTGCGTCGCCAAGTGCTCCGGCGATGGAACGTAGTACTCCTTGTCGAGAATCGAATAGCGGGCTGAAACCTCGTTCACGTTGGCGGTGCGATGGCGGATCCACTGTCGAGCGACGAAGATCGGCAGCTTCACGTGGTACTTGATCTCGCACATCTCGAACGGCGTGGTGTGCCGGTGACGCATCAGGTAGTTGATCAGCCCGGCATCGTCCTTGACCCGGCGCGTGCCCCGTCCGTAGGACACGCGCGCCGCCTGCACGACGGCGCCGTCGTCACCCATGTAGTCGACGACCCGGACGAATCCGTGGTCGAGGACCGGAAACGGCTCGTAGAGGACCTCCTCGAGCGCCGGCACCGTGGCGCGGCGCGTCTCGGCGCGTTGGCTGCGTTGGGCGTCGATCTCGGCGCGCTGCTCCGGCGTCAGGTCCATGAAGGCGGGCTCCCCTCTGCTCGCGGCACTTTATCCCGTGGCGCGCCTTTCGCAAGCGTGGCTCCTCTCCGGCGCGTTCGGTTGCGGCCGAGAGCATGGCGGCGCGGCGTGGGGCGCAAGAGCCGTGCGGAACGGATGAGGCCCTCCCGCCGGAGGCAAGGGAGGGGGGGCAACCTTGCCGGCGGAAGGGCCTCGGTCGAGATGTACCGGACGGTGCGTTTGGGGGCACTCCGGCCTTTCACTCGCCACAATCATACCGTGCTTTGAGGCCGGGGAACAACCTCCAGATGGGTCATTGCGTTCATTATTGTTATCGCCCCGGAGAGGCAGCCGCGCGTTTCTCGCCTGCGTTCAGACGGCGTTAACGCCTGACGCGAGAGAATCGGCCGCACGCGCGTCCGCTGACGCCTTCCCTCCGCGGGCGGGCGCGCCGTTCGGCCAACGGGAGACACGCGATGGACATGACGGCGACGGCAGCGGCGGCGATGGCGGCCAAGCAGGCGCTCGCGGCGCAGATGATGGCGGTCGCCATGGTCAAGCAGCAGCAGGCGGCGGATCAGGCGATCGTCAAGATGATTGCCGCGGCGGCCAAGGGCAGCAGTTCCGAAGGCCGCGTCCTCGATCTCGCCGTGTAGCCGGCCGCCGAAGCGGCGGCCCGCCCGGCGCCTCAGCCGAGCCGCGAGAGGACGAGGCGGGCAGCGGCGAGGTCCTCGACGGCGATACCGACGGATTCGAACACCGTGGTCTCGGCGCGGTCCACGGTGCGGGTGCCGGCGAGCACCTCGCCGAGCTCGGCATGGATCGCGGCACCCGACAGCAGGACATCGCCGGACTCCTTGAGCGCCGCCTCCCGGGAATCGACCACGATGACGGCCCGCATCGCCTCGTCATCGAGCTCCCGCGCCGAGGGTCCACGGAAGCCGACGGCATTGACGTGCGCGCCGGGCCTGAGCCAGGCGCCCTTGAGCACCGGCTCCGTCGCCGAGGTGGCGGTGACCACGACATCGGCGTCGCGCACGGCTTCTTCGGCCGACATCGCCCGGCCGCCGACGGCGGCGGCGAATCTCCTGGCGTGCTCAGGCGTCCGGCTCCAGACGCGGATCTCCTCGATCCGCATCACCCGGGACAGGGCGTCGACGTGGCTTCGCGCCTGCACGCCCGAGCCGAGAATGGCGAGCACGCTTGCGCCGTCCGGAGCCAGCATGCGGGTGGCCACGGCCGACGCGGCGGCGGTGCGCATCTCCGTGATCAACCGGCCGTCGATAACGGCGAGCGACTCACCGGTTTCCGGCCGCAGGAGGACGATGACGGCGTGATGGGTGTGGAGCCCCTTGTCGGCGTTGCCGGGATAGAAGGCGACGAGCTTCATCCCGATCGCCGCCTCGGCCACCGCCGGCATCACCGCCATCAGGCCATCGTGAGCGGCGACCGGCAGGATCTGACGCACCGGCTGCAGGACGCGGCCCGCCGAGAGGTCGACGAGAGCGGCCTCGATCGCGGGTATCAAGTCGTCGTAGCGGAGGACGCTGCGGACCTCCTCCTCACTCAGCAGCCGAAGCTCCATGTCCTCTGCTCCGCGGCGCTTCCGCCCTCAGCGCACCGGTGGCGAGGGCACGCCCAGGCGATCGAGGATCAGCTCGCGGTCGGCCTCGAGGCGGCGGCAGGCGAGGCGGTTGCCGGCCCGGCAGTGCTCGACGAAGCTGGCGCGATGCTCGCCGGTCAGCGTCCACAGACGGCACTCGGGATCGAGGAGGCAGTCCGCCGAGCGCGGATCGAGAACGCCGGCCGCCGGCAGCGGCAGCATCGGCTCCGGGACGGGCCGCTGGCGCGACGGCAAAGGCTTGGCCGGCGCATCCCAGGGGTTGGAAAAGTCGCCAGGCGCCAGCGGCAGGGCGACGGCATCGTCTCCGCCACCCCGGCGATGCTCGGGCCGGAACGCTCCCGACCGGCACAGCACCTCCGCGTAGACCGGCGGACAGGACGGTTCGTCGGCGTGCGCCGACACGGCCGCAAGCGCACCGACCAGCAGCGCCACCGAGGTCGCTTTCGAACACGTTCGCAAGTCCGCACCTCCGTTCAGTCGGCGAGGAACCGCACGCGCGCATCCGCACAGGCGGCGCGAACCCGCTCAGGTGCGGTTCCGCCCTCGCTGGACCGGCTGCCCACCGAATGATCGAGGCCGAGGACGTCGCGCGCCTCGGCGTCCAGGGACGGCTCCACCTCGCGCAGGAGTTCGATGGGAAGAGCAGCCAGCTCCAAGTCCCGCTCCTCGGCCTTCCTGACCAGAGCGCCGACGACATGGTGGGCCTTGCGGAACGGCAGGCCCCGCACCCGGACCAGCCAGTCGGCGAGGTCGGTGGCGGTGGCGAAGCCGCGGGCGGCGGCGGCGCGCATGCGATCGGCAGCGAACGCGGCTCCCTCGATCATGCCCGCCATGGCGGCAAGCCCCAGCATCAGGGTGTCGGTTGCGTCGAACACCGGCTCCTTGTCTTCCTGCAGGTCCTTTGCGTAGGCGAGCGGCAGGGCCTTGACCACGGCGAGCAGGCCGATCAGCGCGCCGATGACGCGGCCGCTCTTGGCGCGCACCAGTTCGGCCCCGTCCGGGTTGCGCTTCTGCGGCATGATCGAGCTGCCGGTGGCGAACGCATCCGGAAGCCTGAGGAAGCCGAAGGCGTCCGAGCACCACAGCACGATCTCCTCGGCGAGGCGGGAGAGGTGGACGGCGAGGATGGCAGCCGCGGCCAGGTATTCGATCACGAAGTCGCGGTCGGAGACGGCGTCGAGGGAATTGGCGGCCGGCCGATCGAAGCCGAGCAACGCAGCGGTCATGCGCCGGTCGATGGGGAACGAGGTGCCGGCGAGCGCTGCCGCGCCCAGAGGGCACTCGTTCAGCCGCCGCCGTGCATCCCGCAGCCGTCCGCGGTCGCGTCCGAACATCTCGACGTAGGCGAGAAGGTGGTGGCCGAGCGTGACCGGCTGGGCCGCCTGCAGGTGAGTGAAGCCCGGCATGATGCAGTCGGCGTGGGCCTCCGCCCGGTCGATGAGCACCCGCTGCAGGTCTTTGAGTCCGGCGTCGAGGCCGTCGATTGCATCGCGCACCCAGAGCTTCAGGTCGGTCGCGACCTGGTCGTTGCGGGAGCGCGCCGTATGCAGGCGCCCGGCGGCCTCGCCGATCAGCTCGGCGAGGCGAGCCTCGATGTTCATGTGGATGTCCTCGAGTGCGCGGGAGAACGGAAACCGCCCTTCCTCGATCTCGCGCAGCACAGTGTCGAGGCCACCGAGGATGGCATCGCCGTCTGCTTTCGGTATGATGCCCCGGCGGACCAGCATGGTGCAGTGGGCCTTCGAGCCGGCGATGTCCTGGGCGTAGAGTCGCCGGTCGAAACCGATGGAGACGTTGATCGCCTCCATGATCGCCGACGGTCCGGCGGCGAAGCGGCCGCCCCAGATCGTGCTGGTCTGGGGCCTTTCGGAGGGGTCGTCGGACACTGGCGCCTCGTCGAGCAATAAAGGACGACGCAATGATGGGTCGCGTGTTCGCCGCTCTCACCCGGTCGCTCCTGATTGTCGCCATCTTCTCCCCGCACGCAAGCGCCGAGGTGGAGGCATGCGGCACTGCGCCCGCGAGCATGGGCGCCTTCGATACCGGGAACGCGGGAGCAGCCGCGTCTGCCGAGCCGTTCTTCGAGGATGGCGAGCGCGAGCGCCGACTCTCGGACCATCGGGGCCGCGGCGTCGTCCTCAACTTCTGGGCCACCTGGTGTGCGCCGTGCGTCGAGGAGATGCCGGCTCTCGACCGTCTCAGCGCCCTGCTTGCGGACGGCGGCATCGACGTGCTCGCCCTGTCCGAGGACTTCCAGGGGGTGAAGGCGGTGAAGCCGTTCTACGCCAAGCACGGCATCGAGACCCTTGCGGTGCTGATCGACAAGCGTGGCCAGTTGGTGCGCAGCCTGGGGACGCGGGGGCTGCCGACGACGGTCCTCTACGACGCCGAGGGCCGGGAAGTCGGACGGGTCGTCGGTCCCGCGGAGTGGGATGCGCCGGAAACGGTCGCGTTCCTGCGCGCCTGCCTTAGCCCGCGGGCCTAGGAGAGCGGTCGCCGCCATGGCGGATCTCTCCGAAGCGCCGCTCCGCATCGCCACCTTCAATGTCGAGAACCTCGGCGAATCAGCCGCTCACGGGGCGACGCTCGACGAGCGCATCCGGCTGCTCAAGCCCCAGATTCTGAGGCTTCGCGCCGACGTCCTGTGCCTCCAGGAGGTCGACGGCCAGCGCCCGCCGGGCAGGAAGACGCTGGAGCTGCTGGCGCTGGAGGCCTTGCTGGCGGGAACGCCCTACGAGAGCTATCAGCGGGCGACCACATTGAGCCGCAGCAAGGGCACCGTCCGCGACAAGCACAACCTCGTCATCCTCAGCCGGTTCCCGGCTGCCGGGCATCAGCAGATCCACCACGACCTGGTGGCGGCGCCGCTCTACCGGCCGGCGACGGTGTCCGCACCCAGCGGCGACGGTCTGGTCGTGGAGTGGGATCGGCCGCTGTTGCACGCGAGGCTCCGCCTTCCCAGCGGACGCCTCCTCAATGTGCTCAACGTGCACCTGAGGGCGCCCCGCGCCGCCCATCTCGCCGGCCAGAAGACGCCCGCCAACACCTGGCGGACGATGTCGGGCTGGGCGGAGGGCTTTTTTCTTGCGGCGGTCAAGCGCGCCGGCCAGGCGCTCGAAGCACGGCTTCTCGTCGACCGCCTGTTCGACGAGGATGCTGAGGCGCTGATCGTCGTCCTGGGCGATTTCAACGCCGACAGCCACGAGACGCCGGTGAGGACCATCCGCGGCGACGAGGAGGACGCGGCCAACCCCCATCTCGCCATGCGCACGCTGGTCCCGGTCGAGCGCACGCTCGCCGATTCCCGCCGCTTTTCCGTGGTCCACCACGGGCGCCCGCAGATGCTGGACCACATCCTGGTGTCGCGCTCGCTGTTGGCCTGGTACCGGGGCGTGGAGATCCACAACGAGGCGCTCGGCGACGAGCTGATCACCTCGCACGCGGTGCGCGGCTCGCCCGAGTCGTTCCACGCCCCCGTCGTTGCCGAGTTCATGGTCGACGGCCGTGGCGATGCCGCCCTCTGAGCTCCGATTCGCCGGCTCGCTGGTCGGCCAGTGCGTGGGCGACGCCGTCGGCTTCATGGTCGAGGGCGCCCCGGCCGGGGTGTGCCGCCCTTACGCCGACGCCGTGCTGCTCCGCGGCGAGATCGGGGACCGCCGCAGGGGCGCCTTCGAGTTCGGCCAGTACTCGGACGACTCGCAGCTTGCGCGGGCGCTTCTCGAGAGCCTCATCGCCCGCCGCGGCTTCGATCCGGAGGATTACGCCCGGCGGCTGGCGCGCCTCTTCGGCGAGGATCGCATCGTCGGCGGCGGATGGGCGACGCAGCAGGCGGCCCGCCGGCTGCTTGCCGGGATGCCCTGGCAAGAGACGGGAACGCCGCCGCCCAACGCCGGGAACGGCAGCGCCATGCGCGCCGGCCCGATCGGCCTGCTGTTTCACGATGCGCCCGATCGGCTGGTCGCCGCCGCCTGCGACCAGGGACGCATCACCCATGCAGACCCCCGCTGCTCGGCCGGGGCGGTGGCCGTCGCCGGCGCGGTCGCTCTTGCCCTCGCCGACGGCCCCGTCGAGGTCGCGCCGTTCCTCGGCCGGCTGGCGGAGTGGGCCAGCTCGGTCGAGGCGTCGGTGGCGGAGGCGCTGACGGCGCTCGCAGACTGCGTCGACGCCGCGCCCGAGGACGCCGTCGGCCGCATCGTCGCACTCTCCCGACCCGACTTCGACGAACATCCGGACCTGATCTCGCCGTTCGTGACGACGAGCGTGCTGTGGAGCCTGTACGCCTTCCTGCGCACGCCCGATTCCTACGTGTCGGCGATCCACACGGCGATCTGCAGGGGCGGCGACGTCGACACCACCGCCGCCATGACCGGTGCCATCGCCGGCGCCAGAAACGGCCTCGCCGCGCTTCCGCCCCGGCTCGTCGAGCGCATCAACGATCGTGGCGAGTGGCGTGCCGCATCCCTCGTCGCCCTTGCCCGTGAAGCCTGGCGGGTTCGATGCGGCTGAGACGCTGCCGATTCTTGTTGCCGAAATCGCCGAGGGGATTAGGAAGCGGAATGACGAGGCGACGCCCGCAACTCTCGAGTGGAAGGAGGCGCACGTGAACCGTTCATCACGCTGGCTGGCTTCGCTGCCGGCGGCCCTGATCCTGGCATCGTGCGCCAGCGACGAGGGGCGCTGGGAGAATCCGTCCGTCTCGCAGAAGGTGTGGGAGCTGCACACCGCGGAGTGTCGGCGGCTGGCGTCCGAGAGGGCGGAGCAGGAGTTCGCGCTTGCAACCCCCGACATCGGCGCGACATTCGGCCGCCAGACGACCTATCGCGACACCATGTCTCGCTTCGAGGCCGCGCGCCGTCGCGAGCAGTTGTTCGACCGCTGCATGCGGGACCGCGGCTACCACAGGGCCAAGCCGGCGCCCGAAGCCGAGGGCGCGGCCGAGGATTGATTGCGTGCTCCGGGCGGCCGGCCGCGTCACGCCCCCTACGCCGCGCGGCGCCGCTCCCCGGCCACGGGCGACGGGCGAGCGGTCTCTTCGTCGGCCGTCGCCGGACGGTGACCGAGCGCCTCGTCCGTCTTGAACGCCCGAGTGCCGACCTCCTTCCAGTCGAGCGACCGCCGCAGGGCCTGACCGATCTCCGCCGGCAGAAGACCGTTCCGAGCCTTGTTCCCGACCGTTGGCGCCGCCGGCAACTTTCGACGGTGCAATAGAGGGGCGATGATCAGGGCCTCGACGGCCTCGCGCATGCGATGACACGCTTGGCGCAACAGCCGGTGCAATTCCTCGTTGCGCAAGCGCCGGCCTTCTCTGACCATGGCTTCCAGCGAGCCGCCATCCGTGCGGTGCAGCGCGGGGGCCGGCGTGTCGACGGCAGGTTTCTCTCGGTTCGGGGTCGGCATCGTCTTCCTCTCGTGGTGTCTCAAAGGTCGTTTGTGCAGCCGGCAGTTTAAGTATGCTGCATTTGCTAAATCGTTAAGTGTCATTTTTTTGCAGTGCAGCAATTCGCTGGCCGCATGGCTCTTGCGCCGAGGTCCTCCGCTCCATAGCTTGAACCCATGAGCGGCGCGCCGGGCGTGGAGCCAAGAGCGGAGGAGGGGAAGGGCGACCTCGAGGAGCGATTGCGTCAGGCGGGACTTCCGCTCACCCTCGCCGACGTGCGCTCGATCGCCGAAGGTGTCGCCTCGGCTCCGGCGGGCGCCGACGCCGACGTCTGGATCACGCTGCTCGGCCCTGTGCACGATGAGGCGCTGAGGGCGCAGCTTCGCCAGCTGCTCGCCGAGACGCGGACGGCACGAGCGCGGGAACGGCGGGAGGATGGCGTGGCCGTCCGGCTGGCGCGGTTCAGGGCGGAGCTGCGGGGACGACGACTCGCCGGCTTCATCATCCCCCGCGGCGACGAGCATCAGGGCGAGCAGGTGCCGCCCGGCGCCGAGCGCCTACTCTGGCTCAGCGGGTTCTCCGGCTCGGCGGGCACCGCCGCGGTGCTCCGCGACCGCGCCGCCCTGTTCGTCGACGGGCGCTACACCGAGCAGGCGCGCGCCGAGACCGCTCCCTCGCTTTGGGAGATCCGGCATGCCGTCGACGAGCCGCTCGGCGACTGGCTTGCCGAGCACCTGCGGCCGCGATCCAGGCTCGGCTATGATGCGTGGCTGCACACGCCGGTCCAGGTCGCCGGCTATCGTCGCGCCTGTCGCAAGGCCGGGGCGCGCCTGGTGACGGTCAGCGACAATCCGGTGGACGCGATCTGGGCCGATCGGCCGCCGCCGCCGATCGCGCCCGTGGTTCCCCAACCGGAGACGTTCACCGGCCGCGCGTCGCACGACAAGCGGAGACAGATCGCCGAGACGTTGCAGAAGGACAGGCAGAACGCGGCCGTGCTCTCGGCACCGGATTCGATCGCGTGGCTGCTCAACGTCCGCGGTGGAGACGTTCCGTACGCGCCCTTGCCGCTGGCGTTCGCCATCATCGCGGCCGACGGCAAGGTCGAGCTTTTCATCGATCCCCGCAAGCTCGCCCCAGGCCTCGGAGCTCATCTCGGCGACCACGTCCGCGTCCTGCCGCCGACGGCCCTCGGCCCGGCCCTTGACCGCCTCGCTGGCGAGCGGCGGACCGTCCGCCTCGAGAAGGACTCGATCCCCGAGTGGGTCGACACGCGCCTCAGGCGGGCGGGAGCCCAGGTCGTCGACGGCGCGGACCCCTGTGCCCTGCCGAAGGCGACCAAGACCGCGGTCGAGCTCGAAGGCATTCGCGCCGCGCATCGGCGGGACGGCGTCGCCCTCGTCCGCTTTCTCGCCTGGCTGGACGCCCACGCCGGCTCCGGCCGAGTGACCGAGATGGCCGCCGCGGACCGGCTCCTGGCGTTCCGGAGGGAGGGCGCTCGCTTTCGCGGACCCAGCTTCGCCACCATCTCGGCAGCCGGGGATCACGGCGCCATCGTCCACTACCGGGTCGCGCCGGCGACCGACCGGCCGCTCGCGCCGGGCAGCCTCTACCTCGTGGATTCCGGCGGCCAGTACCTCGACGGGACCACAGACGTCACCCGCACGGTCGCCGTCGGCACGCCTACCGAGGAGGCCCGCGACCGCTTCACCCGCGTCCTCAAGGGCCACATCGCGATCGCCACCGCCACGTTCCCCAAGGGCACCACCGGCCCGCAGCTCGACACGCTGGCGAGACTCGCCCTGTGGCGGGCCGGGCTCGACTACGACCACGGCACCGGCCATGGCGTCGGCTGCTATCTCTCCGTGCACGAGGGGCCGCAGCGCATCGCCAAGCTTCCCAACCGCATCGCTCTCGCGCCGGGAATGGTGGTGTCCAACGAGCCGGGGTACTACAAGCCGGGCGCGTTCGGCATCCGCATCGAGAACCTGGTGGCGGTGACGCCGGCGAAAGCGCCGCCGGGTAGCGAAAAGGAGATGCTGGGGTTCCAAACGCTGACGATCGCCCCGATCGATCTCCGGCTCGTTGAGGCGGGACTGCTGACGCACGACGAGGTTGCTTGGCTCGACGGCTACCACGCAGTGGTCCGGGAGCGCCTGATGCCGCTCGTCGATCGGGAGACGGCCGGCTGGGTCGAAGCGGCCACCCGGCCGGTCCGCGGTTGATGGCATCGTCTGGCGCCCGGCCGCGGCCGGTGCGGGAGGGCCGGCGCGGTCTGCCTGGGGCCTGTCGATGACGCCGCGTCTCCTGTCTCTCGCCACCAGCGTCCCCCCGTACGAGGTCCGCCAGGACGACGTGCGGAACACCGTCGGCGGACTGTTCGGGGAGGAGACCGAGCTCGTCCAGCGTTTGGCGTCGGTCTTCGGCAACGCCGGGATCGAGCGCCGGTACTCGTGCGTTCCCCTGGCGTGGTATCTGGAGGATCATGGCTGGGCGGAGCGGTCCCGGCTCTTCATCGAGAACGCGGTCGAGCTCCTCACCCATGCGGCTCGGCGCTGCGTCGGAACTTCGGGGCTCGCCATGATCGACGTCGATGCCGTGGTCATCGCGTCGACGACCGGCATCGCCACGCCGAGCCTGGATGCCCTTCTGATCGAGCGGCTGGGTCTCCGCCGGAACGTCGACCGCCTGCCGATCTTCGGCCTCGGCTGCGCGGGCGGCGTCATCGGGCTCGCCCGTGCCGCCGAGCTCGCCCGCGCGGCGCCGGCGAAGCGGATCCTGGTCGGCGTGGTCGAGCTCTGCGGCCTCACCTTCCGCCGCTCCGACCGCTCGAAAAGCAACATCGTCGCCACCGCGCTGTTCGGGGACGGCGCCGCGGCGGCGCTCATCGGCTCCGCCGGCGACGGCCCGACCCTGTCGGCGGCCGCCGAGCACACGTGGCCGGACACGCTCGACGTCATGGGCTGGGGCATCGAGGACGACGGCCTCAGGGTCGTCTTCTCCCGCGACATCCCGACCCTCGTCCGCACCAAGTTCCGCGCCGTGCTCGACGCCTTTCTGGCCCGGCGCGGGCTCTCCGTCGCCGACGTCGACGCCTTTCTCTGCCACCCCGGCGGGGCGAAGGTGCTCGACGCCCTGGAGGAGGTGTTGTGCTTGCCGCCGGGCGGGCTCGACCATTCGCGGCACGTGCTTCGCCAGTACGGCAACATGTCGGCGGTGACCGTCCTGTTCGTCCTCGAGCGGGCGATGCGCGAGGGCGGGCTCGGCCGCCGCGCCGTGATGAGCGCGCTCGGACCGGGGTTCACCGCCGGGTTCCTGTTGCTGGAGGCCGGCATCAAGGCGGATGGCTTGGGGTGAGCCTCAGTCAGTGGATCGTGCTTGCCGTGGCGGTGCAGCGGCTCGCCGAGCTTCTGTTCGCACGGCGCAACGAGCGCCGGCTGAAGGCGGCGGGCGGCCTCGAGGTGGGGAGCCGGCATTATCCGCTCGTTGTCATCGTCCACGCCGGCTGGCTCGCGGCGTTGTGGTTCCTGGTGCCGGCGGACGGTCCAGTGATCTGGTCGCTGCTCGCCGTGTTCGCCGCACTGCAGGTCGCGCGGCTCTGGGTGATCGCGAGCCTCGGCCGCTATTGGACCACCCGCATCGTCACCGTTCCCGGCGCCCCCCTGGTGCGGAGCGGTCCCTATCGCCGCTTTCGCCATCCCAACTACGCCATCGTCGCCGCGGAGATCGCGGTGCTGCCGCTCGCCTTCGGCGCCTGGGAGGTGGCGCTCGTCTTCTCGCTCGCCAACGGTGCCCTTCTTCTCCACCGCATCCGCGTCGAGGATGCCGCCCTCGCGCCGCGCCGCGCCCGTCTGCCATATTGATTTGTGCAGATGCACAACAACGCCCGGTCGTTGATGAGAATGCGAGGCATGTGCGGAAACAGCGCTCGTTCGCGGCATCGCGGGGATGGTTTCTTTCGATTTCCGGGCGAGGCCTTCCTTCGCATATGCGAACGTTGACTCCGCGGCGGCAGCGGTTTAAAGAATCGTGTTCGCAACTGCGGGAAGAGTGCGAAGCAAAAGGGGAATTCCCCATGGCCTCCGGTAATCGTCCGCTATCTCCTCATATCCAGGTTTATCGTCCCCAGATCACCTCGGTGCTGTCGATCCTGCACCGGATGACCGGGGTTTTCCTGACCCTCGGGACCCTGCTCTTGACGTGGTGGTTGGTCTCGGGCGCGTACGGCGCCGATGCCTTCGCGACCTGCCAGGCCTTCCTCGGTTCGTGGCTCGGGCATCTCCTGCTCTGGGGGTTCACGTTCTCGCTGTTCTATCACCTGGGCAACGGCATTCGCCATCTGCTGTGGGACTTCGGCTGGGGCTTCGAGCTCGAGCAGCTGCGCCTTTCCGGGTTCGTGATGGTGGCAGGAGCGGTGGCGCTCACGCTGATCACGCTGATCGCCGCCTACGTGTCGACGGGAGGTTGAGATGGAGTTCCGCTCTTCCCTGGGCCGCGCCCGCGGCCTCGGCTCGGCCAACGAGGGTGTTCGCCACTGGTGGGCGCAGAAGGTGACGGCGATCGCGCTGGTGCCCCTGTCGCTGTGGTTCGTGATCGCCGCTGTCTCGCTGATGGGCGCCGATCTGGCAGCCTTCCAGGTCTGGATCGGGCAGTTCGGCAACGCCCTTCTGATGATCCTCCTGGTCGTCGCGCTGTTCTACCACGCCTACCTCGGCATGCAGGTGGTCGTCGAGGACTATGTCCGCGGCGAGGCTGCCAAGATCACCACGCTGCTGGCCATCAAGTTCGCCCTGTTCGTGATGGCGGTCAGCTGCATCTATGCCGTCGTGCGGCTTGCGATGGGGAGCTAGGACGCCATGCCGAACGCGTATCCGATCACCGATCATCAGTACGACGTCGTCGTCATCGGCGCCGGCGGTGCCGGCCTCCGCGCGACCCTCGGACTGGCGGCCGCCGGCCTGAAGACCGCGTGCATCACCAAGGTGTTTCCCACCCGGAGCCACACCGTTGCCGCCCAGGGCGGGATCGGCGCGGCCCTCGGCAACATGGCCGAGGACACCTGGGAATGGCACATGTACGACACGGTCAAGGGCTCCGACTGGCTCGGCGACCAGGACGCCATCGAGTACATGTGCCGCCAGGCGGTGCCGGCCGTCCTCGAGCTCGAACACTTCGGCGTGCCGTTCTCGCGCACGCCCGAGGGCAAGATCTACCAGCGGCCGTTTGGCGGCCACATGCGCAACTTCGGCGAGGCGCCGGTGCAGCGCGCGTGCGCCGCAGCCGACCGCACCGGCCACGCCATCCTGCACACGCTCTATCAGCAGAGCCTGAAGCACGATGCCGAGTTCTTCGTCGAGTACTTCGCCATCGACCTGATCATGGACGACGAGGGCGCCTGCCGCGGCGTGGTCGCCTGGAACCTGGACGACGGCACGATCCACCGCTTCCAGGCCCACGGCACGGTGTTCGCCACCGGCGGCTACGGCCGCGCCTATTTCTCGTGCACGTCAGCCCACACCTGCACCGGCGACGGCAACGCCATGGTGCTGCGGGCGGGACTGCCGGTGCAGGACCACGAGTTCGTCCAGTTCCATCCCACCGGCATCTACGGCTCGGGATGCCTGATCACCGAAGGCGCCCGCGGCGAGGGCGGCTACCTCACCAACTCGGAAGGCGAGCGGTTCATGGAGCGCTATGCGCCGACCGCCAAGGACTTGGCGTCGCGCGACGTCGTCAGCCGGTCGATGACCATCGAGGTCCGAGAGGGCCGCGGCGTCGGCAAGGACCGCGACCACATCTACCTCCACCTCGAGCACCTGGGCGGCGACGTCCTGTGGCAGCGGCTGCCCGGGATCACCGAGACGGCGAAGATCTTCGCCGGCGTCGACGCCACCAAGGAGCCGATCCCGGTTCTGCCCACGGTCCACTACAACATGGGCGGGATCCCCACCAACCACCACGGCGAGGCGTTGCGGCCGACGGACAAGGATCCGGACGCGATCTGTCCGGGGCTCTATGCCGCCGGCGAGTGCGCGTCGGCGTCGGTCCACGGCGCCAACCGTCTCGGCACCAACTCGCTCCTCGACATCGTCGTCTTCGGCCGGGCGGTGGCGCTCCGCTGCGCCGAGAAGATCATGCCGGGATCGCCGCATCCGCCGCTGGCGAAGGACTCTGCGGACCGGGCGCTCTCCACGCTGGATCGACTGCGCCACGCCAACGGCTCGCTGCCGACCGCCGAGATCCGTCTCAACATGCAGCGATGCATGCAGAACAACGCCGCCGTGTTCCGCACCCAGGACGTTCTCGCGGGTGGCTGCCGGCAGATCAGCGAGATCTGGCAGAGCCTCGCGGACATCCGCGTCTCCGACCGGTCGATGATCTGGAACTCGGATCTGGTCGAGGCGCTGGAGCTCGAGAACCTGATGGCCTGCGCCATCACCACCCTCTATTCCGGCGAGGCTCGCAAGGAGAGCCGCGGCGCCCACGCCCGCGAGGACTTCGCCGAACGCGACGACGCGACCTGGATGAAGCACTCGCTGGCCTGGGTCGACGACCGCGGCAAGGTCAAGCTCGGCTACCGCCCGGTCCACGCCTTCACGCTGACCAACGAAGCCGAATACATCAAGCCGCAGGCGCGGGTCTACTGACACAAGGGAGCGTGCACATGGTCGAACTGAGCCTGCCTGCCAATTCGAAGGTCCGCGAGGGCAAGACCTATCCCGCCCCGGCCGGCGCCAAGAAGATCAAGCGCTTCAAGATCTATCGCTACGATCCGGACAGCGGTCAGAACCCGCGCGTCGACACCTTCGACGTCGACCTGGATAGCTGCGGGCCGATGGTTCTCGACGCCCTGATCAAGATCAAGAACGAGATGGACGCGACGCTCACCTTTCGGCGCTCGTGCCGGGAGGGCGTCTGCGGCTCGTGCGCCTTCAACATCGACGGCGTCAACACGCTCGCCTGCATCAAGGCCATCGACGAGATCAAGGGCGACGTCCGCATCTATCCGCTGCCGCATCTGCCGGTAGTCAAGGACCTGGTCCCGGACCTCTCGGTGCCTTACGCCCAGTACCGCGCCATCGAGCCCTGGCTCAAGTCGGAGACGCCGCCCCCGGCCGGCGAGCGGCGGCAGAGTCCGGAGGAGCGCGCCCGGCTCGACGGCCTCTGGGAATGCATCCTCTGCTTCTGCTGCCAGACGAGCTGCCCGAGCTACTGGTGGAACGGCGACCGCTACCTCGGCCCGGCGATCCTCCTGCAGGCCTATCGCTGGATCGCCGACTCCCGCGACGAGGCGACCGGCGGGCGGCTGGATGAGCTCAACGATCCGTTCCGCCTCTACCGCTGCCACACCATCATGAACTGCACCGCCACCTGCCCCAAGCATCTCAATCCCGGCAAGGCCATTGCCGAGATCAAGAGCCTCTTGGCGCAAAGGCTCTAGCGCGAACGAACGCGGAAGGGGGGGGAACGACCGCCGGGCTTCGGCCCGGCGGTTGCCGTCAGGCACGCGGCAGCGGGATGCCGCTGATCTGCAACCTTTCATCGAGCACCGGCCCGTCTGTTCGTAGATGTGATTGCAATGCGCGGTAGAACACCCCTGATGGGGCATTAAACTGTTGATCATCGGCAGCCGCATGCTAGACTGTCCTTCTGGCGTTGACGTCGCGGGGAGGCGCGATGTCCGTAGGGGGGCTCAACGGCGTAAGTCCGCTCGTTCTCAACGGCGCGCGCCGCCTCACGGCGTGGGCGGCGATTGCCGTCGTCTACGGCCTCCTCTTTGCCGCTCTGTTCGAGGCCGCGGCGCTGTTCCAGGTTCGGCCGGGGATCAGCATCTGGTTTCCGGCGGTCGGGCTCCGCCTGGCCTTTCTGCTCTTGTTCGGCTGGCGCTTCGCTTTCACCGCCTTCGTCGTCGAACTGGCCTTCGGCTTCGTCGGCGGCCTTCAGGGCTCACTGTGGCTGCACGATGCTCAACCCACCGTCGGCCGGGTTGCGGGCCTATTGGTCTCGGCTGCCGTTTCGCCCGCCGTCTACGCCGTCGTGGCCGCGATCATTCGTCGGGCGGGTTGGCTCGACCCGCGAGCGGCGCCGGTCAGCCGCATTTTCTGGATCTGCGCGGTCACCAGCGGCGGCTCGGCGGCGGCCGCCCTCTTGTCCTGCGCCAACCTCGTCCTCAACGGGTTCCTTTCCTGGCCGGCGTTCGTGCCGGCGGTCGTCGAGTGGTGGTCGGGCGACCTGGTCGGTGCGCTGACGCTGAGCCCCGTGGCGCTGATGGTCGGCCATCGCCTCCTCAAGGGCCGCTGGCCCCCGTCGGTGCTCAGCGATCTCGAAGCGAGCCCCCTCCTCGCCGCGCGCCGCCGCCAATGGCCGCGGTGGCTCCACGCGACCCTCGAAGCTTGGCTCGTGTTCGGATTCGCCGCCGTCGTTTTCGCCGCTGGGGGCCACTACCACAACCCCTTGCGCTGGTATCCCCTCTTCCTCCCGATCCTGTGGTTGGCACTCCGCTTCGGCCTCACCGGCGCCGGCGTCGGCAACGTCCTCGCGAACATCACGGTGGCGCTCGTCGTCGCCGCCTCGGCAGCGCTGGAGGTGCTCGCCGACGCCCAAGTGTTCATGATCTCGCTCTCGGTCACCGGTCTCCTTCTCGGCAGCCTCGTCTCGGGGCTGCGGGCGGAGCGGGCGAGCCTCGAGCGGCGCGTGCAGGAGCGCACCCGGGATCTCCGCGACGAGATCCTGCGCCGGCGAGCGGCGGAGGCGGAAGCGGTGCGAGAGTCGCAGCGGGCGCAGACGGTGCTGGCGCTGGCGCGGACGCCGATCGTCGCACTCGACGCCAAGGGCCGGGTGGCGCTCTGCAACCGGGAAGCCTGTTCCCTGCTCGGATACGGCCAAGCCGAGATTGCCGGCAAGCCGTGGCTCGAGATCGCCGTCCCGGAGGACGAGCGGCCGAAGGTCCGCCACATCCTCGGCCGCCTCGCCGAGGGCCGTGAGCAGGTCGGACCGTTCGACAGCGCGGTGCGCACGCGCGACGGCCACGAGCGCCTGATCGACTGGCGCGCGACCGTGCTCAGGGACGAGCACGCGACGGTCTCCGGGGTGTTGCTTGCCGGCCTCGACGTCACCGAACGCGCCGCCGGCGAGCGCCGCATCCGCTACCTCGCCGCGCACGACCGGCTGACCGGCCTGCTCAACCGCTCGTCGCTGCTCGATCGCTTCGCGGACGCCGTCATGCGCGCGCGGCGGCATCGCACCCGACTCGCGGTGCTGTTCGTCGACCTCGATGGCTTCAAGGCGATCAACGATCGATTGGGTCACGAAGCCGGCGATCTCCTGCTGATGGAGGCCGCCGACCGGCTGAGGCGGGCGGTTCGCGCCACCGATACGGTGACCCGCTTCGGCGGCGACGAGTTCGTCGTCCTCGTCGAAGACGTCGGCGACGTGGCGATCGGCGAGCAGGTTGCGGCCAAGATCCGCGACGCCGTCGCCCTGCCCGCCCTCCTCGACCACCGCCCGGTCCGTCTCGGCGCCAGCATTGGCATCTCCCTGTTTCCCGATCACGGCGAGAGCCCCGAGGCGCTGCTGCAGGCCGCGGACGCCGCCATGTATGCGGCCAAGAGGCAGGGCGGCGGCGTCATGCTCGCCGGGAGTGACCCTTTCAAGGACGAACGAAAGGCTGAATGAGCAGGCGGTCGAGACGGCGCTCCCGGGCGGAACGGAACAGGTCGAGCCCGATCGTCATCGTCTCGTGGCCGTCGCGGGGCTGGCCGCGATAGGTGCCGAACAGACGATCCCAGACGGTCAGGTTGAAGCCGTAGTTGCTGTCCGTTTCGTCCCTGTGGATCGAGTGGTGGACACGGTGCACGTCGGGGGTGACGACGGCGAGCCTGAGCACGCGATCGAGCGCCGACGGCAACCGAACGTTGCCGTGATTGAACAGGGCGGTGGCGTTCAGAAGCACCTCGAACAGCACCACGGCCAGCGCGGGCGCGCCGAGGACGAGGACGACGGCGATCTTGTACAGCATCGACAGGGCGATCTCGAGCGGGTGGAAGCGGACGCCCGTGGTGGCGTCGAAGTCGACGTCCGAATGGTGCATCCGGTGCAGGCGCCACAGCGCCGGCACCTTGTGGAAGGCGACGTGCTGGCCATAGATCGCGAGGTCGAGGGCGGCCACCGAGACGACGACCGCCAAGCCGAACGGCACGGGAGCGGCATTGAACAGGCCCCAGCCTCGGTCGGCCGCGAGCAACGCGGCGCCGACGGCCGCGACCGGAAACAGCAGACGGACGAGGAGGCCATCGATGACGACGATGCCGAGATTGCTGGTCCAGCGCACCGCACGTCCGGCCTCGAGGGTGCGGCGGGGCGCTGCCAGTTCCCACGCCACCATCGCCGCCAGCAGGGCGGCGAAGCTCCCAATCCGGATCAACGGCTCGTTGGCGAGGACGAGATCGGTCATGGCCAACAGATAGGTCCGCCAGACCCTCTGCGCCACGGCGGCGGCTTTACAAGCCGGGGCGCGGACGGTAGGCTTTTCGCAGCTGCAGCATCGCGGTGCAGACCATGTCCCAGGGACCGCTCGCCCACTATCGCGCCCTCGTCGCGTCCGGAGCCATCCGGCCCGACCCCGCGCAGGAGCTTGCCGCCGAGAAGCTCGAGAGCCTGGCTCACGCCCTGGCGGGGTACGAGCCGGCAGCGGGCCGCGGCGGCTGGAAGGAGCGCTTCGGCCTCGGCCGCCGCCGTCAGGAGCCACCGCAGGGGCTCTACATCTACGGTGGCGTCGGCCGCGGCAAGTCGATGCTGATGGACCTGTTCTTCCGCTTGGCGCCGGTCGACCGCAAGCGGCGCGTGCACTTCCACGCCTTCATGCAGGAGGTGCAGGCGATGCTCAACGACGTGCGGCGGCGGGAGGCGGAAGACAGCCTCCGCGCGAGGTCGCGGGGCCGGCCGCGGGCACGCGACGACATCGTTGCCCTGGTCGCGCAAAGGTTCGCGGCCGATGCCTGGCTTCTCTGCTTCGACGAGTTCCAGGTCGAGGACATCGCCGACGCGATGATCCTCGGGCGGCTGTTCGAGGCCCTGTTCGAGGCCGGCGTGGTCGTCGTCGCCACGTCAAACCGGCCGCCGCGCGATCTCTACAAGGATGGCCTGCAGCGGGAGCTGTTCCTGCCGTTCATCGCCCTGATCGAGGAGCGGCTCGACCTGTTGCATCTCGACTCCGGCATCGACTACCGACTCGAGAGCATGCGGACAATGAACGTCTATCTGACGCCGCTCGGGCCGCGGACCGATGCCGAGCTCAGGGCCTATTTTCGGCGCCTGAGCCATGGCGTCGAGGCCGGCCCGGAGACTCTCGTCGTCAAGGGGCGGAGCATCACCATCCCGATGGCTGCCGACGACATCGCCTTCACCGGGTTCAAGGAGCTGTGCGAGCGGCCGCTGGGGCCGGCCGACTACCTCGCCATCGCCGGCCGCTACGACGTGCTGGTGCTCGCCGGGATCCCGCGTCTGGCACCCGAGCAGCGCAACGCCGCCAAGCGTTTCGTCACCCTGATCGACGCCCTTTACGAGCATCGGGTGAAGCTCATCTGCTCGGCCGAACGGCGGCCCGAAGAGCTCTATCCCGAGGGCGACGGCGCCTTCGCCTTCGCGCGCACGGTATCCCGTCTGCACGAGATGCAGTCGGAAACCTACATTGGCAGCCAGCATTGGTCCTGAGCGCGGCGTCGGCGATCAGCGAACCGACGTTTCTTCGTCGCCACGGACGGCGAGGCGTGCTATCGTTGCTGCAACCTATAGTTTTCCCGGAGTCCAGGCATGACGGCTTTTCGACGAATCCGCTCGGCCCGCGCCAGCATCTGGTTCTTCCTCGTGACCTTCGCCGCGGCGCTCGGCAGCGCGGCACCCCTTCATGCCGATCGTGAGGCGGCCATGGCCGCCTATGAGCGGGGCGACTACGAAGCCGCCTTCGCGGCGTTCTCGGAAGAGGCCGAGCAGGGCAATGCGGAAGCCCAGGCGACCCTGGGGCTGATGTACTTCAAGGGCCAGGGCGTGGCCAAGGACGAGGCCCTGGCGGTCAAGTGGTACCGCAAGGCGGCCGACCAGGCATACGCGCGTGCACAGCTTAATCTCGGCTACATGTACGAGAACGGCAAGGGCGTCGAGGCGGACCTCGCTGAGGCGGCGGAATGGTACCGCAAGGCCGCCGACCAGGGAGATGCGCAGGCACAGTTCAATCTCGGTGCAATGCACCTGAGGGGACGAGGCGTCGCCCAGGACGACGCGGAAGCGGTGCGCTGGTTCGGTCTTGGCGCCGAACAGGGGGACTTCAAGTCAATGGTCGTGCTGGGCACCCTTTACATCGACGGCAAGGGCGTCGGAGCCGATATGATCCAATCGCACAAGTGGTTCAGCGTGGCCATCGCGCGCATGCCGGAAGGCGGCGCCCGGGAGCAGATCGTCGACATCCGCGAGGAGGTCGAGGGCAAGATGACCCCTGAAGACATCGCCGAGGCGGAACGGCTGGCCGAGGCGTGGTTGACCGCCCACCAGTGAGCGGCCCGGCTCGACGCTGGTGGAGGGCGGGGGCCGCGAATGATCGAGATCATCACCGACGTGCCGGAGCGCGTCGCCGCTTTCCGCGCCAGCGGCACGGTGACCGCCGAGGACTATGAGAGGGTGCTGATCCCGACGATCGAGGAGAGACTGAGGGTGCACGGGCGCATTCGTGTGCTGTATCAGTTTGGCGACGACGTCACCGGCATCAGCCTCGGGGCGCTGTGGGACGATGCCAAGGTCGGCCTTGCCCATTTGACGGCGTGGGAGCGGGTCGCCGTTGTCTCGGACGTCGAATGGCTGATCGGCGCCGCCAGGGTGTTCGGGTTTCTGATTCCGTGCCCGGTCAGGACCTTCCCAAACCTGCTCCTCGACGAGGCCAAGACCTGGGTGAGCGCCGAGGGCGACGCGTCTTGAACAGGCCTGCCACCCTTTTCGAGCACAAGAAACCCCAATTGAGCCGAGCCTTACGCCTTTTGCCATCCACAGTCCACGGGTTTCTACGGCTCGATATGCCCCAAATGGGCCCTGCATGCACTCGCCGACACCGGCGCTGCGATCGCGCTTGAATAAATAGCTAATATTTTCAATGCAGTAGGTTTGTGCCTAAAATCTAGGCATTGCCCATAAGTCGGCTCAGCGCCTTGCTTTTCGTGATTGGTCGCGACCGTTATCGACAGGGATATCCACAGAATCGGTGAACGACTCCGGCGCGCCTGGGGCGGTCGACACCGTTTGACGGCGAACCGATTCGCCCATGGCGTCGAAGGTGGGCTCGATGTGGCTCACCCGCCCGAGAGCCAGTCCAGCGCCTTCTGTCGCTGGGAGGCCGCGAACAGGCGAACCTCCGCCAGCTTCGCCGCATCGGCGATGCGTTCGCGTTCTCCCCGCCACTTGTCGTCGGCGACGACGGCGACCCGTCTGACGACGTCGCTGATCATCTTGCCGGTCAGCGTGCCGACGGTCTTTGCTCCCAGCTCCCAGCCTTCGAGCCTCGTCCAGTCGAGCAGCAAGCCAAGCCCGCCGCGCGTGCCGCCGCGCAGCCTGAGACCGACCTCTGGGTACCGCTCCTGCAGCGTGTCGAGGCATTGGTCGATGTCGGCCTCGGAGATCATCCCCTGCATCTCGATGACGAGAATTCGCCTGGTTTCGTCCGGTTCCAATCTGATCATCAACGGGTCCTCCCCTCGGAATTCGGCGAACGGCTTGCACCGTCCGTCCCGCTCGGCGCGTCGGCCGCCGCTGCGCAGTATGCAGGGACGCGTCCGGCAAGGGAAGCACGCGTGGCTCTCTCATCGGTGTTCGGTGGCCTTCGGGCGAAAGCGGCGGTTGCCTTGGCGCCCGGACCCGGAGTAAAGGCAGGACATGCCGCGACTGACGGACGGAAATCCGCGAAACCGTTCGGCGCCAGGGTCCGCCACGGATGCCGCGTTCATGCTGTCCGGCGGCCGCGTCGTGCGCCTGCGACCGGCGACGATGGCGGATGCCGATCTCATCCTCGTGTGGCAGGCCGATCAGCGCACGCGAAGGTTCGCTTTCAACCCCACCGTTCCGAGCCGCGACGAGCACCTGCGCTGGATGCGCGGATGCCTTGCCGACGCCGACTGCCACGTCTGGCTGATCACCCTGGATGGAGGGCCGGCGGGCGTCGTTCGGCTGCAGCGCCAGGCGGTCGAGCAAGTGGGCGACGGCTACGAGGTCTCGATCTTCGTCGCCCCCGGCCTCTATGGCCGGGGCCTCGGCACCGCCGGGCTCGCGCTGGCGAGGCGGCTCAAGCCGGACGCCGTGCTGATCGCGCGGGTGCTTCCCGAGAACGAGGCGTCGCGGGCGCTTTTCCTGCGCGCCGGCTACGTCTGCGAGCAGGGCGTCTACGTCCAGCGGCCGCCGTCGGTCACCCCTCACCCCGATCGCTGACACCCGCTTCGGCGAACGTCGCCATCTCGGCATGGCACGCCACCGCCGCCTTCAGGACGGCGACCGCCAGAACCGCGCCGGAAGCCTCGCCGAGGCGCATGTCAAGGTCGAGGAGCGGTCGCCTTGCCAGCCGGTCAAGCAGACGGCGGTGACCCGGCTCGGCCGAGACGTGGCCGATCAGGCAATGGTCAAGGGCGCCGGGACGCAGGACCTCGAGAGGCGCCGCGGCGGCACAGCAGACGAAACCGTCGAGCACCACCGGCACGCGCCGTAGCCGGGCGCCGATGACCGCACCGGCGATGGCCGCCAGCTCGCGCCCGCCGAGCCGACGCAACAGATCGAGAGCGTCGGCGGCCGCTGCCGCGTGCTTGTCGACGGCCGCGGCGACGACCGCCGCCTTTCGGCTGAGCCCCTCACCCGAGACGCCCGTTCCCGGGCCGGTCCAATCACCGGCGGACTCGCCGTAAAGTGCATGGGCGATGGCCGCGGCGCAGGTCGTGTTGCCGATCCCCATCTCGCCGAGGCAAAGCAGGTCCGTCGCGGAACTGGCGGTGCCAAGCCCGATCTTGAAGGCGGCAAGGAAGCTCCGCTCGGTGAGCGCCGGCGCGAGGGTGATGTCTCTGGTCGGCTGGTCGAGGTCGAAGGCATGGACGAACAGCTCGACGCCGAAGATCCGGCAGAGCTGGTTGATCGCCGCGCCGCCGGCCTGGAAGTTCTTCACCATCTGGGCGGTGACGCCGGCCGGATAGGCGGAGACGCCTTGGGCGGCAACCCCGTGATTGCCGGCAAACACCCATGCCGTCGGCCTGTCGACGGTCGGCGGATGCCGTCCCTGCCAGGCGGCGAGCCAGCTGGAGAGCTCTTCGAGACGGCCGAGGGACCCCGGCGGCTTGGTCAGCCTGGGCTCGCGCGCTTCCGCTCTCGTCAGGGCGCCGATGTCGGGTCCCGGCATCCCGCGGACGAGCCCGCGGATGTCGTCGAGGCTGGAGACGGTCGTCATGTCGCGTTCGACCCCGGTTTGGCTTTCCCGCACCGTATCTCCTATAACCGTTTAAGGGACGGAACGACGCCGAGGAAGCGGTTTCGCATGGCCCCGAGAGACGTCGATCAGCAGGCGCGTTCCGGCCGGTCGTTCCGGCCGTGCCAGGGGCTCGTCGCCGCCCTGGGGCTGCTCACCATCCTTCCCGTCCGTCCGCCGGCGGCGGACGGTGGCGGCTATCTCGCGCACGCGTCCGGCTTCTTCCCGATCGTCGGTGCCGGCATCGGCGGCGTCGCCGCGCTCGTGCTGTGGGGCGCAACGGCCCTGGGATTCCCCGCCCTGCCCGCGGCGCTGGCCGCCGTTCTTGCCGCCGCGCTGGTGACCGGCGCCCTCCACGAGGACGGTCTCGCCGACTTCGCCGACGGCCTCGGCGGCGGGCGGAGCCGCGAGGACAAGCTCCGCATCATGCGCGACAGCCGCATCGGCACTTACGGCGTGATCGCCATCGTGTTCTCGGTCGCCCTCCGCGCCGGCGCGCTGGCGAGCCTGCCGACCGCCACCGCCGGGCTCGCGCTCGTCGCTTGCGGGGCCGTGTCGCGGGCCCCGCTGCCGGCCGTGGCGCGCTGGCTGCCGCCGGCGCGCACGGATGGCTTGGCGGCCGGTGCCGGCCGTCCGGCGGTGGGCGAGGTCGCCGCTGCGGCGCTGCTCGCCGTGGCGATGGCGGTGGCGGCGCTCGGTCCGCGCGGGGCGCTGACGGCGCTGGTCCTGGCCGCGGCGTCAGGGATCGCGTTGGCGTGGCTCGCGAAACGGCAGCTCGGTGGCCATACCGGCGACGTCCTTGGCGCTCTCCAACAGGTGGCGGAGGTTGCGGCAATCCTCGCGGTCGCGGCGGCATGACGGCCTCGACCGAATGGTGGTGGCTGCGTCACGCCCCGGTCGCGCGCGCCGACGGCCGCATCTTCGGCCAGCTCGACGTCGGCTGCGACACCTCGGACACCGAGTCGTTCCGGGTGCTGGCGGCGCGATTGCCCTGTGATGCGATCACGGTCATTACCCCGTTGCGGCGCACCCGCGAAACGCTCGAGGCGCTGATCGCGGCCGGTTTCGCAGCCCCCGATCCCATCGTCGAGTCCGGTCTCGTCGAACAGCATTTCGGCGCCTGGCAGGGGCTCGGCTGGGAGGAGATGCGAACCGCCGATCCCGCCGCCTATGCCCGGTTCTGGCGGGATCCGCTGCGCGCGACGCCTCCCGGCGGCGAAAGCTACGTGGCGTTGATCGGGCGCACGCGCGCGGCCATCGAGCGCCTGACCCGCCGCCATGCCGGCCGAACGCTGCTGTGCATCGCCCACGGCGGCACGATCCGCGCCGCCGTCGCGACCGCGCTCGGGCTGACGCCAGAGGCGGCGATGGCGATTGTCGTCGACAACCTGTCGCTGACCCGCCTCGGCCATGTCAAGGACGGCCTCCTGCGGGGCCGCGGCGGTGTGTGGCGGGTCGACGCCGTCAACGTCCCCTGCCGCTGGATTGGCCGAAGCGAGGTGTGATAGGACTAGCCGCCGAAGCCTCCAAGCAGAACAACGCCTTCACGTCGCGGGAGCCGACCATGTTGAGTTCGAGTGCGCCGACGCCTTTGCCGCCCGTGACCCTGGTGCTGGGCGGCGCCCGCTCTGGCAAGAGCGCTTTCGCCGAGGCGCTGATCGAAACCGCCGGCCCCGGGATCTACCTTGCCACCGCGACCGCGGGCGACGCGGACATGGCAGATCGCATCCGTCTTCACCGTGAACGCCGGGGCGACCGCTGGACCACACTCGAGGAGCCCCTCGACATCGGTCGCGTGCTCGTCCGTCATGCCAGACCGGACAGACCGATCCTCGTCGACTGCCTCACCCTCTGGCTCAGCAACATCATGGCGGCGCGCCGCGATGTGGAGGCCGAGATGGACGCCCTTGCGGCGGGCGCGCGCGGGCTTGCCGGGCCGGTGGTGTTCGTCTCCAACGAGGTCGGCTTGGGCATCGTGCCCTCGACCGGCCTCGGCCGGCGGTTCCGCGATCTTGCGGGCCGGCTGAACCAGACCATCGCCGGTGTCGCCGATCGCGTGGTGTTCATGGTCGCGAGCCAGCCGATGGTGGTCAAAGACGCGCCGTCATGAAGGTTCCGGCGACCGTCATCACCGGCTTCCTCGGCGCCGGCAAGACCACGCTCATCCGCCATCTCATCGCCCATGCCGGCGGCCGGCGCCTCGCCTTCGTCATCAACGAGTTCGGCGATCTCGGCATCGATCGCGACCTGCTCCTAGGCTGCGGCATCGCCGGCTGCGCCGAGGACGACGTCGTCGAGCTGGCCAACGGCTGCATCTGCTGCACGGTGGCCGACGCGTTCCTACCGACCATGGAACGGCTTCTCGAGAGGCGCCAACGCCCCGACCACATCGTCATCGAAACCTCGGGGCTGGCTTTGCCGAAGCCGCTCGTCAAGGCCTTCACCTGGCCGGAAATCCGCTCCCGCGTCACCGTCGACGGCGTGATCGCGGTGGTCGATGCCCCGGCCGTTGCCGAAGGCCGGTTCGCCGACGACCCGGCGGCGATGCAAACGAAACGGCCGGCCGATGCCGGTCTCGACCACGACTCGCCGCTCGAGGAACTGTTCGAGGACCAGCTCAAGTGTGCCGACTTGGTGGTCCTCAACAAGGCCGATCTGGTCGATCCTCCGACCCTCGATGCCGTTCGCGCCAGCGTCCGTGATGGGTGCCGGCTCGGAACGAAGGTCGTGATCGCGAGGCGCGGCCGCCTCGACCCGATCGTGCTTCTGGGCCTGGGGGCGGCGGCCGAGGACGATCTCGCCTGCCGCCCCTCACACCACGACGATGGTGGCGACGACCACGACCACGACGAGTTCGCGAGCTTCGTCGCCGTTCTCGGGCCGATCGCCGAGCCCGCTCTCCTCGAGGCCCGGCTCAGGGCCGTCGTCGCCGCCCACGACGTGCTCAGGGTCAAGGGCTTCGTCGACGTTCCGGGCAGGGAGATGCGCCACGTCGTTCAGGCGGTCGGCGCCCGCGTCGAGCGCTACTACGACCGGCCCTGGCTCGCGGGCGAAGAGCGGCAGAGCAGGCTGGTGGTGATCGGACCCAAAGACATCGACCGGCGGTCCATCCTCGACATCCTGGCCGGCTAGCGATGGCGCGGTCGGCACACCGGCGGCGGGGGATCTGACGGGTGCACCTGCTGGCCGCGAAACCGGGTGCGGTCGCCGACGGCACCGCGGCCGTCGACCTCGCGCAGAGCGCCGGCGACATCATCGTGCTGTCGGCTGCCGACACCGAGCTCGCCTGCCTGGCGGCGGCGCGGTCGCGCATCGACGAGCCGGCGTTTCCGAGCCTCAGGTTGGCGAGCCTGCTTAAGCTCGGCCACAACCTCTCGGTCGACCTCTACGTCGAGAACACCATCACCCGGGCACGCCTCGTTGTCGTCCGGCTGCTTGGCGGCCGCGGCTATTGGGCTTACGGCGTCGAGCAGGTGGCGGCGACCTGCCGTGCGCGCGCGATTCCAGTCGCCTTCCTTCCCGGCGACGACCAGCCGGACCCCGAGCTGGCCGGCTGGTCGACCGTGACCACGGACTCCTGGCACCGCCTGTGGCAGTACTGCGTCCACGGTGGTGTCGACAATGCGGCGGCGTTCCTGCGCTATGCCGCGTCGCTGATCGGCTATGCCTCGCCTTGGCGGGAACCGCAGCCGCTGGTGCGCGCCGGCCCCTACTGGCCGGGTTGCGAGGCGGCGGACCTCTCGGTAGTGCGCGGACACTGGCCGGCGAAGCGGCCGATCGCTGCCCTCGTGTTCTATCGCGCGCTGGTGCAGGCCGGGCATCTCGCGCCGATCGACGCCCTGATCGAGGCCTTGCTCGCCGCCGGCCTCAACCCCTTGCCCGTGTTCGTTGCCAGCCTCAGGGACCCGGTGGCGGCAGCGACGCTGGAGGTGGCGCTGGCCGAGGCGCCGCCGGACGTCGTCGTCAATGCCACCGGCTTCGCCGTCTCGGCGCCGGGACGCGAGCGCTCGGCCGGACCGTTCGACGCCGTCGACTGTCCCCAGCTGCAGGTGATCCTCGCGGGCGGCGGCGAGGAGGAGTGGCGGAGCGGAACCCGCGGCCTCTCGGCCCGCGACATCGCGATGAACGTCGCCCTGCCGGAGGTCGACGGCCGGATCAGCGCGCGCGCCGTGTCCTTCAAGGGGTTCACCCGCCGCGATGCGCTGACCGAGACCGACATCGTCGTTCACGAGCCTGTACTCGATCGGATCCGCTTCGTCGCCGAGTTGGCGGCCGCCTGGGCGCATCTTCGGCTGGTCCCGCGGCACCGTCGCCGCGTCGCCCTGGTGCTTGCCAACTATCCCAACCGGGACGGGCGCCTCGGTAACGGTGTCGGCCTCGACACGCCGGCGGCGACGGTGACCGTGCTGAGGAGGATGGCGGAGGCCGGCTACATGGTGAGCGACCTCCCGGCTGACGGGGCCGCTTTGATCGCGCGCCTCGCTGCCGGCCCGACCAACGATCTCAGGCACGCCGGGGCGAGGGAGGTCAGGGAGACGCTGCCATTTGCGGACTACGCCCTGTGGTTCGCGGCGCTGCCGGAACGCGCCCGGGAGCGCATCATCGGGCGCTGGGGAGCGCCCGAGCGGGACCCCTGGTACCGTCCCGGAGAGCTCGACTGCGGCCGCTTTGTCATCCCTGCCTTCCGATGCGGTAACGTCGCCGTCGCCCTGCAGCCGGCCCGCGGCTACAATATCGACCCGGCATCCAGCTATCACGATCCCGACCTGCCGCCGCCGCACGGCTACCTCGCAACCTATCTGTGGCTGAGGCAGGCATTCGGCGCGCACGTCGTCCTTCACATGGGCAAGCACGGCAATCTCGAATGGCTGCCCGGCAAGGCGCTGGCATTGTCCGCGGAGTGCTTCCCGGAGGTCGCGCTCGGTCCGATTCCCCATCTCTACCCTTTCATCGTCAACGATCCCGGCGAGGGCACCCAGGCCAAGCGGCGCGCGCAGGCGGTGATCATCGATCACCTGACGCCGCCCCTGACTCGGGCCGAGAGCTACGGGCCGCTGCGCGACCTCGAACAGCTCGTCGACGAGTACTATGAGGCGGCTGGCGTCGATCCCCGTCGGCTCAAGCTCCTCGCCGGCGAGATCCTGTCGTTGTGCCGGGCCACCGGCCTTGACGACGATTGCGGCATCGATCGCGACGAGGATCCCGACGCCGCGCTCGCCAAGCTCGACGGTTATCTCTGCGAGCTCAAGGAGATGCAGATCCGTGACGGCCTGCACGTGTTCGGCGAGGCACCGCAAGACGAACGCCTGCGCGATCTCCTGGTCGCGCTGGTGCGGGTGCCGCGTGGCCGCGGCGAGGGGGGCGACGCCTCTTTGTTGCGGGCACTGGCGGCCGACCTCGGCCTCGGCTTCGATCCCCTGGACTGTGCCTTCGCCGATGCCTGGACGGGACCGCGGCCGGACGTTCTCGATGGTGCCGGTTCCTGGCGGACGGCGGGCGACACCGTCGAACGGCTCGAGCGGCTGGCGGCGTCGCTGGTGGAAGGCAGCGTCCGCCCGCAGGCCGATTGGCAGCGCACGCAAGCGGTGCTGCGCGACGTCGAGACCCGGATTCGCCCCGCCGTCGAGGCGTGCGGCGATGCCGAGATCGAGGGGCTCTTGACCGGTCTCGACGGCCGCTTCGTCGCACCGGGACCCTCCGGCGCGCCGACCCGCGGCCGACCGGACGTGCTGCCGACGGGGCGGAACTTCTACTCGGTCGACAGCCGCACCGTGCCGACGCCGGCGGCGTGGACGCTCGGGTGGAAATCCGCGGCCCTGCTCGTCGAGCGGCACGTCCAGGACCACGGCCGCTGGCCGCGGTCGCTGGCGATCACCGCCTGGGGGACCAGCAACATGCGCACCGGCGGCGACGACATCGCGCAAGCCCTGGCGCTGATGGGGGTGCGGCCGACCTGGGATGCGGCGTCGCGGCGCGTGACCGGCTTCGAGATCCTGCCGCCGGATGTGCTCGATCGGCCGCGGATCGACGTCACCCTGCGCGTCTCGGGCTTCTTTCGCGACGCCTTTCCGAACCTGATCGATCTCGTCGATTCGGCCGCGTGCGCCGTCGCGGCGCTCGACGAGACCGCGGACCAGAACCCGCTCGCCGCCCGCGTGAAGGAAGAGACGGCCCGGCTCGCCACCTCGGGGGTCGGCGAAGCCGAGGCCCGGCGGCTCGCCGGCTACCGGGTGTTCGGCTCCAAGCCGGGGGCCTACGGTGCCGGGCTGCAAGCGCTGATCGACGAGCGCGGCTGGCAGACCGAGGCCGATCTTGCGCGCGCCTATGTGGTCTGGGGCGGCTACGCCTACGGCGCGGGAGCGCAAGGCAAACCGGCATCACGGCAGTTCGAGGCGCGGCTCGCCAGCATCGAGGCGGTGGTCCAGAACCAGGACAACCGCGAGCATGATATTCTCGATTCCGACGACTACTACCAGTTCGAAGGCGGCCTGACCGCGGCCGTGCGGGTGATCTCCGGGCGCCAGCCGGTGGTCTATCACGCCGACCATGCCCGACCTGAGACGCCGCGCATCCGCACGCTCGAGGAGGAGGTGGCCCGCGTCGTCCGCGCGCGCGTCGTCAACCCGAAGTGGATCAGGGGGGTGATGCGCCACGGCTACAAGGGCGGCTTCGAGATGGCCGCCACCGTCGACTATCTGTTCGCCTTCGCCGCGACCGCCCGCTGCGTCCGTGATCACCAGTTCGATCTGGTGTTCCAGGCCTACATCGGCGACGACGAGGTGCGCTGCTTTCTTGAAGACAAGAACCCGGCCGCGCTCCGGGAGATGAGCGAGCGGCTGTTGGAGGCGGAGGAGCGGGGCCTGTGGCGGCCGCGGTCGAACCGGGCCGGCGACATTCTCCGCGCTCTCGCCGGGTCGCCCGACGCGGAGCGCAAGGACTCGCGACTCAGTGGCCCTTGAACGCTGGGGGCCGGTTGTCAACGAAGGACGGTGCGCCCGCGCCGTGGGGCCAACCTCGTCAACGACCTTGGATGGGGGAGAGCCCCAGGCTGCCGAGGATCATCCGGGCGTCGACCACGGTGCAGCCGTCGTCGTGGGCGAACACCGGATTGAGGTCGAGCTCGGTGATCTCGGGGTGGGCCTGAACCAGGGTGGACACCTTCATCATCAGGTCGATCAGCGCCTCCCGGTCGATCGGCTTGGCGCCGCGCACGCCGGCGAGGATCCCCTTCGCCTTGATGCCGTCGAGCATTCCGGCCGCATCCGCACGGCTGAGCGGGATCGCCCGGAAGACGACGTCCTTGAGGACCTCGACGAACACCCCGCCGAGACCGAACATCATCACCGGGCCGAAGATCGGATCGTGGGTGACGCCGATGATCACCTCGACGCCCTTGCGCGCCATCGGCGTGATGATGACTCCCTCGATGTCGGCGTCGGCGTTGTAGGCGCGGGCGTTCTGCATGATCTCGCGGAAGGCCTTGCGCATGGTGTCCTCGCGCCGCAGCGTCAGTTTGACGCCTCCTGCCTCGGTCTTGTGCAGGATGTCGCGGGAGACGACCTTCATTGCCGTCGGCCGGCCACGGAAGGTCTGGGCCACCCTGGCGAGATCGTCCTCTTCGCGGACCAGAAGGTAGGGCGGCATCGGCACGCCGTACGCCTTGAGCACCTCGACGGCCTCGTATTCCAAGAGCGACTGTCGCCCGGCGGCAAGGGCCGCCTCGATCGTGCCGCGCGCGATGACGTTGGCTTCACCGGCCGGCACCGGCATGTGCTCTGCGTTGCGGCGCTTGGCGATGCCGTAGTCGACGAGGCCGGCGAGGCAGGTCACTGCGACCTCGACCGAGGCCTGGACGGGCACGCCCGCGCCGCGCAGCATCTGCAGCGCCTCGGTTCGCATCGGCGCGTAGAGGCTCTGCACGATGACCGGCTTCTCGAACCGGCGCAGAAGCGCGCCGAGGCGGATCGCCGTCTCGTTCTCGATCGCCCCGAGGCTCTCGGCGAAGCGGAGCTTGTAGCCGCCGAACAGGCCGACAATCAGGAGGGCGTCGACGCCCTCGTCCTGAAGCAGAATGCCGGCGCAGTCGGCGAACACGCCCGGGTTGTTGTCGGTGCCGCCGGCGACGTCGACGGGATTGGCGAGGGACGCTGCCGGCGGCAGGATCGGGGTCAGTTTGAGCCTCGTTTCCGCCGAGATCGGCGCGAGCATGACACCGGCCTCGGTGAGGCTGTCGGCGGCGATGGTGGCGTGTCCGCCGCCGTCGGCGAGGATCGCCACGCGGCCGCCACGGGGCGGCGGAAGCAGGCTCAGCGTCTCCGCCAAGGGGACGATGTGATCGGCCTGCCGCGCCACGGCGACGCCCGCCTGGCGAAGCAGATCGACGGTCATCTCGTAGCTCCCTGCGAGGGCGCCGGTGTGGGACTTGGCCGAGGCCCGGCCGGCCTCGGTGCGGCCGGCCTTGTAGATGACGACCGGCTTCGCTTGCGTCACGGCGCGGGCGACGTCGAGGAAGGTCCGGCCCTGCTTGAATCCCTCGACGTAGAGGACCGGCACCTGGGTGTTCGGATCGTCGCCGAAATACTGAAGGTACTCGTTGAAGCGGATGTCGACCTGGTTGCCGACGCCGACATAGGTAGACAACCCGAGATGCCCGCCGGCGGTCGCCTCGGTGACGATCGAAAGGGCCATGTTTCCCGATTGTGAGACGATGCCGAGTCCTCCCGGCCGCACGTCGGGCATGCCGACCAGGTTCATCCGCGCATGCAGATTGAACACGCCCGACGTGTTGGGGCCGACGAGACGGACCCCATACTTGCAAGCCGCGGCCACGACCGCTTCCTCGATGCGAGCGCCGTCGGGTCCGCTCTCGCTGAAGCCGGCGGCGAGGATGATCGCCCCCTTGACGCCCTTCCGCCCGCACTCCTCGATGATCGCGGGAACGGTGCGCGCCGGCGTGCAGACGAGGGCGAGGTCGACCTGGTGCGGGACCGCCGTCAGCGATGGATAGGCCTGTATGCCGAGGATCTCGGACTCGGTCGGATGAATGGGGTAGATCCCGCCCGCGAACTTGTCGGCGATGAGATAGCGGAGCGCCTGGTAGCCGCGCTTCGTGGGCTCCTTGGACGCGCCGATGACCGCGACCGAACGCGGCGCGAGGAAGCCGAGAAAACCGCTGGTCACGGCACTAATCCCCGGTGAACATGGGCGGACGCCTCGCCGCAAAGGCCTCGACGCCCTCCTTCCAGTCCCGCGTGGTCATGCAAGCGCGGATGCCTTCGAGCTCGGTGATCAGCGCGGTCTCGTAGTCGCGGCCGGACGCGTTGTTGAGGTGCTCCTTCGCCAGCGCCATCGACAAGGGTGCCTTGCCCGCGAGCGCCTGTGCGAAGGCGAGGACGGACTCCGTGAACCGGGCATCGGCCACCACCATCGTCGCCAGCCCGATCGCCGCGGCCTCCACGCCGTTGATCCGCTTGCCGGTGAAGATCAGCTCGCGCGCCTTGGCGAGGCCGACCAGCCGCGGCAGGAGGTGGGTGACGCCGCCGCCGACGAACGTTCCGATCGAGATCTCGGGGAAACCGATCTGGGCCGTTTCCTTGATCAGGATGAAGTCCGAAGACACCGCCAACTCCGCGCCCGCGCCCAGGGCATAGCCGTTGACGGCGGCGATCACCGGCTTGGGAACGCTGCGGAGCCTTCGGCAGACGTCGTTGGCCTTGACCAGGTACCGGCGCTTCTCGAGATCCGTGCGTTCGCCGCGGCCATGCTCCTTGAGGTCGGCGCCGACGCAGAATGCGCGCCCTTCGCCGGTCAGCACGACGACGCGGATGCCGGCATCGGCCTCGGCGTCGTCGAGGGCCGCCAGCACGTCATCGTAGAGCTGTTCGATGACTGCATTCAGCCGCTCCGGTCGGTTGAGCCGGATCTCGGCAACGGCATTCGCTTTCGCATAGACGACCGTTTCGAATGCCGGCGTGCCTGTCATCGCCGCTTCCTCCCTCGCTGGCGGTCTTCGCCGAGGTGGATAGGGTCGATGTGACACCGTTGCAACATCGATTCGCGCCGACGGCTCGCGGCGCCCGGCGGCTGCGGCATCCTCCGGACGCCCGCAACCTCTTTAGCCGCCATGACTTCACCTTCCGAGCTGGTCTTCGTCTGCCGAGGCCGTATGATCCAGGTCTTGGTCACCCGCCGACGCGCGGGTGGACTGGTTGTCGGCGAGTCGAGCAGGGCCGCTATGGTTACTGAAGAGGATCTGGATCGCCGTCACGCCGAGAAGATGGCGAAGAAGAAGGCCGTACGGGACAAGATCGTCGCCGCCAAGACCGAGCAGCGCGGGCTCGTCATCGTGCACACGGGCAAGGGCAAGGGGAAGACGACGGCGGCGATCGGGCTGGCGGTTCGCTGCATCGGGCACGACATGAAGGTCGGCATCGTCCAGTTCGTCAAGGGCGTGTGGAAGACGGGCGAGCGCCAGGTGTTGTCCGCGTTTCCTGATCTCTGCGTGATCAGGGCCATGGGCGAGGGCTTCACGTGGGAGACGCAGGACCGCCAGCGGGATCTCGCGGCGGCGGCCCGCGCCTGGGAGGCGGCAAAGGAGATGATCGCCGACCCCTCTTATCGGATGGTCATCCTCGACGAGTTGAACATCGTCCTGCGCTACGGCCACCTGCCGCTCGGGGAGGTTGTTGAGGTCCTCAGGGCCAAGCCGCGGGACCTGCACGTCGTTGTCACCGGCCGCAACGCCAAGGACGAATTGATCGAGGTCGCCGACCTGGTTACCGAGATGGCCCCGGTCAAGCACCCCTTCCGCTCCGGCGTCAAGGCGCAGCCGGGATTGGAATTCTAGTCACGGATCGAAAGAGGAAAGGTCAACGATGGGACGAACCTTAACAGTCGCGATCGTCGCGGCCATGATGGCGGGCTTGGTCGCCTGCGTCAGCGGCGTACCCCGCAAGACCGAGGCCGAAGCCCTGGTCGAGCGCTCCCGCTGGACCATCGAGACGTTCAAGACCAACGTCGAGCATCCGAACGACATCATTCGCTCGGAGCTGCCGAAGGCGCGGGGCGTGGTCATCGTTCCGGGGTCGTTCAAGGGCGCCTTCCTGGTCGGTGCCGAGGGCGGCAACGCGGTGCTGCTGGCCCGCAACGCGGACGGCGAGTGGAGCTATCCGGCGTTCTATTCCCTGGGCAGCGGCAGCTTCGGTCTGCAGGCCGGCGCCCAGACCTCGGAGACGGTGCTGCTCCTCAGGACCGACAAGGCGGTGCAGGCGGTCGTCCGTCATCAGGGCCGGTTCGGCGCCGACGCCGAGCTCACCTTCGGCACCATCGGCGTCGGCATGAAGGGGGCGACCACCGCCAATCTTGGCGCCGATATCATCGGTCTCAGCCACAGCGCCGGTGCCTTCGCCGGCGTGTCGCTTGAGGGTGGCGTGCTCGTCCGCCGCAACGACCTGAACGAAGCCTACTATGGCGCCGGGGCAACGCCGCAGGCGATCGTCCTCGACAGGCGCTTCGCCAATCCGCACTCCGAGTCCCTGAGAAGCGCGCTTGTCATGTGACGGTCGCAGGGCCGCCCGGGCGCTGATGCTGCAGGGCACCGGCTCGGACGTTGGGAAATCCCTGCTGACCGCTGGCCTTGCCCGCCTCTTCACCCGCCGCGGCCTCGCCGTCCGCCCGTTCAAGCCGCAGAACATGTCCAACAACGCCGCGGTGACCGTCGATGGCGGCGAGATCGGCCGAGCACAGGCGCTGCAGGCGCGCGCCTGTGGCGTTCCGCCCGTCGTCGACATGAACCCGGTGCTGTTGAAGCCGCAAACCGATGTCGGCGCGCAGGTGGTGGTCCACGGCCGCGTGCTCGGCACCGCGCGAGCCAGCGAATACCGAGCGCTGCGGCGGACGCTGTTGCCCTTCGTGCTGGAGAGCTTCCATCGCCTTGCCAGCGCAGCCGATCTCGTCCTCGTCGAGGGCGCCGGCAGTCCTGCGGAGGTGAATCTCAGGGCCGGCGACATCGCCAACATGGGCTTTGCCGAGGCGGCCGGAGTGCCGGTGGTGCTCGTCGGCGACATCGACCGCGGCGGCGTCATCGCTGCCATCGTCGGCACCTGCCAGCTCCTCGAGCGGTCGGAGCGGGAGCGGCTCAGGGGCTTCATCATCAATAAGTTTCGCGGCGACCTGAGGCTCTTCGACGACGCTCTTCGCATCATCGCCGAACGAACCGGGCTCGCGACCTTCGGTGTCGTGCCGTGGTTCGAGGCGGCACGCCGGCTGCCGGCCGAGGACGCCGTCGCCGTCGAGCGGCGCGACTCGCTCGCCGCCGGGAGTGCGATCAAGGTCGTCGTGCCGATGCTGTCCCGCATCGCCAACTTCGACGATCTGGATCCGTTGCGGGCCGAGCCGGACGTGGCGGTGCGGTTCGTTCCGCCCGGTGAGGCGCTTCCCGGGGATGCCGAGGTGGTGGTTCTGCCCGGCTCCAAGGCGACGATCGCGGACCTCGTCTTCCTGCGGGCCCAGGGCTGGGACGTCGACGTGCGCGCGCACGTTCGCCGCGGCGGGCTCGTCGTTGGTCTCTGCGGCGGCTACCAGATGCTCGGCAGCCGGATCGAAGACCCCCAAGGCATCGAGGGTCCGCCCGGCGGGTCCGCAGGTCTCGGCCTTCTCGACGTCGATACCGTGCTTATCGGCAGCAAGATCCTCAGCGAGTGCGAGGCCGTCGAGACCACCACCGGAGAGACGGTGCGGGGCTACGAGATGCACATCGGCCGCACCGCAGGCGCCGGTCTCGCGCGGCCGATGCTGAGACTGGGCGAGCGCACCGACGGTGCCGTCTCGGCCGACGGCCGGGTAATGGGCTGCTACCTCCACGGCCTGTTCGCCGCCGACGCCTTTCGTCACGCCTTCCTCGGCCGCCTGCGGGCCCGGACCGCCAGCGGTCTCGCCTTCGAGGCCGAGATCGAGCGGACGCTGGATGACTTCGCTGGCCATCTCGAGACCCATCTGGACACCGACGCCCTGCTCGCCATTGCGGAGCCGGTCCGACCGATCGCAGCATGATTGAGCCGTGGAATGCCGACAGGGAGGAGGGCAGAGCGATGACCGATGGCGGGGACGGGCAGGCAGACGGCGGCGGCGATAGCGAGCTGTGGCGGGTGGTTGAAGACCACCTCATCCGCTACGGCGGCGCCTTCTCGCCCGTGATCGCGACCCGCGCCAAGGGCTCGTTCATCTACGACCGCTCGGGACGGGCCATCCTCGACTTCACATCGGGCCAGATGTGCGCGACCCTCGGCCACAACCATCCCGACATCTTGGCGGCGATGCGCAAGGCCATGGACGAGGCCCTGCATCTGTTCTCGGCCGTTCTCTCGCCGCCGGTGATCGACCTGTGCCGGGCGCTCGCCGGGCTTCTGCCCCCGACCCTCGCCAAGGCGATGCTGGTCTCGACCGGTGGTGAGTCCAACGAGGCCGCGTTGAGGATGGCCAAGCTCCACACCGGCGGTTTCGAGGTCGTCGGCTTCAACGCCTCCTGGCACGGCATGACGGCGGGCGCCGCCTCGAGCACGTATTCGGCCGGTCGCAGGGGCTACGGACCGCCCTTGTCGGGAACCATGGCACTGCCCATGCCCAACTGCTTCCGCTGCCCCATCCGCCATTGCCGCGACGCCTGCGACCTCACCTGCCTCGAGGTCGGCTTCGAACAGGTCGACCGGCAGTCGGTGGGAGCGCCGGCGGCGGCCATCGTCGAGCCGATCCTCAGCGTCGGCGGTGTCGTCGAGCTTCCGCCCGGCTATCTCTCCCGCCTCAAGGACGAGTGCCGCGCGCGCGGCATGCTGCTGATCGTCGACGAGGCGCAGACGGGGCTCGGCCGGGTCGGCGCACGCTTCGCCTTCGAGCAGCAGGGAGCCGTGCCGGACATCCTGACGCTCTCCAAGACCCTCGGCGGCGGTCTGCCGCTGGCGGCGACGCTGACCGGCGCGGAGATCGAGGAGGACTGCTTCCGCAAGGGGTTCCTCTACTACACCTCGCACGTCTCGGACCCGCTGCCGGCGAGAGTGGGCCTGGCCGTCCTCGAGGTTCTCGCACGCGACCGCCTGGCGGAGCGGGCGGCCGAACTCGGCGCCTATCTGCGTGCCGGCCTCGTGGCGCTGCAGCAGCGCCACGAGTGCATCGGTGACGTGCGCGGGCGCGGGCTCCTCCTCGGCGTCGAGATCGTCGCCGACCGGGCGACGCGCGAGCCGGCGCCGGCGCTGGGTGCCGCGATCGCGCAGCGCTGTCTCGAGCTCGGTCTCAGCATGAACATCGTCCAGCTCCCGGGGCTCGGCGGCGTCTTCCGCATGGCGCCGCCGCTCACCGTCGCCCGCGACGAGATCGACCTCGGCCTCTCGATCCTGGGCCAGGTGCTCGACGAGCTGGCCCCATAGCGCGCCGGTCCTACTGGCTAGCGGTTGGCGGGAAGCGTCTCCAGGAACCCCGCGAGGACCGTCAAGGCTTTGGTCCACATCTCCCGAGCGCTGCGGCCGGACGCCCCCGACGGCGCCAAGCCGTGGTCCGCGCCGTCGAGCCAGTGGACGCGGACGGACTTCGAGAGCGCGTAGCCGTCGACCTCCCCTGGCGTGCCGAACGGATCCCGGCTTCCCTGCAGAATCAGCGTGGGAACCTGGACCGAGGCGAGGTGGGCGACGCGGCCCGGATCGACGGACTTGCCGGGGGCGTGGAACGGATAGCCGAGACAGACGAGCCCGTCTGCGCCCGCCTCGTCGGCGATCATCGAGGCCATGCGCCCGCCGAGCGATTTGCCGCCGATGACGAGACGGTGCGCGGTCAAGGAGGCGATGACCGCGCGCCAGGTGCCGAGGAGGACGCCGGCACGGTCGGGCGGGCTCCTTACGCCGGTCTCGCGCCGGCGCGCCATGTAGGGAAACTCGAACCGGCAGACGCGATGGCCATGCCGGGCCAGCCCCTCGGCGAAGAACGCCATGAACGGGCTGTCCATCGGTGCCCCGGCGCCGTGGGCGAGAACGACGGTGAGTGCGGCGTCCTCCGGCCCGTCGCAGGCGAGGGGAGGGGCCGGCATTCCGGCGTCAATGACCCGCCTTGGCGAAGCCGGCGAAGAAGTCGTTGCCCTTGTCGTCGACGACGATGAACGCCGGGAAGTCCTCCACCTCGATGCGCCAGATCGCCTCCATGCCGAGCTCGGGATACTCGATGCAC
>CAYQSU010000010.1:0-70446 GCA_964420325.1 uncultured Rhodospirillaceae bacterium | reverse complement strand
TCCCAACGTTGCAATGCGGCTTCTTCCGCTCAAACTTCGCCTTCGCCATCGCCCTGTCTTTCGCTCCCAATCACTTCGATGAAACCAGTCCAGCCTCGAATGCCACGAGCACGGTCCCGCCGCCGGCCGCCGCCCCGGCGACTGGAGCGGGTGATGGGAATCGAACCCACGCAACCAGCTTGGAAGGCTGGGGCTCTACCACTGAGCTACACCCGCCAACGACCGAAGGGTCGGCCCACGGATGGTGGAGGGGGTTGGATTCGAACCAACGTAGGCGTACGCCAACGGATTTACAGTCCGTCCCCTTTAGCCGCTCGGGCACCCCTCCGGAACGCCGCCGATGCCGGCGAACCGGCGGATCGAAGGCTGCCAATATGGGCTTTCGTCATCGGTTGTCAATGCCGTAAAACCCATTGGCCGGTCCGCTCCGCAGCACCTCGCGGGCGCCGGCCCGCGGCGCCGCGACGCGCCGAGGCCGCCCACGGCAGGAACCAGCGATGGCGAAGCCTGAGCAGAAAGGCCCCACCCGGACCGCGCCGGGGACGCGGTCGCGGCCGCCGGCGCGGGCCCGGTCGACGTGGCTCTACGGCCTGCACACGGTGCTCGCGGCCGTCGCCAATCGCGAGCGCCGTTGTCATCGGCTGATCGCCGTCGCCGAGGCCGCGGACCGCCTGACCGAGGCCGCCGCCGGCGCCGGCGCGCCGCCGCCGGCGGTCGAGACGCTGCCGCGCGGCGAGCTGGCGGCGCTCTTGCCGGCGGGCGCCGTGCACCAGGGCGTGGCCGCCCTCGTCGAGCCCTTGGCCCAGCCGTCTCTCGCCGACCTCCTCGGCCGCCTCTCCGGCGCCTCGATCACCGTCGTCGTCCTCGACCAGGCCACCGATCCGCGCAACGTCGGCGCGCTCCTGCGCGCGGCGGCGGCGTTCGGGGCCGCCGCCGTCGTCGTCCAGGACCGCCACGCTCCGGAGGTGACGCCGGCGCTGGCCAAGGCCGCCTCGGGCGCCGTCGAGATCGTGCCGCTGGTCCCGGTCGTCAACGTCGCCCGCGCGCTCAGGGACCTGAAGGCCGAAGGCTTCTGGTGCGTCGGCCTCGACCCTGCGGCCCGCGACACGCTCGCTGCGGCCGGCCTCGCCGGCCGGGTGGCACTGGTGGTCGGCTCGGAGGGCGCCGGGCTTCGCCGCCTCGTCGCCGCATCCTGCGACGCCCTGGTGCGCATCCCGATCGCCGCCGCCGTCGACAGCCTCAACGTCGCCATCGCCGCCGCCATCGCCCTCTACGAACTCGCCCGCGGCCGCCGTTGACCCGCGGCCCGCCGCCGTCAGCCACGGCTTGATCTTCTGACCGCGGCGCCGGCGGGGGGGGATGGGCCGCCGTGAAACGGTACGGATGGTGGGCGCACGAGGACTCGAACCTCGGACCCGCTGATTAAGAGTCAGCTGCTCTACCAACTGAGCTATGCGCCCGCCGCCGGAGCCTCCGTGTTTAGCAAAGACGCCGCGCCCTGTCGATACGCGGCCGGCCGGCGGCCGCCGGGCCGGGCCTCAGCCGTCGTCGCCGACGCCCCGCCGGCCGATCGGCACGTCGCGATGGACGTAGACCGACATCAGGAGCCCGAAGCCGAGCATCACCCCCATCATCGCCGTGCCGCCGTAGGACACCAGCGGCAGCGGCACGCCGACCACCGGGATCAGCCCCATGACCATGGCGACGTTGATGAACACGTAGAGGAACAGCGTCGTCGTCACGCCGATCGCCAGCAGCCGGGCGAACTGGCTGCGGGCCGAGACGGCGATGGCGAAGCCGTAAGCGAGGATGAGCGCGTAGACCGCCAGCAGCCCGAGGCCGCCGGCGAGCCCGAACTCCTCGGCGAGCATGGTGAAGATGAAGTCCGTCTGCTTCTCCGGCAGGAAGTTGAGATGGCTCTGGCTGCCCATCAGATAGCCCTTGCCGAAAATGCCGCCCGAGCCGAGGGCGATCTTCGACTGGATGATGTGATAGCCGGCACCCAACGGATCGCTCTCGGGATCCAGAAAGGTGAGCACGCGCTGGCGCTGATAGTCGTGCAGCACCCCCCACGCCACCGGCGCCGCAGATGCCGCCACACCGGCAACGAGGGCGAACTTCCACAGGCGGACGCCGGCGACGAAGAGCACGGCGCCGCCGGCGAGCAGCAGCATGATCGCGGTGCCGAGATCGGGCTGGCGCAGCACCAGCGCGGCCGGCACCAGCACCAGGATCAGCGGCACGATGAGGCGCAACGGCCGGCCGATCTCCTCGGCGCCGACGCCGTGGAAGTAGCGGGCGAGCGCCAGCACCAGCGCGAGCTTCATCAGCTCCGACGGCTGCAGGTTGATGACCCCGAGGTTGATCCAGCGCTGGGCTCCCATGCCCATCGAGCCGCCGACCTCGACGGCAACCAGCAGCGCCAAGGTCGCGGCGTAGATCACGTAGGCATGGCGCAGCCAGAGCCGGATGTCGCTGACGGCGACGGCGATCATCAGCGCGAGGAACACCGCGAACCGGACGGCATGCCGGAGCGCCCACGGCTCGAGGCTGCCGTCGCCCGCCGACACCAGCATGCCGGTGCCGACCGCTGCCGCCAGGCACACCAGAAGCACGAACAGCCAGCGGATCTGCAGCAGCTTCTGGCCGAGCGTGAGGCGCTTGCGATCGAAGGCATTGATGTTCATCGCTCACGCCCTCTCCCGGCCGGTCCCGCCGGGCAGGGGACTGGTCGGCGTCGGCGGATCCGAGACGATCCGGAGCACGTCCAGCTTCTGCGCCGCCTCGAGCACGTCGCGCGCGATCGGCGCCGCCACCTTGGCCCCGCCGCCGCCATGCTCGATGATCACCGCCACCGCATAGCGTGGCGCCGCCACCGGGGCATAGCCGACGAACAGTGCATGGTCGCGGCGCTCCCAGGGCAGATCCTCGTTCTTGTAGACACCGGCTTGGCGCTCCGCCTTGGTGATGCGCCGCACCTGGGAGGTTCCCGTCTTGCCGGCCATCTCCAGGCCGGCTTCGCGGATCGCCGATCCCCGCGCCGTGCCGCGGGGCCCGTTGACGACATCGTCCAGGGCGTCGCGGACGATCTTCAGGTGCTGGGGCGAGAGGCCGAGGTCCGCCGCCACGCTCGCCCCGGCGCGGTGTCCGCCGGCGTCGGGCTCCGTCCGGGTGAGCCGCGGTTTCACCTCGCGGCCGCCGTTGGCGATGCGCGCGGTCATCACCGCGAGCTGCAGAGGCGTCGACAGCACATAGCCCTGGCCGATGCCGGCGATCAGCGTCTCGCCCATGTGCCAGGGCTGGCCGATCGTCGCCACCTTCCAGTCGCGGGTCGGCAACAGGCCGGTTCGCTCGCCCGGAATCTCGATGCCGAGCGTCTGCCCCAGACCGAGACGGGCCGCCATGGCGCTGATGCGGTCGACGCCGACGCGCTTGGCCACCTCGTAGAAGTAGACGTCGCAGGACTGGACGATCGCCTCGTGCAGGTCGACGGCTCCGTGGCCGCCGCGCTTCCAGCAGTGGAAGCGGTGGCTGCCGAGCTGCACGGACCCCCAGCAGCTCACCGTCGTCGACGGCGCGATGGCGCCGCGCTCGAGCCCGGCCAGCGCCACCGCCATCTTGTACGTCGAGCCCGGCGCATACTGGCCGGCGACCGCCTTGTTGGTCAGCGGCGCACGCGGATTGCCGATCAACTGGCGCCACTCCTCGCCGCTGAGGCCGCGATTGAAGGCGTTCGGATCGAAGCTCGGGTTCGAGGCGAGCGCGAGGATGTCACCGGTATGCACGTCCATGACGACGATCGCGCCGCTCTCCCCTTCCAGCCGTCGGCTGGCAAAGATCTGCAGATCGCGGTCGATGGTCACCTTGATCTCGGCGCCGGTCTCGCCCTCCCGTCGCGACAGCTCGCGGATGACACGGCCGAGCGCATTGACCTCGACCTCGGAGCGGCCGGCCGAGCCCCTCAGCGCCGGGTCCCGGGCCCGTTCGATCCCGGACTTGCCGATGCGGAAGCCAGGGAGCTCGAGCAGCGGGTCGCCGCCGACCTCCGCCTCGGAAACGGCTGCGACATAGCCCAGGACGTGGGCGAAGTCCCGGCCGTAGGGGTAATGGCGGCTCTGGCCCTCGTCGATGAGGATCCCCGGCAGATCCGGCGCGTTGACCTCGATGCGGGCGACGTCGTCCCATTCGAGATCGTCGCCCACCATGACCGGGACGAACTTCCGCTTTCTCGAGATCTCGCGGAGAATCCGCTGCCGCTCGCCGTCGCTGATCGGCAGGATCGACTGCAGGGCATCGAGGGTCGCCGCCGCGTCGCCCGCCTGCTCGGCGATGATGACCGCCCGGTAGGTCTGGCGGTTGGTCGCGAGGGGCCGGCCGTGACGATCGAGGATGCGCCCCCGCGGTGGCGGCAGAAGGCGCAGGCTGATGCGGTTTTCCTCGGCGAGCGTGGCGAAGCGGGAGGACTCGACGACCTGGAGGTAGTAAAGGCGGCCGCCCAGAAGCGCCATCAAAGCCGCCTTGCCGCCGGCAAGCAGAAGCGCCCGCCTCGCGAACAGCTTCTCCCGGTCGTTGTCCCGATACACGCCTACACCCGCCTCAGGACGCTTCGCTGCCAGACCAGAAGCGCCCCGCTCAGGAGCGGGAAGCAGCCCAGCGTCACGAGGTGCTGGAAGACCAGTGCGCGCGGGTCGATGAGGTGCCCGTTCCACAGGCAGGCGAGGCCCCAAGCCAGCGCCAGCGCCGCCGCCGACACCAGCGCGAACCCCAGCCACAGGATCGCGAACGACTTGCCGGAGAAGAAGCGGCACTGCGCCACGGCGACGCCGTGCACGATCACGAACACCGCCGCATTGAGCCCGATGGGCGCCCCGCTCAGCGCGTCATAGAGAACACCGATGACGAACACCGCCGCGGCCGGCATCAGATCGGGCCGGAACAGCGACCAGTGGTAGATGGCGATCAGGGCCCACGCCGGCGCCACCGCCGGCCAGGCCGGAACGTGCAGCGGCAGAACCGAGAACAGCGCCGCCAGCACCGTCAGAGCGAACGGCGTCAGCTGGCGCGCCAGCTGATCCAGCCTCGCCCCGACCGACGGCTTCACGGCGCCGCCGAACGCGGCGCCACGCCGCCCGCGGCGGCCGGCGCGGCTGTCCCGTCGACAGCGGTCTCTCCGCCTGAGCGGCCGACGCCCCGCTCCCGCAGCCCGTAGTCGACGACCCGCACGTACTCGAGCCGGTGGCGGTCCATGTAGGGCGCGACCGTGATGTGGCCGTCGGCGACCGCTGCCACGACGCCGACCGGCAGGCCCGGCGGCAAGGCGCCCGCGTCGCCCGAGGTCACGACGCGGTCGCCGGGCAGGATCGTCGCCTCGGACTCGACGTGAACGAGCTCCGGCCGCCGGGTGTTGGTGCCGGCGAGGATGGCCCGGGTTCTGGCCGTCGAGACGGCGACCGGGATGCGCGAATTGAGGTCGGTGATCAACAGCACCCGCGCCGACCGGTGGGCGACGCCGACGACGCGCCCGACCAGGCCCTCGCCGGTGACCACGGCGTCGCCCTTGACGATGCCGTCGGCGGCGCCGGCGTTCAGCACCAGGCTGTGGGCGAAGGTGCCGCTGGCATCGGCAACGACGCGGCCCGTGACGTACCGCGCCTCGGGCTCCGGCACGAACTGGAGCAGACGGCGGAGCTCGGCGTTCTCGGCCTCGAGCCGAAGTGCCACGGCCTGCCAGCGCAGGAGCCGGTCGCGCTCATGGCGCAGTCGCTCGTTGTCCTCGCGAAGCAAGACCCACTCGCGCACCGTGTCGATGGCCCGCGAGACGGCGTCCGCCGGCCGCGACAGAACGTCGAGGATCGGAACGAAGGCGTCGGTGAGGGCGCCGCGGAAGCGTTCCATCACCAGGGTGTCGGCCTTGCCCAGCATCATCAGGCCGGCCGCGACCAGCACCAAGCCGAAATACGCGAATCGCTGGATTATGCCCCTGACAGCACCGACGCTGCGATGCTCGGCTCTTGGTCTCTCGCTCAATCCGCTTCCGCCCTTATACACGGAACCGACGATCGATTGCGGTCAACGCCGCGGCGGACTCTCCCGACGACAGAAGTTTAGAATGAGAGCCACCCAATTGAAACGGAATTATGGTTAATACATCGTTATGAGCACGTTCTTCATCTTTTTCATTTCTTCAAGCGCGCGCCCCGTTCCAAGAGCCACGCATGACAGCGGGTCGTCGGCGATCGAGACCGGCAGCCCCGTGGCATGGCGCAGCACGTAGTCGATGTTGGAAAGCAGGGCGCCGCCGCCGGTCAGCACGATTCCCTTGTCGACGATGTCGGCGGCGAGCTCGGGAGCGGTGTGCTCGAGTGCGACCTTGACGGCGTCGATGATGGCGCCGACCGGCTCGGCCAGGCTCTCCGAGATCTGCCGCTCGCTGATGACCAGCTCCTTGGGCACCCCGTTCATCAGATCGCGTCCCTTGATCTCCATGGTCCGCCCGTCGCCGTCCTCGGGCGGGCAGGCGGAGCCGATCTCCTCCTTGAGCCGCTCGGCGCTGCCCTCGCCGATCAAGAGGTTATGATTGCGCCGGACATAGGCGATGATCGCCTCGTCCATCTTGTCGCCGCCGACGCGGACGCTCCTTGCGTAGACGATGCCGCCCAGCGAAAGGACCGCCACCTCGGTGGTGCCGCCGCCGATGTCCACCACCATCGAGCCGGTCGGTTCGGTGACCGGCAGGCCGGCGCCGATGGCGGCGGCCATCGGCTCTTCGATCAGATACACCCGCCGCGCGCCGGCGCTCTCGGCCGATTCCTGGATGGCGCGGCGTTCCACGGCGGTCGACCCCGACGGCACGCAGACAACGACCAGCGGGCTCGCGAAGCTGCGCCGATTGTGCACCTTGCGGATGAAGTACTTGATCATCTCCTCGGCCACCTCGAAGTCGGCGATGACGCCGTCCCGAAGCGGGCGAATCGCTTGGATGTTGCCGGGCGTGCGCCCGAGCATCAGCTTGGCCTCCTCGCCGACGGCGAGCACCTGCTTCCGGCCTTTGAACTCGGCGATGGCAACGACCGAGGGTTCGTTGAGGACGATGCCCTTGCCCTTGACGTAGACGAGCGTATTGGCGGTTCCCAGGTCGATCGCCATGTCGGCGGACAGGAAACCGAACAGTCGTGAGAACATCGACCCTCGCTTGGTATGCCGGGTGATCCTGACGGAGGTGGGGCGGTCGGCCTGGCGGGGAAGAGCCCCCGCCAGGGCCGATTCTTCTACAGCAAAACCGGTCGACAAGAAACTATCGGCTCCCTGCCTGAGCGGATACCGCCTCCGGTGCGGTCTTCTCGCGTTTCACCAAGAGCTTGTTGAGCGCGTTCAGGTACGCCTTGGCGGACGCCACGATGGTGTCCGTGTCGGCGCCCTGCCCGTTGACGGTCCGGCCGTGCTCGTCGAGACGGACCGTGACTTCGGCCTGGGCGTCGGTGCCGCCGGTGACGGCGTGGACCTGATAGAGCTTCAGCCGCGCCTCGGTGGGGACCAGACGCTTGATACAGCGGAACACCGCATCCACCGGCCCGTCGCCCGTGTCCTCGCAGCCGCGCGTGTCGCCCTCCACGTTCAGCTCCAGCGCCGCCTTGGGGCTGCGGGTTCCGCATTCGACGGCGAGCGACACCAGGCGGATGCGATCGTTGGCGCGCAGCACCTCGTCGTCGACGAGGGCGATGATGTCCTCGTCGAACACCTCCTTCTTCATGTCGGCCAGGTCCTTGAACCGCCGGAAGGCATCCTCGACTGCGTTGTCGCCGAGATGATAGCCGAGCTCGCGCAGCTTCTCGCGGAAGGCGTGGCGCCCCGAGTGCTTGCCCAGAACCAGCTTGGACCGGGTGAGCCCGACCGATTCGGGGGTCATGATCTCGTAGGTCCGGGCGTTCTTCAGCATGCCGTCCTGGTGAATGCCCGATTCGTGAGCGAAGGCGTTGTCGCCGACGATCGCCTTGTTGGGCTGGACGACGAAGCCGGTGACCGCGGAGACCAGGCGCGAGGCCCGCATGATATGCTCGGTGCGAACGCCGGTGGTGAACGGCATCCGGTCGTTCCGCGTCTTCAGCGCCATGACGATCTCTTCCATGGCCGCGTTTCCGGCCCGCTCGCCGAGGCCGTTGACGGTGCACTCGATCTGCCGTGCGCCGGCCCTGACGGCCGCCAGCGAGTTGGCCACCGCCAGCCCGAGGTCATTGTGGCAGTGCACCGAGATCACGGCCTTGTCGATGTTGGGCACCCGGTCGCGCAGCATCTGAATCAGCGCCGCGAACTCGTCGGGCACGGCGTAGCCGACAGTATCGGGGATGTTGACCGTGCGGGCACCTGCGTCGATGGCCGCCTCGACGCAGCGGCAGAGAAAGTCGTGGTCACTGCGCGAGCCGTCCTCGCATGACCACTCCACGTCGTCGGTGAAGCGGCGGGCGAAGCGGACGCTGTCGATCACCGCCTGGTGGACGTCCTCCGGCTCCATCTGCAGCTTGAACCTCATGTGCAGCGGGCTCGTCGAGATGAAGGTGTGAATGCGGCCGCGCGGCGCCGGGCGGATCGCCTCCGCGGTCAGCTCGATGTCGCCGCGGACGGCGCGGCTCAGTCCGCACACGGTGGACCCGCGAACGGTCTTGGCGATCTCGTGGACGGCCTCGAAATCGCCGCGCGATGCGACGGGAAAGCCCGCCTCGATGACGTCGACGCCCATCTCCTCGAGGACCTGGGCGATCCTCATCTTTTCCTCGAGGTTCATCGAGGCGCCGGGCGACTGCTCGCCGTCGCGCATGGTGGTGTCGAAGATGATGACGCGGTTGGATTCGTTCGTGGTGGTCATGACTTCGGTCCCTCGTTCCGTTAGGTGGTTCGCACGCCGCTCATGCAGATGCTTCCCCTGAACGCGCCACGCTGACCCGAAGGAACGTGACGAGCCCGTTCAGGGGCACCTAAGTCGAAGGGTCCCGAGACCGAACAGCGAAGCGGACGGAAGCCTTGCGGTGGCGACGTCTCGGCTGACGAGGCTTCCCTCAACCGTCCTGGCACAGCGGACAACCATCTCTCCAGACGTACTCAACCGCCGCCCCGCTTTACCTTGTTATCTCCCTCATCCCCTTCCGCGACCGGAATGTCAAGACACGATACAGGAGAACAATGAATAGCTACTAAAGACAGGGGTTGCGCCCCCTTGTCAATAGCGATCTCGGCCGCGCTTGCACGCATCAGAGCGGTTCGGCTCCGCGCGCGATGGCGACGACACCGGTGCGAGCGACATCGACCAGGCCAAGCGGTTGCATCAGCTCGACGAACGCCTCGAGCTTGGAGGTCTTGCCGACGATCTCGAACACGAACGACTCGTTGGTGCTGTCGACAACGCGGGCCCGGAAGATGTCGGCGATCCTGAGCGCCTCGACCCGCCGCTCGCCCGAGCCGCGCACCTTGATCAGCGCCATCTCGCGCTCGACGAAGTCGCCCTCGGTGCTGAGATCGCTGACCTTGTGGACGGGCACGAGCCGGTTCAGTTGCGCTTTGATCTGCTCGATGATCATCGGCGTTCCGGAGGTCACGATGGTGATTCGCGACAGGTGGCCCTCGGGATCGGTCTCCGCCACGGTCAGGCTCTCGATGTTGTAGCCGCGCCCCGAAAACAGCCCGATGACACGGGCCAGCACGCCGGGCTCGTTGTCGACGAGGACGGCGATCGTGTGACGGTCGTGGTTTCCGGGCTGCGCGATCACTGCTCTTGCTCCCCGATTGTGCCGCCGGGACCGGCCGCCCCCGCTCCGTGTTCCCGGCCGTGTTGACGCGTCCGGCGGCGGCGGATGCCGCCGCCGGATGTGAACCTAGACGAGAACCATCCCGTCCTCGGAGATCGGGCGCTCCGCCTGATCGGCCGGCCCGAACAGCATCTCGTTGTGCGCCGCGCCCGACGGGATCATCGGGAAGCAGTTCTCGGCCTTGTCGACCCGGATGTCGGCGATCACCGCCCTGTCGACGGCGATCATTTCCCTGATCACGTCATCGACGTCCTGCGCCCTCTCGGCCCGCAGGCCGACGGCGCCGAAGGCCTCGGCAAGCTTCACGAAGTCGGGCAGCGACGCCATGTAGCTCTCCGAATAGCGCCCGCCGTGCAGCAACTCCTGCCACTGCCGCACCATGCCCATGTACTCGTTGTTGAGGATGAACACCTTCACCGGCAGCCGGTACTGGGCAATCGTCGACATCTCCTGGATGTTCATCATGATCGACGCCTCGCCGGCGATGTCGACGACCAGCGCCTTCGGATGGGCGACCTGCACGCCCATCGCCGCCGGCAGGCCGTAGCCCATGGTGCCGAGGCCGCCGGAGGTCAGCCAGCGCCTCGGCTTCTCGAAGCCGTAGAGCTGCGCCGCCCACATCTGGTGCTGGCCGACCTCGGTGGTAATGAACACGTCGTCGAGGTCCTTTGTCAGCTCGTAGAGCCGGTTGATGGCATACTGCGGCTTGATCACCTCGCCTTCCTGCTTGAACGCGAGGCTGTCGCGAGCGCGCCAGGCGTCGACCTGCCTCATCCAGTCCGCCAGCGCCCGGCGGTCCGGCTCGATCCGGTTCGACTTCCAGATATCGACGATCGCGGCCAGCACCTCGCCGACGTCGCCGACGATGCCGATGTCGACCAGCACGTTCTTGTTGATGGACGAGGCGTCGATGTCGATGTGGATCTTCTTCGATCCCGGGGAGAACGCCGAGAGCCTGCCGGTGACGCGATCGTCGAACCGCGACCCGACGGCGATCATCAGATCGCAGCCGTGCATGCTCATGTTCGCTTCGTAGGTGCCGTGCATGCCGACCATGCCAAGGAAGTTGGGATGCGAGGCGGGCACGGCGCCGAGGCCCATCAGCGTGAGCGTGAACGGGAAGCCGGTCAAATCGACGAGCTCGGCCAAAAGCTCGCTGGCCCGGTCGCCCGAGTTGATGACGCCGCCGCCGGCATAGATCAGCGGTCGCTTGGCCTGGGCCATCAGCGCCACCGCCTGCCGGATCGCCTCCTCGTCGCCCTGCCGTCGCGGCCGATAGGTGCGATGGGCGATGTCCTCGGGCGGAACGTAGCGCCCCTTGCCCTGGGAGACGTCCTTCGGCAGGTCGATCAGCACCGGACCCGGACGGCCGCTCCGCGCAACGTAGAACGCCTCGTGGACGACGCGCGCCAGATCGTCGGTGCTCTTGACCAGATAGTTGTGCTTCGTGCACGGCCGGGTGATGCCGGTGGTGTCACACTCCTGGAAGGCATCGTTGCCGATGAGGTGGGTCGGAACCTGGCCGCAGACGCACACCAGCGGCACGCTGTCCATCAGCGCGTCGGTGAGGCCGGTGACGGCGTTGGTCGCGCCCGGCCCCGAGGTGACGAAGACGACGCCGACCTTCCCCGTCGAGCGGGCGTATCCCTCCGCGGCGTGCACCGCGCCGCCCTCCTGGCGGACCAGGATGTGGCGGATGACGTTCTGCTGAAAGAGCTCGTCGTATACGGGCAGGATGGCACCGCCTGGATAGCCGAATACATCCGTCACACCCTGATCCTCGAGCGCCTTGAGGAGGATGCGTGCTCCGGTCATTTCATCGTAGGCCATGATCCTGCTCTCTCTTTCAATCGACGCTGTACGGGGCGCAGCCAGCCACCGGGCTTGCAAAACGGCCCGGCGCAAGGCCGGGCCTCCCCTGAGCCCCATTTAGTCGCTCACGGCCCGGGGGTCAACAGAAACCGGCGAATGACCGGAAGGATTCTGTCTCGAAACCTTTCCGAATATTGCTCATCGATCACGCAGGCGTCCGTCAGCTGGTGCCGGATCCAGGTGATCTGGCGCTTCGCATAGGTGCGCGATGCCTTCTTCGCCGCCCCAGCCGCCGCCGCCAGCGTCACCTCGCCCCGCAGGTAGGCCGCGAGCTCGCGCACGCCCACTGCCTTCATCGCCGGAAGCCCCGGATCGAGGCCAAGCTCCAGGAGCCTTCGGACCTCGGCGACGGCTCCGGCGGCCAGCATGCCGTCGAACCGGCCGTCGATCGCGGCGTAGAGACGGTCGCGCGACGGCAGAAGGGCGAGGACCTGAAACGCCGGGCGCTGTCCGCACGCCCGTGGCGCCCGCTGCCAGTCGCCGATCGAACGCCCCGTCGCACGGACCACCTCGTAGGCGCGCACCAGCCGTTGCCGGTCGGAGGCCGGCAGCCGTGCCGCGCTCTCCGGATCCAACCGGGCGAGCGCCTGGCGAAAGGCAACGCCGCCCAGGCGGGCGTGGAGCGCCTCGGCGTCGTGGCGGACGCCTTCGGGGATCTCGGGGATCGGCGCGAGGCCGCGGGTCAGCACCCTGAGATAGAGGCCGGTTCCGCCGACGACGACGGGGACGCGGCGATCGCGGCCGGCGGCCGCGATCTCGGCCGACGCCATGGCCAGCCAGCGCCCCGCCGAGCACCGCTCCGCCGCCGGCAGCACCCCGAACAGCCGATGCGGCACCTTCGCCTCGTCCGCCGCCGACGGCCGCGCCGTCAGCACGCGAAGCTCGCGGTAGACCTGCGCGCTGTCGGCATTGATGACGACGCCGCCGATCTCCTCGGCCATCGCCAGCGCCAGCGCCGACTTGCCGCTCGCCGTCGGTCCGGCGATCACCAGCACCCGGCCGCCCACCGGCTTCGGCCCATGGCTCGACGAGGTGCCGCCGGTCGGCGGTCCGTCCCCACGATTCCCGCTATTCATGGATTGGCTCGGGGCGCCCGGTCTGGCAGCAACGGCCGCAGCCGCCAACGGGAGCCGGGGAACAGAGACGATGATCGGTCGCAACACCCACGCCGGCGCGAAGCTGACCTCGTATGCCGAGCGCATGGAGCGCCTTCTGGACGACGTCGACGCCCTGCGGCAGGACCTCAAGGAGCTGAAGGCCGAGGCCAAGAGCGATGGATTCAACGTGCAGGCCCTGACGCGGCTGGTGGCGATCCGCCGCAGCAAGCGCCGCGCCGACAGGGAGACCCTGTTGTTGAACGACCTCGTTCTCTACGCCCACGCCACCGGCACGCCCCTCGATCTCGCGATCCCCGAGGCAGCCCCCGCCGACCGGCGCGTGGATCCCGCAGGAACGGTGCCGTCGGCCGCCGAGTAGGGCGAGAGCCGGCGCCCGGCGAAGGTGCCCGCTGTCACGAAGAGGTCCGCTCCCGCGGGCCATGGCCGCTCGCCCGCGGAGCCGGCTCGGTGCCGAGAAGGCCGTCGGCTAGGATCTCCCATCCCTCGCGGAAGGCGATCCGGCGCAACGGCGCGTCCGGATCGACGGCCACCGGCCGCCTCACGCTCCGCAACAGATCGAGGTCGGCGATGGCGTCGGCATAGGCCGCGCATCCCGCGAGCAAAGCGCCGTGGTCGCGACAGATCTCGGCGGCGAAGCGGACCTTGTCCTCGCCGAACGGATGGCGGAGCGGCGGCTCCGCAAGGAAGATGCCGTTCCCGCAGGCACACGTGGTCCCGCACCATTCGTCGGCGCCGACGCGCCGTGCCAGCGGTTCGGCGATGAAGTCGGGCGTCCCGGTCAACAGGACGACGTGGTCCCCGGCCTTGCGATGGCTTTCGATGCGGGCGACGACGCCCATCCGCAGGCGTCGCTCGAGGCGGGCGTGGACGAACCCTTCGGCGATCGCCGCCACCAAGCGCACCTCCAGGCCGGCGAGATAGGCCTTGTTCTTCTTCGCCGTGGCGCCAACGAAGCGCCTGCCCCAGCGCAGGAAGAAGGCAAGACCCTCGTACGCTTGGCGGGCACCGAGGACGCCCTCGGAGGCGAGGTGACAGAGGAACAGGGCCTCGCTGCTCGGCCCGTCGAGGAGCGTGCCATCGACGTCGAAAAAGGCGATCGGCACGTCAGCGGCTCTCCGCCGCCGGCTGGTTCCTGCGGAACACGCCCTGGGAGATGACGAACTCGGCGACGACGGGGAACCCCCGCACCAGACACAGGGTCACCGACAACGACGCCAGCACGACCGTCCCGGTTTCCACCGCCGCGTGCCATTCCGCCCACGGACCCGGGTAGAGCCGAGGCCACGGCTGGAAGAACAGCACCCAGCCGAAGGTCGCCGCCTTCACCGCACCGTAGAAGCCGCGCATGAAGCGGCCGGCGACGAGGAACCGCCCCCACGACGAGCGCATCATGCCGTAAGCGGTCTCGCCGCCCCGGATCGCGGCATAGCGGATGGAATCGACGATGCCGCCGCGGACGATGAACAGGATGGCGATCCAGATCGGTATCAGCCCCAGATGGCCGAGGACGATCCAAAGCACGTTCTCGACGACCCGGTCGACGGCGATATCGAAGATGGAGCCGAACACCGAGGTCTCGCCGCGAAGCCGCGCCACATAGCCGTCGACGCCGTCGAGGGTGATGATCAGCAGCAGGAGCGGCGCGTTGGCCTGCTGCCATGCCGGCGGCGCCCAATAGGCCATGGCCACCAGAAGAAACAGCAGCAGGAACCGAAACAGGGTGATGAGGTTGGCCATGGCCCTTTCGCACTACCCTTCAGCTGCCGCCGCACGTCCCCCCCCCCCGTGCCGGGCCCAGCCGTCGGGCGGTCGTCCGCGTCCGTGCTCGCGATGGCGTCCGGCGTCGAGCCTAGCTTAACCGCCGGGATCGCCCCTTAGCAACACCCGTGCCGCCTTCCAGGCCGCCGGGGCGGCGGATCGCGCCGCTGCCCGCCTCGCTCAGATCCCGCCACCCGCCTCGATGATGCCCGTAAGGTGCTCGACCCGCTTCAGCAAGGCATGCAGCCGTTCGTCGCGGAAGCCCTCCTTCTCGAGGCGGCGGACGGTGTTGATCAGATAGTCGCGGTTGAGGCCGGCGCAGCCTTCGGCCTCCATGATGATCTCGGCGGCGCGGTCAAGGCCGAGGTGGCCGGCATACTGGTGGTGGGAGCGGTCGGCAACGTAGGCATAGGCGCTGACGCACCCCTGCGGCGTCGCGACGGAGAACACCTTCGGACGATAGGCGTAGCTCACCAGCTCCCGCTCGTCGAGGTAGTCCTTCACCGCCTGCCGGTCGCCGGACGCCACGCGGAAGGCGATGCCGCGGCAGGAACCGCCGCGGTCGAGCCCGAGGACAAGGCCGGGCCGTTCCGGCGTGCCGCGGTAGTGGTGGGAGTTGATACAGAACGCGCGATGATAGCCGCGCAACAGCGCCGGCCGGCTTTCCTCGTGCGGGAACCCCGGATGCCACATCAGCGATCCGTATGCGAACACCCAGTCGAAGTCGGGTCCCTTCATGCGCTCAAAGGTGGCCCTGCCGGCGAAGGGCGTCAACGCTCGCCGGGCATTGCCGCCGGGTGCAAAAGGTCGATGACGGCGCCGGTCAGCTTGAGCCCCATCTCGGTCGCCTCCTGACCGACCGGCGTCAACCCGGCTCGGCGGAGCTCAACAATCGCCTGCTCGCCACCGCCGCGGACAAGAATCCGGAGGTCTGGAAAGGCATGGCGGCGGAGGGCCGCGAGCCCTTCGGCGACGCCGGGCCTGACGGTGGTCACCACCACCGCCAGCGCCGCCTCCGCGCGGACACCGCGCAGCACCTCGGGCCGGGTGGCATCGCCGAAGAACACCGGCTCGGCCTCGCTCCGTCCCTGACGGATGCGCTCCGGCGTCGTGTCGATGACAACATAGGAGAGGCCATAGGCCTTCAGCATCCGCGCGACGATCCGGCCGATCTCGCCGAAACCGACGATGATGACATGGTCGCGCAGGTCGAGCGCCTCGCCGAGCTCGTCGGCCTTCGGAACCCCGGATCGTTGCCTTAGGCGGCCGGCCAGCCAACGGGCGGCAACGGCGGCAAGCGGCGTCGCGAACATCGTGACGGCGACGACGGCGATCAGGAGACGCGCCACCGGGGCCTCGATGAGCCCGGTCGCGGCGGCCGCCACAAAGGCGATGAAGGCAAACTCGCCGCCCTGGGACAGCAGCCCGCCGAGCCGCCAAGCGTCGCCCGCCTTCATGCCGAAGGCGGTGCCGAGGGCGACCAGGACCAGCGCCTTGCCGGCCATCAGGCCGACAGCGAGCAGCGCGACCCAGCCCAGGCTGTCGACGACGAGATCGACGTCCACGGTCATGCCGACGGCCATGAAGAAGAGGCCGAGGAGAAGGCCGCGAAACGGCTCCACGTCGGCCGCCACCTGGTGGCGGAACTCCGTCTCGCCCAGGAGCATGCCGGCGAGGAAACCGCCAAACGCCATCGATAGGCCGGCCTGCTCGGTGCCCCATGCGGTGCCGAGCGCGGCGAGGAGCGCCATGCCGACGAACACCTCGGGGCTCTTGGCTCCGGCCACGGCGCGGAATACCGGCTGCAGCACCCGGCGGCCAATCACGGTGATGACGATGATCGCGGCGCCGGCCTTGACGACAGCCAGCAGCAGCGACTGGGCGAGCGGGCCACCACCGCGCCCGAGCGTCTCGACCAACACCAGGAGCGGGCCGACGGCGAGGTCCTGCAGCAGCAGAACGGCGACCGCCATGCGCCCCAGCCTGGAGTTGAGGGCGCCTAGCCCGGCCAACACCGGCAAAACGATCGCCGTCGACGACAGCGCAAGCGCGCCACCCATGATCACCGCCTGCGGCCAGTCGAAGGCAGCAAAGCGGGCAACCGCCGCGATCGCCACCGCGGTAAGAAGGATCTGCAGCACGCCCAGTCCGTAAACCCGCGGCCGAATCAGCTTGAGCCGCTCGGGCGTAAACTCGAGGCCAATGGTGAACAGCAGAAAGACGACGCCGAGCTCGCCGAGCGCACGGGTGGCGTCGAGGTTAGCGATCAGGGCGAAGCCCCCCGGGCCGATCAGGACGCCCGCGATCAGGTAGCCGAGCACCGGGCCGAGGCGCACGCGCTCGCACAGCGGCACGCAGGCCACCGCCGCGACGAGGATGATCAAGACGTCGGCCAGATAGGAATGGGACATTGGCGGCGAGCCCGATCGCGCGTTATGATTCGAAGCTCAAGGCGGCAAGGACGCCCTTGCGCCCGCGCTGGTTTGGCAGAAGTCCGCGCCATCGGCAACGGTCTTGGTGCCGCCAGGTCCACGGCGTCGGAGGCGTTGTTCACCTGCGGCGAGGAGATCGGTGATGCGCGGTCACCACGAGCACAAGCATGTCCACGAGCACCCGCACAGCCATACGCACCGGCACGAACATCGGCACGGCGAGGTGGTCCACAGCCACGAGCATACGCACAGCCATTTCCATCCGCATGCGCACCAGCACGCCCATCCGCACCAGCACGCGGAGGGCGAGCACAGCCATCAGCACGACCACGACAAGCACGACCAGAAACCCCACGATCACCGGCACCCGCCTGAAGCCCTGGAGCCGCACCTCCACGACCACGGTTGAGCGCCAGGCGGCATGGGATCGGGCCAACCCGATATTGCAGATTGGTTGCCTGGCGGTTATTGTGCACCTGCACAGAGAACTCAACCACGTCACTCACGGGAGAAGGTGGCCATGAAACCGAAGTTCCTGATCGCGATCGGTCTTGCTGCAGCCGCGAGCCTCGCCAGCGGGCCGGAGCTCGCCGCCGACGTTGCGGCGGGAGAGGACGTCTACAAGAAGAAGTGCAGGGCCTGCCACACGGTCGAGCAGGGCCAGCACAAGACCGGGCCGTCCCTCTTCGGCGTCTTCGGCAACAAGGCCGGCTCGACCGACTTCAAGCGCTACAAGGGGCTGGTGGGCGCCGAGTTCGTGTGGGACGACAAGCTGCTCGACGAGTACCTCGCCGATCCCAAGGCCTTCGTGGAAACCCACACCGCCAACAAGACCACCGCCATGACCTTCAAGCTGCCCAAGGAAGACGAGCGCGCCGCCGTCATCGAGTACCTGAAGACGGTTAAGTAGGCCGGCCGCCGGCTAGCGCCGCACCACCAGCACCGAGCAGGCGGCGTGGCGCACGACGCGGGCGGCATTGGGACCGATGAGGAAGTCCTTGAGCTCCGGCCGGTGCGAGGCCATGACGATCAGATCGCAGCTCTTGGCCTCGGCGACCTTGAGGATCTCCTGGTAGATCGTGCCGCGGGCGACGATCGTCTGCGGCTCGATCTCCTCCGGTACGTGTTCGCGCACGAGCGCACGCAAGGCGTTCTCGGCGTGCTCGAGCGTTCTTTTTTCGTAGGTCTCCGGGTAGAGCTGTCCGACCATCGCCAGATCGAACGCCGGCACCACGGTCATGACGTCCAGCCGGGAAGCGCCGAGGCGGCACTCCTCGATCGCCACCGGTAGCGCCGTCCGCCACGAGCTCTCGTGGTGGAGATCGACCGGAACCAGAATGCTCTCGAACAGGACCGGACGCGGTTCGCCGCGCACGACGAGCACCGACAGGGGGGCATGCCGCACCACCCGGTCGGCGTTGGATCCGAGCAGGTAGTCCTGCATCTCCGGGCGATGGGACGCCATGACGATGAGATCGGTGCCGACGTCCTCGGCGACGCGCAGGATCTGGTCATAGATGCCGCCGTGGGCGACGACATGCTGGACCGGGACCTCCTCCGGCACGTGCTCGCGGACGAAGGCGTGCAGGCGCTGGTCGGCGGCCGCGAGGGCCTTGTCCCCGTAGTCGGCGGGGAAGAACTGGGCAACGTACGGAAAGCCGTAATCGGGCACGACGGCGAGGACGTGGAGCCGGGCCCCGAATGCCTTGGCGCGGGCGATCGCCACCCCGAGCGCCTTCGACCACGAGCTCTCGTGAACGAGATCCACGGGCAGCAGAATATCCTTGTACATCGGGAGCCCCTCACCCCTCGTTCAGGCCGTTCTTGACACCACCGCCCGCGGACGCCTGAGCCATTGCAGCGCGATGACGGCGGCGAGCACGGCGAGGGCGGGGATGAACATCAGCTCCTTCGGGAGCTGCTCGGTCGGCATGCGGACGCGGACGATGCGCTGGTCGAAATCGAACTTGGCGGCCTGGGCGGGACTGCCGAACGTGACGTTGTCGACCACGACCTCGCCGTCCTCTTCGATTAGGGTGAGGCCGAAGGCATCGAGCCTCTCCTCACCCGTCGCGCCTTCGGGCGTTTTGATCAGCGTGACGAACTCGCGCGGCACGCCGAACAGGTCCTCGCCGGCGACACGCACCCGAAGCTCGCTTCCCACGGCGGCGCTGCCAAGCGCCTCCGTCAACGCCGCGGGCGGCAGGTCCTCGTAGGGCGGATCGATGACGTCCATCCAGAACCCCGGCCGGAACAGCGTGAACGCGACCAGAAGGAGAACCAGGCTCTCGTAGATGCGGCTCCGCACCAGAAAGTATCCGAGCGAGGCCGCGGCGAACACCAGCATGGCGATGGTCGCCACCACGAAGATCAGGATGCCGTGCAGCAAGTCGACGTCGATCAGCAAGAGGTCGGTGTTGAAGATGAACAGGAACGGCAGCAGCGCCGTCCTCAGGCTGTAGAAGAAGGCGACGAAGCCGGTGCGGATGGGATCGCCGCCGGAGACGGCCGCGGCCGCGAACGAGGCGAGTCCGACCGGCGGCGTCACGTCGGCCATGATGCCGAAGTAGAAGACGAACATGTGGACGGCGATCAGCGGCACCAGCAGCCCGGTTTGAGCGCCCAGCGACACGATCACCGGCGCCATCAGCGCCGACACGACGATGTAGTTCGCCGTCGTCGGCAGGCCCATGCCGAGGATCAGGCTGATGAGGGCCGTCAGCACCAGCATCAGCATGATGTTGCCGCCGGAGATGACCTCGACGAGGTCGGTCATCACCGCCCCGATCCCGGTCAGCGTGACGGTGCCGACGATGATTCCGGCGGTCGCCGTGGCGATGCCGATGCCGATCATGTTGCGGCCGCCGGCGACGAGCCCCTGAGCGAGTTCGCCGAAACCCTGCCCGACCGTTCCGGCGATGGGGCGGCCGCGGAGCGCCGCCATGATCGGGCGCTGGGTGACCAGGATGAACATCATCAAGACCGTCGCCCAGAACGCCGCCAGGCCGGGAGAGAGCCGCTCAACCATCAGTGCCCAGACCAGGACGACGACGGGAAGAAGGTAGTGCAGTCCGGCCTTTACCGTCGGTCCCGTCTCCGGCAAGGTGACAACCGGAGCGTTCGGATCGCCGATCTCGAGCTCCGGATAACCGGCGCCGAACCGGAGAAGAGCGAGATAGACGGCGACGAGTAGTCCGGTGATCACCAGGCCGGCGGCGTCGCCGAGCGCCGGCTTGAGCCAGCCGAGACCGTAGTAGACCGCGGCGGCGATGCCGGCGACGACGATGAAGCCGAACAGCACGCCGACCAGGCGCTGCAGCCAGGGTCTGGGCACCCCCGGCTTCTCCAGCCCCTTCATGCCCGCCTTCAGCGCCTCGAGATGGACGATGTAGAGGAGCGCGATATAGGAGATCACCGCCGGCAGGAACGCGTGCTTGATGACGTCGGTGTAGGAGATGCCGACGTACTCCACCATCAGGAAGGCGGCCGCGCCCATCACCGGCGGCGTGATCTGGCCGTTGACCGACGACGCCACCTCGATGGCTCCGGCCTTCTCGGCGCTGAAGCCCACGCGTCTCATCAGCGGGATGGTGAAGGTGCCGGTGGTGACGACGTTGGCGATCGACGATCCGGAGATCAGCCCGGTCATCGCCGACGACACCACGGCGGCCTTCGCCGGGCCGCCCCGGAGGTGTCCGAGAAGCGAGAACGCCACCTTGATGAAATAGTTTCCCGCCCCGGCGCGCTCCAACAAGGCTCCGAACAGCACGAACAGAAAGACGAAGCTCGTCGACACGCCGAGGGCGATGCCGAACACGCCTTCCGTCGTCAGCCACTGGTGCGACATCGTCTTCGAGAGCGACGCGCCCTTGTGGGCAATCACATCCGGCATGTAGGGGCCGCCGAAGGTGTAGACGAGGAACACCATCGCGACGATCATCAATGGCGGGCCGAGGCTGCGGCGCGTCGCCTCGAGCAGCAGCACGATGCCGATCACCGAGACGACGAGGTCCGTATCGGTGGGCGCTCCCGGCCGCGACGACAGCGCCTGGTAGAACAGGTAGAGGTACCCGGCGCTGAAGGCGCCCGCCAGCGCCAGGATCCAGTCCGTGAACGGCACGCGGTGGCGGGGCGAGCGCTTCATGGCCGGGTAGGCGGTGAAGGCCAGAAAGATCGCGAACGCGAGATGGATGGAGCGCGCCTCCGTGGAGTTGAAGACGCCGAAGCCGAAGATGAAGGGAAGCGGCGACGCGTGCCAGATCTGGAACAGGGACCACAGCAGAGGAACCGCGAACAGGATCTTCGCCGGCACGCCGGTCGGCGCCCGCCCGCCGATGTCGGCGTCGGCGACGAGGTCCTCGAGCTTCTTGTCGGCGGCCGTCTCCGGCCTCGTGTCCTTGTCGTCCCCGGCCATCAGTCGTGCCCCTGCCTATGCCCCGACCCCCGTCGCCTCGCCAAGTCGGGCAGCCTGCGCCCGCCCGCGGTCACATCAGGCCCCGTTCCGCATAGAAGCGTCTCGCCCCTTCGTGCAGGGGCGCCGCAAGCCCCCGCCGCCGCATCGTCTCGGCGGACAGGTCGCGAAGCGTCGGATGCATCGTTCGCAGCGTGTCGAGGTCGACGAACACCGCCTTGACGATCGCGTACGCGATCCCTTCGTCCAGGTCGCGCGAGGCGACCACCGTCAGCCGCGCACCGATGCTCGGCACCGGCCGGTACTGGCCCGCATAGGCGTGCGCCGGCAGCTCGAGCCCGAGCAGCTCCGGTCGTCCGGCGATGATCGTCTCGGCCATGGCCGGCGGCAGTCCGGCGACCGACGCGTCGCAGAGCTGCACCACCCGCTCCAGCTCCGAATCGGGATGCGCGCCGACGAACGCCGCGGCATCGATGCGTCCGTGGCACAGTGCCAGCCACTGCTGGGAGCGCGGCAGCTCCTCGATCAGTGCGAAGTCGGCCCGGTCGAGGCCGGCCGCCTCGAGGGCAAGACCCATCAGGGCGCTCTGCCGGGACCCCGGGCTGCCGACGTTCACCCGGAGCCCCCTGAGGTCGGCGACCGTGGCGACGCGGGCGCCGGGCCCGACGACCACGACGAGGGGCTCGGCCTGCAGCGAGAACAGCGACCGGAGAGTGGCGAAGTCCGTGTCCTGGAACCTGAAAGCGCCGCTCCTGTTGACGGCATGATGGACCGTGTCCGACAGCGCCAGGCCGAGGTCGAGCGCACCGCCGCGAACGTTCTCGAGATTGAACTCGGAGCCGGACGTCGGGCGCACCGAGCAGCGTACCCCCTCGACCCGGCGGTTGACGAGCCGGCACAGCGCCCGCGCCGTCTGGTGATGGATGCTCTCCGGGTCACCCGATCCGATCACGATGTCGGCAGCGAGGCTCGGCGCGGCAGTGAGCGTGCCGAGTGCGAAGACCAGGATCGCCAGCCATCGCGCGAACCGTTCCATGGCCACCTCCCGACCGCCCGCGACCCGCTCTTGACGCCGGATTGCGGGCGGGCCCCAGGACGGCGAGGGAACGGCGGCCGCGGCCGTTCCCCCGGGAACCTCTACTTCATCAGGCCCGCTTCCTTGTAGTACTTCGCCGCGCCGTCGTGGAGGGGCGCTGACAGGCCGTCCTTGGTCATCTCCTCCTTCTTCAGCGTCTCGAAGGCGGGGTGCAGCTTCGTGAGGTCCTCGAAGTTCTCGAACACCGCCTTGACGACGTGGTAGACGACGTCCTCCGGGACGCTGGTCGCGCTGACGAAGGTGGCGCCGACACCGAACGTCTTCACGTCCTCGTCGGTGCCGCGGTACATGCCGCCCGGAATGACGGCGAGACGGTAGTACGCGTTGTCCTGCACCAGCTTGTCGATCACCGGGCCCGAAACGTCGACGATGATGCTGTCGCAGGACGTCGTCGCCTCCTTGATCGAGCCGCTCGGGTGGCCGACGGTGAACACCATGGCGTCGATCTTGTTGTCGCAGAGGGCGGCCGACTGTTCCGCCGACTTGAGCTCGGAGGCGAGAGTGAAGTCGGCCGTCGTCCAGCCCTTCGCCCGCATCACCTCGTCCATGGTGTCACGCTGTCCGGAGCCGGGGTTGCCGATGTTCACCCGCTTGCCTTTCAGATCGTCGAACGTCCTGATCTTGGCGTCGGCGCGAGCGACGACGGTGAACGGCTCGGGATGGAGCGAGAACACCGCCCGCAGCTCCTTGAACGGCCCTTGGTCGGCGAACGTCCCCTCGCCGTGGTAGGCCTTGTGCTGGACGTCCGACTGGACGACACCCATGTCGAGCTCGCCGGCACGGATGGTGTTGACGTTGTAGACGGAGCCGCCGGTGCTCTCGACCGAGCAGCGGATGCCGTGCTCCTTGCGGCCCTTGTTGACGAGCCGGCAGATGGCACCGCCGGCCGGATAATAGACGCCGGTGACCCCGCCGGTGCCGATGGTGATGAACTTCTGTTCGGCCGCCCCGGCGCGGTCGGCCGGTGCGAAGAGGGCGGCTGTGAGACCGACCAGGAAGGTCGCTCCCAATCCCTTGACAACGTTTCTCTTCATGCGCTGCGGTCCTCCCTTCCATTGGGCGTTGATCCAGCCAAAAGCCGTTGGCTGCAAACAGCCTAGCGTTTGGTGGCCGGTGAGCGCAACCCGCCAGGCCGAGTGGCCGGTACGGCTGGCCGCGAGCGGGCGCCGATCAAGGGTGCCCCGTCTTGATCGTTTGTCACCGCCGGCAGCGGCGGCTAGGATGCGCGCCCGGTGGCCGGCCAAGGGAAGGAGCAGCGACGCATGGACATCAGGGACCATATCCGAACCATCGCCGATTTCCCCAAGCCCGGCATCCTGTTTTACGACATCTCTTCTCTCTTGTCCCACGCCGACGCCTGGTCCGTCGCCATGGGCCGCCTGGCCAGGGCCATCAGCCGGCACCAGCCGGATCTGCTCGCCGGCATCGAGTCGCGAGGGTTTCTGGTCGCCGCGCCGCTCGCCCTCAAGCTCGGCCTCGGCTTCGTGATGGTCCGCAAGAAGGGCAAGCTGCCCGGAAGGACCCTGCCCTACGAGTATGCACTCGAGTACGGCACCGACACCATCGAGATCCAGCATGACGCCGTCGAGCCCGGCCAGCGCGTGGTCATCCTCGACGACCTCCTCGCCACCGGCGGCACCATGCGGGCGGCAATCGATCTGTTCCGGCGTGCCGGCGCGATCGTGGCCGGGGCCGCCTGCATCATCGAGCTCACCTTCCTCAACGGCCGCGCCGCCCTCGACGTCCCGTTCACGAGCCTGGTCAGCTACGACAAGTGATTTGCCCGTCCGCTTGCCGGCGCCGCGAGGCCGGCGTGCCGGGCCACCTTCTTCATGACCGTCGGCAGGGCCTGCTCGGCGAACCGCGCGGGCCGGCACCAGACGCCGTCGGCTTCGGCGCCGTCGCCGACGCGGCCGGCCAGCACCGTGAGCTCCAGGTGGAAGTGGGTGAACGTATGGCGGACGGTCCCGGCAAGGCGGCTCCAAGTGGCCGCAACCGGCGCCTCGCCTGCGGCTTCGGCATCACTCCACGGCTCCTCCCGCCAGGCGGTGGTCGGAACCTCCATCATGCCGCCGAGCAGACCCCGGTCCGGCCGGCGGCGCAAGAGCACGGCGCCATCGCTGCGCTCGACCCAGAACGCCACGCCCCGTCGCTCCGGCCGCGGCCGCAGTGGCGCCCGGATCGGATAGCCGTCCGGCCGACCTTCGCCGAAGGCCCGGCAGTCGCCCCGCCAGGGGCAGACCGAACACCGCGGCCGTCGCGGCAGGCACACCGTGGCTCCGAGGTCCATCAGTGCCTGGGCGAAATCGCCGGCCCGGATCGGCGACGCGAACGCCTGGGCCAGCACCGCCACCTTTCCTCTGGCGCGCGGCATCGGCGTCGGCACGGCGCCCAGGCGGCTCAGCACCCGCACCACGTTGCCGTCCACCGGGACGACCGGCCGCCCGAAGGCGATGGCGGCGATGGCGGCCGCCGTGTAGGCGCCGACGCCGGGGAGCTCTAGGAGGTGCGCTTCGTCGTCGGGGAACTGGCCGGCGTGCCGTCCGACGAGCCGCTGCGCGCACGCATGGAGGTGGCGGGCGCGGGAATAGTAGCCGAGCCCCTGCCAGGCGACGAGGACGTCATCGAGCCCGGCGGCGGCGAGATCCCGGAGGCTGGGCCAGCGGGCCATGAACGCCTGGAAGTACGGCCGTACCGCGCCGACCGTGGTCTGCTGCAGCATGATCTCGCTGAGCCACACCGCATAGGGGTCGGGCCGGTCGCCGGGATGCGCCCGCCATGGCAGATCCCGGCGATGGCCCTCGTACCAGGCGAGCAGCCGCTCCCTCAGCCCGTTCACGCTTGGTTGATCGGGTGCTTCGCCGGTTGTGCCCATGACCGGAACTCCATAGCATGTCGGCCGGACCGCAAGCATCCGCGATCGAGGCCATGAGATCCGGCGCCCGCCAGCCCCGCGCCATTGCCGAGGCCGTCACCAGGCTCACGAGCCCGTTGTTCCGGCGGCGTGGGTTCGCCGACGCGGCACTCGTCGCCGAGTGGCCGGCCATCGTCGGCGATCACCTCGCCAGGGTTAGCACGCCCGAGAAGGTGAGCTTCCCGGCACGCGGTCGGACCGGCGGCACGCTCCGCCTCCGCGTCGCCAGCGGCGGCCTTGCGCTCGAATTGCAGCATCTGCAGCCGGAGCTCATCGCGCGCGTCAACACCTACTTCGGCTACGGCGCCATCGCCCGCCTGCAGTTCGTTCACGGGCCGATTCCACGGCGCCCCGGCCAAGACGTCGCGCCGCCACGGCCTCTGAGCAGGACCGAAGAGGCCGAGCTCGGCCGCGTGCTGGCAGTGGTCGCAGACCCCGAGCTCCGCGACGCCCTCGACTCGTTCGGGCGCTCGGTCATCGGCCGGCGGCCGGCGGGTCCGGATGGTGAGGGGACCGGCGCGGCGAAGGCCCGCGACACGCCGTGACCGGGCCCGCAGGGAAGGCTTGTCGGCGCCGTTGTCCCTCACTATAGTCGTTCAACATCTTGTGTACGGAGAGCCTCCGTTGCGACGTTTGATACAAGCTCTAGCCATTTGCGTGATCACCGGCTCGGCCGCCGCGGCAACCGAGGTCGATCCCCTTGAACCGCTCCTCGCCGAGCGCTCGCTGGGCGCGCCGGACGCGCCCGTGACGCTCGTCGAGTTCTCGTCGCTGACCTGCCCCCACTGTGCCTCGTTCCATCGCGAGACTCTGCCTCTGATCAAGGAGGCCTACGTGGCCACCGGCAAGGTCCGCCTGGTGTACCACGACTTCCCCCTCGATACGCTGGCGCTGGGCGCGGCGATGGTGGCGCGATGCGTCGAAAACGAGCGCTACTTCGAGGTCCTCGAGGCGCTGTTTCGGAGCCAGGCGACCTGGGCGCGGAGCGAGAAACCGCTCAAGGACCTGGAAAGCGTGGCGGTCGGAGCGGGTCTCACGGAGGCCGACTTCCGCGCCTGCCTCAACAACGGAAAGCTGATGATCGGCATCCGCAAGCAGGCCGAAGAGGCGTCGCAGGCGCGCGAGATCCATTCGACGCCGACGTTCTTCGTCAACGACGAACGCGTCACCGGCGCCGCCGATTTCACAACCTTCAGAGCCGTCATCGAGCGGCAGCTCGCCGCCGCCGGACCGGCGCCGGCCACCGCGCAATAGCCGGACGGCCCGCCAGGTGCTGCTCTTCACCAAGCTTCGGCTGTTCGGCTTCAAGTCCTTCATCGATCCGACCGAGCTCGATATCGCGCCGGGATTGACGGGCATCGTCGGTCCCAACGGTTGCGGCAAGTCCAACCTGGTCGAGGCCCTTCGCTGGGTGATGGGCGAGAGCTCGGCGAAACAGATGCGCGGCGGCGAGATGGACGACGTGGTCTTCGCCGGCACCGCCGACCGCCCGCAGCGGAGCCTCGCCGAGGTGACGATCGAGATCGACAACGGCGCCCGCTCCGCGCCGCCGCCGTTCGACGCCTTCGACAATCTGGAGGTCTGTCGCCGCATCGAGCGCGGCCGCGGCTCGACCTACCGGGTCAACGGCCGCGAGGTGAGGGCGCGGGACGTACAGCTCCTGTTCGCCGACGCCGCGACCGGCGCCCGATCGACGGCGCTGGTCAGCCAGGGCCAAGTCGGCAAGCTGATCGCTGCCAAGCCCTGGGAGCGGCGGACCCTCCTAGAGGAGGCCGCCGGCATCACCGGGCTGCACACCCGGCGGCATGAGGCCGAGCTCCGGCTGCGCGCCGCCGAAGCCAACCTGGAGCGCATCCAGGACGTGCTGGCCGCCCTCGATGCGCAGGTCCAGAGCCTGAAGAAGCAGGCGCGCCAGGCCGCCCGCTATCGGACGCTCGCCGACCAGATCCGCAAGACCGAGGCACTGATCTATGCCTGCCGCTGGCATGCCGCGACCGCCGCCGAGAGCGACGCCCGGGAGCGCCTCCACAGCGCCGAGACGGCCGTTGCCGATCTCACGGCCCGGGCGGCGGCTGCGTCGGCGCGTCAGCTTGAGGCGGCGTCAGCCCTGCCGGAGCGGCGGCGGGCCGAGAACGAGGCGGCCGTCCGCCTGCAAGGGCTGCTCCTCGCTCAGGAGGCCCTGCAGGCCGAGGAACGGAGGATGGAGACCGATCACGCGGCGAGTGCGACGCGCCTCGGGCAGATTGCCGCCGACCTCGGTCGCGAGCGGAGCCTGAGCGCCGAGGCGGACGCGACGCTGGCCGAGCTCGACAGTGAACGGATTCGCCTCGAAGCCCGCCGGCAGGGCGAGCGGAACGCGCTGGATGCGGCGCGGCAGGGCCTCGCCGCGGCCGCCGCCGAGGTCGCCGGGCTCGATGCCCGCGTGGTCGCCCTCGCCGAGGCTGTTGCCGCCAGCGAGGCCGGACGGGCGGCGCTGACACGCGCCCGCCACGACCACGAAACGCGAAGAAAGCGGCTCGCCGACCGCGCCGAGGACATCGCCCGCCAGCGCCGCACGCTCGATGCGCAGGGGCTGGACACCGCCCTGGCCGGCCGCGCCGAGGCCGAAGCGGCGAGCGCCCAGGAACACCTCGACCGCGCCAGGGAGGCCCTGGACGCGGCCGAGCGGAGCCTCGCCGAGGCCGAGAGCCGGTCGGAGGCCGCGGCCGAGGAACGGCGTGCGGCCGAAACGGCCCACGCGCGGCTGAAGGCGGAGGCGGACGCCCTCGCCCAGCTCCTGGCATCGGGCGAGGCCGGCGGTGCTGCGCCGGTGCTGGACGCGCTGACCCTGGAACCGGGCTCCGAGGTCGTCCTCGGCGCGGCGCTGGGTGACGATCTCCTGGCGCCGATCGATGAGAGCGCGCCCGCACGGTGGCGGAGCCTCGGCCCAATGGCCGCGGAGCCGCTCCCCGCCGGCGTGCGGCCGCTGTCCGAGCTGGTCCGGGGTCCGGCGGCGCTGGAGCGGCGGCTCGGGCACATCGGCATCGTCGAGTGCACGGCCGAGGGCGATCGCCTGCAGTCGTCGCTGCGTCCCGGCCAACGGCTGGTGAGCCGCGACGGTGCGCTGTGGCGATGGGACGGCTTTGCGGTGTCGCCCGCCGCCTCGGCGGCGGCGGCCCGGCTTCGCCAACGCAACCGGCTCACCGAGGTGGACTCCCTGATGTCCGCGGCCGCCGGCCGGCTCTCCGCGTGCACCGTCGCTGCGACCGGGGCGAAGGAGCGCGCCGCCGCCGCCGCCGCCGTCTGCCGCGAGGCACGCACCGCCTGCAGCGCTGCCGAGGCAGCCTTCGAACGCGCGAGACACCTGCACGCCCTGGCGCGCGAACGGGCGGACCGCGCCGCCGCGCACGCCGCCGCGCTCGCCCACGCCGCCGAAGCCATCGACGCGGAGCTGCAGGAAACCGAATCGAGGCTCGCCACCGTCGCGGCCGAGCTTCAAGCGCTCGCCGACCCCGCGGTGGCGCGGGAGCGTCTCGCCGACCTGCGCCGCCGGCTCGACGCTCGGCGGTCGTTTCAGGCCGAACGCCAAGCCGCGGTGGACGCGCTCCTGCGAGAGGCCGAAGGCCGGCGCCGCCGGCTCGACACCATCGGACGGGAGAGCGCGTCCTGGACGACCCGGCGGGAGACCGCACTCGGCCACCTCGAGGTCCTCACCTCGCGGCAGCGGGCTGCCGAGATCGACCACGCCCGTCTTCGGAGTCTGCCTGCGGAGATCGCAGGGACCCGCTCGCGGCTGATGGGCGAGATCCAGGACGCCGAGGCCCGGCGGGGGCAGGCGGCCGACGCTCTGGCGCTGGCGGAGTCCGGGCTGGCGGATGCCGACCGGACGTTGCGCGCGGCCGAGATCCTGCTCGCCCAGGTCCGGGAGGACCGGATCCGCGCCGAGGCGGCGGTCGAGCAGGCGGAACGGGTGCGCGGCACGCTCGCCGCGCACATCACCGAGCTGCTCGACACCGCCCCCGAGCACCTCGCCCGGATCGCCGACCTCGGGGCCGAGAGCGCCGGCGGCAACATCGAAGCCGCCGAGAGCCGCCTCGAACGCCTGCGTCGGGAGCGGGACCTGATGGGTCCCGTCAATCTCCGCGCCGACCAGGAGGCCGAGGAGCAGGGTCAACGCATCGCCACTCTCGCCCGCGAGCGCGACGATCTCGTCCAGGCGATCGCCAAGCTGAGGCGGGGCATCGGCGAGCTCGATCGCGAAGGCCGGCAGCGCCTTCTCGCCTCGTTCGAGCAGACGGACCGCCATTTCCGCGAGCTGTTCGCGCGCCTTTTCGGCGGTGGCCGTGCGCACCTGGCACTCACCGAGTCCGACGACCCCCTGGAAGCGGGCCTGGAGATCATCGCGAGCCCGCCCGGCAAGCGCCTGCAGGCGCTGTCGCTGTTGTCGGGAGGCGAGCAGGCCCTCGCCACCCTGGCGCTGGTGTTCGCGGTGTTCCGCACCAACCCGGCGCCGATCTGCGTCCTCGACGAGGTCGATGCGCCGCTCGACGACGCCAACGTCGACCGCTTCTGCAGCCTGCTCGAGGAACTGGCGGCGGCCGGCGGCACGCGCTTCCTGATCATCACCCACCACCGCATGACGATGGCGCGCATGGACCGCCTGTTCGGCGTCACCATGGCCGAGCGCGGCATCTCTCAGCTCGTCTCGGTCGACCTGCGGCGCGCCGAGGCCTTGCGCCGAACGGCCTGAAGCGGCGAACCCAACGTGTGTGATTTCAGCGTCTTACCGGCGGAAAGCGGGGGACGGTCGTCGGCCGTTGATTCTTGACAGGGTTGAGGGCGGCCTCTATGTTGCGCCGCGCAACGGCGCGAGTCTGGCCCCACGGCGGGGCTTCGCGGCGGATCTGATGGAACGAAGGCGCCCTTCTCGGTCTCTCGCGGATCTGGAAGCCCGGCTGAAGGAGCTGCGAGCTGAGGTCGAGCCGCCGGCCCCCGAGTCTCCGATGGGCCGGCCGCAGAGTGGGCTGGGGATGGCGTTCGCGGTCGCCTCGCACCTGGTTGCGGGTCTGGCCGTCGGGGCGTTTATCGGGTTCCTGCTCGACCGCTGGCTGGGAACGTCGCCGTGGCTGTTTGTCGTGTTCTTCTTCGTCGGCGCCATTGCCGGGATGTTGAACGTGTATCGGACGGCGGTGGGGCTGGGCATGGCTGCGGGCTACCGTCCGGTGCCGAGCCCGACGGAAGCGGAGCGGGCCGTGTCGGGTCCGACGGGCGTGAAGCGAAAAGAGGAACCGGGAAGAAAGGGCGGGACGAGACGTGGCCAGTCCTCTTGAGCAGTTCGAGATCAAGACGCTCGTACCGATCGACATCGGCGGCGTCGACGCCTCCTTCACCAACTCCAGTCTCCTGATGGTCGCGGCGGTGGTGGTGGCAACGGCGTTCCTGACCCTCAGCGTCCGCGAGCGATCGCTGGTGCCGGGGCGGCTGCAGTCGCTGGCGGAGATCGTCTACGAGTTCATCGGCAACATGATCCGGCAAAACGTCGGACCCGCCGGCAGGCCCTACTTCCCGTTCATCTTCACGCTGTTCATGTTCGTCCTGCTCGGCAACTTGCTGGGGATGATCCCCTACAGCTTCACTTACACGAGCCACCTGGTGGTGACGCTCTCGATGGCGCTGGTGGTGTTCGTTGGCACGACCGTCATCGCCTTCGCCAAGAACGGCGTGAAGTTCTTCGGCTTCTTCCTGCCGCACGGCACGCCCTGGTACATCGCTCCGCTGCTGATCCCGATCGAGGTGCTGTCGTACTTCACGCGCCCGGTGAGCCTGTCGCTCCGCCTGTTCGCCAACATGACCGCCGGCCATACCCTTCTCAAGGTGTTCGCGGGCTTTGTCTTTCCCGTCGCGGCGGCGGGGTTCGTGGTCTCGGGCGTGGTCCCTCTGGCGGCCACCATGGCGCTCACCGGGCTCGAGTTTCTGGTTGCCATCCTGCAGGCTTACGTGTTTACGGTGCTGAGCTGCATCTACCTCAACGATGCGCTGCACATGCACTAGCGAACAGGGGGCGGCAGCGCGCCGTTGATGGACTGACTTTGATTTTGGGCAACCTCTGGGTAGGGGAACTGAAATGGATGCTGAAGCCGCAAAGCTGATTGGCGCCGGTATTGCCGTGGTCGGCCTCGGAGGGGTTGGCGCGGGCATCGGCAACATCTTCGCCACCACGATCTCTTCGCTCGCCCGCAATCCGGCGGCGCAACCGCTGATTCAGCTGCCGATGTGGGTCGGGTTCGCGCTCGTCGAAGCGGTGGCGCTCTACGCCCTCGTCGTCGCGCTGATGCTGATGTTCGTGTTCTGAAGTCCGTCGCCTGAGCCCCGGCGCGACGCTTCGCAGGCGGACCGCAGACCACCATGCCGCAATTCGACCCCGCCGTCTGGTCGCCCCAGATTGTCTGGCTGGCCATCAGCTTCATCGCCCTCTACCTGCTCATGTCGCGGATCGCGCTGCCTCGCATCAGCGACATCCTTGAGGAGCGTGAACACAAGATCAGCGACAGTCTGCGCAAGGCCGAGCACCTCAAGGAGGATGCCGAAGCCGCCGTCGCCGAGTACGAGCGCACCATGGCGGACGCCCGCACCAGGGCTCAGTCGACGGTCCGCGAGATCCGTGACATGGCGGCCGCGGAGGCCGCCGCGCGGCACGGCGAACTCAGCGGGCGCCTACACGCCGAGGTCGCCGCCGCCGAGGGCCGCATCGCCGCCGCGCGCGATGCCGCCGTCGCCGGCATCCGCGACGTCGCCATCGACGTCGCCGCCGTCGCCGTCGAGCGTCTGCTTGCCGGCAAGGCCGACCGGACGGCAGTCGCCGCGGCGGTCGACGCCGTGCTCGAAGGTCAGGGACGGTGACCGCGGCGTGGGCCGCAGAAGCCGCCGAGGCGGCCGCCGGGCACGCGGCGGTGCCCTTCTATGCCTCGGGCGAGTTCTGGGTGGCGATCGCCTTCGTGATCTTCGTCGCCCTCACCGCACGCACGATCTATCGCGTCGTCACCGTCGCCCTCGACGACCGCGCCGAGCGCATCAAGGCCCAGATCGACGAAGCTACCCGCCTTGCCGAGGAGGCGCAGGAGCTGCTGTTGTCCTACCAGCAGAAGCAACGGGACGCGGCCAAGGAAGCCGAGGACATCCTCCATGCCGCCCGTAACGAGGCCGATCGCTTCGGTGATCGGGCGCGGCTCGATCTCGAGAACGCGCTCGCGCGCCGCGAACAGCTGGCGATGGACCGGATCGCTCAGGCCGAGGCGCAGGCCGTCACCGAGGTCCGGACGCGCGCCGTCGACGTCGCCATGGAGGCGAGCCGACGGGTGCTCGCCGAGCAAGCCAAGGGCAAGACCGCCGACGCTCTGATCGACGCCGCCATCAAGGAGCTTCCCGAGAAGCTCAAGCTGCACTGACCGCGGCTCAGGTCCGGCCGATCAGGGCGAGCCATTCGGCCTCGGACAGCGTTCTCACCCCGAGTTCTGTCGCCTTCGCGGCCTTGGATCCGGCGTCGGTGCCGACGATCACGTAGTCGGTCTTCTTCGTTACCGATCCAGCGACCTTGGCGCCGAGGGCCTCGGCGCGGGCCTTGGCCTCGCTCCGCGTCATCGTCTCGAGCGTGCCGGTGAACACCATCGTCTTGCCGGCGATCGGCGAGGCGACGGTCGCGGCTGCCGCATAGTCCTCGACCGTGACCTCCCGCACGAGGTCGTCGAGAGCCTCAAGGTTGTGGCGCTCGGCAAAGAACTCCTGAAGATCGCTGGCGACCGACGGCCCGATTCCGTCGATGTTGCCAAGCTCGCGGTAGGCTTCGCCGTCCTGATCGCGTGCGGCGATCATCGCATCCCGCCAGGCGCGGAGGGATCCGTACTGCTTGGCAAGCAGGCGGGCGGTCGCCTCGCCCACCTGCGGGATGCCGAGCGCGTAGATGAAGCGGTCGAGCGAGATCGAGCGCCTGGACTCGATCGTCGCCAGCAGATTTCGCACGGACTTCTCCCCCCAGCCGGCGCGCTGGCAGAGCGCATCGGCTTTCTCGGCGAGCCTGAACAGGTCTCCCGGCTGCCGCACCAGCCCGTCCTTCCAGAACGCCTCGACGTGCTTCTCGCCCAGGCCCTCGATGTCGAAGGCATCGCGGGAGACGAAGTGCCGGAGCCGTTCGACCGCCTGCGCCGGGCAGACGAGACCGCCGGTGCAGCGGCGGACGGCCTCGCCGTCGGCGCGTACGGCACGGCTTCCGCACTCGGGACAGCGGTCGGGAAGGGCGAACGGCTCGGCGCCCTCCGGGCGCCTGTCCAGGACCACCGCGACGACCTGCGGAATGACGTCCCCGGCCCGCTGCACGACGACCGTATCGCCGACACGAACGTCCTTGCGCCTGATCTCGTCCTCGTTGTGCAGCGTCGCCCGCGACACCACCACGCCGCCGACGGTCACCGGTTCCAACTCGGCCACCGGCGTCAGCGCGCCGGTGCGGCCGACCTGGATGCGGATGGTGCGAAGGATCGTCCGCGCCTTCTCGGCTTCGAACTTCTGCGCGATCGCCCAACGCGGCGCACGACTGACGAATCCCAGTCGCTCCTGCCAGTCGAGGCGGTTCACCTTGAAGACGATGCCGTCGATGTCGTAGGCGAGCTCGGCACGACGGTCGCCGAGCTCGCGATAATACGCGATCATCTCGGCGAGATCGCGACACAGCCGCGCCAGCGGATTGACGGGGAATCCCAGCGACTTCAGTCGCTCGAGGAACGCCTGATGGGTCGTCGCGACGGGCTCGCTGACCTCGCCCCACGCATAGGCGAAGAAACGGAGCGGGCGCGCCGCGCTGATCCTGGGGTCGAGCTGGCGCAGCGAGCCGGCGGCGGCATTGCGCGGATTGGCGAAGACCTTGGCGCCCGCCGCCTGCTGGCGCGCGTTCAGCGCCCCGAAGTCGCTCCGAGTCATGTAGACCTCGCCGCGGACCTCGAACACGTCCGGGGCGCCGGCGATGCGCTTCGGCACGTCGATGACCGTCCGCAGGTTGGCGGTGACCTCCTCGCCGGTGGTGCCGTCGCCGCGGGTCGCTCCCTGCATGAAGCGACCGCCCTCGTAGCGCAAGGAGACCGACAGCCCGTCGATCTTTGGCTCGGCCACCATCTCCAGCGCGAGCGACGGATCATCGCGCAGCTCGCGGAGAAAGCGCCGGACACCGGCGACGAACTCCCCCAGCTCGTCCTCGCTGAAGGCGTTGGTCAGCGACAGCATCGGTCGCCGGTGGGTGACCTTGGCGAACGCCGGTGCCGGCAGAGCGCCGATCCGCCGAGAGGGGCTGTCGTCACGGATGAGCTCGGGGAAGCGGGCCTCGATCTCCTCGTTGCGCCGGCGCAGCGCGTCGTATTCGGCATCGCTGATGGTCGGCGCCGCCTCCTGATAGTAGGCCTTGTCGTGCATCGCGATCTCGGCGGCGAGCGCGGCGAGCTCGGCTTCCGCCTGTTCAGGGCTGAGGTCTCCGACGGCGAGGCGCCGCAGCGGGACCGTCACACGTCGGCCCCGTGCAACAGGCTGTCGGCGGCGGCCCGCGCCTCGTCGGTGATGCGCGCGCCGGCGAGCATGCGGGCGATCTCTTCCCGCCGCGCCCGCGGATCGAGAACTTCGACCACGGTGCGGGCGGAGCCCGATTCGGCGAGCTTGGTGACGCGCCAATGCGCCGTGCCGCGGGCCGCGACCTGCGGCGAATGGGTAACGACGAGAACCTGGACGTCCCGGGCCAGACGGGCCAGGCGGTCGCCGACGGCGGCGGCGATGGCGCCGCCGATCCCGGCATCGACCTCGTCGAAGATCAGGGTCGGCACCGGGTCGGCGCGGGCGAGCACGACCTTGAGTGCCAGCATGAAGCGGGCGAGTTCGCCCCCGGACGCGATGCGATTGAGGGGACCCGGCGGGCTCCCAGGATTGGTTGCCACCTCGAACGTCACGCGATCCCAGCCGTGCTCGCCCCAGCCCTTCTCGTCCAGCCGGTCGATGCGGGTGCGAAATTGCGCCTTGCCGAGGCGCAACGGCGCAAGCTCCTGGGCAACGGCGGCGTCCAGGCGCAATGCCGCCTCCGTCCGCGCCGCGCTCAACCGCTCGGCCGCCCGCCAATAGCACTGCTCCGCCGCCCTCTGGTCGGCGACGAGGCGAGCGTGCCGGTCGGACCCGTCCTCGATGCTCGAGAGCTTTGCCTTCAGCTCGTCGCGCAGCGTTGCCAGATCATCGACCTCGCAGCCGTGCTTGCGCGCGATCGCGCGGAGGCCGAACAGGCGCTCCTCCACCTCCTGAAGGCGGCCGGGATCGAGATCGAGATCGGCGACGGCGCGCTCCAGCAGCGCCCGAGCCTCCTCCGCCTCCGACGCGGCGCGTTCGAGGGCGGCAATGGTCGCATCGAGCCTGCCCCCGGCCTTGTCCGCAAGCCGTTCCAGGGCCCGCAGCGCGTTGCGCAGGGCGCCATCGACGCCGCGGCCGGCGGCACCGCCGTGAAGCTCCCGCGCGGCCTCGTCGAGACCCTGCACCAGCTTTTCGGCGTTCATCAGCACCGCCCGCTGGAGGCCGAGCTCGGCCTCCTCGCCGGCCCGCGGATCGATGGCGTCGAGCTCGCCAACCGCGTGCAGGATGAAGTCTTCGTCGCGTCGCGCCGCCTGCCACTCCGCCTCGGCCCGGGCCCGCTCCTCCGCCGCCCGCCGCCATGCCTCTCGCGCTTTGGCGGTCTCGCCGGCCAGCGGCTCGAGGCCGCCGAAGGCATCGAGCAGTTGGCGATGGTTGGCGGGGTCGAGCAGGCCCTGGCTTTCGAACTGGCCGTGGATCTCGACCAGGGTCTCGCCGACACGCCTGAGCAGCCCGACGCTCACCGGCTGGTCGTTGACGAAGGCGCGGGAGCGTCCGTCCCGGCCGAGAATGCGGCGCACGACGATTCCGTCTCCGACATCCTCGATGCCTTGGCGCCTGAGTTCGATCAGGGCCGGATGGCCCGCCGGCACCTCGAACCGGGCGCTGACGGTCGCGTGTTGGCTGCCGTGCCGAACGAGGCCGGTGTCCGCCCGAGCCCCCAGCGCCAGCCCGAGGGCGTCGAGAAGGATCGACTTGCCGGCGCCGGTCTCCCCGGTGAGGGTGCAAAAGCCGGCGGCGAACTCAAGCTCCAGATGGTCGATGAGAACGACGTCGCGGATCGTCAGCGTGGATAGCATGCGGCCCGGCTACCAGAGCACGTACCAGGGCTTTTCCTTCGGTCGAATGCTCTCGTTCTCGACAACCTCGTAGGCATCGATGTACCACTCGCTGCCGGGAAAGTTGTGGCCGAGAACCGCCGCCATCTTGCGCGCCTCGTCGTCAAGTCCGAGCGCGGTATAGGCCTCGACCAGCCGATGCAGCGCTTCCGGCACGTGCGAGGTGGTCTGGTAGTCCTCGACGACGCGAAGAAACCGATTGATGGCAGCGAGATAGTGCTTTCCGCGCAAGTAGTAGCGGCCGATCACCATTTCCTTGCCGGCAAGATGATCGTGAATCAGGTCGAGCTTGAACTTGGCGTCGCGGGCGTAGGGGCTCTCCGGATAGCGCCTGACGACCTCTTGAAACACCGCCCGCGCTTCGTCGGTCATCAGCTGGTCACGGCCCACGTCGGAGATGCGTTCGTAATAGCCGAGCCCCTTGAGATAGAGGGCGTAGGGCACCTCCCGATTGGCCGGATGAAGGCGGACGAAGCGGTCGATCGCCGCGATCGCATCGTCATACTGATTCGCCTGGTAATAGGCATAGGCGGCCATCACCTGACCCTTGGTAGCCCACGGCGAATAGGGATGCTGGCGCTCCACCTCCTCGAACAGTCCGGAGGCCGTCTTGTTGTCACCGTTCTCGATGGCGTCCATGGCCTCGTTGTAGAGCTCGCCGACCGGACGCTCGACGTAGGACGCGTCCTGATCCGACGCGCAGCCGATGACGGAGAGAGCCAGCAACGCCAGCATCGCCGCGCGGGTCGATCGCGAACGCCGCACTCGATCGGGCCTGTCGGTCGTCATCACGTCACCCCCGCTCGCCGGGACCTGCCTTGCGGGCCGAACTATATCACGTCGCCGCCCCGACGGTGCAAGACACCAGCGCACCGGCATCGCCGGGAGCGCCAGGGGCAATTCGCGGCGGGAGGGGCGTCGGCGAAGGCTCAGAGCCCAACGGCCCGAGCAAGAAAGCCCACATGCCGGGGCGCTGCCGGCCGGCCGAGCAGGCCGTCGTCGGTCCGCACCAGGTCCCACGCCCACGCCTCGGGCATTGCGAACAACGCCCGCAACAGGCGGTTGTTGGCCGCGTGCCCCGTGCAGAGGCCATGGAAATGGCCGATGATCGGTGCTCCCGCGAGATAGAGATCGCCGATCGCGTCCAGCGCCTTGTGGCGCACGAACTCGTCCGCATACCGCAGCCCGTCCTCGTTCAGCACCCTGTCGTCGCTGATGACGACGACGTTGTCGAGCGAGCCGCCACGGGCGAGCCCGGCGGCGCGGAGGGTCTCGACCTCGCTGAGAAAGCCGAAGGTCCGCGCACGCGCCAGCTCCTTCTTGAACACGCCGCTGGCCAAGTCCACCTCGAGCGACTGGCGCGCCACCGCCGGATTGGCGAAATCGATCTCGATGCCGACCGAGAAGCCGAGGCCCGGCGTCAGCGAAGCCGACCAGCCGGCGCCCTCGACGGCAACCGGCGACAGCAGCCGAATCGCCCGCCGCGCCCGCACCTGCTCGACGACACCCGCGCACTCGATGAGAAAAACGAACGGCGCCGCGCTGCCGTCCATGATCGGCAGCTCCGGGCCGTCGACCTCGATGACGACGTTGTCGATGCCCGTTCCAGACAGCGCAGCCATCAGGTGCTCGACGGTGGCGACCGATACGCCCTGGCGGTTGGCGAGCATGGTGCAGAGCCGGGTGTCGGCGACATGGTCGAAGGTCGCCGGAATGGCCGCGCCGGCAACGTCGGAGCGGACGAACACGATTCCCCGATCGGGCTCCGCAGGCAGGAGCCGCATCGACACCTTCGCCCCCGAATGCAGGCCGACGCCGGTGCAGTGGATCGGACTTCTCAGAGTCCTCTGCGATACGAACCGACGGGAGTCGAAGCCGTCGACCGTCTTCACTCCCGGGACTTCGTCGACCATTCGTCGAGCCTTTTGCTTAGCCGGCCTACTGGTGGGTTCTCGAAGACCGACCACTTGACCTGAACTTCTACAATCCGGAGCCAGCACGGATACTGCCAGTCACTCTCGAACAGAGTGCCTCAGGGCCACACCTAACAAGAAGCCCTGAAGCACTCAAATCACTCTTTGTTACCGAATGTTACCTTCATTCAGTGACTTACGGTCAGTTCGCCTGACGTCTCAGAAACGCCGGGATATCAAGCAGGTCATCCGCCGGTTGGGAGACCGGCAACCGTTCCTCGTGGCTGACGCCGCCGAGGCGACGCTGCCGCTCCTGCTGCGACGTCCCGTCGATCGTCGGCTCCGCCGGCGAATCCGGCTTCTGCGCGCGCCCGGCACGGCCGGCGACGCGGGAGAACAGGCTTGCCACCCGGGGTCTCGATGTGCGCGGCTCGGCGACCGGCGTGCGCGCGCCGTTGACCATCGCCGCGGCGGCAAACGGCTCGGGCGCCGTCTCCGCCCCCTCGCGGCCCACCGGTGCCGGCGGGATGAACGCCTCGCCGGTGCCGGCGCCGTCGATCGCTGCCGGCGTCCTTGCGCGGTCGTCTGCCGCGAAGGCGGTGAGGTCGTGATCCGCAACTGCGGCCTCGGCCCCCTCCACGGATGACCGTTCGGCCGCAACGAAGGCACCCGCGTGCGCGACCGCACGCCGGCCCGTGACCTCCGTCGGCTCGCCCGGCTTCGCTGCCGGGTGCGTGCCGGCCGCATCGGCAAGATGCAGGAGGGTCGGCACCGGGCGCGCCGCCGACGCGGAGTCCATGCCGGTGGCGACCACGGAGACGCGCATGCGCCCTTCCATGGTGTCATCGAAGGTCGAGCCGAAGATGATGAAGGCGTCGGGATCGACCTCCGAGCGGATGCGGTTGGCGGCCTCGTCGACCTCGAACAGCGTCATGTCCGGACCGCCGGTGACATTGATGAGGACGCCGCGGGCGCCCTTCATCGTCGTGTCGTCGAGGAGCGGATTGGAGATGGCGGCCTCGGCCGCCTGCAGCGCGCGGCGATCGCCCTCGGCCTCGCCGGTGCCCATCATCGCCTTCCCCATCTCGCTCATCACCGCGCGGATGTCGGCGAAGTCGAGGTTGATGAGGCCCGGCATCACCATCAGGTCGGTCACCCCGCGTACGCCGGCGTGGAGCACGTCATCCGCCATCTTGAAGGCGTCGGCGAAGGTGGTTTTCTCGTTGGCCACCCGGAACAGGTTCTGATTGGGGATGATGATCAGCGTATCGACGAACTGCTCCAACTCCTCGATCCCGCGCTCGGCGATGCGCATGCGATGGGCACCTTCGAAGTGGAACGGCTTGGTGACGACGCCGACGGTGAGGATGCCCTGCTCGCGCGCGGCGCGGGCGATGACGGGGGCGGCGCCGGTGCCGGTGCCGCCGCCCATGCCGGCGGCAATGAACGCCATGTTCGACCCTCTCAGCTCCTCGACGATCTCGTCGAGGGCCTCCTCGGCGGCGATGCGCCCGATATCCGGCCGGGAGCCGGCGCCGAGACCCTGGGTGATGGTGACGCCCAGCTGGATCCGCCGCTCGGCCCTTGACTGGTGGATCGCCTGCGAATCGGTGTTGGCGACGACGAACTCGACGCCCTCCAGTTGCGAGCGGATCATGTTGTTGACGGCGTTGCCCCCGGCGCCACCGACGCCGATGACGCAGATCCTCGGCTTCAGCTCGGGGCCGGGGTGCCCGACGGGTATGCTCAGGTTGATCGTCATGTCAGCCTCCGTTGGAATGTTCGTCTCCACTCAGAAATTCTCGCGCAGCCACTGGCCGAGCCGGCCGAGGCGGCTCGTCGGCTCGTCCGCCGGCTGGTAGGTTCCGCCCTGGCCTTCCGTGCTGTTGCTGGCGGCGAAGCGCAACAGGCCCAGCGAGGTGGCGAAGGCTGGACCGAGGGCCGATTCGGGTATCCCGGCGAGCGGCCGCGGACGCCCGGTCCGGACCTGCTTGTCGAGGATCATTCCGGCCAGTTCCGGTGCTCCGGGTAGCTGGCTCGCGCCGCCGGTGAGCACCACCCGGCGACCCGCGAAGCGGTCGAATCCGGCGTCTTCGAGGCGGCTTCGCACCATCTCGAAGATCTCCTCCAGGCGCGGGCGAACGATCGACACCAGCATCGCCCGCGACACCTGTCGCGATCGGTCGGCGCCCTCGCCGCCCATCAGCGGCACCTCGATCAGCTGGCGATCGTCCGACGGCGACGGCATGCAGCTCCCGAACAGCGTCTTCAGGCGCTCGGCCTGGTTGAGCGGTGTCGACAGGCCGCGGGCGATGTCGCTCGTGACCTGGGATCCGCCGACCGGGATGCTGTCGGTGTGGACGAGCTCGCCGTCGAAGAACACGGCGATCGAGGTGGTGCCGCCGCCCATGTCGATCACCGTGACGCCGAGCTGGCATTCGTCCTCGACCACGGAGCCGAGGGCGGCGGCATAGGGCGAGGCGACCTTGTGGGCGACCTCCAGATGGCATCTGGAGATGCAGGTGACGAGATTGCGCAGCGGGCCGGCGGCGGCGCTGATCACGAGCAGGTTGACGCCGAGCCGGTGGCCGAACATGCCGCGCGGGTCACGCACGCCACGGGTCCCGTCCACCGTGTAGCCGACCGGAATCGCGTGCAGCACGTCGTGGCCGTCGGGCAGCTTGCCGATGAACGCGGAGGGATCGAGGATCCGCCGCAGGTCCGCGTCGCCGACCTCGTGCCCGGCGATCGACACCTCGTAGGCGATCAGGTTCGACCGGGGCTCGCCGGCGGAGACGTTGACGACCACCTGGCGGATGTTCTCCCCGGCCATGCGCTCCGCGGTCTCGACGGTCGCGCGGATCGAGGTCTCGGCGGCATCGAGGTCGACGATGGTGCCGCGCCTGAGACCGCGCGACGCCTGGTGGCCGGCGCCGACCACCCGCAGCTCGTCGTCGGCGGCCCGCCGCGCGATCAGGCAGGACACCTTGGTGGTGCCGACATCGAGCGCGGCCACGAGCCCGCTTCGAAACCGGGGCTGGAGCGCTTTGTTATTGGCTTTCAAGTAGGTGGCTCCCTGCATCGTGCTGTCGCGTGCTCCCTCGCGCCTACGTATCGCGGCCGGCCGCCGGCGCCGGCTCCTCCGGCCGGCCTGCCCGCCGGACGATCACCTGATCGGGGAAGCGCAGATCGAGAACGCGCACATCGCGCTCGAGGACGCCGTGGCGTCGCTGGTACTCGGCGAGCCTTTGCCATGCCGCGCCCGGGTTCTCCTCGGGCAGCCGGACATCGATGCCGCCGGCGAGCTCAATGTTCCAGCGCCTGCCGCCGACGCGCACCGCCGTCTTGACCCGGTTGTTGAGGATTGGATGCAGCCTCAGGATGTCGACAAGGCCGGGGGCATGGGCGGCGGCATCCTCTCCGACGACGATCAGCAGATCGGAGAAGCGCTCCAGGCCCTGGCGGAGAAAGGGCTCCCCCCGCTCGTCGATGAGCGCGAAGCTGCCCTGGTGCTGCCACAGCGCCAACGGCCGCCTCTCGGTGATGCGGACAACCACGGTATCGGGCAGGCGGCGCTCGACGGCGACGCTCCGCACCCACGGCAGCGCCAGCACCCGCTCGCGGGCGGCCCGGATGTCGAAGGCGAGGATCGGGGCGCCGCGGCGGACGCCGAGAACCTGCAAGAGCTCAGCGCGGGGGGTCTCGTGGCGGCCGATCACGTAGACCTCGTTGATGCCGAGTCCGAGGTCGACGCTGGCGGCCCAGATCACCGCTTCCGCGCGTCCGGCGAGACGGTCGATCACTCCCGACCGCCACAAGAGCCAGCCCGTCGAGCCGGCGCTGGCCATCAGGATCGCCACGGCGCCGGCCATCGCCGCCCGCGTCCGCCACCATGGCACCACCCGCGGGCGGCGCTGGCCGCGCCTTGCCGCCGTCGGCTCGGCCTTCTTCCTTAGCAGTCGCACGCCGCGTTCTCCACCATCCACAGCACCAGGTGTTCGAAGGTCATGCCGGCATAGGCCGCCTGCTCGGGAACGAGCGAGGTCGGCGTCATGCCGGGCTGGGTGTTGACCTCGAGCAGGTAGAGACGTTGACCGTCGTAACGGAAGTCGGCGCGCGACACGCCGCGGCAGCCGAGGGTGTCGTGGGCGAGGCGGGCGAGGCGCAGCGCCTCATCGTAGACCTTGGCGTCGATCGCCGCCGGGATCACGTGCCGGGAGCCGCCGGGCTCGTACTTGGCGTCGTAGTCGTAGAAGTCGCGCGCCGTTGTGATCTCGGTCACCGCCAGCGCCCGGTCGCCCATCACCGCCACCGTCAGCTCGCGGCCGGGAATGAAGCGCTCGATCATCACCTGATCGCCGTAAGGCCAGTCGGCGTCGAGCAGCGGGCCGAGGTTGTCGCCCTCGCCGACGATCCGCACGCCGACGCTCGAGCCCTCGTTGATCGGCTTGACGACGAACGGCGGCGCCATGCCGCGCCCCGCCGTCAGTGCCGAGCGCTGCACGATCTCGTGCTCGGCGACCGGGATGCCGGCGGCGGCGAACAGGCGCTTGGCCATCGGCTTGTCCATTGCCAGCGCCGAGGCCAGCATGCCGGAATGGGTGTAGGGAATGCCGAGGATGTTCAGCAGCCCCTGGATGCAGCCGTCCTCGCCGTAGCGGCCGTGGAGGGCGTTGAACACCGCCTCGGGCGGCGGCGACAGACGCTGCAGCAGGCTCGCCATGTCCCGGCCGACGTCGATGGTGGTGACCGCGCAGCCGGCCGCCGTGAGCGCGCGGGCACAGGCCGCGCCGCTGACCAGCGAGACCTCGCGTTCGGACGACCAGCCGCCCATCAGCACCGCCACCCGCCGCGTCACCGGTTCGCTCCCGTCGCCGCCACGCCGAGCCGGCGGATCTCCCACTGAAGCCGCTCGCCGGTCTTCTCCAGCACCCGCCGCCGCACCTCCTCCCCCAGCGCCTCCAGGTCCGCCGCGCTGGCGGTGCCGGTGTTGATCAGGAAATTGCAGTGCTTCTCCGACACCTCGGCGCCACCCAGCCGCAGCCCGCGGCATCCGGCGGCGTCGATCAGCTCCCACGCCCGCCGGCCCGGCGGGTTGGTGAACGTGCTGCCGCCGGTGCGGGCGCGGGTCGGCTGGGCCTCGTCGCGGCTCGCCCGGATGGCGTCGATGCGCAGGAGGATGGCCTCGGGCGCGTCCGGGCGTCCCCGCAGCCGGGCGCCGACAAAGATCCAGTCGTCCGGGACGCTCGAATGTCGGTAGGCGAACCCGAGTTCGCCCGGGGAGAGCACGTGGCGTCCGCCCTCGCCGTCCAGCGCCGCGGCCTCGACCACCACGTCCTTCATCTCGGCGCCGAAAGCGCCGGCGTTCATCCTGAGCGCGCCGCCGATCGTGCCCGGCACGCCGGAAAGGAACTCGAGCCCGCCGATGCCGGCCTCGCAGGCGACGCGGGCGACGGTGCCGTCGAGGGCGGCGGCGCCGGCCTCGATCTCGTCGTCCTCGAAGGCGATGCCCGCGAACGCCCGCCCCAGGCGGACGACGACGCCGGGGATGCCTCCGTCGCGGACAAGCACGTTGGATCCGACCCCGAGCACGGTGACCGGAACGTCGCCCGGCCGCGCCGCCAGGAACACCGCGAGATCGTCGGCGTCAGCCGGCCGGAACATCACCTCGGCCGGCCCGCCGACCCGGAACCAGGTGATCGCCGCCAAGGACGCGTTCTCGGTGTAGCGGCCGCGCACCCTGGGCAGGCGCTCGATCAGGCGATCGCAGGCGAGGCTCGCCGCCGTCATCGGCCCGTCCCCGCGTGGCGATGCCGCAGGCGCGCCAGCTCCTCCGGCAACGCATTGGCCCAGCGGGTGATGGTGCCGGCGCCGAGGCAGACGATGAAGTCGCCGGGGTCGCACAGCGGGTTCACCGTCTCGGCGAGCCGGTCCTCGCTCGGCAGCGCCGCCACCAGGCGGTGGCCGCGGGCGCGGATGCCGGCGACCAGGGCGTCGCGGTCGACGCCCTCGATCGACGCCTCGCCGGCGGCGTAGACGTCGGTGACGATCACCGCGTCGGCGTCGTTGAAGCAGGAGCAGAACTCCTCGAACAGATGGCAGAGGCGGGTGTAGCGGTGGGGCTGGACGACGGCGATGACCCGGCCCTGGGTGACCGAGCGGGCGGCGGCCAGCACCGCCGCGATCTCCACCGGGTGGTGGCCATAGTCGTCGATGACGGTGATGCCGTCGACCACGCCGGTCCTGGTGAACCGCCGGTTCACGCCTTCGAAGGCGGCGAGGCCGCGCCTCAGGACGTCGTCGTCGATCCCCATCTCGCCGGCGACGGCGACCACCGCCAGCGCGTTCTGGACGTTGTGGCGGCCGAACATCGGCAGGTGCAGGTTCCCGATCTCGTGCCGCGCTCCGGTGCGGCGGTCGGTGCGCACGGCGCCGAACCGCATGCCGTCGGCGTTGGCCGCGAGATCGACGCCGCGGACGTCGGCCTGCGGGCTGAAGCCGTAGGTGACGAGGCGGCGGTCGGACACGCGCGGGATGATCGCCTGCACCTCGGGATGATCGATGCACAAGGCGGCGAAGCCGTAGAACGGCACGTTGGTGACGAAGGCGACGAAGGCGTCCCGCAGCGGCTCGAAGCTGCCGTAGTGGTCGAGGTGCTCGGGGTCGATGTTGGTGACCACCGCCACCGTCGCCGGCAGTTTGAGGAAGGTGCCGTCGGACTCGTCGGCCTCGGCGACCACCCAGTCGCCGCCGCCGAGACGGGCGTTGGAGCCCCAGGCGTTGACGATACCGCCGTTGACCACCGTCGGGTCCATGCCCGCGGCATCGAGGACCTGGGCAATCAGCGACGTCGTCGTCGTCTTGCCGTGGGTGCCGGCGACGGCGATTGACCACTTGAGGCGCATCAGCTCGCCCAGCATCTCCGCCCTGCGGACGACCGGCAGCAGGCGCTTGCGCGCGCCGACGACCTCGGGATTGTCCTGCTTCACCGCCGACGAGACGACGACGACCTTGGCGTCGCCGAGGTTCGCCTCGTCGTGGCCGATGGCAACCGGGATGCCGAGGGCGCGGAGCCGGCGGGTGTTGGCGCCGTCGCCGAGGTCGCTGCCCTGGACGGCATAGCCGAGATTGTGCATGAGCTCGGCGATTCCGCTCATGCCGATGCCGCCGATGCCGACGAAGTGGATGACGCCGACGTCCAGGGGATGGGTCTTCACGCGGCCTGCTCCTTGTCGTCGATCAGCCCGCAGACGACGTCGGCGAGGCGTTGGGCGGCGTCCGGTTGACCCGCCTGGTAGGCGCACTCGGCCGCCGCCGCGAGCACCGCCGGCGAGCCGAGAAGCGCGGTCAGGCGGTCGGCGAGGGCGTCGGGGGTGAACGCCGGCTCGGCAAGGATCCAGCCGGCGCCCGCTTCCTCGATGGCGAGGGCGTTCGCCGTCTGGTGATCGTCGGCTGCGTAGGGGTAGGGCACGAGGATCGCCGGGCGGCCTACGGTCGTCGCCTCCGCCACCGTCGATGCGCCGGCGCGGGTGATGAGGAGGTGGGCCGCGGCCAGCCGTCGCGGCACGTCGTCGAAGAAGGTCGTGAGCTCGGCCTCGACGCCGGCCGCGGCATAGGCGTCGCGGACCGCAGCGAGGTCCTCGGGCCGGCACTGCTGGGCGATGCGGATCCGCCGCCGCCAGGCTTCGGCCAGGCCGGTGATCGCCGCCGGCACCACCCTGCCGAACACCCGGGCCCCCTGGCTGCCGCCGAGGACGAGGACGTTGACCGGGCCGTCCGCCGACAGCGGCGGATAGGGCTCGGTGCGCGCGGCGGCGATGGCGGGCCGGACCGGCATGCCGACGCAGACCACCTTCGCGGCCGCCGCCTCGGGAACGCCGCGGAGGCGCACGAACGCCGTGGCGATGCGGTCGACGCGCGTGGCGAGAAGCCGATTGGCGCGGCCGAGCACGGCGTTCTGCTCGTGGATGACGGAACGTCCGACTCTGCCGCCGGCGGCGAGCATCGTCGGCACCGAGGCGTAGCCGCCGAAGCCGACGACGACGCGGGGCGAAAGCCGGCGCACGAGGGTGCGCGCCTCGATCACCCCGACGCCGAGCTCGAAGACCCCCTTGAGGCGCTGCAGGACCCCCTTGCCGGCGATCCCGGCAGAGCGGACGCGGTATTCCTCGATGGCGCCGGCGGTGCCGCCGAAGCGGCCGCCGCGGCGATCGGTGACCAGCGCGAGACGCAGGCCGCGGCCTCCGAGCTCGGCGGCGAGTGCCTCCGCCGGGAACATGTGGCCGCCGGTTCCGCCCGCGGTCAGGACCACCAGAGGCTGGCTCTTCGCGCTCACGCCCGCGCCCCTCCCCCCGGCCGCTCCCGCGTCAACGCCAGAACCATGCCCATGCTCCAGGCAAGCGCCAGCGTCGACGAGCCGCCGTAAGAGATGAACGGCAGCGTGATCCCCTTCGGCGGGACGAGATGAGTGGCCGACGCCATGTTGGCCAGCGCCTGCATCCCGAACTGGGCGAGCAGCCCTCCCGCGGCCAGGACCACGAACAGATCGTCGTCCTTGAGCACGCGGCTGAAGCCGCGGAGCACGACAAAGGCGAACAGGCCGACGATGATCAGGCAGACGAGAAGGCCGAACTCCTCGCCGGCGACGGCGAGGATGAAGTCGGAATGGGCGTCGGGCAGGATCTCCTTGACCCGGCCTTCGCCGGGACCGCGGCCGAACAGGCCGCCCGCGCGGAAGGCCTCGAGGGCGCGCGCCACCTGAAAGCCGTCGCCGCTGCTGGGGTCGACGAAGTGATTGACGCGGGTCTGCACGTGATCGAAGGCGAGGTAGGCGCCGACCCCGCAGCCCAGGAGCAGCAATCCGATGACGCCAACGAGAACCAGCGGGAGCCCGACCAGAAACATCTGCACGCTCCAGGTGCCGACCACCATCAGGGTCATGCCGACGTCTGGCTGCAGCAGGAGCACGCCGCAGACCAGGGCCATCAGGCCGGTCGCCAGGGCGTATCCGGGGAAGCGCGGATCCAGTCGGCCGCTCGCGATCAGGAAAGCCGAGAGGACGGCGAACGCCGGTCTCAAGAACTCGGACGGCTGCAGCGAGACCGCGCCGATGCGGATCCACCGTGTCGCGCCCTTGATCTCGGCGCCGATCAACAGGGTCGCCAGGGTGAGGACGAAGGCCGACGCAAACAGGATGACGGCCGTGCGCCGGACGCCCTTCGGCGACAACAGCGATGCGATCAGGAGAGCGAGCAGGGCGAGCGGCAGGTATGCGACCTGGCGCCGGGCGAAATGGAACGCGTCGAGGCCGATGCGCTCGGCGACCGCCGGCGAGGCGGCCATCACCAGCACCAGGCCGATGGCGGCGATGAGCACGATCGCACCGAGCGTCCAGCGGTCCACCGTCCACCACCAGCGGCCGAGCAGGCTGGTATCGGTGCGGGTGAACGTCGTCATCGCCCGAGGCCCCGCACCAGCTCGCGAAAGGCGTCGCCGCGCGCCTCGAAGTTCCTGAACTGGTCGAACGACGCGCAGGCCGGCGACAACAGGACGACCGGGTGCGGCGTGCCGTTCGCCGTCGCCCGCGCCTTCGCCTGGCGGACGGCCTCGGCGAGCGTGCCGGCCCGCGTCACCGCGACCCGGCCCTCGAGCTCGGCGGCGAAGGCGTCTGCAGCCTCGCCGATCAGAAAGGCGTGGCGGACGCGGTCGAGATGGGGTGTGACGGCGGCGAGCCCGCCTTCCTTGGCGCGGCCTCCGGCGATCCAGTAGATGGCGTCGTAGCAGGCCAGCGCCCGCGCCGCGGCGTCCGCATTGGTCGCCTTGCTGTCGTTGACGTAGGCGACGCCGTCGATGACCGAGACCAGCTCCTGGCGGTGGGCGAGGCCGGGGAAGCTCCCGATGGCGAGGGCGGCCCGCTCGGGCTCGATGCCGACGGCGCTGACCGCGGCGTAGGCGGCCGCGGCGTTCTGCGCGTTGTGCTCGCCGGGCAGGGCCCGCGCCTCGCGAAGCTCGACCACCGCCCGCGGACCTCCTGCCGCGCGGGCGTCGAACAGCGTCCCGTCCCGGACATGGACGCCGGTCGCGAGCGCGCCGCGGCCGGAGATCGGGACGACGGCGGCCTCCGACCGCAACCGCAGCTCGTCGAAGATCGACCGGCAGCAGGGATCGTCGACGCCGATGACGGCGGTGGCACCCGCCCGCTGGCCGGCAAAGATCCGGCGCTTGGCGGCGACGTAGCCCTCCATGCCGCCGTGCCGTCCCAGATGGTCGGGACTGACGTTGAGCAGCACGGCGACGTCGAAGACGAGCGACGGCGTCAGCTCGAGCTGGTACGACGACATCTCGAGGACGTAGATCCCGCCCCGGCCGAGCGGCGCCAGATCCAGCGCCGGCACGCCGATGTTGGCGCCGACCTCGCAGGTGCGCCCGGCCGCCTTGAGGATGTGGCCGATGAGGGCCGTCGTCGTCGACTTGCCGTTGGTGCCGGTCACCCCGATGAACGTCGCGTCCGCCCGGGCCCGCGCCAGGAGCTCGACATCGCCGACGATCGCGAGGCCGGCGGCGCGGGCCGCTTCGACCAGCGGGTGCGGCTGGGGATGGGTGTGGGGGATGCCCGGGCTCAGCACCAGCAACGCCGCCTCGCGTAGATCCCGGGGCGTCGGCCGGGCCGGCTCGACGCCCAGGTCCCGGGCGGCCCCGCGCGCGGCTTCGTCGTCGTCCCAGGCGAGAACCGGAATTCCGCTCCGTGTCAGCGCCCGCACCGTGGCAAGGCCGCTCTGGCCGAGTCCGAGAACGGCGACGGGGCGGTCGGTGAGAAAGCCGAGGTCGATCATCGCCCGCCTCACCTCAGCTTGAGCGTGGCGAGGCCGGCCAGCGCCAGGATCGAGGCGATGATCCAGAACCGGATGACGATGGTCGGCTCCGCCCATCCCTTCTTCTCGAAGTGATGGTGAAGCGGCGCCATGCGGAACACCCGCTTGCCGGTGAGCTTGAACGAGGCGACCTGGACGATGACCGAGACGGTCTCGAGCACGAACAGACCGCCGACGACGGCGAGCACGAACTCGTGCTTGGTGATGACGGCGACCGTGCCCAGCGCGGCGCCCAGGGACAACGATCCGGTGTCGCCCATGAACACGCGGGCCGGCGGCGCGTTGTACCACAGGAAGCCGAGGCCGGCGCCGACGAGGGCGCCGCAGAACACCGCCAGCTCGCCCGTCCCGCGCACGAAATGGACCTGGAGATAGTTGGCGAACACGGCGTTGCCGACGAGGTAAGCGATCAGCGCGAACACCCCGGCGGCGATCATCGCCGGCACGATGGCGAGGCCGTCGAGCCCGTCGGTGAGGTTGACGGCGTTGGAGGCGCCGACCACGACCAAGATCGTGCTCAGAACGTAGGCCCAGCCGAGGTAGAGCAGGACGTCCTTGAAGAACGGCACCGCCAGCATCTGGCGGAGCTCGGGTGGCGTCAAAACCGTCACCCACATCGCGGCGACGGCGGCAATGGCGATCTGGAGGACGAGCTTGAGGCGGCCGGGGATGCCGCGGCTGTTGCGAAGCGCGACCTTGCGGTAGTCGTCGAGAAAACCGATGGTGCCGTAGCCGATGGTGACGCCGAGGGCGACCCAGACGAAGCCGTTGCTCAAGTCCGCCCACAACAGCGTGGAGACGCTGAGCGCGAGCAGGATCAGAAAGCCCCCCATCGTCGGCGTCCCGCGCTTGGTGATGAGGTGGGTTTCCGGCCCGTCGTCGCGGATCGGCTGTCCGCCGTTCTGCCGCGCCTTCAGGAAGCGGATCATCCACGGCCCGACCAGGAAGCTCAGGATCAGCGCCGTCATCACCGCGCCGCCGGTGCGAAAGGTGAGGTACCGGAAAACGTTGAAAAAAATGAACTCGTCGGCCAGCGGGAAGAGCAGGAGATGGAGCATCGCTAGCCTCCGCTTGCGGCCCGGTGCGGCGCGCCACCCTCATCGCCCGCGGCGGCGAGCGCCTTCAGGGCATCGACGACGCGCCCCATCCGGCTCCCCGCCGAGCCCTTGACGGTGATCACGTCGCCGGCGCGGGCGGCGGCGGCGACGAGCGGCGCGAGCGCGGCCGAGTCGTCGGCATGCCCGCCCCGCAGGGCGGCCGGCAGGGCCTGGAACAGGTGCGCCATCATCGGCCCCGCGGCGAACACGAGGTCGATGCGGTTCGCCTTCACGGTCTCGGCGAGCGACACATGGCGCTCGACCGCGTCCTCGCCGAGCTCGAGCATGTCGCCGAGCACGGCGATGCGGCGCCCGCCCGCCCCCGGCGCGGTTTTCCCGAGCACCTCGAGGGCCGCCGCCATCGACACCGGGCTCGCGTTGTAGCTGTCGTCGATGAGAGTGAAGCTGCGATCGCCCCGTTCGACGGTGAGGCGCTGGCCGCGGCCCTTGGGCACGGCGAACGTGGCGAGCCTCCCGGCCGCGCGGCGGACGTCGGCGCCGACCGCGGCGACCGAGGCGAGGACGCAGGCGCTGTTCAGGACCCAGTGGCGCCCGGGAACGCTGAGCGCATAATCGAGGATCTCGCCGGCGACCCGGGCCCGCACCCGCGAGCCGGCGCCGTCGACCTCCTCCTCGAGCACGCGGACGCCCGCGTCGGCATGACGGCCGAACGAGATCACCGTGCGGATGCCGGCGGCGCCGGCGGCGCGGGCGAGCCGGGCGAACTGCTCGTTGTCCCGGTTGAGGACGGCGATGCCGTCCTCGGCGATGCCGGCGAAGATCTCCGCCTTGGCGTCGGCGATGTCCTCGATGGCGGCGAAGTGCTCCTTGTGCACGGCCTCGACCGTGGTGATGACGGCCACGTGAGGCCGGGCGAGGCGAGACAGCGGGGCGATCTCGCCCGGGTGGTTCATTCCCATCTCGAACACCGCGAAGGCGGCGCGCCTGGGCAGCCGTGCGAGGCTCAGCGGCAGCCCCCAGTGGTTGTTGAGGCTGCCTTCGTTGGCCGCAGTCTCGGCCTGGGCACCGAGGACGGACCGGAGCGCCTCCTTGACGCCGGTCTTGCCGACGCTGCCGGTGATGCCGATGACGCGGGCGCGACTGCGCGCGCGGGCGGCCTCGCCGAGATCCGAGAGCCCCTGGAGCGTGTCGTCGACCACGAGCAGCGGGGCGTCGACGGGAATGCCCCCAGGCCGCCCGGAGACCATCGCCGCGGCGGCGCCCCGGTCGAGGGCCGCGGCCACGAAGTCGTGACCGTCGAAGTTGGGCCCCTTGAGGGCGACGAACAGATCGCCCGGACGGACCGTCCGGCTGTCGATCGAGACCCCGACGCACCGCCACGCTCCCTGCGCCCGGCCGCCGGTGGCCCGGGCCGCCTCGTCGGCGGTCCATAGTGCTTGGCCCGGCTGGGTCATCGGCGCACCGCCCCGAGGGCTGCCCGCACCGCCGCCGCATCGTCGAACGGCAGCACCCGGTCGCCGACGATCTGCCCGGTCTCGTGGCCCTTGCCGGCGACGACGAGAACATCGCCGGGCTCGAGGCCGGCCACGGCGAAGGCGATCGCCTCGCCGCGCCCGGCGATCTCGACGGCCGCCGGGCAGGCCTGACGGACCTGTTGGCGGATGAGCGCGGGATCCTCGCTGCGCGGATTGTCGTCGGTGACGACGACCCGGTCGGCACGCTCCGCGGCGATGCGGCCCATCTCCGGCCGCTTGCCGGCATCCCGGTCGCCGCCGCAGCCGAACACCACCCACAGGCGCCCCACGGTGTGTGGCCGGAGCGCGTCGAGCACGGCGGCGAGCGCGTCCGGCGTATGGGCGTAGTCGACGTAGACCGCCACCCCGTCGTCGCGGCGAGCGATCCTCTGGACCCGGCCGGGGACACCCTTGAGGCGCTCCAGAGCGGCGATCGCGGCGTCGGTCTCGCAGTCGGTGGCGACGGCCAGTGCCAGCGCACAGAGCGCGTTCATGGCCTGGAAGCGACCCACGAGCGGCAGGGCAACGCTGCGTTCCCTGCCGAGGACCTCGAGGACAAGCCGCTGGCCGTCGTCCAGGGCCTCGGCGCCGACCAGGCGCACCTCGGCCCCGCGCTCCCCGTAGGTCAGGATGCGCAGGCCGCGCTTCGCCGCCGCGGCCAGCATTCCCCGCTCGGGCGCGTCGGCGTTGAGCACCGCGGCGCCGCCGTCGGCGACGAGGTCCGAGAACAGACGCCGCTTCGCCGCCAGATAGGCGGCGGAGGAGCCGTGGTAGTCGAGGTGGTCGCGGCCGAGGTTGGTGAACGCCGCGGCGGCGATGCGCACACCGTCGAGACGGAACTGGTCGAGGCCGTGGCTGGACGCCTCCATCGCCAGATGGTCGACGCCGTCGGCCGCGAGCCGAGCCAGCGTCCGATGCAGCTCGACCGGATCGGGCGTGGTCAGGCTGCCGGGCGCATCGATCCCCGGCGCCTGGACGCCGAGCGTGCCGAGGGTCGCCGCCGGCCGGCCGAGGTGCATCCAGATCTGGCGCAGAAACGCCGCCACCGAGCTCTTGCCGTTGGTGCCGGTGACGGCCGCCACCACCTTCGGCTGGCGCCCGAAGAACCGCGCCGCCATCAGGGCGAAGCGGCGGCGCGGATTGGCATCGACGATGACGGCGACCGGAGCGCGCCCGGACGCCGCCCTGTCCAGGCCAATCTCGGTGCCCGGCGGCGCCAGAACGGCCGCGGCGCCGCGGACCAGCGCGTCCTCGATGAAGGCGCGGCCGTCGGTCCGTGTGCCGGGGAGTGCCGCGAACAGGAAGCCGGGCTCTACCCGCCGCGAATCGCAGGTGAGGCCCCTGATCGCCGTCGTCGCGGTGTCGCTCCCTCCTCTCACCTCGATCTCGCTTCCGTTCAGCAAGTCAGTTAGCCGCAAGCTGGTGCCCTCGCACCTCCGCCATCGCGTCGTGGATGGCCGTCGGCAAGAGACGCTGGCGACCGGCGGGCTGGCGCCGCACGCTCTCGAGGCTTTCGTCTTCGACGACGGGTGCGACGCCGAGAATCGGAGCGATGCGCGCGACGATGCGGCCGATCGCCGGTGCCGCCACCCAGCCGCCGGTCGCATAGTTGTGGGTTTCCTTGATGCCCTTCGGCTCGTCGATCATGGCGAAGACGACGTAGCTCGGCGCGTCGATCGGGAACGCCCCGACGAAGGATGCGATCCTGGCGTCGCGCCGGTACCGGCCGCCGACCAGTTTCTCCGAGGTTCCGGTCTTGCCGCCGACCCTCAGTCCCGGCACATCGGCGCGGGCGCCGGTGCCGGCAAGCACGACGAGGCGCATCAGTGCCCTCACCTGTTCGGACGTCTGCGCCGACAGCACCCGCTCGCCGCCAGGGGGCGCGCCGTCCCAGCGCAGGACCGTCGGCGGCTGGTAGATGCCGCCGTTGACCACCGCCGCTATGGCCGAAGCAAGCTGCACCGGACTGACCGCAATGCCATGACCGAACCCGATCGTCATCGTGTTGACGTCACGCCAGCGCGCCGGAGCGAGCGGAGTCGCCACCTCCGGAAGCTCGACCGTCGCCGGCATGAGCAATCCTAATCGATCCAAGTACTTGCGCTGGAGCGCCCCCCCGACGTCAAGGGCCATCTGGGCAGCGCCGATATTCGATGAGTGAACAAGGATTTCCGGCACCGAGAGCCAGCGATTCTCCGGCTTGAAGTCGCGAATGGAGAAGCGCGCCACACGAATCGGATGGCTCGCGTCGTAGCCGCCGTTGAGCGTCGTCGTGCCGCTGTCGAGCGCCATCGCCGCCGTCAGCAGCTTGAAGGTCGACCCCATCTCGTAGGCGCCCTGGCTGACGCGATTGAAGCGGGTTTCGGGATCGTCCGCCGCCGGCCGGTTCGGATCGAAATCCGGCAGCGAGACCATCGTCAGCACCTCGCCCGTGCGCACGTCGAGGACGAGGCCGGCCGCGCCGATGGCCCTGAACCGCCGCATGGTCGCCAGCAGCTCCTGGCGGACGATGCTTTGCAGCCGGATGTCGACGGCGAGGCGAACCGTCTCGCCGGCGGCCAGTGCCCGGTCGAAGCTCCGCTCGACGCCGGCGAGGCCGTGGCCGTCGATGTCGGTGAAACCGAGAAGGTGGGCGGCATCGGCACCCTGCGGGTAGACCCGGCGCGCCTCGGCGACGAAGGCGAGCCCCGGAAGCCCGAGCCGGTTGACGGCGTACTGCTGGTCCGGCGTCAGGTTGCGGCGGATCCAGACGAAGCGCCCGCCCCGGCCGAGCCTAGCCGTCAGCGTCTGGCGGTCGAGGTCAGGGAAGACCGAGGCGAGCCCGCTCACCGTCTCCTCCAGGTCCATGACCTCCGAGGGATCCGCGTAAAGCGAGGCGGTCGGCAGGCTGGTGGCCAGCACGACGCCGTTGCGGTCGACGATGTCGGCCCGGCTCACCTCCCACGCCGAGCGCGCGGCGAACTCGCGAAGGCCCGGCGGCGAGAACGCGGTTAGCGCGATGAGCCGGCAGGCGACGGCAACGAAGGCAAAGAGGAGCAGCATGGCGGCCACCAGGATGCGGTTGCGCGCCGTCTCCAAGGCCCTGGCGTGGACGCCTTCGAGGCGGATCGGGGCTCGCTCGGCCCGAAGGCCGGAGGACTCGCCGTGGCTCATCGCCGGCTGCTTTCGGCGAGCGTCGGCGGAGCGCCGCCTTCGAGGGCCCTCAGGTACATCTCGACGCTCTCCTCGGACGGCAGCGCCGGCGGCAGGGCGGCGAAGGACGCCAGCTGGTGCGGCTGAAGCGGAACCAGATCGAGGTGGCGGTCGGCGAGCCCTTGCAGGCGGCCGGGATCGGTGAGATGGCCCCATTCCGCCCGGAGGACATGGACCGACCGACGCTCCGAAACGATGTCGGCATCGAGTCGACTCAGCTCCGCCTCGAGGTCCTGGACCTGGTACTTGACCGCGAACAGCACCAGTACCAGCCCCACCGCCAGCACCAGAAACAACACCGTCGTCTGCCGGATGAGGCCTCCGCTCATGCCGCTCTCCTGTCCTCGCTCTGGGCCGGCCACGGCTCCGCGTCCGTGCGCTCGGCGGCGCGGAGCCGGGCCGAGCGGGCACGAGGGTTGGCGTCGATCTCTGCCGCCGACGGCTTCAGCGGCCCGCGCCGGAGGAGCCGGAAGCTGGGCGGCCGCCGGGATGACGGGGCGGCTTCCGGGCGATGGCGCGAGGGCCTGGGTTCGCCGCCGCTGCGGGCGCGCAGGAAGGCCTTGACCCGACGATCCTCGAGGGAATGGAAGGACAGCACGCAGAGCCGGCCGCCCGGCCTCAGAAGCCGCTCCGCGGCGCCGAGGCCGCGGTCGAGCTCGCCGAGCTCGTCGTTGACTTGGATGCGCAACGCCTGGAAGGTGCGCGTCGCCGGGTCGATGCCGGTGCGCGCCGGCGGCAGCGCGCTGCGAACGATCTCGGCGAGTTCGAGCGAGCGCGTGATCGGCGCCCGTCCGCGGGCGCGAACGATCGCCCTGGCGATCCGCCGGGCCGCCCGCTCCTCGCCGAGGGTGCCGAGAAGCTCGGCGAGCTCGTCCTCGGAGAGGCAGTCGACGACCTCGGCGGCAGTGATGCCGTGGTCGGGATCCATGCGCATGTCGAGCGGGCCGTCGTGCCGGAACGAGAAGCCTCGCTTTGGCGAATCGACCTGCGCCGACGACATGCCGAGGTCGAAGGCGACGCCGTCGATGCGCCGGACGCCGACGCCGTCGAGCAGGGTCTCCATGTCGCCGAAGCGCCCCCGCGCGACGTGCAGGCGGCCGGCGTAGGCGCGGCACAGCGCCTGGGCGCCGGCCACGGCATCGGGGTCCCGGTCGATGGCCCACACCCGACACGCCGCCGCCTCCAGCAGCGCGCGTGCGTAGCCGCCGGCACCGAAGGTGGCATCCACGTACTCGGCGCCGGCCCTCGGTGCCAGTGCCGCCAGCACCTCGCGCACCATCACCGGGACATGAGCCGCGTCGGCCATCAGGGCGTCACGTCCGGTTCCGGCCTGAGCCTGAGCGTCGCCCCGCGCGAGCGCGCTCGCTCGAAGGCCTGGCTGCGGCGTGCCTTATAGGTCTCCGGGTCCCAGATGCTGAAGGTCTTGCCGCGGCCGACGAACAGCGCCTCGCTTTCGACCCCGGCGTGCTCCAGGAACTCCTTGGGCAGCACCACCCGTCCCTCGGGATCGAGCGGCAGCGGCTGAGCGCTCTCGAGAAGAATCGAGGCGAGATCGTCGTGGTCGTCGGAGAACCGCTCCAGCTCGTCGATGCTGTCGGACAGGCGCTGCATGAAGCGCTCGCCGCAGACCTCGATGGCCGGGTCCTTGAACATCGGAAAGGCGTAGACGCCGGGGAAGTCCCCGGCCTGGGCGGCGAGGTGGTCGCGGAACGGCTTCGGCACCGAGACACGGCCCTTGCGGTCGATCCTGTTGACGAACTTCCCAGCCAAGAAAGCCATGACCGCCGCCGACGTCTCCCGTTGTTGCGGCCGCGCCGGGCCTCGGCGAGGCCGGGTGCGCGCGGACGCCCCCACGCAACCGGAATGTAGTATGGGATATCATGGGCAATCATGGGCGTCAATGGGATATCATGGATTTACTTGGTTAACGAAGTCCTGACACGTTTCGTTTCTGGGACCGTCGCGGCGCCGTGCCCAACATCGGCCGGCCCCGCCAATGGTCCGGCAGCATCCGCGGCGAGACGATGCGCGGGGCGCTTTGGCGACGACTGCGGCACGGCTGTATTCTTCATAATTTCTTTTTTTGTTCTTTTTATGTATCCGTTGCGGATGGAGTCGGGGACCAGATGGCCTGTAAGCCGGGTTCTGTACCCGCGACGCCGCGGGCAATGGCCATTCATCTGGGGCGCCCGTTACCGGACGCCTCGCGCGACCGACCCGGACGGCGGCGCGGAAACCCGCCTGCCGGCCTGGCGCCGGCGTGCCGTCCCTACTTGGTCTTGCTCCCGGTGGGGTTTACCGTGCCGCCCCCGTCGCCGGGGGCGCGGTGCGCTCTTACCGCACCCTTTCACCCTTGCCGGCCGGATCCTGGCCCGGACCGGCGGTTTGCTTTCTGTGGCACTGTCCCTGGGGTCGCCCCCGCCGGGCGTTACCCGGCACCGTGTTTCCGTGGAGCCCGGACTTTCCTCCCCCGGACCTTCGTCCGAAGGCGGCCATCCGGCCATCTGGCCCCGCTCTCAGGATAGCGCCCGGCCAGCCCCGGTCAATCCCGCCAGCGCCTCCCGGCGATGCGCACCTTGCCAGCAGGGGGTGTTGCCTCTATAAGGCGCCTGCCTTCAACGGGGAGGGGGGTCATCCCTGCGAGCCGGCTCCGGCCGTGGGTTTCCTTTCCTCCCCCCGACATCTGTCAGCAACACCGGGTAGCATCGGAGGGAAGGGGATATGGCCGTCGAGAGGACCTTGTCCATCATCAAGCCGGACGCCACCGCGCGCAACATCACCGGCCGCATCAACGCCATGCTCGAAGCGGGTGGCCTCCGCATCATCGCGCAGCGGCGGCTCCGCCTGACCAAAACCGACGCCCAGGCGTTCTACGCCGTCCACCGCGAGCGCTCGTTCTACGACGAGCTCTGCGAGTACATGAGCTCGGGCCCGGTGGTCGCCCAGGTGCTGGAAGGCGAGAACGCCATCCTTCGCAACCGCGACGTCATGGGCGCGACCAATCCGGCCAACGCCGCCGAGGGGACGATCCGCAAGGCCTGCGGCCTCAACGTCCAGGAGAACGCTGTCCACGGCTCTGATTCGCCGGAGAACGCGGTCAAGGAGATCGGCTTCTTTTTCTGCGATCTCGACATCGTCGGCTGAGCCCGCGGCCTGCTCCGGCTGCGGGACCTCAAGGGCGCCCCCGCAGCGACGGCAGCGCCGGGTTGATCAGCGCCCCGCGGGCGCCGCGAGCATCGCGGACGAGGACCCGTTCCTTGGAGACGCGGACCCTGCCCCCGGCGATCAGCCGCACCGCCAGCGGATAGACGACGTGCTCCTCGCCGAGCACGCGGGCGGCGAGCGCCTCGACGTCGTCGTCGGGCATCACCGGCACGACGGCCTGGACGATGATCGGGCCGTCGTCCATCGCCGGTCGGACGAAATGCACCGTGCAACCGGAGAACCGCGCGCCGTAATCGAGAACGCGCTCGTGAACGTGGAGCCCCCGGAACGCCGGCAGAAGCGACGGATGGATGTTGATCAGCCGGTCCCACCAGCGGTTGACGAAGGCGTCGGTCAGAAGCCGCATGAAGCCGGCGAGGCAGACGAGCTCTGCGCCGGCCGCCGTCAACACCTCGTTGAGGGCATCCTCGAACGGCTCCCGGCTCGCGAAGCCGGTGTGATCGATGACGAGGCTCGGGATGCCGGCGGCGTCGGCGTGAGCCAGCCCCGCGGCACCCGGCACGTTGGAGATCACCAGCACGATCTCGGCCGGATAGGTCTCCTCTGCGCACGCGGCGAGCAGCGACTGGAGGTTGCTGCCGCGCCCGGAGATCAGCACCGCCACTTTCAGCTTCGCCATGCCTCCTCCGTTCCCCTGAGGATCACGCCCGCCGCGCCGGCGTCGCGGCGGACCAGGCGCCCGATCCTGAACACGTGCTCGCCCATCGCCGCGAGGAGCGCCGTGAGTTCCGCTTCGCGCTCGCCGTCGACGATCGCCACCATGCCGATGCCGCAGTTGAACGTCCGCGCCATCTCTCCAGCGGTCACCTCGCCCGTACGCGCGAGCCACCGAAAGACCGCCGGGAACGGCCAGGAGCCGGCATCGATCTCGGCCGCCAGTCCGGGCGGCAGCGAGCGCGGAACGTTGCCGACGAGGCCGCCGCCGGTGATGTGGGCGAGCGCCCGGACGCCACCCGCGCGGACGGCGGCGAGGCAGCTCTTGACATAGATCCGGGTCGGCTCGAGGAGCGCGTCGCCGAGCGCGCGGCCGGCGGCGAACGGCGCCTCGGCGCGATAGTCGAGCCGTTGATCCTCGACCACCTTGCGGACCAGCGAGAAGCCGTTGGAGTGGATGCCGCTCGACGCTAGGCCGAGAACGACGTCGCCCGCTTCGGCGCTCTCCGGCTTGAGACCCTGGTCGCGCTCGAACGCGCCGACGGCGAAGCCGGCGAGATCGTAGTCGTCGCCCGTGTACATCCCCGGCATCTCGGCCGTCTCGCCGCCGATCAGCGCGCAGCCGGCCAGCCGGCAGCCCTCGGCGATGCCGGCGACGATGTCCCGCCCGGCCTCCACCGACAGCCTGGCGGTGGCGAAGTAGTCGAGGAAGAACAGGGGCTCGGCGCCCTCGACCACCAGGTCGTTGACGCACATGGCGACCAGGTCGATGCCGACGGTGTCGTGGCGGCCCATGGCGATCGCCACCTTGAGCTTGGTGCCGACGCCGTCGGTGGTGGCGACCAGCACCGGGTCGCGGAAGCCGGCGGAACCGGGATCGAACCGCGCGCCGAAGCCGCCGATCGAGGCGACGACGCCCGGGCGCCGCGTCGCGTCGGCGAGCGGCCTGATGCGTTCGACGAGCGCCTCCCCGGCGTCGATGTCGACGCCGGCATCGCGGTAGCTTTGGCCGCTAATCGCTTTCTCCCCCCGAGGATCGTGGTAAAGTGGGCGGCGCCCCCATGCGACGAACATACTTCAGTTCGGACGGTATGCAATGACCCAACGGCGATGCTCCGCAGCGGCGAGCCCGTTCGCCCTCGTTGCGGCTTTCGTCGTTGCATGCTCGCTGGCCGGGCCGGCTGCGCCCGCCGAGGTGTTCGAGGTGCGCGGCGTCAAGGTCGATGTCACCGCCGAATCGGCGGCGGCCGCGCGCGAGAAGGCCATCGCCGAGGGCGAGGTCAGGGCCTTCCAGCAACTGATCCGCCGGCTGGCACAGTCCGCCGATCCGGGCCGGTTGCCCAGCCTCGACAGGGAGCAGATCTCCGCCCTCGTCGTCGACTTCTCCGTCGCCGAGGAGAGGACGTCCGCCGTCCGCTACATCGCCTCGCTCGATTTCCGCTTCAACGCCGACGAGGTCCGCCGGCTCCTCGCCGAAGGGGGCGTCGACTTCGCGGTCACCCAGTCGCGGCCGGTCGTCGTCCTGCCGGTGCTGAGCACGGCGGGTGCGCTCTCCTTGTGGGACGATCCCAATCCGTGGCGCCAGGCGTGGGAGCCTCTCGACACGTCGGACGCCCTGGTGCCGATCGTCATCCCCGCCGGCGACCTCGCCGACATCGCCGCCATCGGCGCCGAGCAGGCGGCCGCCGCCGACGGCGAGCGGCTGATCGGTCTCGCCCGGCGCTACGGGACGGCGGACACCCTTGTCGCCGTCGCCGCGTGGACCGGCGACGGGCACGGCGGCGCGCCGGCTCTCGTCGTCACCTACGCCCGCTTCACCGGCGCGCAAGAGGACTACCGTGCCCGGCAGACGATCCGGGGCGAGGCCGGGGAGGCTCCGGAGGCCGTGCTCGCGCGCGCCGTCGACAGCGTCAACGCCGACGTCCAGACGCGGTGGAAGACCGCCAACCTGCTTGCCGCCGGGGAAAGCGCCGTCGCCGCGGTGACGGTGCCGGTGGCCGGCCTCGGCGACTGGCTCTCGGTGCGGGCCCGGCTCCAGCGCACGCCGATGGTCCAGCGCGTCGACCTCGTTCTCCTCTCCCGGAACCAGGTCCGCGTCAACCTGCACTACCTCGGGAGCGCGGAGCGGCTCGCCCAGGCGTTGCGGCAGACCGATCTCGAACTCGTCCGCGGCGCCGGCGAGTGGATCCTCAAGCCGCTGCGGCCGTCGGCGCCGCGTCCGTCATGACCCGGGCGGGGCGCGGCCTCGGCAGCGGCGGCGCGACATGACGACGCACCGCCAGCTTCTGCTCGACCTCCCGCACCGGCCGGCGCTCACCGGCGACGACTTCCTCGTCGACGACACCAATCGCGAAGCGGTGGCGTGGCTGGACGGCTGGCCGGCGTGGCCGGCGCCGGCGCTGGTCATCCACGGCGCGCCCGGATGCGGCAAGACCCATCTCGTCCACGTCTTCCTCGCCCGCACCGGCGGCCGGCTGGTGCGCGTCGACGACCTGGCCGGCGGCCCGCTCGCGGATCGGGTCGGGGCCAGCCCGGCCCTGGCTCTCGACGATCTCGGCGGGGAGATGGACGGCCGCCGGGAGGAGGCGCTGTTCCATCTCTACACGCTGGTGCAGGAGAGCGGGCGCCGGCTGCTGATCACCGGCCGCGAGCCGCCGCCAAGATGGCCGGTTCGCCTGGCCGATCTCCGCTCGCGCCTCAACGCGGCCCCCGCCGTGCGCATTGGCAGGCCGTCCGACGCCCTGATCCGCGCCGTCGTCGTCAAGCTGTTCGCCGACCGCCAGCTCCGCGTCGACGAGAGCGTGGTGACGGAGCTGGCGAGCCGCATGGAACGGTCCCTCGATGCCGCCCGCCGGCTCGTCGCCCGCATCGACGAGGAGGCGCTCCGCGAAGGACGCAAGGTGACCGCGTCGCTGGTGCGCGACGTCGTCGGGCGCGAGCGGCCATCCGTGGAACGCTGAGCCGGCTGCAGGTCAGGGGGTCGTTCGCAACCACCGGAGAGACGACATGGATCTCGGCATCACCGGTCGCCGCGCGCTCGTCTGCGCCGCCAGCAAGGGGCTGGGGCGGGCCTGCGCCTGGGCGCTGGCCGCCGAAGGCGCCCACGTCACCATCGTCGCGCGGACCCCGGATCCGCTGCAGCGCACCGCCCTGGCGATCCGCGCCGAGACCGGCGCCGAGGTCACCGCCGTCGCCGCCGACATCACCACCGACCAGGGCCGCGAGCGGGCGCTCGGCACCTGTCCCGACCCCGACATCCTCGTCACCAACGCCGGCGGACCGCCCCCCGGCGACTTCCGCGACTGGACCCGCGACGACTGGATCCGCGCCCTCGACGCCAACATGCTCTCGGCCATCCTTCTGATCCGGGCGACCGTTGACGCGATGATCGCCCGCCGCTTCGGACGCATCGTCAACATCACCTCGAGCGCGGTGAAGGCGCCGATCGCCGTCCTCGGCCTCTCCAACGGCGCCCGCGCCGGCCTCACCGGCTTCGTCGCCGGCCTCGCCCGCGAGACCGTGCGCCACAACGTCACCGTCAACAACCTGTTGCCGGGCCCGTTCGAGACCGACCGGCTGACCGCGACGCTCGCCGCCGTCGCCGCCAGGGACGGCCGGCCGTCGGACACCGTGCGCGCCGAGCGCATGGCCGCCAATCCGGCCGGACGCTTCGGCGATCCGGAGGAGTTCGGCCGCCTCTGCGCCTACCTGTGCAGCGCCCACGCCGGCTACATCAGCGGCCAGAACATCCTGATCGACGGCGGCGCCTATCCCGGAACACTGTAGGGGGAGACCGGAGGAGCCATGGACAGGAACCCGCCGACCGAGACGACGACGCAACCGGCGACGGCCAAGGGTCCGCCGCCGGACCCGTCGCTCGCCGCCGGCCTCGAGCCCGGGCTGCGCTTCGCGCTCGTCCTCGATGGCAAGGGCGGCAGCGGCGAGATCGACTGGGCCGGCGTCCGCGCCTGGCGCGCCGACCAGGGCTTCCTCTGGGTCCACCTCGAGCGCGACGCGCCGGAGAGCGCGCGCTGGCTCGTGGACGAGAGCGGCCTCGATCCGTTCGTCGTCGAGACGCTGCTCGCCGAGGACTCCCGTCCCCGCGTCGAGGCTTTCGACGACGCCCTCTTGCTCGTCCTGCGCGGCGTCAACATCGAGGAACGGGACGCGATCGAGCTGGTGCCGATCCACATCTGGATCGACGGCCAGCGCATCATCACGCTGCGCGACCGCAGCCACGTGCTGGCCGCCCTGCGCGAGCTCCGGCTCGCCTTGCGCGCCGGGCGCGGGCCGCGCACCGGCGGCGGCCTCCTGGTCCGCATCAGCGAGAAGATCGTCCGCGACCTCGAGCCGGTGCTGGACGAGCTGGACGAGGCGGTCGAGGCGCTCGAGGACGCCGTGTTCGGCATGGCGACGCGATCGCTCCGCGCCGATCTCGCCGCGCTCCGCCGCCGCGCCGTCCACCTCCGCCGCTATCTCGGACCCCAGCGCGACGCCCTCTCCCAGCTCCGCACCGAGGAGTGCCCGATCCTCGACGACGTCCAGCGCATGCGCCTCGGCGGCGTCATCGACTGGATCGCCCGCCATATCGAGGACCTGGACGCCATCCGCGACCGCACGACGATCCTGCACGAGGACCTCACCCAGGTGATCTCCGAAGGCATCTCCAAGGCCAGCCACCGGCTGACGACGGTGGCGGCGCTCTTGCTGCCGCCGAGCCTGATCGCCGCCATTCTCGGCGCCAACATCGGCGGCATTCCCGGGCATGACCGGCCGGAGGCCTTTCTCGTCCTGATCGGCGTGATCGTCGGCCTCTTGGCCGCCCAGCTCGTCGTCATGCGCCTGATGCGCTGGCTGTGAGACGCCGCCTCCGGCCGTCGCCTTCGCCCCGCCTCACGAGGCCGCGCGGCCCTCGACCGATTTCGGCTTCGGCAGGTCGAGACGGATGTGGAGCTCCTTCAGGCGCCCGGCATCGATCTCCGCCGGCGCCCCCATCAGCAGGTCCTCGGCCTGCTGGTTCATCGGAAAGGCGATCACCTCGCGGATGTTGGGCTCGTCGGCGAGCAGCATGACGATGCGGTCGATGCCGGGCGCGCAGCCGCCGTGCGGCGGCGCGCCGTAGCGGAAGGCGTTGAACAGACCGCCGAACCGGGTCTTGGTCTCGTCCTCGCCGTAACCGGCGATGGCGAAGGCCTTGATCATGATGTCCGGACGGTGGTTGCGGATCGCCCCGGACGACAGCTCGACGCCGTTGCAGACGATGTCGTATTGGAACGCCTTGATCGCCAGCGGATCCATGGTCCCGAGCGCCTCGAGGCCGCCCTGCGGCATCGAGAACGGGTTGTGGCTGAACTCGATGCGCCCGGTTTCCTCGTTCAGCTCGTAGAGCGGATAGTCGACGACCCAGAGGAACCTGAAGACCCCCGCCTGGCGCAGGCCGAGCTCGTCGCAGATGCGCTCGCGGGCGACGCCCGAGAACCGCTCGCAGGCCTTCCTCGGCGCCGAGACGAAGAACACCGCGTCGCCGTCCGCGGCACCCGTGCGCTCGCGGATGAGCGCGATGCGCTCGGCCTCCAGGTTCTTGCCGATCGGCCCCTTGGCCCCGCCGCCCTCGAAGACGACGTAGCCGAGGCCGCCCGCCCCTTCCTGCCGCGCCCAGTCGTTGAGCTTGTCGAAGAAGCTGCGGGGCTGCCCAGCCGCGCCGGGCGCCGGCACGGCGCGGACGATCCAGCCCTTGTCGACGCCGCGGGCGAACAGGCCGAAGCCGGAGCCGCGGAACGCCTCGGTGACGTCGACCATCTCGATCGGGTTGCGCAGGTCCGGCTTGTCGCTGCCGTAGCGCTCCATGGCGGCATCGAAGGGGATGCGCGGGAACGGTGGCGGCGTCGCCGGCCGGCCGTGACCGAACTCCTCGAAGACGCCGGCGAGCACCGGCTCGACCGCCTGGAACACGTCGTCCTGGGTGGCGAACGCCATCTCGAAGTCGAGCTGGTAGAACTCGCCCGGCGAGCGGTCGGCCCGCGCGTCCTCGTCACGGAAGCAGGGCGCGATCTGGAAGTAGCGGTCGAAGCCCGAGGCCATCAGCAGCTGCTTGAACTGCTGCGGCGCCTGCGGCAGCGCATAGAACCTGCCGGGGTGCTGGCGGCTCGGCACCAGATAGTCGCGCGCGCCCTCGGGCGAGCTCGCGGTCAGGATCGGCGTCTGGAACTCCATGAAGCCGGCCTCGACCATGCGCCTGCGGATCGAGGCGATGACGGCGTTGCGCAGCACGATGTTGCGGTGGGGACGGTCGCGGCGAAGGTCGAGAAAGCGGTATCTGAGCCGCACGTCTTCGCCGTACTCCACCTCCCCCGCCACCTGCATCGGCAGCACGTCGGCCGGCGAATCGACGGCGAACGCCCGGATGCGCACCTCGACCTCGCCGGTCGCCAGCGCACGATTGACGGTCTCCGGAGACCGCGGCACCACCGGCCCGGTGACGGTGACGACGCTCTCCACCCGCGCGCTCTCGGCCTCGGCGAACAGCGGGCTCGACGCCTCGATGACGCACTGGGTCAGGCCATAGTGGTCGCGGAGGTCGATGAACAGGAGGTTGCCGTGATCGCGCTTGCGGTGGATCCAGCCGGAGAGGCGGACGGTCTCGCCGGCATGGCCGACCCTCAGCTCCCCGCAGGTGTGGGTCCGATAAGGATGCATGGCTGGCCTTTCGCGGTGCGGCACGCTGGCGCCGGCAGCGGGCCGGCACGGCGGCCGCCACAGCACACGGAAGCCGCGCCCTTGTCAAGCTGCCCCGCCGGTCGGCAGCGACGCCGGTCAGGCCTCGACGCCGTCGACGGCGATCAAGCTCGCGATCGCCGCGCCCTCTCTCAGCGCCTTCGCTGCCTGATACTCGGGCGAGGCATAGAACGCCTTGACCTGGTCCAGGCTCGGAAAGGCGATGACGACGATGCGGTCCTCGTCGTCCGGCCCCTCCAGCGTCACCCGCTCGCCGCCGCGGACGATGAAGTGCCCGCCGTGGCGGTGGATGGCGTCCGGTGTCAGCGCCATGTAGCGGCGATAGCGCTCCCAGTCCGTGACCTTGACCTTGGCAACGAGATAGGCGGCCATTTCGTTCACTCCCCTCCTCGGTCGCCGCCACCCGGCGGACCGGCGCCAGCCCGGTCTCCCCGGCCCGCCGGAGAGTCCGTGCCGTGTCAATACCATGTGAGGGCCGTCGCTAACAGCCTCGAGGCCGTAAGCCCCTGTTCCCCGTCCTGCGCCTTCCGCCGATCCAAAGGCGATCGATCCGAACCACCAACGCCATCGAACACCCGCACCAGGAGTTCGAGCGGCGGATCAATACGCCAAGCCTGCTGCCCCGTGCCGAGATCGCCTGCAGGCTGTTCCGGGTGGTGCCGGCCCTGCGGCACATCACCTTGCGTAAGGTCGACGCCCGGCACATCCTTGCCGTCACCCCAGCCTGGCCAAGCCTTGATCCGGCCGCCTGCGCCGTTACCCCGTGAACCGGAGATGCTCGCCACCGGATGTTCCCCACAGATTCGCGACACGACCCGGCAGTTTCAGGCAAGATCAGTGGGCTTCGGTGGGTGGTTCCAAAGGATACGTACCCTGTTTCCATTCAAGGCGTTGCGCGGCTGATGGATTTTGACCACTCCTCCGAGCCGACCGATCAGCCGGCGAGAAAGGACGGCGCCAGGGGATGAACACGGATTTCCTTGACGCCCTCGATCGGCACTGGAGCGACGCCGAAACGCTCTTTCACCAAGACCGCCTCGCGAATGCGGATCATCTCTATGGTTTGGCGGCAGAGTGCGGCTTGAAACGGTTGATGCAGGCGTTCGGAATGCAGATGGATGCACAGGGGCGGCCGAAAGATGACCTTGACAGGAAGCACGTGAACGGCCTTTGGGACGTTATGGGGCCTATCGATCAGGTCATCGCTCTGGCCCCGCCTACACGCTTCCAGAGGAGAACCCCTTCAGCGACTGGGACATCTCGCAGCGGTACGCCCATCGCGACGGTTTCAGCAGCAACTTCGTCAAGCCCCACCGCACCTGTACCGAGCACATAAAGGGACTGGTCGATAAGGCTCGACGGGATGGCCTGATATGACGGTTTTCGACGAGACCCTTCCGGCCCTTGCGGCCATCTTCCAAGCGGAGGCCGATCTGGGCCTCATTGATCGCACTCTGATCAACCGGGACTTGAACGGCCGAGTGCGGTTGATCATCGACAGCAAATGGGAGACGGACGAGAAGGGGAAAAGCGTGCTGGAGAGGGTCGCTCAAAAACTCCATGAGCGCCTGGGGCCGCATTCGTTTCCTCCCGAGCAAGCCATATTATTCGAGCCCGACTTCCACGACTTCGACCTCACCTTCCCATTGGAAGGCTATCCGAGGGCGGAGGTCGTCGACCGGCTGGCAACGGAAGGCGATTGGTCGAGCATTTCGCCCGAGACGGAGGGCGTGCCACGAATCGTGTTCTACTCGATCAAGGGCGGTGTCGGGCGGTCCACGGCTCTGGCGGTCGTTGCCTGGGCGCTGGCGGAGCAAGGCAGGCGCGTCCTGGTCCTCGACCTCGATCTGGAGTCCCCCGGATTGTCGGCTTCCCTGCTTCCCGAGGACAGAAGACCGGCCTACGGCGTCACCGATTGGCTCGTCGAGGACCTGGTGGACAACCAGGACGCAGTGTTCCCCGACATGGTCGCCACGAGCGAGCTGTCACGCAATGGGGAGATCCTGGTCGTGGCCGCACATGGCAGGGAGCCCGGCGAGTATCTTGCCAAGCTCGGCCGCGTGTGGATGCCGAAGCTGCTTCGGGAGGGCCGGCGGGAATCGTGGTCGAAACGCCTCAGTCGTCTGCTCGAGGCGCTGGAAAGGAGATGGTCGCCTCAGGTGGTGCTGATCGATTCGCGAGCCGGCATCGATGAGACCGCATCGGCGGCTCTGACCGATATCGGCGCATCCACCATTCTGCTCTTCGCCGTCGAGGGCAGCCAGACCTGGTCAGGCTATCGCATCCTGTTCCAGCATTGGCGCCGGACCGGAAAGGCGAGAGATATCCGCGAGCGGCTGCAGATGGTCGGGGCCATGGTGCCCGAAACCGACGCTGTGGAATACCTCCGCGGTTTCCGAGAACGGTCCTGGGACGTGTTTTCAGAACAGCTCTATGATGAAGTGCCGGCCGGGATGCTCCCCGAAGGAGACGTATGGAGCTTCGACGAGGCGGACGAGACCGCACATCACTACCCACTGGAGGTTCGCTGGAACCGCGGCTTTGCTGCGCTGCAGACCCTGCACGGAAGACTGCGCGGGGTTCGCAAGGAAGAGGTCGCAGCCGTTTTCGGCCCCCTGATCGGATATGTAATGGACTCGGCGGATACGGGCTTCGGGCCAGCATGAACGGCGATCGAACCAGGGCGATCCGGAAAGCGATCATCGAGGCACTGCCCGCCGATACCTCGCTCCATGGCCAGACGCCAGAACGGCGTCATGTCTATGTTCCCCCGTCCCACGCAAAAGCTCTTCGCCTCGAATGTGGCCTCGTCATCGGTGCTCGCGGGGTGGGCAAAACCTTCTGGAGTGCGGCGCTTAAGGATGACCGCATCCGAAACATGCTGGGGCAGTCCGTTCGCGATCTTCCGAACCTCGAAGTGCGCATCGGATACTCTGAGGTTACTAACCCTTTCGCCTACCCCGGTGCCGATACATTTCAACAACTCCTGAAGAATAGCTGCGATCCTTATACAGTTTGGCGAGGAGTGATCGCACGCTGGCTGGCCGAGGTCGTGTCCGAGGCTGTTCCAAGCGACGATTGGCCAGAGACGACTGAATGGGTCAGAAGGAATCCTGAGTCCCTTGAACGCCTGATGGAGACGGCGAATACGCGTTTTCAGTCGGCGGACCAACATGGTTTGATCGTCTTCGACGCGCTCGACCGAACCAGCCATGATTGGCAAACGATGGATCGCATCGTGCGCGATCTCCTCCGCATCGTGCTCGGTCTCAAGCCCTTTCAGCGGCTGCACGGCAAGGTTTTCCTGAGAGAAGATCAGTATCACGGGCGGACGGTCACGAACTTCCCGGATGCCTCGAAGATCGAAGCCACACGTGTCGAACTGACGTGGGCACCACATGAGCTGCACGGCCTTCTTTGGCAGTATCTTTGCAATGCCCCCAACGAACATGGTAAGGTGCTTCGGGAAGTCTACAAAGAGGTCGTCAAGTCTTCACCTTTGGAAGAAATCGACGATGTCTGGACGCTGCCCGACGGTGTGAAGCGCGACGAATCGGAGCAGCGTTCCCTCTTTGTAGCGCTCGCCGGCGAGTGGATGGGGCGGGATCGCCGCCGTGGGATACCGTATACATGGACGGTCGGCCACCTCGCCGATGGTCGCGGCCGGACGTCACCCCGTTCCTTCCTGGCGGCGATCCGAGCGGCGGCGGAGGACTCCGCGGATCGATACCGCGAGCATGCATCGCCTCTCCATTACGAAAGCATCAAGCGTGGCGTGCAGAAGGCCTCTGATATTCGTGTCTCGGAACTGGCCGAGGATTACCCGTGGGCAAGAGATTTCATGGAGCCGCTGAGCGGATTGACGGTGCCTTGTCCGGCCGAAACGATCGAGGGCCGCTGGCGTGGCAGGTTTGCCGACAACCCGATGGAGATCAAGATTTCCTTCGAAAGACTTCCGCCCGAGCACCAAGAAGAGGGCTGGAAAGGCATCCGGCGGGACCTGGTCGACCTTGGCATTTTCGAGGAGATGAGGGACGGCCGCATCAACATGCCCGACCTCTACCGGGTGGGATTCGGCCTCGGACGCCGAGGCGGCGTTAAGCCCGTAACCAAGGCGGCCACGGCATGAGCCGGCGACCGATCTTGCAAGAACGAAGACACGTGGGCACGATCCGAGAAACGACGATGGATCCCTTGCTTCAAGTCGCATCGGCGACGGTTTCTTCGCCAAGGAGGACGTGATGACCGCAGCGTTTCGGGAGGTCCGGGTTCCGGCCATCGTTGCCGGAGCTGCCCCGCTCGCCAAGGCTGGGCTCGGCGCCGCGATCGGCAAGGCGGTGCTGGTCGGCGTTCCCGCTGTTCTCGTCGGCGTCGGTCTCGGCTACGCCTTGTCCAGAGCCTTCGATGTGCGCTGGGACGAGTTCAGCCGCAGAGCCGCCGATGGCGACGCGACGATGATGCGCAGTCCGCGCAAGGCGCCATCGTAGCTGACCCGCCGGGGTATGACGCAAATCCCGGTTGGAGTGCGGGTGCGGGCGATGGCTGGTCCGCCGGGCGGAGGCGCCCCGGGCTGCGTTCTAGGACTTCAGTCTTGACATCCGCTTGCCGGAGGCCATAACTCCCCTCAAGTCTGTGGTCCTGCG
>CAYQSU010000009.1:69686-71598 GCA_964420325.1 uncultured Rhodospirillaceae bacterium | reverse complement strand
AGCTCGAGCAGCAGTTCACCCAGGCGCAGAAGATGCAGGCGGTCGGCCAGCTCGCCGGCGGCGTCGCCCACGACTTCAACAACCTGCTCACCGCCATCCTTGGCTTCTCGGATCTCTTGCTGGTGCGCCATCCGCCGGGCGACGCATCGTTCGAGGACATCGCGGAGCTCCGCCAGAACGCGCTGAGGGCGAGCAAGCTGGTGCAGCAGCTGCTCGCGTTCTCGCGCAAGCAGCCCGTGCAGCCGGTGGTCCTCGACGTCAACCAGGCGCTCATTTCGCTCGCCAACATGCTCGGGCGCGTGCTCGGCGCGACGGTCGAGCTGCACCTGGACCTCGAGGCCGACGAGGGGCTGGTTCTCGTCGATCCGGTCCAGTTCGACCAAGTCATCATCAATCTCGCGGTCAACGCGCGCGACGCCATGGAGGGCGGCGGCCGCCTGACCATCGAGACGGCCGATGAGGTCGTGCACCGGTCGGTGCGGCGCGGCCGGGAGATGCTGCCGCGGGGATCCTATGTCGTGATCCGGGTCCGCGATACCGGCCCCGGCATTCCCGCCGACGTCATCGATCGGGTCTTCGAGCCGTTCTTCTCGACCAAGGAGGTCGGTCGCGGGACGGGGCTCGGCCTCTCGACCGTCTACGGCATCGTCCGCCAGACCGGCGGCTTCGTCTGCGTCGACAGCGAAGCGGGCGAGGGCGCCACCTTCACCCTTTATCTTCCCGCCCATGACGCTGCCGCCCGCGCCGTGCCGGAGGCGGACGAACGCGAAGCAGGCGTGCTGCCGCCGGCGACCGGCGATACCGCCGGCTGCGGCACGGTGCTGCTGGTCGAGGACGAGGGGGCTGTCCGCGCGTTCGCCGCCCGCGCGCTCCGCGGCAGGGGATACGACGTGCTGGAGGCGTGCGACGGCGAACGCGCCCTCGAGGTCATCGGTGCCGGCCGCATGCCCATCGACGTCATCGTCTCGGATGTCGTCATGCCCGGAATGGACGGCTACGCTCTCGTCCGTGAGGCCCGGAGACGGCTTCCCGGCATCAAGGTCGTGCTGATGTCCGGCTACGCCAACGAGGCTTCCGGTGCCGACATCCGCAGCGACTCATCCGTTCGTTTTCTGGCCAAGCCGTTCTCGCTCGCGGCCCTGGCGACCACGCTCAAGGAGGCGACGGGCGGCTGACGCCGCTACCCTGTCTGCGGGTGCTCGCCTTGGTTGGCAGTCGCAAAAGTATTATTGTTTGCCTTTATTAACCCAAATGGGGTATGAAGATATCCACAGGAACGGAACGAAGCATGCACCGCGATGCCATTGCCTTCGCACCGCAGGCTGTGAAATAAGGGGGACCACCGAATGCATTATAGGATCTTGAAGCTCTTGGATAACGACGGCACGGACAAGGGGCGCGCCATCGACGCGGCCATCAGCCAGATCGAACGCATGTTCGGCAAGGGCTCGATCATGCGTCTCGGCCAGCGCGAACACGTCGACATCGACGTCGTGCCCACCGGATCGCTCGGCCTCGACATTGCCCTCGGCGTCGGCGGACTACCGCGCGGGCGCGTCATCGAGATCTACGGCCCGGAGGCGTCGGGCAAGACGACGCTGGCGCTGCACGCCATCGCCGAAGCCCAGCGGCGGGGCGGCGTCTGCGCCTTCGTCGATGCCGAACACGCGCTCGATCCGGTCTACGCGCGGAAGCTCGGCGTCGACGTCGATGGGCTCTTGATCTCGCAACCAGACGCCGGCGAGCAGGCGCTCGAGATCGCCGACACCCTGGTCCGCTCGGGTGCCGTCGACGTCCTCGTCGTCGACAGCGTTGCCGCCCTGGTGCCGCGTGCCGAGCTCGAGGGCGAGATGGGCGATACCCACGTCGGGCTGCAGGCACGGCTGATGAGCCAGGCGCTGCGCAAGCTCAC
>CAYQSU010000009.1:2495-69676 GCA_964420325.1 uncultured Rhodospirillaceae bacterium | reverse complement strand
CATCATCTTCATCAATCAGATCCGCATGAAGATCGGGGTGATGTTCGGCAACCCCGAGACCACGACCGGCGGCAACGCCCTCAAGTTCTACTCCTCCGTGCGCATGGAAATCCGCCGCATCGGCGCCATCAAGGACCGCGACGAGGTGGTCGGCAGCCAGACGCGGGTCAAGGTGGTGAAGAACAAGCTGGCGCCGCCGTTCCGGATGGTCGAGTTCGACATCATGTACGGCGAAGGCATCTCGAAGGCCGGCGAGCTCCTTGATCTCGGCATGAAGGCGGGCATCATCGAGAAGGCGGGCTCCTGGTTCTCCTATGGCTCCGAACGCATCGGCCAGGGTCGGGAGAACGCCAAGACCTATCTCCGGGCGCATCCGGAGATCGCCGAGCAGATCGAGGCGAAGATCCGGGAGAACGCCGGTCTCGTCTCCTCGGCCCTGATTGCCGGCGACGGCGAGGTCGAGGTCGTCGAGGAGGGGGAAGGCTAGACGCCCTCCGGACGCGCATCACTCCCCATCTCTCAGGCGCGCGGCCCTTCGGGGCCGCGCTTCCTTGCGAGAGAGACGGCTCGAGGGCGGGAGCGCCTTCAGAAGCGGGCCGGGCGCGACGGCCGGGCGCCCTCGCTCTCGGCGGTCGCGGGTTTGGCCTCGGCGGCGGCCGCAGGCGCCTTCTCGGCGTCGCCGAACCGGCCCAGCAGCCTTTGCATCAAGCGGACGGAGAGCGTGTCCGAGAACGCTCCGATGAAGGCGATCACCCAGATCAGCTCGGGCGCACGCGTCTCGCCGTCGGCGGCGAAGACGATCAGGCCGGCCTTGACCATGAGGTAGGTGAGCACGCCCATGACGACGCCGACCAGCGGCCGGAAGATCAGCCAGCGCAGCGCCTCGAGGAACGTGCCGAACGGGTAGCTGCCGGCGCGGAACAGCATCGAGGTCAGGCTTCCGACCACGGCCCACAGCAGCACCGGCAGCGGAATGCCGCCGAAGCGGATGGCGTTGAACGCCTCCGCCGACTGGTCGGCGAACAGATCGGTGGTCGCGTAGAAGCCGGCCATCGCGGCGACGAACAGATAGACGACGCAGGCGACGATCACCAGCGACACGAACGACGTGCGCTGCCGCTGCAGCTCGATGTCAATGGTGGCGATGGCGCGGCGGGCGTCGATGATCCGCTCGCGGGTGAGGGTGGTCGGCAACAGCGCGGTCTCCGCCGCCGAGAGGTGGTCGAGGCAGCGAGCCTGGCTTTCCGGGAAATGGCGAAGACGGCGCGGGACCTCCTGCCACAACTGGCCGATGCGTTGGTGGATCAGCCGGACGGCCTTTTCCTCGTCGTCGGAGAGCTTCGCAACCTCGGCAACGACGTCGCCTCGGCCCGCACGAGCGGGCTCCGTGGCGGCGAAGCCCGCTACGCCGACGCCATCCCTGAAGCCGGCCCGCTCGCGTATCGGCTCGTCACCCGTGTGCACGGCCGGCTGTAGCTCCACCATGTCGCCTCCGACGGCGGTTCACCAAGACAGCATAGAGTGTCTCCGCGCCCGTTGCACCCCAAACGTGTCCAGGCGGACGCGGGAGCGGCCATGGCGCCGGCGTGGCGGCGCTGCGGGCCGGGTGGACAGCGGTCCGCCCGCGGGCTACAAGCGGGCGCGATCGAGGTCGTTCCCTTCCTGCCCGGCTGCGCCTAGATGAGGGTCATGCACACCGTCAACGACATCCGCAAGGCGTTCCTCGACTACTTTGCTCGCCACGACCACCGCACCGTGGCTTCGAGCCCGCTCGTGCCGCGCAACGACCCGACGCTCCTGTTCACCAACGCCGGCATGGTCCAGTTCAAGAACGTGTTCACCGGCGTCGAGAAGCGGGACTACCGGCGCGCGGTCACCGCGCAGAAGTGCGTGCGTGCCGGCGGCAAGCACAACGATCTCGAGAACGTCGGCTACACCGCGCGCCACCACACCTTTTTCGAAATGCTCGGCAACTTCTCGTTCGGCGACTACTTCAAGGACCTCGCCATCGAGCTCGCCTGGAAGCTGGTCACCGAGGAGTTCGAACTCCCGCCCGACCGGCTGTTGGTCAGCGTCTACGCCGAGGACGACGAGGCCTTCGATCTGTGGAAGCGGATCGCCGGCCTTCCCGACGCGAGGATCGTCCGCATCGCCACCTCGGACAACTTCTGGGCCATGGGCGACACCGGCCCGTGCGGGCCCTGCTCGGAGATCTTCTACGATCATGGCGAGCACATCCCGGGCGGCCCGCCGGGCAGCGCCGAGGCCGAGGGCGACCGCTTCATCGAGATCTGGAACCTGGTGTTCATGCAGTTCGACCAGGTCGCGCCTGGCGAGCGCGTGCCGCTGCCGAAGCCCTCCATCGACACCGGCATGGGCCTCGAGCGCATCGCCGCGGTGCTGCAGGGCACCCACGACAACTACAGGATCGACCTGTTCCAGGCCCTTGTCGAGGCGTCGGCCGAGGCCAGCGGCACCGAACCCTACGGCGAGCACCGCATCTCCCACCGGGTGATCGCCGATCATCTGCGGGCGGCGAGCTTTCTCATCGCCGACGGCGTGATGCCCTCCAACGAGGGGCGCGGCTACGTGCTTCGCCGTATCATGCGCCGGGCCATGCGTCACGCCCACCTGATCGGCTGCCGCGAGCCGTTGATGTGGCGGCTGGTTCCGGCGCTGGTGGCGAAGATGGGCGGCGCCTATCCGGAGCTTGGCCGCGCCGAGGCCCTGATCGCCGAGACGCTGAAGCTCGAGGAGACCCGCTTCAAGCGCACGCTGGAGCGGGGACTGAGGTTGCTGGATGAGGCCGCCCATCGCCTGCCTTCAGGAGGCGTCCTCGCCGGCGAGATCGCCTTCAGGCTCTACGACACCTACGGCTTTCCGCTCGATCTCACCCAGGACGTGCTGCGCGCCAAGGGCCTCGCGGTCGATGTCGACGCCTTCAACCAGGCCATGCGACGCCAGCGCGAGGAGGCCCGCAGGGCTTGGCGGGGCTCGGGCGAGGCGGCGACGGAGGAGATCTGGTTCGAGATCCGCGAGGAAACGGGGGCCACCGAGTTCCTCGGCTACGAGACCGAGGAGGCCGCGGCGAAGGTGGTCGCCCTCGTCGTCGAGGGCGAACGGGTGGAGCGCGCCTCGCCGGGAGGCGCCTTGGCGGTGGTCTGCAATCAGACGCCGTTCTATGCCGAGGCAGGCGGTCAGACGGGGGACGCCGGCGTGATCACCAGCGCCCACGGCGCCCGCCTTCTCGTCGCCGACACCCAGCGGAAGATCGGCGATCTGCATGTGCACCTGGGTGCCCTCGAAGGCGCCGAGCTTGCGGTCGGCGACGACGTCGTGCTGGAGGTCGACCGCCGCCGGCGTACCGCCATCCGCGCCAACCACTCGGCGACCCACCTGTTGCACGCCGCCCTGCGTCATCGCCTCGGCGATCACGTCGCCCAGAAAGGCTCGCTGGTCGCCCGCGACCGGCTGCGCTTCGACGTGTCCCATCCCAAGGCGATGACGCCAGAGGAGATCGGCTCGGTCGAGGAGGACGTCAACGCCCAGATCCGCCGCAACACCGAGGTGGCCACCCACCTGATGGCTCCCGATGAGGCCGTGGCGGCCGGCGCCATGGCGCTGTTCGGCGAGAAGTATGGCGACGAGGTTCGCGTCGTTTCGATGGGCGATCCGGAGAACGGCGGCCGCACCTTCTCGGTCGAGTTGTGCGGCGGCACCCACGTCCGCCGCACCGGAGACATCGGCCTGTTCAAGATCGTTTCGGAAGGCGCCCTCGCCGCCGGTGTCCGCCGCATCGAGGCGCTCACCGGCGAGGCGGCAGAGGCGTTCGTCGCCGAGGAGGAGGCGGCGCTCCATGAAGCGGCCTCGCTCCTGAAGACGGCGCCGACCGAGGTCCCCGCGCGCATCTCCGCCCTTCTCGAGGAACGGCGCAGGCTCGAGCGACAGCTGGCCGACGCCCGCCGCGCGCTGGCGACGGGAGAGCGGGGCGGCGCTCCGGAGATCAGGGAGATCTCTGGCATCCGGCTTTCGCTGCGCCTTGTAGAGGGCGTGCCGGCCAAGGATCTGAAGAGCCTCGCCGACGATCTCAAGAAGCAGATCGGCTCGGGCGTCGTTGCGCTGGTCTCGGCAACCGACGGCAAGGCGTCCCTCGTCGTCGCGGTGACCGATGATCTGGTCGATCGCCTGAACGCCGTCGACCTCGTCCGTGTCGGCTCGGCGGTCCTCGGCGGCAAGGGCGGCGGCGGGCGCGCCGACATGGCCCAGGCCGGCGGCCCGGACGCGGGCTCGGCGAAAGCGGCCCTCGAGGCCATCGAACGGGCGCTCGCGGAGGCGCGAAGCGCCCCGGCCTGAGTGAGGTTCGGGACCCAGCCACCCCTTATGCCGTTGTCCGGTCTTCCCGTTGGGGAGGGCGGCGCGGGTTCAGTGGCTGCCTTCGGCGGCGCGCTCCACGATCGTCGCGATCGGTGTGGGCGCGATCGCCAGCGGTTCCTGAAACGGGTTGCCGTGGATCAGGATGATCGCCGCGGTGGGTGCGGCGGCGGTCGCGAACAGGAGCACGGCCAGGAACTGCGCGCGGGCGGTGTCGACGTGGACCATCGCGATCGAGATCATCGTGAGAAAGCCGAGAAACACCATGCCGAGCCATTTCAGCGGGTTGACGTGGGTCTGGCTGAGCGTGATGCGGAGATCGCGCATGCTGCGCACGGTGACCGCCTGCTGCAGCATCTGCGAGGCGACGCTGGTGCTGGCGGCGGCGACGACCTCCCGGCTCGCCAACAGCTCCAGCAGCGCATCGAGCCGACGGGAGACCTCGCGGCTGCTCTCCCGGCGTGCCAGCAGCGGCCATTCGCTCGTGACGGCGCTCTCAGTATAGGCGCGGACCGCGGCAGCGACGTTCGACCTCTCGGGGTCGTCGAGCCGGCTCGAGAGATCGAGAATGTTGCGCAGGCTGCCGGCCTCCTGGAACACGGCGTCGAGGGCACGGTCGCGAGCTCTCCACGTGTCGTTCGCGAGGAACGCCAGGTTGAGGGCGAAGATGACGTTGATGACGGTAAGGAAGTTCTGGGCGACGCCGCGGAACCTCTGGATCCGCAGGGCATAGCGCGAGCGCTGCGACAGCCACAACAGCGCGGCGGCCGCGGCGTAGGTTCCGACCATCACCACCAGGGCGAGGTAGTACTGATCGTAGGGACCGAGGCTCAACGACATGGTTGCAAAGTCGGTACGCCGGTGAACGATGAGGCGGGCAGCCTTTTATCGCCCCTCCGGCGAGCAAGTCCATGCGCTTGAGGCCGCGGCCGGCGAAGGCGGGGCGCGCTGCGGGTGCGCGGCGGCTCGCCAAGCGAGGCTGGTCCGCTCGTCAGCCGGCCGCGGCGTCGGCGGTCTCTAGTTCCGCGGCTCCCTCCGCCTCCGGCTGCAGCGCCCGCTCGGCGGCCTGGTCGACGGTTTCCAGCCAGACGAACTCGAGGCGTCTGCGGGCATCTTCGGGCACGTCTTCGAGGTCCTTGCGGTTCCGTGCCGGCAGCATCACGGTGCGGATGCCGGCTGAGGCGGCGGCGACGACCTTCTCCTTGATGCCGCCGACGGGAAGCACGAGACCGCGCAGGCTGATCTCGCCGGTCATGGCGAGGTCGCTCCTTACCGGCCGTTCGCTGAGCATCGAGGTGAGCGCCACGAACATCGCGACGCCGGCACTGGGGCCGTCCTTGGGGATCGCGCCGGCGGGCACGTGGACGTGGATGTCGCTCTTCTCGAACGCCTCCGGTCCCGGCTTCAGCCGCCCGGCGCGGGCCTTGACCAGGCTCAGGGCCGCCTGGGCGCTCTCCTTCATCACCTCGCCGAGATGGCCGGTGAGGATCAGCTTGCCGGAGCCGGGCACGCGCGCCGCCTCGATGAACAGGATGTCGCCGCCGGTCGGCGTCCAGGCGAGGCCGGTGGCGACGCCGGGTACGCTGGTACGCATCGCGACCTCGCTCTCGAACCGGCGCGCGCCGAGGATCTCCTGCAGATCGCCCGCGTCGATGCGAACCCTGCGAGCGGTGCCTTCCGCGACCCGCATCGCCACCCGCCGGAACGCGGCGCCGATCTCCCTCTCGAGAGTGCGGCAGCCGGCCTCGCGGGTGTAGTCGCGGATGATGGCGCGGAGGGCGTCGTCGGTGATCTCGCAGTGATCGGGGGTGAGCCCGTTGGCGGTGAGCTGGCGGCGGACGAGATAGCGGCGGGCGATCTGCAGTTTCTCGTCCTCGGTGTAGCCGGGCAGCTCGATCACCTCCATGCGGTCGCGGAGCGGCCCCGGGATGGCGTCAAGCACGTTGGCGGTGCCGATGAAGAGCACGTGGCTGAGATCGAAGGGCACGCCGAGGTAGTTGTCGCGGAAGGTCGCGTTCTGCTCGGGATCGAGCACCTCGAGGAGCGCCGACGAGGGGTCGCCGTGAAAGCCGGCGCCGAGCTTGTCCATCTCGTCCAGCATGAACACGCAGTCCCGCGTGCCGGCCTTGCGGATGTTCTGGATGATGGTGCCGGGCAGCGCCCCGATGTAGGTCCGGCGGTGGCCGCGGATCTCGGCCTCGTCGTGGACACCGCCGAGGCTCGCGCGGACGAACTTGCGTCCCGTGGCACGGGCGATGCTCTGGCCGAGCGAGGTCTTGCCGACCCCCGGCGGCCCGACGAAGCAGAGGATCGGGCTCTTGCCCTCGGGCGCCAGCTTGCGGACGGCGAGGAATTCGAGGATGCGGCGCTTGACCTTCTCGAGGCCGTAATGGTCCGCGTCGAGGGTCCGGCGCGCCTCTGCGATGTCGATCGGCGCGGCGCTCTCCACAGACCACGGCAGCTCGGTGAGCCAGTCGATGTACGTGCGGACCATCGAGTACTCGGCGGAGGCGTCCGGCATCCGCTCGAGCCGCCTCAGCTCCTTGCGGGCCTGCTGCTCCACCTCCTCGGGCATCCGCGCCTTGGCGATCGCCTCGGCCAGCTCGGCGATCTCCGCCGTCTTCTCGTCGCCCTCGCCCAGCTCCTTCTGGATGGTGCGCATCTGCTCGCGAAGGATGAACTCGCGCTGGCGCTCCTCCATCGACTCCTTGGTCTGTTCGCCGATCTCGCGGGAGACGCGCAGCACCGCGATGCGGTGGTTGACGAGGTCGAGGACCCGGTCGAGGCGGTCCTTGAGATCGAACATCTCCAGGACCTCCTGCTTCTCCTGGGCCGCCAGGTCCATGAAGCCGGCGACGGCGTCGGCAAGGAGATGGCCCGAGGTGATGCCCTGGATGGTGGTGATCAGCTCGCCGGGAGCCTGCGGCAAGAGCTTCAGGGCCTCGACCACGCGCTCACGGAGGAGGTGCATGCGGCCCTCGATCTCCGGGGTGTGCGCGCCCTCCTTCTCCTCGATGCGCTCGACCCGCGCGACCGGGAACGGATAGCCTTCGAGAAAGGCGAGGATGCGGAACCGCTCGACGCCCTGGCAGACGATGTGGTGGCTGCCGTCTGGCGCGGTGATGTAGCGGAGGATGTTGGCGACGGTGCCGACGTCGTGCAGCTGTTCCGGTCCCGGCGCATCGACCGCGGGATCGCGCTGGAGGAGGACCCCGAGCGGGCGCTCGCTCTTGGCCGCTTCCTGGGCGGCGGCGACCGATGCCGGCCGACCGACGGCGATCGGCAGGATGATCGTCGGAAACAGCACCAGGTTGCGCACCGGAAGGATGATCAGCGCATCGTCCGGGATGGCGCGGTCCGCGCCGGCTGCCTCGCCCGTCTGGTCCACCGCGGGCGGTGCCTCTCGCTCGGCCCCTCTCGCTTTCGGCTCCGCCTGGTTGGTTTCGCTGGTCATCGTCGCAACGCGCCTAGGGAAGCTTGCGGAAGGTCAGGAGGAGGCAGCCGTTGAGAACATCGCGGCCGCGGAGCTCGAGGCGGTCCCACGTCAGTTGCAGGCGGCGCTCGAACCGTCCGTGCGGAACCTCGAGGCGATGGATGGCAGCCATGCGGTACACCGGCGGCATCGACCGCACGCCGCTGACGACGAGAGTGTCGCCGTCGACGCTGACCCGGATCTCGGACGGCTCGACGCCCGGCAGCGCCACCAGGATGCCGACCTCCTCCGTCGTTTCGATGACATCGACCGGCGGCTCCCACAGCGGCCGCTTCTCCGGGCTCGGTCGGATCTGAAAGAACTGGCGGTGGAGGCGTTCGGCCCGCTCCAGCATCTGGCAGGCTTCGGCCCACATCCAACGATCCCTGTCTTCCGGCGGCATGACGGTCCGATCGGTAGCTGGCCGACGGCGATCGCCGGCCGATGCCTAAGATGTCGCCCGCTCGCACGGAAATGCAACAGCCAAACCGGCCGCTCCGCGGGCGTTCGCTCCTTGAAGTCGGGCCAAGGCGCCCTTACCCTCTGCGCCAGTGTCCCCTCGGACAGGAAGGACGCCCATGAGCCAGCGCTTCAGAGGCACCGAGACCTACGTCGTCACCCAGGATCTGATGGTGGCGGTGAACGCGGCCATCGCGCTGGAGCGCCCGTTGTTGGTCAAGGGCGAGCCGGGGACAGGCAAGACCATCCTCGCCCATGAGATCGCCAGGGCGCTCGGCGTGCCGCTGATCCAGTGGCACATCAAGTCCACCACCCGCGCCCAGCAGGGCCTCTACGAGTACGACGCGGTCGCCCGGCTACGCGATTCCCAGCTCGGCGATGCGCGCGTTCACGACATCGGCAACTACATCGTCCGCGGCAAGCTGTGGGAAGCGTTCGCCATGGACATCCGGCCGGTGCTCCTGATCGATGAGATCGACAAGGCGGACATCGAGTTCCCCAACGACATGCTTCTCGAGCTCGACCGCATGGAGTTCCACGTCTACGAAACCCGGGAGACGGTCGTCGCCCGCCAGCGGCCGATCGTTGTCATCACGTCGAACAACGAAAAGGAGCTGCCCGACGCGTTCCTTCGCCGCTGCTTCTTCCACTACATCCGCTTCCCCGACCGGGAAACCATGGAGCGCATCATCGATGTCCATTTTCCCGGCATCCACCGGCGCCTCGTGCACGAGGCGCTGAGCTGCTTCTTCCAGCTCCGCGAGGTGCCGGGCCTGAAGAAGAAGCCGTCGACGTCCGAGCTTCTCGACTGGCTCAAGCTGCTCCTGGTCGAGGACATCCCGGTCGAGGCCCTCCGCGCCAAGGACCAGCGCCAGGTCATCCCGCCGCTCTACGGCGCGCTCCTGAAGAACGAGCAGGACGTGCAGTTGTTCGAGCGCCTCGCCTTCCTCGCCCGCCGCGAAGGGCATTAGCCCCGCCGCCGTGACGCCGATCTCGACCTCGCCGAGCAGTCCGGCCTCTCGATCGTCGGCTGGACCTGACGATGGCGCTGCCGCGGTCCCTGGCCTATTCTTGTGCGAGCGACACACGCCGGGCAGGTTTGGTTTCGACCATGTTCATCGGCTTCTTTGTCGAGCTGCGGCAGGCGGGCGTGCCGGCGAGCCTCAGGGAGTACCTGACGCTCCTGGAGGCGACCGACGCCGGCATTGCCGGCTACAGCGTCGACGACTTCTACTACCTCGCCCGCGCCTCCCTGGTGAAGGACGAGAGCAACCTCGACCGCTTCGACCGCGTCTTCGCCAAGGTGTTCAAGGGCCTCGAGCCGGCGGCGGCGGACGAGGCGGTGGCGATCCCCGGGGACTGGCTTAGGAAGATGGGCGAGCGGCTGCTGACCGAGGAGGAGAAGGCGCTGGTCCGCTCACTCGGCGGCTGGGACACGCTGATGGAGACGCTGCGCCGGCGGCTCGCCGAGCAGAAGGGGCGCCATCACGGCGGCAGCAAGTGGATCGGCACCGCCGGCACCTCTCCCTACGGAGCGTGGGGCTACAATCCGGAAGGGGTGCGCATCGGCCAGGACGGCAACCGCAGCCTGCACGCGGTCAAGGTCTGGGACCGTCGCGAGTTCAGGAACCTGGATTCCTCGGTGGAGATCGGCATCCGCAACATCAAGATCGCGCTCCGCCGTTTGCGCCGGTTCGCCCGCGATGGCGCGGCGACCGAACTCGATCTTCCGGAAACGATCGCGGCGACGGCGAGAAAGGCCTACCTCGATCTCAAGCTGCGTGCCGAGCGCCACAACGCCGTCAAGGTGCTCTTGTTCCTCGACGTCGGCGGGTCCATGGATCCCTACGTCAAGGTCTGCGAGGAGCTGTTCTCGGCGGCGCGGTCGGAGTTCAAGCATCTCGAGTACGTCTATTTCCACAACTGTCTCTACGAGCGCGTCTGGCGGGACAATCGCCGACGCCACGCCGAGAGGATCGCGACCTGGGATCTTCTCCACACCTATCCCCACGACTACCGGGCGATCTTCGTCGGCGACGCGTCGATGAGCCCCTATGAGATCCTACATCCGGGCGGCTCGGTCGAGCACTGGAACGACGAGCCGGGCCACGTCTGGATGCAGCGGGTGCTCGCCGTCTATCCGCGCGCGGTCTGGCTCAATCCGACCCGGGAAGGCTGGTGGGAGATGTCCGCTTCGGTCCAGATGGTGCGCCAGCTCATGGCCGGGCGGATGTATCCGCTGACCCTCGAAGGGCTCGACCGCGCCGTCCGCGAGCTCAGCCGGTGAGCGGCGCCGCGCCCTCTTGCTACTCGGTCGTCGTGCCGTGGGCCTTGTCGAGGACGTAGTCCTGGGCGAAGTTGTTGTCCCAGAACTGGGTCCCGAAGCCGGGGCCGGGGTCCCTGGTCTCGTAGTAGACGGCGAACCGGAACGCGCCGGCCGCGGTGTTCAGGTTGAGCGTCGGCGTCTTGAACCGCCAGACCTCGACGCCGCTGACGTCACCGGCGACGGCGCGCTCCGGCCCGACGTAAGAGCCGTCGACATCGACCCAGGTGACGCCGCCGTCGGCCGAGTAGCGGACGCCGACGCGCTTGTTGTGGGACAGGTTCTGAACGTAGATCTCGCCGTCGAACCAGGACGTGGTGAAGGTGAAGCCGCCGCCGACCTCGTGGCCGATGTGGGCGGTTGCCTGTTTCAGCATGACGTTGCCGCCGACCACCCCCTTGAACGTGCCGATCTTATAGTTGGCGCCCTTGTTGTTGTCCCAGTGCTCCTGGCCCGGCACCGTGTAGCGGAGGACGAACTCGCCCGTCGTCGGCGTCGAGCCGGTGCCGCCGAAGACGTCGTAGGTCCCGTAGTGGCCCATGAAGCCGAGCGGATGGTCCTTCCAGGTGCCGTCGCTGTCCCGGTAATGGAGGACGACGCTCTTCTCATAAGCGATGTTCTTCACCTTGGCCCGCACAGTCGTCCAGCTGAAGGTCATGCCGGAGACGGCGTAGGTCTGGCCGTAGGCCACCTCGAGACGGACCGGCGAGGTCTCCTCGGCGCGGGAAACGGAGGCCGACAGCGCCACCATCAGGGCGGCCGCCAACATCGTCACGAGACAGGGCATCGCCAATCCCTCCGCCTCTGAACCACTTCACACTCGAGGCATGCGGCCTCTACGACTTGGCGTCGGCGGCCACCTGCATGCGGACGATGGTGTCGGGATCGCTGACCACGCCGTTGCGCGCCTGGTCTCCCCGCTTGATCCGGTCCACGTGCTCCATGCCTTCGACGACGCGGCCCCAAACCGTGTACTGGCCGTTGAGGAAGGGTGCCGGCTCGAAGCAGATGAAGAACTGCGAATCGCCGCTGTTCGCATCCCGCGCACGCGCCATCCCCACCGTTCCGCGGACGAACGGGGTGTCGGAGAACTCGGCCTTGAGCTTGACGCCGGAGCCGCCGGTGCCGTCCCCCCTCGGGTCGCCAGTCTGGGCCATGAAGCCCTCGATCACGCGATGGAAGGCGAGTCCGTCGTAGAATCCCTGGCGCACCAGCTCCTTGATCCGGGCGACGTGGTTTGGCGCCAGATCGGGCCGCATCTCGATGACAACGCGGCCGTCCTTGAGGTCGAGATAGAGGGTGTCCTCCGCATCCGCCGCGCCGACGCTGGCGGAGGTGATGAGCGGAAGCGCGAGCAGAAGCGGACCGACATACGCAATCAGTGATTTCATCTCAGCCTCACTCGGGGTTAACTCGAGGGGACGCAAACCGCCGTCCAGGCGGCACTCGGCACAATAGGCCGTCCGCGCGCCGACGGCAAACCGAAGCGAGCGAGGCCGGATGGTTCCATCGTCGAACGCCGCCGACGTCAGGCGCTGCCCGTGGCCGGGAAGCGACCCGCTCTATGTCGCCTACCACGACCTGGAATGGGGCGTTCCCGAGTGGGATGACCGCGCGCTCTACGAGAAGCTGGTTCTCGACAGCTTCCAGGCCGGGCTCGCGTGGATCACGATACTGAGGAAGCGGGAGGCCTTTCGCCGTGCCTTCGACGGCTTCGATCCCGGCCGCATCGCCGACTACGGCGCGGCCGACGTCGCGCGGCTGATGGCGGACGCCGGCATCGTCCGCAACCGCGCCAAGATCGAGGCCGCCGTCGCCAACGCCCGCTGCTGGCTCGACGTCGTCGCTTCCGAGGGAAGCTTTGCGCGATCCCTCTGGGCCTTCGTCGACGGCCGGCCCAAGGTCAACCGCTGGCGGACGCTGGCCGAGGTACCGGCCTCGACGGCGGAATCGCTGGCCATGTCCAGGGCGCTTCGCGCGCACGGGTTTCGCTTCGTCGGACCGACCGTCTGCTACGCCTTCATGCAGGCGGTCGGCATGGTCAACGATCACGTCGTCGACTGCTTCCGCCATGCCGAGCTCGGCTGAGCCCGCTGCGGCGGGCTCGATCACCCGAAGAGCGCGTCGATCTCGGCCTGGGCCAGCGCGGTTTCGGGGTCCTGGGGACCGTTGAGGAGTGCGTCCTCGCCGCTCTTGGCGCACTCGGCAGCGATCGTCTCGCGGTCGAGCGCGTCCTTGCCCCAGATGTGGATGAGGTTGTTCACCCGTTCCTCGACGTAGGCCAGCGACTTCACCACCTTGCTCACCCGCTGGCCGGTGATGTCCTGGAACGAGCAGGCCTCGATGATCCGGTTCTGGTTGGCCGCCATGCGGTCGAGAACGGCCTGGTGACGGCCGTCACGAACGCCCGTTCGCAGCGAGGCCAAGAGCTCGATGTTGGTCTCGACGGCCTCCATGATCGTGTTCGTGGCATCCTCGGTCGCCTGGACGATGAGATCGAGCTGGTCCCCCATCGATTCGAACCGGTGGGCGTCCTCGGCCGGACGGCTGATCGCCGCGATCTCCTGTCTTACGCGTTGGACGTACTCGAACAGGCCGAGGAGCTCCCGCTTGAGGAAGCTCGCATCGAGAGCCCTGGTCGGATCGTCCGTCATCGGCGGGCATCCCTTGCCGGCTCATGCCCAGCATCGGGAATCGATGCGGGGTGCCGCCGAAGCCTAGGCGCATAGGGTTCACAATTCCTGAACACGGATGCGTTCGCCGTGCCGATCGCCCGGGTCCGATTCGGGCTGGCGCGCCGACCGCATGCCGCGTATACGCTCCGCCATGCGACGCGATCGGCGAGCCAAGATCGTGGCCACCCTCGGTCCGGCGACCAGTGGCGAGGAGGCGATCGCCCGGCTCTGCCAGCAAGGCGCCGACCTCTTCCGGCTCAACTTCAGCCATGGCTCGCACGACGAGCACGGCGAGCGGTTCCGCATCATCAGGGATCTCTCCCGTCGGCTCGGCCGGCCGCAAGGCGTCGTCGCCGATCTGCAGGGACCGAAGCTGAGGGTCGGACGGTTCGCCCGAGGCTCCGCTCAGCTCGAGCCCGGCGCCGCGTTTCGCCTCGATCTGTCGGCGGAGCCGGGTGACGGCCGGCGCGCGCCCTTGCCGCATCCAGAGGTTTTCGCGGCACTGCGGCCCGGCACCGAGTTGCTGATCAACGACGGCAAGATCCGCCTGCAGGTGATGACCTGCGGCCCGGACTTTGCCGACGCTCGCGTCGTCGTCGGTGGCCCGATCAGCGACCACAAAGGGGTCAACCTGCCGCACGCGATGCTCGAGCTGTCGCCGCTGACCGCCAAGGACCGAGAGGACCTGGCGTTTGCGCTCGAACTCGGGGTCGACTGGATCGCGCTCTCGTTCGTGCAGCGGCCGGCCGACGTCGACGAGGCGAAAAGCCTGATCGCCGGCCGTGCGAGCCTCATGGCCAAGCTCGAGAAGCCGTCGGCGATCGATCAGCTCTACGCCATCGTCGATCGGGCCGACGGCGTGATGGTGGCCCGCGGCGACCTCGGCGTGGAAATGGCCGCCGAGGACGTGCCGGTCCTGCAGCGGCGCATCGTCCGCGCTTCCCGGTACGCCGGCAAGCCGGTGGTGGTGGCGACGCAGATGCTGGAGTCGATGATCAGTGCGCCGGTGCCGACACGGGCCGAGGCCTCCGATGTGGCGACCGCCGTCTACGACGGGGCGGATGCGGTCATGCTCTCGGCCGAGACCGCCGTCGGCGCCTATCCCGCCGAAGCGGTCGCGATCATGGACCGCATCATCCACCGCGTCGAGGCGGACCCCACGTATTGGAGCGTGAGCAGCGCGACGCGGAGCATGCCCGAACCGACCTCCGACGACGCCATCACCGCGGCCGCCCGCCAGGTCGCGGAGACGGTCGGGGCCAAGGCCATCGTCACCTTCACCTGCAGCGGCTCGACGACGCTGCGCGCAGCCCGCGAACGCCCGCGCGTACCGATCCTCGCCCTGACGCCGTTCGCCGAGACGGCCGGCCGTCTGGCGGCGATCTGGGGCGTGCACACGGTCCAGGTGGAAAGCCACGACGATTTCGACAAGATGATCGAGACCGCCGCCACGATCGCCGTCGCGGAGGGCTTCGCCCAGTCCGGCGAGCCGATCGTCGTCACCGCCGGCATGCCGCTCAACACCAGGGGTACGACCAACGTGCTCAGGATCGTCGAGGCGAGGGATCTGGGAGGGCGGTAGGAGAGGGGGAGACGTCCGGCGACGTGCCGGCACGGGCGGACGCGGATCGGTGCCCGTCTTGGCCGCCCCGGCAGACGGGCCCGGAGCCGCTCCCGCGGACGCTGCATGTATGCCGACCTGTTCTCGATCGTGGCGCCGGTCTTCGTCTGCGCCGGCATCGGCTTTGCCTGGGCGCGGCTTGCGCGCGGCTTCGAGGTCGAGTTCGTCACCACGCTGATCACCAACGTCGGCGCGCCCTGTCTCGTCTTCCACACGCTGGCCAATCTCGCCGTGGGTCCGGGCTCGTTCGTCACCATGGTGCTCGCCGCCATCGCTGCCGTCCTTGCCTTCGCCTTGATCGGCGGCGCCGTGCTGGCTGCCTCGGGGTTCTCGGTCCGCGCGTTCCTGCCATCGTTGATGTTTCCCAACACCGGCAACATGGGGCTGCCGCTCAACTATCTGGCTTTCGGCGACATCGGGCTCGGTCTCGCCATCGGCGTCTTCACCGTCACGGCGGTCGGCCAGTTCACCGTCGGCGTCGCTCTCGCGTCCGGCCGGGCGAGTCTGAGGGCGCTGGCCCGGGTGCCGATCCTGTACGCGGTCGCGGCTGCGCTCGCCTTCATGGTCGCCGGGAGCCCGCCGCCCCGCTGGATCAACGCGACGACCCAGCTCTTGGGCGGCATCACCATTCCGATGATGCTGATCGCGCTCGGCGTCTCGCTCGCCCGCCTGCGCGTGCGCCGCATCCCGCTGAGCCTTGGCCTCGCCCTCCTGCGCCTCGGCATGGGCCTCGGCGTCGGCTTGACCCTCGCCTTGCTCCTCGGTCTCGAGGGTGCCGAGCGCGGCGTGCTCATCATCCAGTCGGCGATGCCCGCCGCCGTCTTCAACTACCTGTTCGCGCAGCGCTACGGAACGGCGCCCGAAGACGTGGCAGGAATCGTCGTGCTGTCGACGGCGGTCTCGTTCGCCACGTTGCCGCTCCTGTTGTGGTTCGTGCTGTAGGAGGGAGAGACGGTGACTCCGCTCCGGCGCTCCGCGGCGGTCGTAGGCACGCTGTCGGCCCTCGGCGCGCTTCTGATCTGGGCTCTGTTCCCGGCGTTCTTCAAGCTCTTGTCGGCGGTGCCGCCGATCGAGATCCTGGCCTACCGCATCGTCTGGTCGCTGGTTTTCGGCGGCGTCGTGCTTGTCGGTCTCGGCCGCCTCGGCGATGCCGCACGGGCGTTGCGAAGCCCGCGGCTGGTGGCGACGCTGACGGCGTCGGCGCTCGTCCTGTCCCTGAACTGGGGCGTTTTTCTGTGGGCCGTGGCCAACGATCACGTGCTCGATTCGAGCCTCGGCTATTTCATGAGTCCGCTTGGCAGCGTGCTGCTCGCCGTGGTGGTGCTGAAGGAGCGGCTGCGGCGGGCGCAGTGGGTGGCGGTGGGGCTCGCCGGCGTCGGGGTCGCGTACGAGGTCGTCGGCCTCGGCGGCGTGCCCTGGGTGGCGCTGACGCTGGCCATGAGCTGGGCGTGCTACGGCCTCGTGCGCAAGACAGCGGCCGTGGACTCGCTCGCTGGACTCGTCGTCGAGACGCTGCTGATGACGCCGCTGGCATTGGGTTATCTCGTGCTCCTCGCGGCGCAGGGCGGCGGCGCGTTCGGCTCGCGGGCTCTCTCGCTCGATCTCTTGCTGGCGCTCTCCGGCGTGGTGACGGCGATCCCGCTGATCCTGTTCGTCGCCGGCGCCAAGCGCATTCGCCTAACGACGCTCGGGCTCCTCCAGTACGTCGTGCCGACGGGGCATTTCCTTTTGGCGGTCTTCGCCTTCGGCGAGCCGTTCGCCGTCGACCGCCTGATCAGCTTCGCCTGGATCTGGGGCGGGTTGGTCGTCTACTCGGCCGACGCGATGCGGCGAGGCGCGGACGGCTGACGGCGGCGCGCCGCCAGCGTCAGAGGCCGGGCGAGTGCATCGCCTTGCGTTTGGCGCGCTCTGCGGCCAGCGAGACGACCTTGGCGGTCAGCGCCGGCGGGGCCTTCTTGGCTCTCGGCACGGAGGGGGCAGGGGATCGGCACGAGCCCTGCGGGCGCCGGCGGTCCTGGGCCCTTCGCCGATCTCCACCCTTGCGGCGGTCGAGAGAGGTGCCCTCGATCCACCGCATGAGCCCGGTCGGCTCGTCGGCGGCGCGCCTGCGGTCACATCCCGAGCGGCGATCCCTGCCCGCGCGCCGGTCCTCAGTCGCGGGCTTCGCCATGCGGTTGCCGAACGGGGGCTTCTGGGCCGTCCTCGGCGGCATGGAGCGCGAGCGTTCGAAGGCCGCCTTCAGGCGCTCGGTGTTGCTACGCAGGCGCTCGACACGGTCGAGCGAGGTGGTCATCGCCGTGTTGATCTCGGCGAGCGCCTGTTGCAGGCGCAGCACGTCACGCTTGAGCAGCTCTGAATGCACCTGCAGGCGGGTCAAGAGCTCCGCCAGCGCCTGTGCTTCCGCGCCGCGCCCGGACCTGGTTCCGCCCGGCGCTCCGCCATTCGATCCGTTCTTGCTCGTTCCCACGCGCTCCTCCTGCCCACGTCCGCGAGGACACTCATGGTAGCGCGCAATGGATGCAATTTCCAGTTGTAATTCGCCCGCCTGCCGCCGCTCCAGGGCGGCTGCACGCGGCCGTTGGCGCCGACGCTATTCGGCGGCGCTGGCGGTCGGCGCGGGCTGGCGGAACGCGTGCAGGAGCTCGGCCTCCCGCGCCTTGGTCTCGGTCAGGGATCGCGCCTTGACGTGTCCGAAGCCGCGGATGCAAAGCGGCAGCGCCGCAATCTCGCGGGCGAGGTCGTGATTGTCGCGGTTGAGGCCGGTGATGAGCTCTCCGACGGTGGCCTCGTAGTTCCTGATCAGCCGCCGCTCGCCCCGACGCTCGGGGGTGTAGCCGAAGACGTCGAAAGGCGTGCCGCGCAGCCTGCGGAGCTTCGCGAGCCGGCGGAACACGCCGAGCACCCACGGGCCATAGGGTCGCTTCTGCAGCTCGCCGGTCGCAGGATCGCGCTTGGCGAACAGCGGCGGGGCGAGGTGGAAGACGAGCCTGGCGTACCCCTCGAACTGTGTCGCGAGCGCCGCCTCGAAGCGGCCGTCGGTGTAGAGGCGCGCCACCTCGTACTCGTCCTTGTAGGCGAGCAGCTTGAAGTAGGAGCGAGCGACGGCGACGGCGAAGCCGCTCTTTCCGGGAACGCGTTCCGCCTCGGCTTGCTCGGCCCGTTCGACGAGCCGCTTGTAGCGGCGGGCGTAGCCGGCGCTGTGATAGGCCGTGAGCTCCTCGACCCGCCGCCGGACGATGTCGTCGAGGCGGGTCGCCGGCTGCGGTTCCGTGGCGTCCGCTTCAGCGATGCGGCGGACCCCGGCGAGGTCGAAGGCGGCGCGGCGACCCCAGAGAAAAGCCTCCTGGTTGAAGGCGACGGCGACGCCGTTCAGCGCGATGGCGCGCTCGATGGCCTCCGAAGCGATCGGCACCAGGCCCTGCTGGAACGCGAAGCCGACGGCGAACAGGTTCGCGGCGATGGCGTCGCCCATCAGCGCCGTCGCCAGCGCCGAGCAGTCGACGAAGGTCGCGGCCTCGGTGCCGCAGGCCGCGATGATCGCGTCGCGGAGCCTGCGCGCGGGGAACGCCATATCGGCGTCGTGGGTGAAGTCGGCGGTCATCGTCGGGTGGGTGTTGACGACGGCGCGCGTGAAGCCGGCACGGAGCTTGGCCAGGACCTCCGGGCTGCCGGCGGTGACGATGTCGCAGCCGAGAAGGAGGCTGGCGCCGCCGTCGGCGATGCGGACGGCGTGGATGTCCTCGGGCCGCCGGGCGATGCGCAGGTGGCTGACGACAGCGCCGTTCTTCTGGGCGAGGCCGATCTGGTCGAGGACCGTCGCCCCCTTGCCTTCGAGATGCGCCGCCATGCCGAGAACGGCGCCGATGGTGACCACGCCGGTGCCGCCGATGCCGGAGACGACGATGCCATAGGGCGCCTCGAGCGGCGGCGCCTGCGGCTCCGGCAGCGGCGCGAAATCCTGGCCGGCGCCGGCGGCAACGCGCCTCGGCTCGGCGCCCTCGACGGTGACGAAACTGGGGCAGAATCCCTTGAGACAGGAAAAATCCTTGTTACAGGAGGACTGGTCGATCGCCCGCTTGCGCCCGAACTCGGTCTCCAGCGGCACGATCGCCACGCAGTTGGACTTGACGCCGCAGTCGCCGCAGCCCTCGCACACCCATTCGTTGATGAAGGCGCGGCGCGGCGGGTCGGGATACTGGCCGCGCTTGCGGCGCCGCCTCTTCTCGGCGGCGCAGGTCTGGTCGTAGATCAGCACCGTCGGGGCTTGGATCTCGCGCAGCTCCCGCTGCACCGGGTCGAGGTCGTCGCGGTGGTGGACGCTGACGCCGGGGGCGAAGCCGGCGTCCCTACCGTACTTGTCCGGCTCGTCGGTCACCACGACGATGCGGCGCACACCCTCGGCCGCCACCTGCCGGGACAGCATCGGCACGTCCAAGGGGCCGTCCACGGGCTGGCCGCCGGTCATCGCCACCGCGTCGTTGTAGAGGATCTTGAAGGTCACGCTGGCGTTGGCCGCAACCGCCTGGCGGATGGCGAGAATGCCGGAGTGATAGTAGGTGCCATCGCCGAGGTTGACGAAGATGTGCGGGATCTCGGTGAACGGCGCCATGCCGATCCAGTTGGCGCCTTCCCCGCCCATGTGGGTGAAGGAGATGGCGCTCCGGTCCATCCACGTCACCATGAAGTGGCAGCCGATGCCGGCGATCGCGCTCGAGCCCGCGGGCACCACGGTCGAGGTGTTGTGCGGGCATCCCGAACAGAAGTACGGGATGCGGCGGATGTCCGGGGCCGTCCCCCCGACTGCCCGCTCCTTCTGATCCAGAAAGGCGAGGCGGTCCCTGATCTGCGGCGAATCATGGAAGCGGGCGATTCGCTCGGCGATGACGCGGGCAATCTGCGCCGGCGTGAGTTCGCCGGCCGACGGCAGGATCCAGCGGCCATGGTCGTCGAACTCGCCGATCACCCGCGGCCGCACGTCCTCGCGCCAGTTGTAGAGCTGCTCCTTGAGCTGGTTCTCGATCACCGCCCGCTTCTCCTCGACGACGAGGATCTCCTCGAGGCCCTCGGCGAAGTGGCGGACGCCCTCGCGCTCGAGCGGCCAGGCGAGACCCACCTTGTAGACGCTGAGGCCGATGTGGCGGGCGAGTCGCTCGTCGATGCCGAGGTCGTCCAGGGCCTGCAGCACGTCGAGGTAGGACTTGCCGACGGTGACGATGCCGAGCCGCCGGTTGGGGCCGTCGATCACTGTCCGGTCGATGGCGTTGGCGCGGGCGAACGCAAGCGCGGCATAGAGCTTGCTCCGTTTCAGCCGCATCTCCTGGCGCAACGGCGGCCATTCGAGGGCGCGGATGTGGACGCCATCGGGCGGCATCGCGAAGTCGGTCGGCTGAACGATGACGGCCCGGCCCGGATCGACATGCACCGACGCCGAGGAATCGACGCTCTCGGTCACCGTCTTCATTGCCACCCACAGCCCCGAGTAGCGGGACATCGCCCAGCCGAGGATGCCGAAGTCGAGGAACTCCTGGACGTTGGCCGGATGCAGGATCGGGATCTCGGCATCCATCATCGCGTACTCGCTCTGGCTCGGCACCGTCGACGACTTGCAGGCGGGATCGTCGCCCGTGAGCACGAGCACGCCGCCATGGGGCGCGGTGCCCGCCAGGTTGGCGTGGCGAAAGACGTCGCCCGAGCGGTCGACACCGGGACCCTTGCCGTACCACATCGCGAACACGCCGTCGTACTTGGCGCCGGGGAACAGGCCGACCTGCTGCGTTCCCCAGATGGCGGTCGCCGCCAGATCCTCGTTGACGCCGGGCTGGAAGCCGATGTGGTGCGCCTCGAGATGTTTCGCCGCCGCCCACATCTCCTTGTCGACGGAGCCGAGGGGCGAGCCGCGATAGCCGGAGACGAAGCCGGCGGTATCGAGCCCGGCGGCGACGTCCCGGCGGCGCTGCTCGATGACGAGGCGCACCAGCGCCTGCGTGCCGGTGAGGTAGATCCGCCCCGCCTCCAGCGCGTACTTGTCCTCGAGGGTCACCTGGGCGAGCGCCATTGCCGACCTCCGTTCGCTCGGCTCGACACCTCATGCCTGCTCTTAAGATAGGTAATGCTCGCTGACCTTGTTGGCAAATGCCACGGCGCGACGGCCCGTCCTCGCACCGGTCCACGGCGCCTTTGGGGGGTGGCGCTTTCGGCGGCCGGATGGCATAAGTCCGGGCGCCCGCCTCGAACGGCGCTCCGCTCGGGGCGCACATCGCTGCGGAGCTTCCACGCCACGGGAGGTGCGAACGGCATGACGGTGTTGGTCACTGGAGTCGCCGGCTTCATCGGCTTTCACACCGCGGAGGCGCTCCTCGAGCGGGGCGAGGCGGTCATCGGCGTCGACAACATGAACGACTACTACGAGGTGAGGCTGAAAGAGGCTCGCCTCGCCAAGCTCGAGGGCAGGCCGGGCTTCCACTTCGCCCGCATCGACATCGCCGACCGCGACGCCGTCCAGGATCTCGTCGCTCGGCATGCCGGCATCGACCGTGTCGTCCATCTCGCGGCCCAGGCCGGGGTCCGCTACTCGCTCGTCAATCCCTATGCCTACCTGCGCGCCAACGTCGACGGCCACGTGGTCCTTCTGGAGGCGTGCCGGTCGCTCGGGCGCCTTCGCCACTTCGTCTACGCCTCCTCGTCCTCGGTCTACGGCGCCAACGGCAAGCTGCCGTTCTCCGTCGCCGACCGCACCGACCGGCCGGTTTCGCTCTACGGTGCCACCAAGAAGGCGATGGAGGAGATCAGCCACGCCTACGCGCACCTGTTCGCCCTGGCGCTGACCGGGCTCCGCTTCTTCACCGTCTACGGGCCGTGGGGCCGCCCCGACATGTCGGCGTTCATCTTCACCCGCAAGATCCTCGCCGGCGAACCGATCCCGGTGTTCAACCACGGCGACATGCGCCGCGACTTCACCTTCATCGACGACATCGTCGGAGGCATCCTCGCCTGCCTCGACCGGCCGCCGGCGGCGGCCGACGGCCTGCCGCCCTGCCGCCTCTACAACCTCGGTAACCACCGCTCCGAGCGGCTCACGGACTTCATCGCCGTGATCGAGCAGGCCCTCGGCATCAAGGCCGAGATGCAGCTCCTGCCGATGCAGCCGGGCGACGTCAAGGAGACCTTCGCCGACATCGACGCCTCGCAGCGCGACCTCGGCTTCGAGCCGAAGACCACCATTGCCGAGGGCATCCCCCGCTTCGTCGCCTGGTATCGCGGATACTACGGCGTCTGAGCCGGCGGAGCCCCGCCTCAGCGGAGATCGAAGACGAGGACGTGGGCGTCCTCGAGCGCGCGGAGCGCGACCCGGTCCTCGCCCTCGAGCGCCCCGCCGTCGCCGGCCGCAAGCTCCACGCCGTTGACTTCGACACGGCCGGCCGCCACCTGCACCCACGCCCGCCGGCCCTGGCGGAGGGTCAGGTCGGCCGCGTCGCCGGCGGCGAGCAGGCCCCCGTAGAGGCTCACGTCCTGATGGATCGTGACCGATCCGTCGCGGCCGTCGCGGGAGCCGATCACCCGCAGCCGGCCTCGCCGCTCGGCGTCGGCGAACGTCTTCTGCTCGTAGGCGGGCGGAAGCCCGGTCCGTTCCGGCCGGATCCAGATCTGCAGGAAGTGCACTGGCAGGGTGGGGGAGGGGTTGTACTCCGAGTGGCGGATGCCGGTGCCTGCGCTCATCCTCTGGACCTCGCCGGGGTGGATTACGGTGCCGTTGCCGAGGGTGTCCTTGTGCTCGAGCGCGCCGTCGAGCACGAGGGAGACGATCTCCATGTCGCGGTGGCCGTGGGTGGCGACGCCGCCGCCGGGCCGCACCCGGTCCTCGTTGATGACCCGGAGGTCGCCGAAGCCCATGTGCCGGGGATCGTGATAGTCGCCGAAGCTGAAGGTGTGGCGGCTGGAAAGCCAGTCGAGCTCCAAACGACCGCGGTCTTCGGACCGCCTCGGGGTGATCATGGCCGCTTTTCCTCCTTCGGCGTTGCGCTCCCCGAGAGATCACATCGCGCTGCAAGCTTTACAATGGAAGCGTTCTTCCCATATTTGACGCTGAATCGTGGCAAGTGGAGGCAGGCTTGGACCGTCTTGACGGCATGGCAGCGTTCGCCGCCGTCGCCGAGGCCGGCAGCTTCACCGCCGCCGCCACCAGGCTCGGCGTGTCCCGGGCGCTCGTCGGCAAGCGCGTCGCCGCCCTCGAGGCGACACTCGGCGTGCGGCTGTTCGACCGCACCACGCGCCGCGTCGGCCTGACCGCCGCCGGCCTCGCCTTCATCGGCCGCTGCAAGGACATTCTCGCCGCCTTCGAGGACGCGAGCCGTCTCGTCCAGCAGGACCGGCTCGAGCCCGCGGGCGTGCTTCGCGTCAATGCGCCGATGTCGTTCGGCATCCTGCATCTGGCGCCGCTCGTTGTCGCGTTCATGAAGCGGCATCCGAACCTCCAGGTCCAGATGACGCTCACCGACCGCTTCGTCGATCTGGTCGAGGAGGGCTTCGACGTCGGGGTCCGCATCGGCGCCTTGGCGGACAGTTCGCTGGTCGCCCGCCGGCTGGCCCCGGCCCGCCGTGTGGTCTGCGCGGCGCCCGCCTACCTCGGGCGTCACGGCGCCATCGAGGCGCCCGAAGACCTTCTACGCCACCGCTGCCTTCACTATGGCCATCTCGCGACCGGCACCTCGTGGCCGTTCGTCGGCCCTGGCGGCATGCGGACGGTGCGGATCCTCCCCACGTTCTCGGCGAACAACGGCGAGGTCCTGTTGCAGGCGGCGGAGGCGGGGCTCGGCGTCGCCCTGTTGCCGACTTTCATCTGCGGTGCCGCGCTCGCCGCCGGCCGCCTTGTGCAAGTGCTCGAGGGCTTCGCGGTGCCGGAAATCGCGGTCAACGCCATCTGGCCGTCGAACCGGCTGATGCCGGCGAAGGTCCGTCTGTTCGTCGACCTGCTCGTCGACCGTTTCGGAGGCGATGCCGACTGGGACCGGATCGCCTGACGGGATCCGGCCCCATTGGCGCGGCCGTCAGCGGTGCTCAGCAGCCCTCGTCATTGCACAAGGGCACGATGTTGGCGCTGGTGAAGCGAGCGGCGTTGAACGACTGGCCGAAGCTTCCGGTGCAGCCGTCCCAGCCGCTGACCACGCCGTTGACGTAGTTGGCGGCGCCGGCCTCGAACATCCTGAAGCCGCGGATCCACGGCCCGCCGCTCGAACCGAAGGTCATGCTGCAGCCCTGGGCCAGCACGTTGAGATCGCCGCAGTTGGCATAGCTCTCGGCGGCGCACTCGTACTTGAACTTGCCGCTGTCGATGTTGCTGGGATAGCCGAACGCCCGATGGTGCTGGGTGGTGCCGAAGTTCCAGGAGAGTCCGAGCCAGCCGACGACCTGGTTCAGCTCCTTGCCGTCGGCGCGTGGGCCCATGGTCAGCACGCAGACGTCGTAGGCCCGACCGCCGCCCTGGATCCAGCCGCTCAGCACCCGCGCGCTCTTCCACGGGAACAGGCCGTAGGTGGCATTGGTGTTCTTCATCGCCGGGGCGAACGACCAGTTGCTCATCCAGCCGGCGGACCGGTCGTAGCAGCAGTGGGCGGCGGTGACGATCACGTTGTTGGGGCTGATCACCGAGGCCGAGCACCAGCCGCTGCCGCCGGTCGGGCCGGTGAACAGCAGCTTGCCGATCGCCTGCCACGGGAACTGCTTCCTCAGCGTGTTCTTCTTGTTGACGAAGCTGTCGTCGAAGACGTTCTGGGTGCCGAAGTCGGCGCCGAAGTCCTTGTGCTTAGGCGAGGACCCTGTGTCATGCACCTCGACCGGCGGCTCGGGACGGTCGCCCGGGAGGCCGCCCGGGACCACCGTCGGCGCTCCCTCCGGTCCTGCCTCCGGGAACGTGAAGGCCGAGCCAGGGTCGGACTCCGCATCGTAGAAGGGAAGCGGCCGGGCCGAGCGGATCCGCTCCCTGGTCCAGAACGCCTCCGCGCCGCCGAAGCCGGTCACCTCGCCGCCGATCTCGGCGGCCGTGATGCCGACCGTCGCAGTATCGGCGCGGGCCGCGGGCCAGCCGATGCCGAGGCCGACGGCGAGCGCCAGCGCGCTCGTCAGAGTGACGGTGTGTTTCATGGTTCGATCCCCCTCGCTGATGAACGTGGCCGCTCTTGGCCGGCGCGGTCGGCCCCGCTGCGTCGCTTACGCCTCTGGCGAGGGCGCGATCGAGCCACCGTTAGTATTACTATGACCTATTTGGTGGGTATGGTTAAATGAAAACAAACTACAAGACGCGAATTACTCATGCTTGTTTGTCCGCCCGGTACCTGTACAATCGTCCCAGGACGCGGACCAACGAGCGCGCCATCCCGGTCCGCGATCGCCCGGCGGTCCGACGGCGACGGGTGTGCGCCCTCGCGAGGCTGGCACGGCGCGCGCGGATGCGGCAGAATGGCCGCCATGCACGGACGCGGATCCCCCTTTCCGATGCGGTCGCGACGGGAGGGGGCAACCGCGGCCTTGAGGGGAGGATTCGTCATGACCGATGTTCGATCGCTGTTTTCGTCCCGGCGCCCGGCCTCGCACATCGCCGGCACGGCGCTGCTGGTCCTCGCATTCGGCGTGGTCGCCTCGGCGGCCTGGGCGGAGAGCAGCCTTCTGCCGTCCCAGCCTTGGGGGCGGGGCGGCGCCGCCGACCGCTGCGTCGTCTGCCACAGCCTGGAGCGGGGCGGGCCGTTCCGCGTCGCCCCCAACCTCTACGGCATCGTCGGGGCCGAAAAGGCGCGCGACCGCGAATGGTATGGCTACTCGCAGGCGCTCCGCGTCAAGGGCGGCCGGTGGACCGAGGAGGAGCTCGACCTCTACCTCACCGACGCGAGAGGCTTCGCCCCTGGCACCACCAAGACCATCCGCGTCACCGACGCCGAGGAGCGCAAGCGCATCATCGAAGCCCTCAAGACCGGCCAGCCCTGAGCCCGCCCGCGCCTCATCGGGCGCCAGCGCTCACGGTTTCCGTCCCGGCAACGGAGCTGAGTGCGCTCCGTGCTGTCGTCCGGCAGCGGAACCTGCGGCCGTGGCCCTAAGCCTCGTCGTCCTTCAGCGACAAGAGGGCGGCATTGCCGCCGGTGGCGGAGGTGTTGACGGTGAGCGTGCGCTCGGTGGCGAAGCGGAGGAGGTAGTTCGGGCCGCCGGCCTTCGGCCCGGTCCCCGACAGGCCTTCGCCGCCGAACGGCTGGACGCCGACGACGGCGCCGATCATTGAGCGGTTGACGTAGGCGTTGCCGACGCGCAGCCGACGGCGGACCCGGCGGGCGAAGCCGTCGACGCGGCTGTGGATGCCGAGGGTGAGGCCGTAGCCGGTGCGGTCGATCGCCTCCAGCACGTCCTCGAGCCGGTCGGCCGCATAGCGCACCACGTGCAGGATCGGGCCGAACACCTCGCGCTCGAGACGGTCGATGCCGTCGATCTCGAAGGCAGAGGGCGCGAAGAAGTGGCCGTGCGCGCACGCGTCCGAAAGGGCCGAGCGGGCGATCAGGCGGCCCTCGCTCCGCATGCGCTCCGCGTGCCGGTTGAGCATCGCGAGCGCGTCCGCGTCGATGACCGGGCCGACGTCGGTGGCGATCAGCCCGGGGTCGCCGACGGTGAGCTCCGCCATCGCCCCCGCCAGCATCGTGATGACGCGGTCGGCGATGTCCCGCTGCAGGTACAAGACCCGCAGCGCCGAGCAGCGCTGGCCCGCGCTGCGGAAGGCCGACGTGATCACGTCCTTGACCACCTGCTCGGGCAGCGCCGTGGAGTCTGCGAGCATCACGTTCTGGCCGCCGGTCTCGGCGATCAGCGGCACGATCGGGCCCGGCCGGCCGGCGAGCGTGCGCTGGATGGCGCGGGCCGTCTCCACCCCGCCGGTGAAGGCGACGCCGGCGATGCGGGGATCGGCGACGAGCGCGGCGCCGGCGGCGCCGTCGCCGGGAAGCAGGTTGAGGGCGGCCGGCGGCACGCCCGCGGCGTGCAGGATCTCGACGGCGCGGGCGGCGATCAGCGGCGTCTGCTCGGCCGGCTTGGCGACCACCGCGTTGCCGGCGGCGAGCGCTGCCGTCGCCTGGCCCAGGAAGATCGCCAGCGGGAAGTTCCACGGGCTGATGCAGGCGAAGACGCCGCGGCCGTGCAGCTCGAGCCGGTTGCTCTCGCCGGTCGGGCCCGGAAGCTCGCGGGGCTGAGCGAACTGCTCACGGGCGCGGGTGGCGTAGTAGCGGCAGAAGTCGACGGCCTCGCGGACCTCGGCGAGCGCGTCGGGAACGGTCTTTCCCGCCTCGCGCACCGCAAGCGCCATCAGCTCCGGCAGCGCCGCCTCGAGCCCGTCGGCGGCGCGCTCGAGCAAGGCCGCCCGTTCGGCCGCCGGCGTTGCCGCCCACTCCGGCGCGGCGGCGACGGCGGCGGCGATCGCCGGCTCAAAGGCCTCGGGCCCGCACTCGTGGACCCGGCCGACGACGCGGCGCCGGTCGGCGGGATCGGCAACCGGCCGCCCTTTACCCTGCGGACACTCGCGACCGGCAACCAGCGGCGCCGCCTGCCACGGCCGCTCGGCCGCGTGCATCGCTGCCGCGAGCTTCTCGAGTGCCCGGGGATCGGCGAGGTCGAGACCGCGGGCATTGCGCCGTGACGGGCCGTAGAGATCGGTCGGCCGCGGGATTCCGGGGTGCGGCTTCGATCTCAGCGCCTGCGCCCGCAGCACCGGATCGGCGACGATGTCCGCGACCGGCAGCTTCTCGTCGGCCAGGCGGTTGACGAAGGAGGTGTTGGCGCCGTTCTCGAGGAGCCTGCGAACCAGGTACGCGAGCAGGTCCTCGTGGCTTCCCACCGGCGCATAGATGCGGCAGCGGACGCCGTCGCCGTCGCGGCCCGCCACCTGATCGAACAGCTCTTCGCCCATGCCGTGCAGGTGCTGGCACTCGAGGTCGGTCCTGTTCGCCGCGAGTTCGAGCACCGTCGCCAGGGTGTGGGCGTTGTGGGTCGCGAACTGCGGATAGAAGGCGTCGCGGGCGGCTGAGAGCCTCTTCGCACAGGCGATGTAGGAGACGTCGGTGTTGATCTTCCGGGTGAACACGGGATAGTCGTCGAGGCCCTGCTCCTGGGCGTGCTTGATCTCGGCATCCCAGTAGGCGCCCTTGACCAGACGCACCGAGATGCGGCGCCCGTGGTGGCGCGCGAGGGCCTGGAGCCAGTCGATGAGCGCGAGCGCCCGCTTTTGGTAGGCCTGGACGGCGAGGCCGAGCCCCTCCCATCCGGCCAGCGCGGGGTCGCCGAAGGCCGCCTCGAAGACGTCGAGGGTGAGGTCGAGGCGGTCGGCCTCCTCGGTGTCGATGCAGAGCCCGATGTCGGCGGCTTTGGCCTCCGCGGCGAGGGCCTTCACCCGCGGCACCAGCTCGGACACGATCCGGGCGCGCTGGGCCGGCTCGAAGCGCGGATGCAGGGCCGAGAGCTTGATCGAGATGCCGGGCCCGGCGAACGGGCCGCGGCCGGCGGCGGCGCGGCCGACGGCGGCGATGGCATCGGAGTACGACCCGAAGTAGCGCGCGGCGTCGCGGGCGGTGAGCGCGGACTCGCCCAGCATGTCGTACGAATGCACGTAGCCGCGCGCCTCGCCGGCGTTGGCGCGGTCGAGTGCCTCCTCGATGGTGCGCCCCATGACGAACTGGCGGCCGATGATTCGCATCGCCCGGACCATCGCCTGGCGGATCACCGGCTCGCCGCTCTTGCCGACGAGCCGGCGCACGAAGGAGAGGGCGTCGTGACCGGACGTGTCCTCGAGGCGGACCAGGCGGCCGGTGAGCATGAGCGCCCAGGTGGACGCGTTGACGAACAGCGATTCGCTCTGGCCGAGGTGGCGTTCCCAGTCGGCGCTGCCGATCTTGTCGGCGATCAGCCGGTCGGCGGTCTCGGCATCGGGCACCCGCAACAGCGCCTCGGCCAGGCACATCAGCATCACCCCCTCCTGGTTGGAGAGGTCGTACTCGTGCATGAAGGCATCGAGCCCGCCCTGGGCCGGCGCCCTTTGGCGGATCCGCTCGACGAACAGGCGCGCGCGCGACTGGATGCGCCGCCTCGCCGCCTCGCCGAGGTCCGCCGAGGCGAGGACGTGGTCGACGGTCTTCGTCTCGTCGGCAAGGGTCGCCCGCCGAACCGCCGTCCGGAGTGCGCTCTCTTCGCGGAAGTCGCCGATGAACGCCATCACCGCACCCATGCCGCAACCGACCGACATCACATAGGGCGTTCGACGCTTGCTGTGTAGGATGAACCGGAGGGCGGGCCTGCGGCTTGCCTTCGCGGTCGCGACCGGCCATCATGTCACCCGCGCAAAAAACGGGTGATTTCCATGGACTTACCGTTGGTGCTCGGGATCACGGGCGCAACCGGGGTGATCTACGGCGTCGAGATCCTGCGCACGCTGAAGCGCCTCGGCCAGCCGGTGCACCTGATCGTCAGCGAGATGGGGGTGCAGACACTGGCGATCGAGACGGACCTCTCACTCGCCGATGTCCGGGCGCTCGCGCACACGACCCACAGCATCAAGGACCTGGCGGCGGCCGTCTCCTCCGGCTCGTTCCGCACCCGTGGCATGATCGTCGCGCCGTGCTCGGTGAAGACGCTGTCCGGCATCGCCAACAGCTTCACCAGCAATCTCCTGATCCGCGCTGCGGACGTGACGCTGAAGGAGCGAAGGCCGCTGGTGCTGATGGTCCGCGAAGCACCTTTGCATCTCGGACATCTCAGGCTGATGGCCCGGGCGTGCGAGATGGGGGCCGTGATCATGCCGCCGGTGCCGGCCTTCTACACCAGGCCACGCTCCATCGAGGACCTGGTCCGGCACACCGTCGCCCGCGCGCTCGACCACGCCGGCATCGACCACGATCTCGGCCAGCACTGGCAGGGACCCTGACCTCCGGCGCCGGCGGCCTTCCCTCCGGCTTCGCCAAAACCGCCACAATCCTTACGTAGCTTTCCGAATGTACAATCTCGGCGCGCCGGGACATGATTGATTTCGCCGTTCCGGATCTCGCGCGACAGGCAGAAACAACCCTCACCAAGACGCGACCCGACGGCGGTGACCGATCGGTGTCCGGTTGCGTAGACGAGCGGCACACGGGAGGAACGGCCATGCTGGCGGATCTCTACAGCGAGCTTGTCGATCTCCACTACCAGCTGCAACGGCTCGCCCATCAACACCGACAGCGCGAGGCGGGACCGATCTGCGATCGCATCCTCGAGGTCGAGGGCCGGATCTCGTCGCTGCCGGCGCTGACCGTCGAGGACGCCGCGGTCAAGCTCCGCCTGCTCCGCGTCGAGATCGGCGGCGGTTTGGGCGAGCGGCAGCGGCAGATCTTTGACGAGGTCATTACCGTACTCAACCGCCATTGCCGGATCTGAACGGGTCGCCGAACGGGCGCCGGAGGCGATCGCCGCCCCCAAATGCATGGACATGGGGCCTAGTCGGCCAACCCGGCCGCCGAGAGGGCTCCCGGGCACACGTCGAACCGCTCGGCCCTGACCAGGGCGGAGAGGCAGTGCTGGGTATGGTCGATACGGGTGAACGGGCGGTCGCGGCCGGCGAGAAACGCCCCGCGATGGCGATCGATGTCTTCCGCGGTCAGCGGGGTCGATCCGCCGTCGGGGAGCCGGGACGAGCCGGAAGCGATCTGCAGGCCGAGGTTCTTGGCGAGCTCGACTTCGATCCGCCGATCGAGCACCGGCAACAAGGCATCCTTCGGCCCGCTCGCGGCGAGCCCGCGTGCAGTGACCAGACCCTCCAGCGCGTAGCACGTGTTGGCCGTCGGATGCATCTGCGGCCGCAGCTCCCGCAGATAGGCGCCGGTTTGGCGCAAAACGAAATCCCTCAATCGATGGACTCCACTTCGCGCGTACCGCTCGGCGGCCGCCATCACTCCCCAATGATAGAACCCGATTGCCGGCGCCCGGTTGTAAATTTCCATCAAGTCTCGGTCGACCTCGGCGAGCCACTCGGCAAGGCCCGGATCTTCCGTGGTCGCTTCCAGATAGGCCAGAGCCAGCCAGATCTGGCCGTTGAAGTAGTCGGACGTTCGCCGGGTTTTCGGCGTCAGGCGGAAGCCCTCGCGCGGCCGCCACAGGGTACGGAGGCCCCGCTCCCAGACGCCGCGGAGCGACCGATACCGCCCGTCGCCGGAGGTGCGGTAGAAGTGCAGCTCGGCGAGCAGTGCGAGCGCGGTCGCGCCGGTGCGGGCGCCGCTCGGCGTGCCGTCGGCCGAGACGAGGCCGCCATCGGCAAAGGCGATCGAGCGGGCGGCGAAGGCGTTCAGGGCGGCGATCAGCCCGTCGCGGAGGGCATGGTCCTTGCCGTGCGCGTAGTATTCCGCCAACGCGTAAGCAGCCCCCGCCTGGCGGACGATGTTGTCGCCCGCAATCGGCGCTCGCGCCGCGAAGTCGAAACCGTACCGGAACAGCCCTGACGGCTCCTGAACGGCGCGAAGATGGGCGGCCGCGCGTTCGGCGGCGGGCTGCAACGCCTTGCAGCCGAGTGCCGGGCCGACCGTCGTGCCGCCGGCGACGACCGCGGCGACGACGGCGAGAGTGAGGCGCTGCGGCCGCAGCGGTCTCCCCGTCAGGGGCGCCATCGCCGGTCGATCAGGCGCTGCTCGCGTTCGGCTGACAACGGCTCGTCGACCATCAGGGTGGCGATCGCCGCCTCCAGGGCCGCGCCTGAGGAGCCCGATGCCGGCAGGAACGCTCCGGTCGGCTGCGCATGGGCAGCGACCACCACCTCGTTGCGCCACCCCCCGCTTTCGCCGCGGCAGGCGACGCCGACCGTCGCCTGTTCTCCCTGCGGGCCCTTGTCCAGGAGCTCGTACTCCCGACAGAAGCGGCCGGCGCCGTCGACGAAGGTCAGCACCAGCCTGACATGGCCCTCAGCTTGGCGGTCGCTGGACTGCCACCGCAGGACCCGTCCGCTGGCGGCCGACTCCAGGGCGTTCTCGACATGCCGGTCGAGGCCGGCGGTCGACACGAAGCCGTCGGCGGCATCTCTTGCCGGAACCAACCGGGACAGACCGTAGCCGCCGGCAAGGCCGACCAGAAGCATCAGCGAGGCGGCGAGCGGCAGCGCCCCGTTGCGAGCCACCCGGGACGCCATCGCCCGCCGCCGGGCTCGACCAGCCGGCGCGGCCGTGTTCGGCGCGGGACCGTCATCGATGGCGCCCAGCAGCGATTCGGGGACGGGCTGATGCAGCGGCGTCGCGAACGCCCGGCCGACCAGGGCGTCGATCTCCGCGAGGACGTGCAGGCGCTCCCTGGCCGTCGGATCTTCGGCCAGCGCCGCCTCGACCGCGCGGGCCTCCGCGGGCGACAGCGCGCCGTCATGGTAGGCCATCAGGGTGGCGTCGGATAGCGGCTTCACGGCTCGGACCTCATCGCTTTTGCTCGCCCACGACGGATCGAACCCCAGGCTTCTCCAGCCGCTCGCCGATCCGCAGTCGCGCACGGGCCAGGCGGCTGGTGACCGTGCCGATCGGCACACCCAGCACCTCGGCCGCCTCCCGGTAGCTCAGCCCGTCCACCGCGACGAGCATCAGCGCCGTCCGCTGGTCTTCGGGCAGATCGGCGACGATCCTGCGCACCCGATCCAGCATCAACGCCGCCTCCACGGTGGCGCGGCCGTCTTCGCCTTCGATCATGGCGAGAGCGTCGACGCTCTCTTCTCTGCCCCGCGCGTGCTTCGCCCTGAACCCGTCGATGCGCAGGTTCTGGATGATCCTGAACATCCAGCTGTCGAGCCGCGTGCCGGGTTGCCACTGATCGAGTTTCGAAAGTGCGCGAACGCAAGCGGCCTGCACCAGATCGTCTCCTTCATCGACGGACCCCGTCAGTCCGTAAGCGAACCTGCGAAGCCTCGGCAACAGGGCGACCAGCTGCCTTTTCACGTCTGTCGACATCGCGGCAAACTTGAACGGGCTAGACCAAGAACGGTTCGTCGCATCGTTTCATTCCCTGCCGGCGCCATAATATCGCCGAAAAGGCCCGACTGCCCGGTGCGGCGAACGCTCCGCGGCCGGGACGAGGTCGAAGGGTTGGCGTGCGCCGTGGAACAAAGTTGCAAGGATGCCGTTGTTGTCACAGGCTCGGCGATCCGTCGCAGAACGATGGTGACGGAACCCGTGCGGTCCGGCAACCACGTCGGGGAACCCGAAGGATGAAACACGCTGCCATCCCCATCCTTGCGATCGTGATGATCGTCGACGTTGGCTTGGCACTGCCTACAAAGCTGCCGGGCGAGCTGTCAATCGTCGGCCTGGCACTGGCCGACGACGACGATGACGATGACGATGACGGAAGCCGGGGGACGTCCTTCGATGACGCGGTCAGCGAACTGCTCGGCACGCTCGGTCGAGTCCTCGGCCTCGACTCCGGCGAGGGCGCTGGCGGCGGTGCCGAGTCGTTCGAGCCCGATGAGGTGCTCGCCGTCAATGCCGACGCGGCGGCCGTCGCGCGGGCTACGGCTCTGGGCTTCACGGTGCTCTCCCGGCAGCGGTTGCCGTCGATCGGGGTCGACGTCGTGCGCTTTCGGGTACCATCGAACCTGGACGCGATATCGGGCCGGCAACTCCTGCGGCGCGAGACGACCACGGGCCAATACGACCTGAACCACATCTACCGAAGCGCCCGGCGAACGTGCCCCGACGCGCGCTGCTACGGCCCGACGATGGTCCGGTGGCATCCGACGCCGAGCGCATGCCCGACACGGTTGCGCGTCGGCTTGGTCGATGCGGCCGTCGACCTGGGTCATCCCGCCCTGCGCGGCCGACCCATCGCGACGCGATCCTTCACACCCAAAGGTCGAGCGCAATCGGGCTCGGCGCACGGGACGGCCGTCGCGGCCCTGCTGTTCGGCAAGCCTGGAACCGAGTTCGCCGAGCTCATTCCCGGCGCACGGGCGTTCGCGGCAGACGTCTTCTACAGGGAGGACGGCGGTCAGGATGCCGCCAACGCCGCGAGCATCGTCGAGGGCCTCGACTGGCTCGCGGCACAGACCGTTACGATCATCAACTTCAGCATCGCCGGCGCGGACAATCTCGCCCTCGGGATGGCGATCGACCGGCTCGGCCGGAAGGGCGTGCTGCTGGTCGCCGCTGCCGGCAACGACGGGCCGCGCGCCGCGCCCGCGTACTCGGCCGCCCATGCGAACGTCATCGCCGTGACCGCCGTCGATTCCGAGCTGAAGTTGTTCCGCCGCGCCAACCGCGGCCCCTATATGATCTGTCCGCGCCGGGCGTCCGCATCTGGACGGCGACCGCCGGCGGATCCGGCGACTACTTCACCGGAACGTCGTTCGCGGCTCCGTTCGTGACGGCGGCTGCAGCGGTGTTGCGCGGCGGCGCGCCGCAGACCCCGTGGAGTCGGATCGTGACTCTCCTCAAGGAGCGCGCCGTCGACCTCGGACAGTCCGGCCGCGACGATCTCTACGGATGGGGACTGGTGCAGGCCCCGCGTGGCTGCGCGGCCCCGTAGCTTGCGGCACCCGCGCAGATCACGCCGCGAAGCCGGCAGCGGCGCCGCAGCATCCGACTTATCGGCAACCTCTCAACGCCGGCGCTTCGAGCCGGCTATCGTCGCGACAGCGATCGTGCCATTCTCGCCTCCGTGAGGCCGCGCGTCGGCGACGCCGGTCAGCAGCGAAAGGGGACACGCATGGCCGACGTTCTCGCCAGCATTCGCCAGAAAATCCGAGAAGCCCTTCATCACGAGCGGCAAACGGGCACGCTCGCCCGGCATCTGCAATCGACCCTGCTCATCGATGGCCGGCCAGCGGCCGGCGACGCCCTGGCGGAGGCGGTCGAGCTCTGCCGCCGCTACGTCGAGCGCGTGCCGATGTTGGCCGAACTGGCGATCGCCCGGGCCGAAGCGATGGACGAGCTTGACAGCATCGATCCGCTGCTCGAAGCCGCCGGACAGTACTTCCTGGCCCCCAACGACCTGATCCCAGACCACCTTGGCCTGCTCGGGCTGCTCGACGACGCCTATCTCGCCAGCAAGCTGTTCGAGGTGATGTCGGAGGCCTATCGCCAGGCGACCGGCGTGCCGCTGATCGATGCCGACCTCGCCCCGGCCAATCGCATGATCGTGCATTTCATCGGCCGGGACCTCGCCGAAACCATGGACCGGTCCGTCGATGAGGCCGTCGCTCGGCGTGTCTTGCAGCTGCGGCTCGAGGACCAGGCCGCTCGCCGGCAGGCGACGGCGGCCAGGGTCGCGACCCAAGACAACCAGCCACGGCAACGCCGGCGCTTCTTTGAAGACGAGATGGCGGACTTCTACCGCCGCAACGGCATCTCCTACACGGTCGAGAAGGTCTATGTCGACGAATGGGGGAACAAGGTCTACTGACCTTCCCGACAAGAGGTCTCCAGTGTCGCCGCCGGCGCTCTCGCCATCCCGGCCGGTCTCGGGGTTCTCGGTGCGCTGCTCTCGGCCATGCGCCGCGGGGCGATGAGCGCGATGGAACTCTGGTCACCGCTGCGCGCCCATGCCGAATGGATCGCTCTGTTGCGCGAATCCCTCTACGGCGACGGTCCACTGACCCTTCCCCTGGCTGCCGACGCGAGGCTGTGTGAGCTGGGGCGGTGGCTCGCCGTGCGCGAGCCGCTCTACGGCCACCTGGCCGAGTACCAGGTGGCGAAGGAGGTGCACCAAGCCTTCCACCGAAGTGCCGCCCACTGCCTCGCCCTCGCCAACAGCGGGCGCCGGGCCGAGGCCATCACCGAGGCCGGCGAGTATGGCGAGCTTCGACGGAAGTCCCGCCAACTCGTCGGAACGCTGCAGAGCCTCAAACGCCGGATCATCGAGATCGAAGGCGAACGCGCGGCATGGAGCGGCGAGGCGGCACCCCGATGACCGCCTCGGATGCATGGCGCGACGCGGCCGCCGCCGTCGCTCCGCGCCCATCACCCTTCGGCGCTCGCAACCTCGCCCCGATCGATCCGGGATTTCCGGAGCCGGGCACGGCTTGCGTCGTGCCGGCCTACGGGCTATGGTCCGGCCGCCCTGCACGAAGCAGCGGCATCAAGCGGTGGTCAACGGACGACGGCGCCGGAAGCGCCTCTCCGATGGCGATCGCCGGCTTTCGGTATCTGGACGCGCGAGGAGAGATGACGATGAATCTGCGCCGATCTTTGCCGCTGATGGCGGGAGTTGGCATGCTGGCATTGGTTGGTTGCGCCTCTCAGAGCGAGGTCGACCAGCTTCGCACCGAGGTGAACGGCCTGCGCAGCGACGTCGGGGCCCTGCAAAAGGACGTCGTTGGCGCACGCGACGCATCGATGCGGGCGGCGCAGGCGGCGGAGCGGGCGGCGGCAGCGGCCGAGAAGGCTGCGGCCGAGGCCCGCGCGGCCTCCGAACGGTCCGACCGGATGTTCCAGAAGTCCCTGCGCAAGTAGGCTTCCAACCCCACCTCGTCGATCCCGCGGCCTGAGGCGGATCTGGCCCGAGGCCGCGGGGCCGCTCGGCGAACGGGCGGCGGGCGGTCCCACTCGCGAGCCGAATCGGCGCCAGTCAGTTCAACAGGAGCTGTTTGAACAGGATGTCGTTCACTCGGGAGGGGGCGACGGCCTTGTTGACGATCGCGATCAGGTCCTCGCGCAGTCGCTTCGAGCCGGCCTCGCCGGTCAGGTCGGCGCGTTCGTACTCCCTCAGCCGCGTCTGCAGATCATTGAGGATCATCGTTTCGGTCTTCTGCAGCCGCTTCGCGCCGGCCTCCCCCACATCGACGACGAACACCAGCTTGACGTACTGCGGCCGCCCTCTCACCGATCGAAGGTCGGTGATCACCTCCGGAAACTCGCGCAGGACCGAGCGCTCGAGGTCCACGACCACCGTTGGTCCGCCGCCACCTCCGGTGCCCGCAACCGCCAGCAGGCCGGCGGCGGCGATGCCCACGAGACCGAGGACGGCCGGGATGACGACCCGCCGGTGCCGGTCGAGAGCCGCCTTGAGCGCCACCGCCTTGCCGGTCGCGCCGATCCGGCCGATGGCCTGACGCAGGGGGCCGCAAATCCGGTCGAAGGCGCGACGGGCGCCGTGCGGACCGACCTCGCCGCCGCCACCCTGGCGTGCGTCCCCGGAGACCGCCTGCGAGGACAAGGGTTCGTCGCTGGGTGTGGCCGTCTCCGGCATCGGCGTCTCGGCCAGTCGCGGTTGTCTCGAGGCAGGCTCGCGGGCGCCCGCCCGGGACGCCGCAGCGCACAGAGGCTACGGCCGGACGGGTTATCAGAAGATTAAGGTGCCCGTGCCGCCCGGCTGACGCAGCATCTTGTCGACCTCGCCGATGTGCCGCATCTCCTCCGCGATCATCGTCCGGGCGTACTCCTCGAGCATGACGTTGCGGCCCTCGACCGTGGTGAGAAGCTGCTCGTAGAGCTCGAGCGCCGCCTTCTCGTGCTCCAGCGACTCGGCGAGAATGGTGCCGATGTCATGCTCCTGGCTTTCGAGGAGCTTGCCGATGCCGAGGGACGGGTGACCTCCCAGGAGCGTGATCGTCTCTCCCGCCTGTTGCGCGTGAAGCAGCGATTCCTCGGCCTGGGACCTCAGCCACTTGATGATCGGGATGCGGCTGTAGCCGAACACCATGAAGGAGTAGTGCGTGTATCGCATGACTCCGGCGAGCTCCGCCTCCAGGATTCGGTTCAACACCGCGACGACGGCGGTTTTGTCGATCTCCTTGCCAGCCATGACCCTCCCCTCTCTTTGTCCGGATTTGGCCGCCCGAGCGGCGCGTTCCCTCTGCCTAACAAATTGGGAAAGCGAGCGCAATGCGCGTGACGCGGATGTTCGCGCGTTCGCGCCGGACGGGTCCATCAGCGGCGGTCATCGGCCGACAGAACCTCGGCACCGTGCCGCTCCGCGGCCGGACCTTCGATGAGGTCGACGAAGTGCCGGTGGACGCGGTCGGCCGTTGCCCTCGCCCGGTTCGCCAGATCGGCGAACGCCAGCCCCTCGACCCCGTCGAGGGCCCGGCGAAGGACCTCGGGCGCATCGTCGGCGCCGAGCGCCGTGATCGTGCCACTCAAGGTCAGGCGAACGCGATGCTGGATCGCCTGCCACAGCCGCAGCGCCGCAACGAGGTCGTCGGCAACCGACGGCTCCAGGAGCCCGGCTTCGCGCAGGGCCCGCAAGGCGGCCCTCGTGCTCGGCGACAGCACCTGGGGATGGGAAGGGGCATGGAGGAGCTGCAGATACTGTGCGATGAACTCCACATCGACGAGCCCGCCGCGCAGGTACTTCACTTCCCACAGCGACTCGGTGTGGTGCTCGGCATCGATCCGCGCCCGCATCTCGGCGACGTCGGCGAGCAGCGTCGGCGGCGCGGGCGCGTCCGTCAGCACCTCCCGGATCACGCCCTCGATCGCACCGGCGAGGGCCGGAGGGCCGGCGATCACCCGGGTACGGGTGAGCGCCATGCGCTCCCAGGTCCAGGCCTGCTCGCGCTGGTATCTTCGAAACGATTCGAAGCTGACGGCGATCGGGCCGGCCTTGCCGGACGGCCTCAGCCGCATGTCGACCTCGAAGAGCACGCCCTCGGCCGTCGGCGCGGTGATGGCGTTGATCAGACGCTGGCTCAATCGCGCAAAGTACTGGCTTGCGGCCAGTGGTCGGACGCCGTCGGAGATGGCGTCCGGCGGCGGCGTCGCATAGACGAAGATCAGGTCCAGGTCCGATGTCGGCGTCATCTCACGGCCGCCCAGCTTGCCGAGGGCGATGATCGCCATGTCGCAGCCCTCGACGCGGCCGTGCTGGCGCGCGAAATCGGCCTTGACCCGCGGATGGAGGGCGCGCACCGCCACCTCCGCGACGTTGCTGAGCGCTGCGGCGGCCGCCTCGGTGTCGAGGAGGCGGCGCAGGCTCTGCACCCCGACCTGAAACCTCCGGTCCTTGGCCCAGCGGCGGCTGCGGTCGAGCACGTCCTCGAAATCCCGGGCCTGCGCCAACGAGGCGTTGAGCTCCCGGGCAAGGTGTGCGGGCGCAGGGGGCGGCTCGAAAAAATCGCCGGCGAGCACGCCTTCGAGGATGGAGGGACTCCGGGTCAGATGCCGGGCCAGCCTGGGCGCTCCGCCCATGATCTCGGCCACCAGCTCGAGCAGCTTCGGGTGCGAGTGAAACATCGAGAACAGCTGCACGCCGGCGGGAAGGCCGGACAGGAACGTGTCGAAGGCGAGGAACGCGGCATCGGGATCCGGCGTTCCCGCGAGCGACTTGAGGAGCAGGGGCATGAGCTCCGTCAGAACCTCCCGCGCGCGCGCGCTGCGCATCGCCCGGCAGCGCCCGTGATGCCAGCCGCGGACCGCGGCATCGACCGTCTCCGGATGACGGAAGCCCAACCGCTCGAGGGTCGCGAGGGTCTCGGGGTCGGACTCGCCGCCGGTGAACACCAGATTGCCGCCGACGCCGCTGTCCGAGCTCAGCGCCGGAGCATCCTCGAACAGGCCCGCGTAGTGGGTCTCCACGTCCCGCAGGTGGTCGAGAAGCGCGCTCTCGAAGGCATTCCTGCTCGGATAGCCGAGGAAGGTCGCGAGATGGGTGCGGCCATGCTCGGAGTGGGGAAGGGTGTGCGTCTGCTCGTCGTTGATCATCTGCAGCCGGTGCTCGACGCGGCGAAGGAAGCGGTAGTCGGCGATGAGCCGCTCCGCCGTCTCCGAAGCGATTTTGCCGCCCGCCGCCAGCGCGATCAGCGCATCGGCGGTCGCGCCGGCCCGCACCTCCGGCACCCTCCCGCCCCAGATCAGTTGCTGCGTCTGGGCAAAGAACTCGATCTCGCGGATGCCGCCGCGCCCGAGCTTGATGTTGTGTCCGGCCACCGCGATCCTGCCGCCGCCTCGGTGGGAGATGATCTGCCGCTTGATCGAATGGATGTCCTGGATCGCCGCGAAATCGAGGTGCTTGCGCCAGACGTAGGGTGTCAGATGCTGGAGGAAATCTCGTGCCGCTTGATCGTCGCCGGCCACCGGGCGCGCCTTGATGAACGCCGCCCGCTCCCAGTTCTGGCCGAGCGTCTCATAGTAGGTCTCGGCCGCCCTAACGGAGATGGCGAGAGGCGTCGCCCCGGGATCGGGCCGCAAGCGCAGATCGGTGCGAAACACGTAGCCATCGGAGGTGCGCTGATTGATGATCCGCACCAGGTCCCGGGTGATGCGCACGAAGTGGTGTTGCAGCGCGTCGGGCTCGGCGGTTACGATCCGCTGCGCGTCGAAGAACACGATGAGGTCGATGTCGCTGGAGTAGTTGAGCTCGCGCGAGCCCAGCTTGCCCATGCCGAGAACGATGAGGCCCGAGTCGCGCTCGGGATCCTCGGGATGCGGCAGGCTCAGGACCCCCCGCTCGGCCGCATCGAGGAGGAGATAGACCGCGGCGCAGCGAAGAGCCGCCTCGGCGAAGTCCGAGAGAACGGCAGTGACCGTTTCCAGTGGCCACATGCCGGCGATGTCGGCGACGGCGGTCGCCAGGGCGACGCGACCCTTGGCGAGGCGGAGCGGCCGTGAGGGATCTTCGCGGGCGAAGCATCGGTCGCGGACGCCGCTGACGTCGGCCATGATCCGGCCGCGGGCCTCGTCGGGCCCTTCAACGAGGAGGGCGACCGTAAACCCCGGGTCGCGCTCGGCGGCGGCGGTGAGGAAGGGGCTGTTTCCGAACAGGGCCTCGAGAAGACGGCGCCGGTCCGCATCCCGGAGGATCGTCGCGGCGAGCGCCTCGAGTCCTTTGTCGCCGGTCCGAGCGACGGCGTCCCGCCACCTCTCGAGACCGATTCTGGCCTGTTCGCGGTCGGCCGGCGCGGGCACGGTTTCGGATCTCGAGGAAGCGCCGATTTTGGTCATGTCCTTTTGTGCCGTTATCCCGCACACTGCGGCGACCGCTGCCGACGGTCAAGGTCCTGATGGTGCGATGAAAGGGAAGCGGTGATCCGGCCCGCCGCCCGCGTCTGTCTGCGTTTGCTGGCGGGATTGGCCGCAGGCCTCGCCGTGATCGCTCTCCTTGCCGCCTGGCGCCTGTCCCAGGGTCCGGTATCGCTGGCGTTCCTGACGCCGGTCGTCGAGGACGTGCTCAACGAGAGGCACACCGCTTTCCGCATCCGCCTCGACGATACCGTCATCGCCTGGGAGGGATGGGAGCGGACGCTGGGCCTTCATCTCGTCAATGCCCGCGCCGTCGATGCGGAGGGCAGGGTGCTGGCCCGGGTGCCGGAGCTTTCGCTGTCTCTGAGCGCGCGGGCGATGGCCCGTGGCCTTCTCGCGCCCGCCGAGATCACGCTTTATCGTCCGACCCTTCGGCTGCGCCTCGATGGGCCGCGGTATCAGGTGCTGCTCGAAGAGACATCTGCATCCGAAGACCTGCTCAACGGCATCCTAAGAGAGCTGCTGGCGCCTCCGGCACCCGGGCGGGCGATGAGCTATCTGGAGCGCATCGACGTCATCGACGGAAACCTCGCGATCGAGGACAGCCGGCTCGGCACACCATGGCGGGCGCCCGTCAGCCACGCGCGGCTGTGGCGGATCGATGCCGGCCTCAAGTGCGAGATCCTTCTCACCCTGGTCGCCGACGGCGCGCCGGCCGACGTCGTCGTGATGGGCGAATACTCCGGCCCCGACGAACGGCTGGACCTGGCCCTCGCGTTCGGCTCGCTGAGGCCCGCCGCGTACGCGCGGATCGCCCCTCCGCTGCGCATCCTCGATGCCGTCGACGCCCCGGTCCGCGGCACCATCACCGTCTCCGCCCGCGCCGGGCGGATGCTCGAAAGTGTCGGCTTCGATCTCTCCGGGGGAGCGGGTCATCTGGCGCTGCCGGTGCCCATTGCGGCAGAGCTTGGACTGCTGCCGTGGGCACAGCGGACCGCCGTCAGGGAGTTCGCGCTGAGGGGGCGGTACGACGAGGTCGCCGGTCGACTCGACATCGACCACGCGCAGATCGCCTTCGACGGCAGCCTGTTCCTCGGGCCTCCGTTCGACCAGGAGGTCTCGCTTGAGGCACTCGGCGGGCGCGGCCGCTATCGGCTGGCCGGGCACCTGCTGGAGGTCGACGAGCTCCGGCTCGGCCTGCGCGACCCGGCATCGGTCCTCCTGCCGCCTCCGATCGGCCATCGACTGCCCCTCCGGTCGGCGTTCGCGCAAGGACGGTACCTCGGGACCGAGGGCCGGCTGGAGCTTTCGCGGCTCGAGCTGGACCTGGACGGTCCGACGGCGGCGGCGAGCGGGCTGGTCACCGTCGAGCCGTTCGCCGCCGAGATCGAGGCAACGCTGGCCGGGCTTCGCGTCGACGACCTCGAACGCTACTGGCCGAGGGCCTTGGTGCCGGGCGGCCATGACTGGTCGACGGCGCATCTCTCCGACGGCGTCGTCTCGGAGCTCCGCCTCGGCCTCGGAATGGGCGTCGATGCGAACGGCGAGACGACCGTGCATCGGCTCGACGGCGCCTTTGCCGTCGACGGCCTCTCGATCGACTACCTGCCGCCGCTGCCGAGGATCCGCGCCGTCAGCGGCACGGCGACATTCGGCACCGATCGCTTTTCGTTCACGACGAGCAGCGGACAGGCCGAGGGCGTCGTCCTGCGCGAAGGCCGCGTCGACCTGACCGGCCTCGACGGTGACGCGGAGATCGCGTCGATCGCGGTCGTCGCCGAGGGAACCGTGCCGGAAGCCTTTGCCCTCATCGATCACGAGCCCCTCGGTTACGCGCGCGCGGTCGGCATCGAGCCCGCGCGGACCGATGGTCGGGCCACCGTTCGCCTCAACCTCCGCTTCCCCCTCCTCAACGACCTCGCGCTCGACGAGATCGAGGTCACGGCCGCCGCCGATCTCGCGAACGTCCGCATCGCCGACGCCGTTCTCGGCCGCGACATCAGCGACGGCACGCTCACGATGGCCATCGACAAGCAGGGCGTCGATCTGGCAGGCGTCGCGCGCATGGAATCGATCGAGGGCCGCATCGCCGGACGCGAGAACTTCTCCGCCGATGCGCCGTTTCGCCGCCGGATCGAGGTGCGGGTTGCGGCGACCGCCTGGGACGAGGTGCAGCGGCTGTTGTTCGGCCGGCCGGCGCTGCCGCGCACGATCATCGACGGCAGCCTGGAGTCGCGGATGAGGTTCACCGAGCTGTGGACCGATGGCGGCGTCGTCGAAGCCGACTTCGACCTCGCGGACACCAGCGTCGAGGTCCCGGTGCTGGGGTGGACCAAGGCCAGGGGAGAGGGCGCGTCCGCCCGGATCAGCGGCCGCATCGGCCCCGACCGGGTGTTCGGCATCCCCGAGTTCTCGCTCACAGGGGAAGGGCTCGTCGTCGCCGGCTCGGCGGACTTCGATGGCGAGAACCGGCTGGAGCGGGTCGATCTCGCCCGCTTCGAGGTCGGCCGGTCCGATGTCGCGGGCTGGCTGAGGCCCCTCTCCGACGGCGGCTGGGTCGCCGTCGTTCGCGGCAGGACCCTCGATGTCGCGCCGCTGTGGCGGCAGCTCGACGCCGGCATCTTCAGCGGCATCGACGTGGTCGAGGACGACGGCGGGACCGCGTTGACCGTCGATCTCGAGACCCTCTGGCTCACCGAGGATCGGGGCATCGGTCGGCTCTCGGGCACGTTCGTCCGCACCGCCGAGGGGATCTGGAGCAAGGTGCGGGCGGACGGCCTTGCGGACGACGGCAGCCCGATCAGCGCGTCCATCGACCGGGGAGACGACACGGGCCGCGTGCTCGACGTGCGCGCCGCCAACGCCGGCGCGGCGCTCCGAACGCTCGGCGTCTTCGACAACATGAGCGGCGGGACGCTCAGGATCAGCGGCAGCTTCGCCGACGATCGCCCGAGCCATCCTCTCGACGGCCGGCTCGAGGTCAGGGACTACCGGGTATTGAACGCACCCGTGCTGGCCAGGGTGTTGAGTGCGGTCGCCCTGACCGGCCTCGGCGACGCGCTCGGCAGTGACGGCCTGTCGTTCTCGCGCCTCGAGGTGCCGTTCACCCTCAGCGACGGCGTCCTCTCGGTCCGCGATGCCAGGGCCTCCGGCTTTTCGCTCGGCTTCACCGCCTCGGGCACCCTCGACGTCGCCAGCCGGACGCTCGATCTCGGCGGCACGGTGGTGCCGATGTACGCCATCAACAGCGCGCTCGGCCACCTGCCGCTGGTCGGGCCGTGGCTGACCGGCGGCGAGAAGGGCGGTGGCGTGTTCGCGGCCGCGTACACGATGAAAGGGCCGCTCGACAAGCCCGACATCGCGGTCAATGCGCTGTCGGCCCTGGCGCCCGGCTACCTTCGCGAGCTGCTCGTCTTCGGCGGAGCCGCGACCGACGACCGGTCGCCGGAGCTGCCGCTCCGCATCCAGGGCAACGACGAGAGCCCCTGACGACGGCTCTCGGCCCGTCGTCCGCAGGGCGACGGACCGGACAGCGAGGCGGGCGCGGCAGGTGCCGAGAGCGCCCGATCCGCGGAGAAGCCCTTCACCGTCTGGCGCCTGCCGAAGGGCGACCACTTGATCGCGCCGCCATCGTCTCGTCCGAGCCGGGGGCCGCGGGCCGCCGATCGCGGCGGCACCTGTGCCGTCCCGCCACCGAATTCGCCGCCGCCGAGAGCCGATCGCGGGTCCGCTGCGTAAGAAGGGAGGAGAGAGCGGGGAATCCGCGCGCCGCAGTCCGGACGACAGGGAGCCGACGAGCATGATCACCTGGATCACCGCCTACGCCGCCGCCGCGGTCGCCTTTCTCGTTCTCGATCTCGTCTGGCTCGGCGTCGTCGCCCGGACGTTCTACCGCGACCGGCTCGGCGGTCTCCTTCGCGACGACGTCGATGTGGTTCCCGCGCTGCTGTTCTACCTCCTCTACGTGCTGGGCATCGTCGTCTTCGCCGTCGCCCCGGCGCTGGCGGCGGGGTCGTGGATGACGGCGGCGCTGTACGGTGCGCTGTTGGGGCTCGTCGCCTATGCCACCTACGACCTCACCAACCTCGCGACCCTCGCCGGCTGGCCGCTCTCGGTCGCGGTCGTCGACATGCTCTGGGGCGCCGCGGTGACGGCGCTCGCCGCCACCCTCGGCATGCTCGCCGCCCGCGCCCTCGCCTGACCGCCCCGCCGCCACCGCCGGTGCCGTTGACGCCGGTCGGCCGCAGTCAGCCTTGATCCCCGGCCCTGGCGGGCCGCTCCGTGGCCATTTAGGGCCTACGGTCATAACCCATGAGGTTTCTGTCGAGCGACCAGATGTAGACGCGCAAAAGGGGATGCCGGGCCACAGCAGCTTCCCATTCCTTAACGATGCTGAGGTCGGCGATGCCCAGTCCGCACATGGCGGACTCCGGGAACCCATCGATCCATGTGCCGACATCCTCGACTGTCGGGAAACGCATCGGCTGCCATGGCGCGACACCGTCGAGCGCTTCGCGCACCTGATCGGAAAAGCGTTGCGCGTCGCGGCGTCGGCTGCCGCCGTCACGGAGCTGGGCAATGTGATTGCCCGCCGCGAAGACCGCCGCCATCGGGAGGAGCATGTTCGTGCCCTTGTCGATGAGAGATCTGAACTCCCGCAACAGGGCAACTCGATCCTGATTGAATCCCGGCACGTCGAGAACGTTCAGCAGCACCGAGGTGTCGACGATCGCCACCTCGCTCATCGCACGCTACCGGCCTTGCCCTCGATCGCCTCCAGCCACTCCAGCGCCTTCCTCCTGCGCTCCGCCGGTCCGGGATGCTGCTTGACGAAGCGGTCAAGAACGCCGCGTGTCATCAAGTGCCCAACCGACCCCTGGGCGACGAGCTCGGGGTAGTCGGCAACGTCCCGCAGCCGAACGAGGCGGCTCGTCCCGTCCGCTGGATCGCGGTAGCAGAACACGACGTCCGGTACCGCGTCGTCCGGCAGGGCGTCGAGCAGGGCCGGGTTGTGGCTGCTGATCAGGACGCGAAGGCCTCGATCCTTGGCGATCCTGGATATCCGCTCGAGAAGGTGCTCCGCCCGGCTGGGGTGGACGCCGTTGTCGATCTCCTCGATGACCACCAAGCTGCCATGGGACGCCGACAGAACCGCGGCCGCGATCGAGAGGACGCGGAGCGTCCCATCCGACAGGAGCGTCGCATCGTACTGCGTGTCCTGGCCGCCAAAGGTCTCGGTGAGCTGCACCATCACTTCACCGCGCGGCGTCTCTATGAAATCGATCTCCCTGATGTTCTGCTCGGGGAGGCTGTGGATCAGGTCAAGGACGGCGCTCTTCGACGCCTCGCGCCGGCACAGGTTGAAGAGCACGCTGGAAAGATTCCTTCCGCCCTCGGTCAGGCGCTGTTCGGTCTTGAAGCTGTAGTCGCGCATGGCGGAAGGGCGGGGATCGAGGAACAGGATCTCGGACAACAGCTTCTGATACCGTGTCGTGACCTCGGGAATGACGCGCTGCGCCTTGGTGTGGCCCGCCTCGAACCGGGCCGAGCTTTGCAGCTGGACCAGGATCGCCATCTGGTCGTTGCACGTGACCTGCGGCTTGTGGCCGCCGCGCGCGAAGTTGTTGTAGGCAACACGGGCGTCGCTGCTGGCACCTTTGGACGGTGCCACGACCTCGTAGAGCGGGACCCTGGCTTCGGGACCAGTCAAGCGCTCGTCCGCGATGTGGAGCTCGTTCTCGCGGAGCTCGAGCGTGACGGCAAAGCGGTTCCAGTCCGGGTCATCCGTCTCGCAAGAAAGCGTGAACGAACGCTGTCCACGGATCGCAAGGTCCGCGATCTTGCCGCGGACCGTCGTGTCGGCCTCTTGCACGGCGTAGCGGATGGCACCGAGCCTGTTGCCCTGAGCGATCCAGGAGAGGAGCCGCAGAGCCTCGATGGCGTTGCTCTTGCCGGACGCGTTGGCGCCGACCATCACCGTCAGCGGAGCAAGCTTCAGCAATCCATCGCGGTAGCTCTTGAAGCTCTTGATCCCGAAGCTGGACAGCATGTCGGTTCTCCCCAGGCGTGGCGACAGTGTTGTCCGATCGGGGCCGTGCGGGTCAAGGTGCTTGATTTCCGTTTGCAACCCCTGGCCGCGGGCGGGCTTCGAGGCGAGCGGCGGCCGCGGGGCCGAGTGTGCTATAGTGGCGGGCGGGGAGGGTCGCCCGCGTCATGGGTCGATTGCCGGCCACGCACCGGGAGCGCATTCAGGAGGCGGTCGGGCGCTACCGCCGGCTCGAGGTTCTGCAGCGCCGCCACCTCTACCGCGAGGTGGTGGCCAAGCTCGCCATCGTCATCGGCCCGCTGATCGCCTTCGGCTCGTTCTTCACCGAGAGCGTCGGCCCGGTGGGGGCGCTGGCCGCCCTCGTTGCCGCCGCCGCCGGTGTCCTCTACCAGCTCGAGACCCGGGTCACCGAGCCCAGGCGGCTCGGCGAGCAGGAGCGCATCGCCGACGCGCTCGGCCGCATCGGCGTCAAGCTGTCGCGCGACGGCCGCAAGGCGGCGTCCTTGGACGCGCGGGGGCACCGCGGTCCCTACCACGATCCCTTCGACGGCCGCTCCTACGAATAGCCGGGCGCCGGCGGCGCCCCCCGCGGCCAGGGATCGACGCCGCCGCCACGCTCTCGGCGGTCCGCGAAAACCGCTTCACCCGCCGATCGCTCGCTGGCTAGAGTGCCGCTGGACGGCCGCAATCGGACCCGCCCGGAGCGTTCCCGCCATGCCGCACCTCTCTCGCCGCGCCACCGGCGCGATGCTGGTCGCCGGAGCCTGTCTCTGCTGGAGCTCGGGCGGCCTTTTCGTGCGGGCGCTCGATCTCGACGGCGTCGTCATCGTCTTCTGGCGCTCGCTGTTCATGGCGCTTGCGGTGGCGATCGGCCTCGTCGTCGTCCATCGCCGCCGGGCGCCGGCGGTGATCGCCAGGGTGGGATGGCCGGGGCTTCTCTCCGGGCTCCTCCTCAGCGGCGCCTTCGTCGGCTACATCCTGGCGCTGAGCCACACCCGGGTCGCCACGGCGATGATCCTGATGAGCGCCTCGCCGCTGGTGGCGGCGGTTCTGGCGCGGCTGGTCCTGAAGGAGCGGTTCGGCCGGGCGATGGCGGTCGCGATCGGCGTGGCGATGGCCGGCATCGCTGTGATGTTCGGCCACGGCATCGCCGCCGGCAGCGTGCTCGGCAACGCCGCGGCGCTGTTCGTCGCGGTCACCTTCGGCGCCAACATCGTCGTCCTGCGGCGCTGGCGCAGCATCGACATGGTGCCCGCAGCCCTGCTCGGCGGGCTGATCTCGGCGGCGATGACCCTGCCGTGGGCGGCCGCCGTGCCGGTCACCGGCGGAGACCTCGTCGTGCTTGCCGCCCTCGGCTGGGTGCAGCTCGGTCTCGGGCTGGTCCTGTTCGTCTGCGGCAGCCGCCGGCTGAGCGCCGCGGAACTCGGCCTCCTCTGCCTGCTCGAGACGCTCCTCGCCCCGCTCTGGGTGTGGATCGGCATCGGCGAGACGCCGGGTACGCCGGCGGTGCTGGGCGGCAGCCTCGTGCTGGCGGCGGTCGTCGGGCGTGCGCTCGCCGAGGAGGCGTCACCGGCGGTGCCGGCCGCCGCCGGGCAGCCCTTGAACCGATAGTGCGCCGCTGACGGCGAAGCGCCCCCCGTTCAGGCAGGATGGCCGGATCGGGGCGGGCGAGGGCACCCCAGATCGGCTTCGCTTCGGTGTTCCCGGCCCGGTCGGGACCGTCGGCACGTCGTCCGGCGCCCGGCGGATCGAGCGTCATCCGGCACACAAGACCTCGGCGCTTATCCACAACATATTGGGCGTAGTCCTACATATTGTGCTTGGCTCCAAGCTTGCCTCTGAATATGGTTGCAACCGGCGATGCCCGGAGGCGGCCTGCGGCCGCTCCCGGGCAGGGAGGCAACCACCCCGGAGCGGAGCCATGACCAACGACTGGACGCCTGAGCGGACCGCGGCGCTGATCGCTCTTTGGGGCGAGGAGCTGTCGACCGCGGAGATCGGCCGAAGGCTCGGCATCACCAAGAACGCGGTGATCGGCAAGGTGCACCGGCTGGGGCTGCCGCAGCGGCGCCCGTCGCCGAAGGCCAAGCCCGAGCCGGTGCACGTGCTGCGGCTCGATGCTCTGCGCGCCGGCATGTGCAGCTGGCCGGTCGGCGATCCCGGCGACGCCTCCTTCCATTTCTGTGGCGAGCCGGCGGTGGCGGGGAAGCCCTACTGCGCCCGCCACTGCGCCATCGCCTACGTCAAGATCAGGGATCGCTCGGCCGGCGCCGCCTGATCCGCGCCTCGCTTGCCGGCGGCAGGCCGAACGCCTAGACTTTCCAGCGGATGGACCGGTTTCATGAGCGCTTGGCGGCGGACGAGCCGGACGCGGCATCGTCCGATCGCGGCTTCGGTCTGGTGATGGCGGCGGCGCTGGCCGTGCTGGCCGGCATCGTCGCCTGGCAGGGATCGCGGGCCGCGTGGGGTCTTCTCGCCGCCGCTGTCCTCGTCGGGGCCGTCGCCTGGCGGCGGGCGTCCCTGCTCGCGCCGGCCAACCGGCTGTGGACCCGCTTCGGTCTCATCCTCCACCGCCTGGTCTCGCCGATCGTCCTGGGCGTGGTGTTTTTCCTGGTTCTGACGCCGATGGCACTCCTGATGCGGGCGTTCGGCAAGCGGCCGTTGGAGCTCGGCTTCCGCCCCGACCTCGCGAGCTACTGGATCGACCGCGGCGACCCCGGCCCGGCGCCGGAGAGCATGAAAGACCAGTTCTAGGGCCCGGGCATGGACTTCGTTCGCGAGCTGTGGCGCTACATGCGGGTGCGCAAGAAGTTCTGGCTGATGCCGATCCTGCTCGTCCTCCTCGTCTTCGGCGGCCTCCTGGTGCTGTCCAAGGGCACCGCCGTCGCCCCCTTCATCTACACCATCTTCTAGCCTCCGTGCGCGTGCTCGGCCTCTCGGCGTTCTATCACGATGCCGCCGCCGCCCTCGTCGTCGACGGCGACGTCGTCGCGGCGGCCCAGGAGGAGCGGTTCACCCGCAGGCGCCACGACGCCGGGTTTCCCCGCAACGCCGTCGCCTTCTGCCTCGATGCCGCCGCAACCGACCTCGACGGCGTCGACCTCGTCGCCTTCTACGACAAGCCGCTCCTCAAGTTCGAGCGGCTCCTCGAGAGCTATCTCGCCTTCGCGCCGCGGGGCTTCCGGAGCTTTGCGCTGGCCATGCCCTTGTGGCTCCGCGAGAAGCTGTTCCAGAAGTCGCTCCTGGTGAGCGAGCTCGCGTCGCTCGGCGGCGATAGTGCAGCCCTTGCCAGGCGCCTCCGCTTCGCCGAGCACCACCAGAGCCACGCCGCCAGCGCCTTCTATCCGTCGCCGTTCCGGGAGGCCGCCGTGCTGACCCTCGACGGCGTCGGCGAATGGGCGACGACCAGCCTCGCCGTTGGCAGCGGGCACCGCCTCGAGATGCGGCGCGAGATCCGCTTTCCGCACTCGCTCGGCCTCCTCTACTCGGCGTTCACCGGCTACACCGGCTTCAAGATCAACTCCGGCGAGTACAAGCTGATGGGGCTCGCCCCTTACGGCGAGCCGCGGTACGAAAGCCGCATCCGCGACCACCTCATCGACATCAAGGACGACGGCTCGTTTCGCCTCGACATGGAGTTCTTCGACTACTGCACCGGCCTCGCCATGACCAATGCCCGCTTCGCGGAGCTGTTCGAGGGCCCGCCGCGCAGGCCCGACGAGGCGCTCTCGCAACGGCACATGGATCTGGCGGCTTCGGTGCAAAGGGTCGCCGAGGACGTGGTCGTCCGCCTGGCGCGGGCGGCGGCCAGGGACACCGGCCAGCGCCATCTCTGCCTCGCCGGCGGCGTCGCCCTCAACTGCGTCGCGAACGCCCGGATCGTCGAGGCCGGCCTCTATGACGACGTCTGGATCCAGCCCGCGGCCGGCGACGCCGGCGGCGCGCTCGGCGCCGCGCTTGCCGCCTACCACTGGCACCAGGGGCGGGAGCGCCGGCCGGCGGACGGACGGGACGCCATGCGGGGCGCGTTCCTCGGCCCTGAGTTCCCGCAGGCGGAGATCGAACGGAGGCTCGATCGTTGCGGCGCCCGCTTCACGACGCTGGGCCGGGACGCGGTGGACGCGGCGGTGGTGCAGGCGCTCGTCGACGGCAAGGCGGTCGGCTGGTTCCAGGGGCGCATGGAGTTCGGGCCGCGGGCCCTGGGTGCCCGCTCGATCATCGCCGATCCCCGCGTCGCCGACATGCAGCGGACGCTGAACCTCAAGGTCAAGTTCCGCGAGGGCTTCCGGCCGTTCGCCCCGGCGGTGCTCGCCGAGGACGCCGGCGGCTGGTTCGAGCTGGCGGGCCCGAGCCCCTACATGCTGCTCGTCGCCAAGGTCCGGGCCGAGCGCCGGCGACCGCTGACGGCGGCGGCGGAGGGGCTCTCGGGGCTCGACCGGCTGGGCGTCGTCCGCTCACTGATACCGGCCGCCACCCACGTCGACCTCTCGGCCCGCGTCCAGACCGTCGATCGCGAGACCAACCCCCGCTTCCACGCGCTGCTTACCGCGTTCAAGGCGGAAACGGGCTGTCCGGTCCTCCTCAACACGTCGTTCAACCGACGCGGCGAGCCGATCGTGCTCGCGCCCGAGGACGCCTTCCGCTGCTTCATGGCGACCGGCCTCGACGTCCTCGCCATCGGCGACTGCATTCTCGAGAAGAGCCGCCAGGATCCGGCGCTGGCCGCGGCGTCGGCCGAGGACTTCCCGGAGGACTGAGGCCCCTCGCCTGACGGTCCCGGGGTCGGATCAGACCCGGGCGCCGGTCTCCGCGCCGGCCCGGACCGCGGGAGCGCCCCACAACTTCTCGAGCGCGTAGAACGCCCGGACCTCCGGACGGAACAGATGGACGATGACGTCGCCGGCATCGACCAGCACCCAGTCGCACTGCTGGGCGCCTTCGATGGCGGGCGCGGCGGCGCCCCCGGCCTTGATCCTCTCCCGCAGGTGCTCGGTCATCGCGCCCACCTGGCGATGCGACCGGCCCGTGGCGATGACCATGAAATCGGCGATGCTGGTCTTGCCGGAGAGATTGATGACGACGACGTCCTCGGCCTTGTCGTCGGCGAGCGAGGCTTCGATGAGTGCCAGCAGTTTCCGGGCTGCCCGTGGCCCACCTGCGGTCGTGCTGATGGCGTCTACCCCTTTGCTGTTCGTCCCCGCCCGGCTGACGGTCGGCCCGCAGCCTCCCGCGCCGCGCGCCGGGCCCTGATCCGCGTCGCCGAGGCGGCATGCGGCGTGGTGTGAACGAACACCCAGGCCGGCGGCTTGCGGTCGGCGAGACCCGCCGCTCGCGAATCCCGCACCCGCGCCCGCGCGAACCGCCGCGCCGCCAAGCTGGACAACGCCCGCAAAGAATAGGTCGGTCTCGGAAAAACTGCAATCGGGACGCTCGCGAACAGGCGCCGCCAGCCCTTCCACTGCGGCAGCTGGATCAGGTTGTCGGCGCCCATCAGCCAGACGAAGCGGATGCCGGGAAAGCGGGCCTTGAGCACGGCCACCGTGTCGACGGTGTAGATGGTGCCGAGCTCGCGCTCGATGTCAGTGACGTGGATGCAGGGATGGGCGGCGACGCCGCGGGCCCGCGCCAGCCGCTCGTCGAGCGAGGCCATGTCGGCGGCGTCCTTGAGGGGGTTCTGCGGCGACACCAGCCACCACACCTCGTCGAGCCTGAGGCGTTCGAACGCCACCAGCGAGATGTGGCGATGTCCGTCATGGGCGGGATTGAACGAGCCGCCGAGGAGGCCGACCCGTCTCGGCCGGGCCGGCGGTCGCTCCTCGAGCCGCGCCGCCGGCGCCTCCATCCTCTCGGTTCTCGATCGCACGGTGTCGACGGCGGGATCCCGCTCACGGCCGACACTGGCCGCTGCCGCGGACCACGTACTTGAAGCTGGTGAGCTGCTCGACGCCGACGGGGCCGCGGGCATGCAGCTTGCCCGTGGAGATGCCGATCTCCGCCCCCATGCCGAACTCGCCGCCGTCGGCGAACTGGGTCGAGGCATTGACCATGAGGATGGCGCTGTCGATCTCGCGGACGAACGTCTCCGCCGCGGCCGCGTCCTCGGTGAGGATGGCCTCGGTGTGATGGGACGAGTGGCGCGCGATGTGGCCGATCGCCGCCTTCAGGTCGTCGACGATGCGCACCGAGAGGATCGCGTCCAGGTACTCCGTATCCCAGTCGGCATCGCCGGCGGGAACGACCCGGCCGTCGAGGGCGCAGCTCTCCGCATCACCGCGGACCTCGCAGCCGGCCCGCATCAGGTCGTCCAGGATCGGCGGCAGGATCGTCCGGAAGATCGCCCGGTCGACGAGCAGGGTCTCGGTCGCCCCGCAGATTCCGGGTCTTCGCATCTTGGCGTTGAACACCACGCGGCGCGCCGTCTCGGGGTCGGCCGCCGCATGGATGTAGGTGTGGCAGATGCCTTCGAGGTGCTTGAACAGCGGCACCCGGCTTTCGGCGGTGATCCGCTCGACCAGCGACTTGCCGCCCCGCGGCACGATGACGTCGATGGTCTCGCTCATGGTCAGCATCTCGCCGACGGCGGCGCGGTCGGTGGTCGGCACCAGCTGGATCGCCGCCTCGGGCAGGTCGGCGGCGATCAGCGCGGCCGAGAGACAGTCCATGATCGCCGCCGACGACCGCAGGCTTTCGGAGCCGCCGCGGAGGATCACGGCGTTGCCGGCCTTGAGGCAGAGCCCCGCGGCGTCCGCCGTGACGTTCGGGCGGCTTTCGTAGATGACGCCGATGACGCCCAGAGGCGTGCGGACGCGGGCGATGTGGAGACCGTTCGGCCGCTGCCATTCGGCGATCACGGCGCCGACCGGATCGGGGAGCAGGGCGATCTCCTCGAGACCGCGCGCCATCGCCTCCAGCCGGCCGTCATCGAGGGCGAGGCGGTCGAGAAGCGCCGCGCTCAGCCCCTTTGCCTTCGCCGCCGTCATGTCGGCGGCGTTGGCGGCGAGGATCTCTCTCCTCTGCCGGCGGATGGCGGCCGCGCCTTCGCGGAGCGCCCGGTTCTTCGCCTCGGTGGCGGCGGTCGCCAGCGCCGCCGCCGCGCCCCGCGCCGCTTCGCCGATGCGCCGCATCAGCCGAGGGATCGAAGGCTCGCTCCGGAGGGTTTCTGCGGTCATGCGCGCTGCTCCATGCCTCCTAGACCAGGACCAGGTCGTCCCGATGGATGACCTCGTCGCGACCACGGTAGCCCAGCCGCGCTTTGATTTCACCGCTCTTGCAGCCGACGATGCGCCGGGCGTCGGCGGCCGAGTAGGCGGCGAGCCCGCGGGCCCGCTCGCGGCCGTCCGCGGTCTTGACGATCACCGCGTCGCCCTTGGTGAAGTCGCCCTCGACGGCGATGATCCCCGCCGGCAAGAGGCTCCTGCCGGCGATCAGCGCGGCGACGGCGCCGGCGTCGACGACGAGCGCGCCGGCCGGCTTGAGGCTGCCGCCGATCCACCGCTTGCGCGCCGTCTGAGGTGTCGCCCGCGGCAGAAACCAGGTGCAGACCGCGCCGTTCTCGATGCAGCGGAGCGCGTGCAGGGACCTGCCGTCGGCGATCACCATCCGGCAGCCCGCGGCCATGGCGATCTTCGCCGCGGCGAGCTTGGTGATCATTCCGCCCGAGCCGTCGCCGGAGGAGGCCTCGCCGGCGGCGGCCTCGATCTCCTCGCTGATCTCCCGGACCTCCGGGATCAGCCGGGCGCTGCCGTCCTTGCGCGGATCCGCCGTGTAGAGCCCGTCGATGTCGGAGAGGAGAACCAGCACGTCGGCGCTCACCATCGCCGCCACCCGCGCGCCCAGACGGTCGTTGTCGCCGAAGCGGATCTCGTCGGTGGCAACGGTGTCGTTCTCGTTGATCAGCGGCACCGCGCCCGCCCGCAACAGGGTGGTGAGCGTGGCGCGGGCGTTGATGTAGCGCCGCCGGTCCTCGGTGTCGGAGAGCGTCAAGAGCACCTGTGCCACCGTCAGATCGTGCCGGGCCAGCACCTCCTGGTAGGCATGCGCGAGGCGGATCATGCCGGTCGCGGCGGCCGCCTGTTTCTCATCCAGGCGGAGCGGGCCCGCGCCGAAGCTGAGATGGCGCCGCCCGACGGCGATCGCGCCGGAGGACACCAGGAGCACCTCCTGGCCCCTCGCCCGGATCGCCGCGACATCGTCGGCGAGCGCCTCGAGCCAGTCCTGGCGGATCGCTCCGTGGTCTTCGTCGACCAGCAGCGCCGAGCCGATCTTGACGACGAGACGCTGACCGGCGGCGAGGCTCGTCGTTTGCCGGTAGGGGCTCATGGCAGGGGCAAAGGAACGCGCGGGCGCCCGTCGGCACGCGAGCGGCGGACCGCGGCGGCAAGCGCCGCGAGCACGTCGGCGACGCCGGTGCCGGCGACACCCGAGGTGACGAACACCTTCGCCCCGGACACGGCCTCCAGCGCGTTCCGGCGCTGCTCGATGTCCTGGGGCGAGAGCGCGTCGGCCTTGTTGAGCGCGACGATCTCCGGCCGCGCGGCAAGGCCGGCGCCGTAGGCCGAGAGCTCCTCGCGGACGGTGCGATAAGCGGACGCGACATCGGCACCGGTGCCGTCCACCAGGTGCAGGAGCACGCGGCAGCGTTCCACGTGGCCGAGAAACCGGGTTCCCAGCCCCGCACCCCGATGGGCGCCTTCGATCAATCCCGGAATGTCGGCGAGCACGAAGGTGTCATCGCCGCTCTCCACGACGCCGAGACCGGGATGCAGGGTGGTGAATGGATAGTCGGCCACCTTCGGGCGCGCCCGCGTGCACGCCGCGAGGAACGTCGACTTGCCGGCGTTGGGAAGACCGACCAGGCCGGCATCGGCGATCAGCTTGAGACGGAGCCACAGCCAGCACTCGTCGCCGGGCCGGCCGGGCTCCGACTGACGCGGCGCCCGGTTGGTCGACGACTTGAAGCGGGTGTTGCCGCGTCCGCCGGCGCCGCCGTGTGCGATGACGACCCGTCGCCCTTCCTCGGTCAGGTCGGCGATCAGCGTCTCCTTGTCCTCGGCCAGCACCTGCGTTCCGACGGGAACCCGCAGCACGGCGTCGGCACCATCGGCGCCGGTGCGGTTGCCGCCCATCCCGTGGCCGCCGCGGCCGGCCTTGAAGTGCTGCCGGTAACGGAAATCGATCAGGGTGTTGAGCCCCGGCACAGCCTCGACGATCACGTCGCCGCCGCGGCCGCCGTCACCGCCGTCGGGTCCGCCGAACTCGACGTACTTCTCGCGCCGGAACGAGACGCAGCCGTCGCCGCCGTCGCCGCTCTTCACGAACACCTTGGCCTCGTCGAGAAACTTCACCACGCTTGCCGTTTCGCCAGGGGAGGATGGCCGCGCATCCTCCCGCGCTGTCGCCGCGGACGGTCGGGCGGCGGCTAGCCGGCGGGCTCCACGGCCACGAAGGTCCGTCCGCGGGCCTTTTGCTCGAAGCGGACGCGCCCTTCCGTCAGCGCGAACAGCGTATGGTCCCTGCCGATGCCGACATTGGTGCCGGCATGGAAGCGGGTGCCGCGCTGGCGCACGATGATGTTCCCGGGGATGACGGCTTCCCCGCCGAACCTCTTGACACCCAGCCGGCGGCCGACGCTGTCGCGACCGTTGCGGGAGCTTCCGCCTGCCTTCTTGTGAGCCATTCCCTACTCCTCCGGGCTCTGCTCGCCGACCGGCGACGGGGCCTCCGGCGCGGACGCCTCGCTCTCGGGCTCGGTTGTCGCGGGCGCGGCCGCCTTCGCCGGCCGAGGCTCCGGCCGCTCGCCGCTGGGACTGATGCCGACGATGCGGAGCACCGTCCGATGCTGACGGTGGCCCCGGGTGCGGCGGTAGTTCTTGCGGCGTTTCTTCTTGAAAACAAGGATCTTCTCGCCCCGCGTCTGCTCGACGACCTCGGCGAACACGATGGCCTGGTCAAGCGCGGGCGCACCGATCAGCGGCGCACCGTCCGTGCCGCCGACCATCAGCACGTCGCTGATTTCCAAGGTCTCGCCCGGCAGGGCGGACAGCCGCTCGACCTCGATGCGCGACTGTTCGGTCACGCGGTACTGCTTGCCGCCGGTGCGAATGACTGCGAACATCCCGAGCCCCTGAACACGGCCAAACTCGCCCCAGCCGACCGCCGGCGGGCGCGACTGCCGGCACTATATGACGAAACCGGGGCTTGTCAACGGCGCCCGCGGTCGCCGTGGATGCCGGGAAGCCGTGGCATCGAACCGGCTCACAAGCCGCCAAGCCCGTGATCGCCGGCGAGGATCGCATCGCGAAGCGCCTGAAACTGCCTCTCGGCCGGCTCGCTGAACAAGGGATCGGTGCGGTCGAAAACCTCGAAGTCGATCTCCTCCCAGTCATAGGGCGACAACGCCTTGAGCGCCGCCGGAAAGAACACCATCTCCTCCATGGACATGTGGCGGCGGTAGGCGTCCAGAAACGAAGGTCCCAAGCGCTGCAAGGCGGAAGCCGTCGCTGCCGGCGTCGTGCGGATCGCAGTCGCGAAGTCCCGCGTGAGGTTGGCGAGATGGCGATGCTCGCCGCGGAGATCGCCGACGGCGAGGGCGGCGTCCGGGGCCCGCGCGCACAACCAGTGGAGCACCAGGTCTTCCTTCGGATGGTGGCATTCGTCCGGATAGGTCAAGCAATAGTTAAGAATGGAGGTGAGAATGGCCGGATCGATGGTCCGTCCTCTCTCCAGGTCGTCCAGCTGGTTTTCCAGAGCGTTCAGGAGCCTCGACATGTTCTGGTGCTCGAGCCTGAGCAGGAACAGGACGTCCGACATCCTCAGGTTTCCCTTAGTTTTCTTGATCCTAACATGGCCTTTGCCCGCAGACAACGGATTGCCAAGATGGTGAATTGGTTCGGCCAGGGTTCCGCTGTTCGAGAGAGTGCGGGCGAGCCGTGGCCGCCTCTGCAGACCCGCTGCCGGTCGTTTACCCGCGGCTGAGCCGTCGCGGGCCCTGTCTCCGGGACCGGGCGAGGGCGGCGTCGACGATGGCATCGAACATGGCCATCGCCGCCGGCCAGGTGTACCGGCTCTCGACCCGCTTTCGCCCGGCATCCGCCAACCGGCGGCGTTCGCCGGCATCGGCCATCAGCCGCAGCACCGCCTCGGCCGCCGCTTCAGGCTCGTCGGCGACCAGGAGGTGCTCGCCGGCGACGGCGTCGACGCCGCGGGCGGCGCGGCTCGACGCCACCACCGGCACCCCCATCGCCCATGATTCCAGGATCTTGTTCTGGGTGCCGCGGGCGATTCTCAGGGGGGCGACGGTGAGCGCGGCCTCGCGGACAAAGGGCCGCACGTCGGCAACCGTCCCGGTCACGCGGACGCCGGGAAGTGCGCCGAGCTTGCGGATCGCCGCCGGCGGATCGGCGCCGACGATGGAGAACGTGACACCGGGTCGACGTTCGCGGATGCGGGGCAGAACCTGGTGGCAGAAGTCGGTCACGCCCTGCTGATTCGGGAAGTAGTCCATGCGCCCGACGAAACAGATGCGATCGGGATCGTAGCCTTCGTCCGCGGGCCGAAAGTAGTCGAGATCGACGCCGTTGGGGAACCAGCCGGCAACGGTCTCGACGCCGTATCCGTTGAGCGTGTCCAACTCCGCCTTGGTGATGCAGGTGCAGGCATCGAAGGCGCCCGCGAGGCGTGCCTCGGCGCGCTCGAGCTTGCGGCCCTCCAGGCGGTAGCCGAGGGACCAGGGGAAGCCTCGGACGTCGGCGTACGCCAGCCACTTCTGCGAGTCCATGTCGGCGAAATCGAGGATCTTCGGGCAGGTGCCGACCGCCGCGACATACGGGGCGACGGACGAGCAATGGACGACGATAAGATCGAACGCGGACTCGGCGAGGGCGGCGTCGATGCCCCGTTTGAGATCGGGCGCATAGAAGTACCCCATCGACGACGGCGTCCCCGTCGGCAGCCTGAGGATCATCCGCGCCAGCGCCGCCGGTGCGGACACCCGGCCGACGAGGACCCTCTGGCAGTAGCCGCGGAGCGCCTCGATGCCGGCCTCCTCGTCGCTGGTGCGAACGGGCGCCCCGACGGTGACCTCGCAGGTTGCGCCGAGGTGCTTGATCAGGTGAAACGCCCGGACCCGCGAGCCGTCCTTCGGCGGATGGGGAAAGCGATGGCAGAGGAACAGCACTCTCATCGCCGGCACCGGCCGGCGGCGCCGTCGGCGCCGGGGGGCGCTGCCGCGTGGGGGAGGGGGGTCCCGTTCGGCATTCGCGCCCGACTCGAGCCGAGGGCGTGCTCGAACAGGGCCTCCAGGCGGCGCGCGTTGGCGTCCCACGTCAACCCGCGGTCGTCGATCAGGCGGCGGCCGGCCTCGCCGATCCGCCGGCGCAGTCCCTCGTCGGCGGAGAGGCGGGCGATCCGGCTGCGGAAGGCCTCGGCATCGCCGGCAGGGAACAAGAGCGCGGTCCGCTCGTCGGTGAGAGTCTCCTCGATATTGGCCGTCTTGGGCGCGACGACCGGACGTCCGAGGGCCAGGTACTCGAAGATCTTCAGGGGGGAGGCATAGGGCGTGACCGACGGCTGGAGCGCGATGTCGAAGGCGGCCACGTGCTCGGCCACGAAGTCCCGCTGCACGAGGCCGGTGAAGCGCACCCTGTCCGCGACGCCGGCCGCCGCCGCCTGCCGCTCCAGGGCCTGTCGCCCGGGACCGTCGCCGACGACGAGGAGGCTGAGCTTGTGCTCGCTGTCGTCGGCGAGAAGATCGACGACGGCGCCGAGCCCGTGCCACTCGCGGACGAACCCGGTGAAGCCGAGAACGATCGTTCCGGCGAGGCCGAGCCGCGCTCTTGTCGGGGAGGCATCGACGCTCTTGAGGAATCGCTCCGCGTTGATGCCGTTGGGGATCACGGCGATGCGCCGTTCCGGCACGCCCGCGCGGCGCACATGGTCGGCGAGCACCCGCGTCACCGGCAACACCATGTCGGCACCCCGCCACGTCGCCTCCTCCGACCATCGGGCGATGCGGCGAAGGGCGAGTCCGCCGTGAGTCTGGCGCTCCTCGAACAGCGGCGCGTTGACCTCGAGAAACATCGGGATCGGCAGGCGCCGGCGAAGCCACGCGCCCGCGGGCAGGAACAGGTTGTAGCGTTCGTAGAGGACGTCCGGTCGGTGGCTGACGACCGCCCGGCGAAGCCGGCGATAGGCGACGAGCGAGTAGCCGAGCTCCAGGATCTCGTAGAGGGCCTTGGGCAGGGTGCTCTTGAGTCGGGCGACCGCCTTGCTCTCGCCGCCGAAGTCCTCCCGGGCCGTCGTTTCCGGCCCGCAGACGATCACCTCGTGGCCGCGCCGGCGGAAGGCCGCAACCAGCTCCTCGATGTGCACGGCCTGACCGTCCTTCGATGCGGTCCGGTGGTGAAACAGGATCTTCATCGTTACCGGCGATCGCCGTCCGACCGTCCTGCGGTGCGGCTTTTGTGCAACGTCAGGGCGGTGGGTTGTTGTATCGCAAGGACATTTGCGTTTACAGCCATCGTGTCATCATCTACTTCATAAAGCGGTTTCGACCGAGCCTTGCGTTCGCTCAAGGCAGTCCTGTCGCCCATGCGGGGGATCACGCTGGCCGCCTTTCGATGCCCGATCTGACACCCTTGATCCCGGCCGGCCGGCGAGGCCGTCCTGCGAGAGCCGCTCTCCCCTCTCGCCGGTGCGCCCGCATCGCCCTCGCCGCAGCGGTGTTTGCGTGCCCGTGGAGCGGGGTGGCGACTACGGAAGTGCATGCGGAGACAGGTGCCGCGGCTCACGAGTCGTACGTCTATCGCATCGGCCCCTTCGACACCATCGACATCAGGGTCGAGGGGCATCCCGACCTCTCGGTCAGCGTGCCCGTCCGCCCCGACGGGCGCGTGTCCTTGCCCCTCATCGACGACCTGCTCGTCGCCGACAGGACGGCGGAGGAGGTGGCCCGCGACATCGAGCGGGAGCTCGACGCTTACGTTCGCGCGCCGACCGTCACGGTGGCGGTGAGCCGGGCCGTCGGAACGTTCGAGGACCAGATCCGCGTCGTCGGCACCGCACCCGGGCCCGAGGTGCGGGGCGAGGGGCCCGGTGCCGTCCGCAGCGTCCTCCCGGTCGAGCCGCGATCCATCCCCTACCGTGACGGCATCACGCTGATCGACGTGATCACCGAGCTCGGCGGCCTGTCCCCGTTCGCTGCCGGCAACAGTGCCTACATCCTGCGCCGCGACGGCGAGAGGACCTCGCAGATCCCGGTGCGCCTCGACGACCTCGTCGACTCAGGGGACTGGACGGCGAACGTCCGCATGGCTCCCGGCGATGTTCTGATCATCCCCCAGGGTGCCCTCTCCGGCGACTGGAGACTGGAGTACGGAGCCGGCGCGTTCTTGACTTACACCGACAATGTCAATCTCGATCCTGACGACCTCAAGGAGGGCGCGCTGATCACGACGCTGAGGCCGAGCTTCAGCATCCTCGGCACCACGCCGCGCTTCTTCGGCCGCTTCGACATCGACTTCAACCTCCAGTTCCGGGAGGTTCTCGGCGACAACATCCGCGGTGTCGAGGAAGGCTTCGATCCGTTCGTCGACCTGCTTGGCACGGCGAGCATCGAGGCCGCGCCGGATGTCCTGTTCATCGATACCAGCGCCTCGATCACGCAGCAGTCGAGCGGCATCGGCGACGCGACGTCGGTGTCGCAGGCGAACCAGACCAATCGGCAGCCGGTCCTCGGATTCCGTTTCAGCCCCTATGTGCCGGCCCGCTTCGGCGACCTCGCCGAGGCCCAGCTGCGCTACACCTTCAACGGCTTCGTCCGGGGCGAGGACGACTCCAACATCACCGACGCCTTCACCGAAGCCGGCGAGACGAGCATCCGCAACGCCCTCGGCCTGTCCGTGGACAGCGGGCCGGGGACCTCGGAGTACGGCGCCTGGACGTTCACGACGACCGGCTCGATCCAGTCGCGCGAGGACGACGGTGACGTCAACCGCGCGGAGGTGCGTCTCGACTGGGCCTATCCCGTCACCCGCCAGATCTTTGCGCTCGCCGGCGGCGGCTGGCAGTACTTCGACGACGGCAACCCGGACAACGAGATCAGCGCTCCCGTCTATGCTGTGGGCGCGCGATGGGTTCCGAGCCCGAACCTGACGATGACCGCCACCGTCGGCCAGCGCGACGATCGCTTCAACCTGTTCTTCAACTTCCAGTATGACATTTCGCCAAAGACCCGGGTCTTCGCAAGCTATGTCGAAGGGCTGACCAATGCGGCGGAGACGATCGTCGGCAACACCTCGTTCCTGCAGATCGACCCGATCACCGGCGAGTTCAGGGACACCCGGACCGGTGCCGCCTTCAACCCGGGGTTCCCGGGGACGGTCGACACCGACACGAGCTTCAACCGGACCTTCGTCTTCGGCTTCAACACGATACAGGGCCGCGACGTGTTCGGGCTCAACGGCCGCATCTTCAGCGAGGAGCCGGAGGACAGGGGCGACGAGCAGACCCGGTTCGACATCTTCGGCACGTGGAGCCGGCAACTCACGCTCAAGACCGGCGCGAACGTCGTCCTCGGGTACAGGCACAACGATCTCAGCACCAGAACCGACGACACCGTCGAGGCGCGGGCGTCGCTCACCCACAGCCTCTACAGGACCATCAACGCGTTCGTGAGCTACGGCTTCCAGAACCGGGCGTCCTCCGAGGACGCCTTCGAGTTCACCGAGAACGTCGTCACCGTCGGCGTCAGCGGAACGTTCTGAAGACCGTCTGCCGGCCACTGCCGTCGCGGGCCGCGGCCGCCGACCGGCACCGTCCGCTGAGCGGAAAGAGAGCGCTCCGCCGGGTTTCCACAACCAAATGTGAAGAGTCCACAGCCTATCCACAGGAACCGCCGGCGGCGGTCTGGCGTCATAATCCTGTCGTATGCGACAAGGTTGGGCTCAGGCGGCGTGTCGGGCCGCGCGCCGTGCGGTCGTTGCAGGAAAAGTCACGCAACGCCGACCGTCGCGAGCAGATGTCTCAAGACAACAGGACAAAACACGCACAGCAAGTCTGATCCATCCTTTGGTTTGTGATTGGACAATTCGCATATCTGGTTCTCCCGTTATTTGTAGGGAGCGGTCCTCGGTTGTTGTCCAGCGACGGTTCTGTGCGTCAGGGTAGCTCAGCAACGATGAATGCAGCGGTAGAGGGACCCTCGCCATGCCGCTTTCGGCCCGGCGCCTGACGGAGATCGTCGTCGAGCTGGCAAGCCGTCCGGGCCACGAGAAAATCCGGGCCTTGATGTTCGAGATCCTCGTCTACGGGCTCGGCGCCAGCAGCACGGACATCCATTTCGAACGCAGCATGCCGGAGGTGCGCGGACGCCTCGATGCGCTTCTCGGGCAGACGGTCTTCGAGTTCAAGCGCGACCTGAGGCGCGAGCAGAAGGCTGCGGAGGAAGAGCTCGGCCGGTATCTGCCCGAGCGGGAGCAGGAGACCGGCGAGCATTTCATCGGCATCGCCACCGACGGTGCCGAGTTCGTTCCCTACGAGATCGAGAACGGCAAGCTGGTGGGCCTCCCCGGCTACCGGACGTCCGCCGACGATCCCGCGGGCCTGCTGCTCTGGCTCGACGCCGCGGTCTCCCTGCAGCCCGATCTCGTGCCCGAACCCGATGTCGTGCGCATCGAGCTCGGGCGCGAGAGTCTCGCCTGCCGGCGGGCGCTGGCCGGCCTGTCGGCGCTGTGGAACGAGGTCAGGGAGCGGCCGGAGGTCAAGCTCAAGCGGGAGCTGTGGGCCGACTTCCTGGAGATCGTCTACGGCACCGCCGTCGATGCCGACCAGCTGTTCCTGCAGCACACCTACCTCACGATCGTCGCCAAGACGATGGCGACGCGGGCCCTTGGGATCCCCCTGCCGGAGCCGGATGCGCTGCTCTCCGGGCGGGCGTTCCAGGAGGCGGGCATCGCCGGTGCCGTCGAGTCGGACTTCTTCGACTGGGTGCTGCATGCCGCGGCCGGGTCCGACCTCGTGGCACGGACGTCGCGCCAGGTCGCCCGCTTCCGCCTGGAGGACGTCGAGCACGACGTGCTGAAGGGGCTCTACGAATCGCTGATCGATCCCGAGCAACGGCATGACCTCGGCGAGTACTACACGCCCGACTGGCTGGCCGCACGCATCTGCGAGCGCGCCGTCACCGATCCGTTGGAGATGCGCGTGCTCGACCCGGCCTGTGGCTCGGGGACCTTTCTGTTCCACGCCGTGCGCCGGTTCCTCGATGCCGCCGACGAGGCGCGGCTGAGCCCGGCGGAGGCCATCAGGCGGTGTCTGGAACATGTGATCGGCATCGACGTTCACCCGGTCGCGGTGCTCGTCGCCCGCGTCACCTATCTTCTTGCAATCGGCGACGAACGGCTGAGGAACCGGACCGAGGCCATCGCGCTTCCGGTCTACCTCGGCGATTCCCTGCAATGGAACACGCGGCAGATGTTCGCTCATCTGGACGTGGTGATCAGCGTGCCCGACGGGCCGGAGCTGCACTTTCCGGAGGCGCTGGTGGACGATCCCGCCCGCTTCGACGACGCCGTCGGCCGGATGCTGGAGCTCAGCGGCCAGAACGCCAGCCCCGAGGCGTTCCGCGCCTGGTTTCAGCGGGAAGGCATCGGCAGCGAGGACGATCTCGAGATCCTGGCCGGAACCTACGTGCATCTCCGCGACCTGCGGCAGGCGGGACGCAATCACATCTGGGGCTACGTCGCGCGCAACCTGTCGCGCCCCTTGTGGCTGTCGTCGGCGCCGCAGCGTGTCGACGTGATCGTCGGCAATCCGCCGTGGCTTTCATATCGCTACATGGTTCCGCACCTGCAGCAGAAGTTCAGGGAGGAATGCCGTCGCCGCGGCCTTTGGGCCGGCGGGCGGCTTGCCACCCACCAGGACCTGTCCACGTACTTCTTCGCCCGCAGCGTCGAGCTCTACCTGAAGGAGGGCGGCGCCATCGCCTTCGTGATGCCATACGGAGCGCTCAACCGGGTCCAGTTCGCCGGGCTGCGCGGCGGCCGGTACGGCGCCGCCTCGGTGGCGTTCACCGAGGCCTGGGCGTTCGACGAGACGGTGCAGCCGCTGTTCCCGGTACCGTCTTCGGTGATGTTCGCGCGCCGCGGCGATCCGGGCAGGCTTCCGCGTGAGATCACGACCTGCACCGGCCGTCTGCCGCGGCGAGACGCGTCGGCGGAGGAGGCGGACCGCGCCCTCGAGTGCAGGCCGGCGCCGTGGCCGGGCACCGCCGTGCTTGCCGGCACCTCGCCCTATCGCCGAGCCTTTCGCCAGGGCGCGACCATGGTGCCGAGGCGGCTCGCGATGGTCGAGAAGGTGGAGACCGGCCGTCTCGGCGGCAGCCAGGCGATGCCGCTGGTCGAAAGCCGCGCGAGCCGGCTCGAGAAGCGGCCCTGGAGCACCCTTCCGCCGCTGCGCCACGCCGTCGAGGCCCAGTTCCTGAGGCCGCTCTGCCTTGGCGAGTCCGTGGTGCCATATCGCATCCTGCGCACGGCGCTCGCGGTCGTTCCGGTGGAGGAGGGGTCCGATCGCATCCTCGACGCGGCTGCGGCGCGCGAGAGGGGCTATGCCGGGCTCTCCCGCTGGCTCGAGGAGGCCGAACGGCTGTGGAACGAGCACGCCCGCGCCAACATCACCCTCGAGGAGCGTTGGGACTTCCTCGATGCGCTGAGGAAGCAGATGCCGCCGGCGCCCGTTCGCGTCGTCTACGCCAAGTCCGGCATCATGCTGGCGGCGGCGATCGTCGAGAACAAGCAGGCGATCATCGACCACAAGCTCTACTGGGCGGCCTTCCGGCGCCATTCGGAAGCCCTCTTCATCACCGGTGTCCTCAACAGCGAAACGGTGCGGCTGCGCATCGCGTCGCTGCAGTCGCGGGGCCGCTTCGGTGCGCGCGACGTCGACAAGCTCGTGTTCGAGCTGCCGGTGCCCCGCTTCGATTCCCGCATCCCGCTGCACGTCGAGCTGATGCGAGCCGCCCTCGAAGCGGAGCGCATCGCCGGTGCGCACTCGCTGCCGGATGGCATCTACTTCGTCGAGGCCCGTCGGCGGATCCGCAAGGCCCTTTACGACTCGGGGGTCGCCCAGCGCATCGATGCCCTGGTCGCCGAGCTCCTGCCGTCGCCCGGATGAGCCCGTCGGAACTCGTGGATCGCTGAACGATGGCCGCACATAATGGGCGATCGGCCGAAGGCAACCGCCGTCAAGGAGGAGTGGCGACGATGGCGACGCTCTATGTCGCTCTGAGCAAGACCCTGCAGACGTGGAGTGCCGATGTCGGCCTCACCCGCCACGTCTACCTGGTGGGCGTCACCACGGACCCGGCCGAGGCTGCCGTCGCAGCCTTGAATCAGCGCCGGCACGCCGGCCGCAGCGACTGGACGCTGGTCGCGCACGAGGAGGCCGGCGAGGTGCAGGAAACGGATGCGCTGGCGCGGCTGGCCCGCAAGGAGAAGCGGATCGATCCCAGGTACTACCCCCAGGTCAAGGGTGCGGACGGCCTCTTCAAGGTCAACCTCATCAATGTCGAGAACCAGGTGCTGCTGCAGCAGGCGCTGGCGGGGCGGCCGCCGAAGCCGCCGAAGATGACCTCCGCCATCATCGCTGCCTACCTCCTCCGCGTCGCCAAGGGCTAGGGCCGCACGGCCCCGCCGCCGGCTTCGGCCGCCGTCGTCGAAGGCCCGCGCATCCGGGACAGGGGATTGCCGCCGAGCGGGAACAGCCGGGTCACGTGCCCCATCTTGCGCCCCGGCCTCGCCTCCCGCTTGTCATAGATGTGCAGCGCCGCATGCGGCTCGCCGCTCAGCTCCCGCCAGCGATCGACCGCGTCGCCGAGAAGGTTCTCCATGACCGCGTCGGAGTGGCGCGCCGGCGATGCCAGCGGCCAGCCGCAGATCGCCCGGACGTGCTGCTCGAACTGGCTCGCGAAGCAGGCGTCGAGCGTCCAGTGACCCGAGTTGTGGACGCGGGGCGCGATCTCGTTGACGAACAGCGAGGGGCCGGAGCGCAGGTCGAGAAACATCTCGACGCCCATCACCCCGACATAGTCGAGCGCGGTCACGACGTTGCCGGCGAGCCGCTGGGCCTCGGCCGCCACCGCATCGGCAATACCGGCGGGGACGATGCTCCGCGCCAGGACGTGCCGTTCGTGGACGTTCCGCACCACGTCGTAGCAGGCGGTCTCGCCCCCTTCCGATCGCGCGACGATGACCGAGAGCTCGCAGTCGAAGGCGACGAAGGATTCGACGATTGCGGGCACCCCGCCGATCGCCG
>CAYQSU010000009.1:0-2485 GCA_964420325.1 uncultured Rhodospirillaceae bacterium | reverse complement strand
GGGGCCTGCGTCCTCGCGGCGGCGCAGCAGCGCCTGCCCCTTGCCGTCGTAGCCGAAGCGGCGGGTCTTGAGCACCGCCGGCAGACCGATCGAGGCCACGGCCTCGTCGATGCCGGCGAGGTCGTCCACCGGCGCGAACGGGGCGGTGCGGGCGCCAACGCCCTCGAGGAAGCGCTTCTCCTCGAGCCGGTCCTGGGCGACGACGAGCGCCTGCGCGGAGGGACGGACCGGCACCACGCGCTCGAGCGCCGCGACCGCCGCTCCCGGGACGTTCTCGAACTCGTAGGTCACCACGTCGACGGCCGCGGCGAAGCGCCTCAAACGGGCCGCATCCTCGTAAGGCGCCACCGTGGTGTCGGCGGCGACGAGGGACGCCGGCCGATCGTCGTCCGGGCAGTAGACGTGACAGCGGAAGCCGAGGCGGGCGGCGGCCAGCGCCAGCATCCGCCCGAGTTGGCCCCCGCCCAGGATGCCGATGGTGCCCCCGGGAGGAAGCGGCCCGCGAAGGCCCTTCGCCGTCACGTCGAGACGGGGCGGTCGGCGACCGCGCGGGTCTGCTCGTGTCGCCACGACCGCAGGCGCTCGGCGAGAGCCGCATCGCCGATGGCCAGCACCTGGGCGGCGAGCAGCGCCGCATTGACCGCGCCGGCGCGGCCGATGGCGAGCGTTCCGACCGGGACGCCCGCCGGCATCTGCACGATCGACAAGAGGCTGTCCCGCCCGCCGAGTGCGGCGCTCTCGATCGGCACCCCGAGCACCGGCAGGATGGTCAGCGCCGCGGTCATGCCGGGCAGGTGGGCGGCGCCGCCGGCGCCGGCGATGATCACCTTGAGGCCCCGCTCCTCGGCCTCGCGCGCGTACCGGAACAGCCGCTCCGGCGTGCGGTGGGCGGAGACGATGCGGGCCTCGTAGGCGACGCCCAGCCGATCCAGGGTGTCGGCGGCGTGGCGCATCGTCTCCCAGTCCGACTGGCTGCCCATGATCAGCCCGACCGGGGCCGGCGGCTCGGCGCTCGGAATGGCAGTCGCTCCCTTCCTCGTGCGGCGCCGGGGACGCGACCGCAGCCACGGCGGTCGCCCTCGGCACCTGGTCCTCGCCGGCACTCTAGCGGAACTGGCGGAGGGTCGCGACAGTCAATGCGGCGGGCTCAGGCCGGGTCCGGCCAGCGGCGGTGCAGCCACAGCCACTGCTCGGGGCGCTCGCGGATCCAGGCCTCGAGAAGCGCGTTGACCCGCGTCATCGCCGCCAGCTCGTCGGCCCCGCGGTCGCCGGTGCGCTCGAAGCGCATCGGCGGCAGCACCGTGATGCGGAACCGGGCGCCGCCGAGGCGCTCGATCCGGGCCGGCAGCACCGGACACGAGAAGCGGAGGGCGAGCTGGGCGAGCGCCGGCGCCGTCATCGCCGGCCGGCCGAAGAACGGTACGGCGATGCCGTCGTTCATCTTCTGGTCGACCAGCAGGCCCAGGTGCGCCCCCCCCTTCAAGAGCCTCAGGGCCGTCTTGGCGCCCTCGGCCCCCTTCGGCACCATCTCCGCAGGCCCCGAGCGGCGGCGCTCGTAGAGCCAGCCCATGAGCGGGTTGTTGGGCGCCCGGAACACCAGGTTGACGGGCGCGCCGCGCGCCGCCGCCGACAGGCCCATCAGCTCCCAGTTGGCGAAGTGACCGGAGAACAGGATGCCCTCGCGGCCGTCGTCGCGCAGGGCGTCGAAGTGCTCGACGCCGACGACCTCGCAGCGGCCGTCGCCGTCGAAGAAGCGGAAGCGGTCGAGGTGGGGGAACTCGAAGAAGGTCCGCCCGAGGTTGTCCCACATGCCGCGGACGATGGCTTCGATCTCGGCGGGCGCCTTGCCGGGGAAGGCGCGGGCGAGGTTGTCGCGGGCGACGGCGCTGCGCCTGAGCCTGGGGCCGAGCGTCCGGCCGAGCCAGCCGCCGACAGCGGACGCGGTGTCCAGCGGCAGCGCGCGGACGAGGAGAAAGAGCCAGCGCGCCGCCGTCGCCTCGAGGCGGTGGCGGAGGGCGCGGAGCCGGCACGGACCGCCCCTAACCGGCACGGCCGACGACCCCTTCGAGGAGACGATCCAGCGCCGCCTCGTCGTCCCAGGCGACCGAGACCGGCAGCGTCTCGACGCGGTCCCGCACCGCGGCCGGCAGGCGCACCCGGTCCTTCTCCGTCGTCACCGCCAGCGCCCGGTGGCGGTCCGCCGCGTCGAGGATGGCGGCGAGGTCGCCGGCGCGGAAGCGGTGATGGTCGGGAAAGGCCCGCGTCGCCACGATCTCGCAGCCGAGGCCGGCGAGGGTCTCGAAGAACCGCTCGGGATCGGCGATGCCGGCGAACGCCACGACCCGCCGGCCGCGGAGGTCCGGGGCGGCGCCGGCCGGCACCAGCCCGGCCCTCAGCACCGGCAGCGGCGCGAGGGCGCCCGCCACCCCGGCCGCATCGCAGCCCATCAGCACCGCCGCCTGGGCGCGGGCGAGACCGTCGGCCA
>CAYQSU010000008.1:54557-73292 GCA_964420325.1 uncultured Rhodospirillaceae bacterium | reverse complement strand
AAGCGTCGCAAAATGTCGCATTTTGTCGCATTTTGTCGCAAAATGTCGCATTTTGCCGCATTTTGTCGCGACGCTCGCCGGCCGCCGGGTCCATGCCCCGGCGCCTCGGGTCCGACCGCGCGCATTGACCGCGGACCCGGGCGCGGCGACAATGCCTGGACCCGGCGGTCGCCGCCGGCACCACCATGCACCTGAAGGCCTGGAAAGGGGGGAGAGCGCGATCATGACGTCTCAGAGCCGGTTCAGGGCCCTCGTCCTCGAGGAGAGCGGGGGCAAGGTTACGTCGGCGATCAGGACCCTCGACGACGCGGCGCTGCCCGAGGGCGACGTCGTCGTCGACGTCCGCTACTCCGACCTCAACTACAAGGACGGCATGATCCTCCGCGGCCTCGGCAAGCTGGTGCGCAGCTATCCCCACGTCCCCGGCGTCGACTTCGCCGGCGTCGTCCTGTCCTCGGACTCCCCCCGCTTCAAGCCCGGCGACGGGGTGATCCTCACCGGCTGGCGGGTCGGCGAGATCCACTGGGGAGGCTACGCCACCCGGGCGCGGGTCAGGTCGGAGTGGCTGGTGCCGCTACCGCCGGGGATGACGATGAAGGAGGCGATGGCGCTCGGCACCGCCGGGCTGACGGCGATGCTGGCCGTCATGATCCTCGAGGCGCACGGCCTCGAACCCGAGAGCCCCGGCGAGGTGCTGGTCACCGGCGCCGGCGGCGGCGTCGGCAGCGTCGCCGTCGCGCTGCTCGCCGGCCTCGGCTACCGGGTGGCGGCGGCGACCGGGAGGGCCGATCTCGAGGGCTACCTCAGGGACCTCGGCGCCGCCTCGATCGTCGGCCGCAACGAGCTCGCCACGCCGCCCAAGGGACCGCTCGGGCCGCAGCGCTGGTCGGGGGCGATCGACAACGTCGGCGGCGCCATCCTCGGCAGCCTGCTCGCCCATCTCCACCTCGGCGGCTGCTGCGCCTCGGTCGGCAACGCCGGCGGCATCGAGCTCAAGACCACGGTGATCCCTTTCCTGTTGCGCGGCATCGCCCTCGTCGGCGTCGATTCCCAGACCTGTCCGATGGAGCGGCGGCTGCTCGCCTGGTCCAGGCTCGCCCGCGACCTCGACAAGGAGAAGCTCGCGAAGATGACCCGGGTGGTGCCGCTCGCCGACGTCCCCGGCCTCGCCGGCCCGATCCTCGAGGGCCGGATCCGCGGCCGGACGGTGATCGACGTCCAGGCCTGAGCGGGGGCGGCGGATGCGGACGATCGCCCTGTTCGTCCTCGTCGCGGCCACGGCCTGCGCGCCGCCGCCCGAGGCGGCCTTCGTCGACCCGCCGCTCTACTGTTACCGGAGCCTCGCCGATGCCGACTGCTACGCCCTCCCCTATCCGCGGGACCGCCGCCGCCTGATCGGCCATTCCGGACCCTCGCCGGACGCCGTCCGCGGCACCGAGTCCCCGACCTCGACCGCCGGCGCGGGCCGCGGCTGACGGCGCAGCCGCTGCCGGCGGCGGCCGGCTCCGATTGTCTTTGCAACGCTGCAACCGAGGCGATATGGGATGTCGGCGATTGCGCCGTTTGGGTTAAGCCTTGGCCACAATGAGGGAAGCCGGCTGGAGGATGCGTGCGATCCTGTGGGGGGCGGGGATCGCCCTCGCCCTGCCGGCGGGCCTCGGCCCGGCCGCCGCCGCCGAGCCCGCCGTTCCCGAGACCTATGGCGAGGCGATGGCCTGGTACGAGACGGCCGCCGCCGCCGGCCACGCGCCGGCGCAGCACTATCTCGGCCTGATGCACGAACGCGGCATCGGCCGTCCCGCCGATCCCGCCCGCGCCCTCTTGTGGTACCGGCGCGCCGCCGAGCAAGGCCATGGTGCGGCGCAGCTGAGGCTCGCGGCGGTGCTGCACCAGGGGTTGGGCGTCGCCCGCGACGTTGCCGAGGCGGCGCGCTGGTACGGCCTCGCCGCCGACGCCGGCTCGGCGGTAGCTCAGCACAATCTCGCCCTTCTCCACCTGCAGGGCCAGGGCGTCGGCCGCGATCCGGCGAGTGCGGCCTCGTTGTTCCGCGCGGCCGCCGAGGCCGGCGTCGCCGCCGCGGCGCTGGCGCTGGGCGGCCTCTACGCCCGGGGCGAGGGGATCGACGCCGATCCGGCCCAGGCGCTGATGTGGCTCGAGGTCGCCGCCGGCCGCGGCCTCTCCGTCGACCCGGACGTGCGCGGCCGCCTTGCCGAGGCGCTCACCCCCGGCCAGGTCGCCGACGCCGTGCGCGCGGCCGCGGTCCGCCTCGAGCGGCCGGCCGCCGCCGGGACCCGGCCTTGACACCCCCCGGCCTTTCGCCATATTCGAGGCCGGAGGCGCGGGCGGCGGAGTAGCTCAGTTGGTTAGAGCAGCGGAATCATAATCCGCGTGTCGGGGGTTCGAGTCCCTCCTCCGCTACCACCTTCCGCCGAAGCCTGCGGCCTTCCCCGAACGACCGGCCCGGCCCTGCGGCGCCGGGCGCTTAAGCGATCGTTAATCTTAAGAGCGTATTAACGGGGTGCATGGACCCCCTGCGCGACCGGACGCGCGCTCCTCCCTCCCCCCGCCGCCGAACGAGCCGAGCGCGCCTGCCCAAGCCGAGACCGCGGCCGTGGCGCGGGCTGCCGCGGCACGATCCGGAGGTGACGCCATGACGACGTGGAGTTGTGGCCGCCCCGCCGCCTCGCGGGCGGCGACGGCGGCGCTGATCGGCCTCATGGCGCCGGCGGCCGAGGCCGACGAGTTCCTGGTCGGTACCGCTCTCGACGGTGGTCCCGGAAGCCTGCGCCAGGCCATCCTCGACGCCAACGCGAGGCCGGGGGCGGACGTCATCCGCTTCGATCCCCTGCTCTCCGGAGCGACCATCCGGCTCGACGACGGCCCGCTGGTCGTCGCCGACGACCTCGCCATCGTCGGGCCGCGGCCGGAGCCGCTGACCATCGCCGGCGACGACACGTTCACCGTCCTCATCGTCGGCGAAGGCGCCGAGGTGCGGGTCGAGGGCGTCGTCATCACCGGCGGATATGCGGGCCACGGCCGCAACGCCGACGGCGGCGGGATCTTCAACGGCGGCACCCTCACCCTCGCCAACACGACCATCACCGCCAACGCCGCCGAGCGCCACGGCGGCGGCATCCGCAACGCCGGCGACGGCGTGCTCACCCTCGTCGCCAGCACGGTCAGCGGCAACCAAGCCGGATCGGCGGGCGGCGGCATCCACACCGACGGCGAGGCCGCCCTTTACCTCCGCAGCTCGACGCTCAGCGGCAACCGGGCGTCATTGTCCGGCGGCGGCGTCGGCAGCGCCGGCGGCGCGGTCGAGGCCTGGAACAGCACGATCTTCGGCAACAGCGCCGGAGAGCGAGGGGGCGGCATCGAGTCCGGCGGTCCCTTGACCCTGGCCAGCACCCTCGTCGCCGGCAACCGCGCGCCGGTGGACGCCGACCTCTCCGGCCGCGCGGGCGTCGATGCCGCCCACAGCCTCGTCCAGAACGCGGCCGGCCACGGGCTCGCCAACGGCGTCCGCAGCAATATCGTCGGTCTCAACCCGATCCTCGGCCCGTTGAAGGACAACGGCGGCCCGACGGCGACCCATGCCCTCCTTATCGGCAGCCCGGCCATCGACAGGGGCAGCAACCCCGGCCGGGTCGCCCTCGACCAGCGCGGCTTCTTCCGGGACGACGGCAACGGCGTCGACATCGGCGCCTTCGAGGCCCGGTCGCGGCCGGCCGACGTCGCCGATCTCAGGCTCGCCCGAACGTGCGTGCCGGAGCGCGAGGTGATCCCCGGCGAACGCGCCCGCTGCACGATCGCGGTCGACAATCTCGGCCCTCTCGCCGCCGCGGACGTCCGCGTGACCGATCGCCTCGCCGGCGACCCGGGTCCCCGCTTTCGGCTCGATGACCTGGAAACCAGCCGGGGATCGTGTGGCCTCGTCGCGGCTGACACCCTCACCGTCGCCTGCAAGCTCGGCGATCTCGAGGCCGGCGAGGGCGCCACCATCGGCTACACCCTCGTCGGTGGCGCGCCGTTGACGGCCGAAGGCCTGGCCATTGCGGAGAGCGCCACGACCGATCCCGACCCCACCAATAATCGGTCGGCGCACGTGTTCAGCATCGTCGCGCCGGCGGACGGCAGCGGCGCCGACCTGACGCTGAAGGCGAGGCTGGTGACGAAGCAGCGGATGATCCCGGAGGCCCGGCTGGTCTACCGGCTCACGGTCCGCAATCTCGGTCCCGATCCGGCCGTCGACGTGCGGCTGACCGACGCCCTGCCGCTCTCGAGCGCGCACACCCGCATCGTCCGCAGGCCCGCCGCGTGCGCCGTCTACCACCCTGACGACAACATGCTGGTCTGCGATCTCGGCACCCTCGCAGCCGGCGAGCGGCGGACCTTGGACCTCACCCTCCGCATCGACAGCGACGCGCTGACGGCAGCGCCGTTCATCACCAACTTCGCTCGCGTCTCCAGTCCGATGCGCGATCCCAGACGATGGAACAACGACGCGCTCACGCTCACCTGGGATCCGCTGTGATCGCGCCGAGTGCGCCGGAAACGGGAGCGTCGCGTCCAACGCCCGCGAGGCGCGGAAACGAAAGCCTGACGCGGAGACCCGGCTGGTTGTCGTCGAGGTGGAGTTCGGCGCCGTGCAGCCTGGCGACGGCGGCGACAAGGCTCAGGCCCAGCCCGGCGCCGGGGCCGCTGCGGCTCGAATCGAGGCGGACGAAGCGCTCGAGCGCGCGGGCCCGGTCGGCCTCGGGGATGCCCGGGCCGGTGTCGGCGACGATGAGCACGGCCCAGTCGCCCTCCGAGCGCACCCCGACCGCGATGCGACCGCCTGCGGGCGTGTGCCGGACGGCGTTGTCGAGGACGTTGGCCACCGCCTGCGCCAGCAGCTCGGCCTGGGCACGGACAACGACGCCGGCCTCGATCTGGGCATCGACGGCGGTCCCCTTCTCCTCGGCGACCGGCTCGTAGAGATCCACGGCATCACCGACGAGGTGGGCGAGATCGACCGGCTTGAGGTCGGCGGCATCGACGCCCGCCTCGGCGACGGCGATCTTCAGCAGGCTGTCGAACACGGCCAGCGCCGCATCGGTCTGGGCCAGCGAGTCCTCCAGAGCCTCGCGGTCCTGGTTCGTCTCAGGCGGGCGGCGCAGCGCCAGCTCGATGCGGCCCTTGAGCCGCGTCAAGGGCCCCCGCAGGTCATGGGCAATCGAGTCGGTGGCGAGGCGCATGCCGGTCATCAGCCGCTCGATGCGCTCGAACATCGCGTTCAGGCTGTCGGCGAGACGGTCGAACTCGTCGCCCGAGCCGCCGCGCTCGATCCGTCGGCCGAGATCGCCGTTCATGATCCGGCTCGCCGTCTGCGTCACCCGGTCGACTCGCGCCAGCATGCGGCGGCTGATGAAGGCGCCGCCGACCAGCCCAAGACCGACGGTCGCCGCCAGCGACCAGCCGAGCGCCGTGATCACCGTGGCCCGGAAGCGGCTCTTCTCGTGCATGTCGCGACCAACGAGCAGACGGTAGCCGCCGGCCAGTACGAAGGTCCGGGCGCGAACCCGATGCGGCACGTAGACCCCGTCCTCGCGCTTGTTCAGGCTGAGCTCGATCCACTCGCCTTCATCTCTCGCCTCCCGCGGCCAGACGCCGAGGTTGCCGGCAAGCGGCCTGAGGCGGGGATCGGTGAGCAGATAGACGCTGTCGCTGTCGCTGCCGGGGCCCGACCGCTCGCGCACGACCTCGGTCAGCCGGAGCAGGCCCTGCTGCCGGTACTGCTCGGCGAGGCCGCGGATCTCCGCCTCGATGGTGTCCAGCGTCTGCCGCTCGATCACCGCCACCGTCGACCAGTAGATGAACGCCAGCAAGGCCATCGCCGACGCCGAGAACAGCGCCGTGTACAGAAGCGTCAGGCGGAACGCCGAGGTACGAACGACATTAGCGAGGCGCACGGAGCGAATACCCGGCGCCACGCACGGTGTGCAGCAGCGGTTGCCGGAAGTCCTTGTCGATCTTGGCGCGGAGGCGGCTGACGTGGACGTCGATGACGTTGGTCTGTGGATCGAAATGGTAGTCCCAGACGTTCTCCAGCAGCATGGTGCGGGTGATGACCTGCCCGGCGTGGCGCATCAGGTACTCGAGCAGCTTGAACTCCCGCGGTTGCAGCTCGATGGGCCGGCCGCTGCGGCGGACCGTCCTGGACAGGAGATCGAGCTCCAGATCGGCGACGCGCAGGCTGGTGGCCACCGTCTCCTTGCTGCCGGCTCGCCGCGCCAGCGCTTCCAGACGGGCGAGCAGCTCGGAAAACGCATACGGCTTGACGAGATAATCGTCGCCGCCGGCCTTGAGCCCGCGCACGCGATCGTCCACCTTGCCGAGCGCGCTCAGGATCAGCACCGGCGTCGCGATGTCCTGGCGCCTGAGCTCCTGGATCAGCGTCAGCCCGTCGAGACCGGGCAGCATGCGATCGACGATGAGGGCGTCGTAGCTGCCGGACAACGCCATCTCCAGACCCTCCGAACCGGTTGCGGCGTGGTCGGCGACGTGTCCGCTCTCGGCCAGCCCTTTGCGCAGGAACTTGGCCGTCTGCCGGTCGTCCTCGATGATCAGAACCCGCATGCCGTGACCATACAAGCGTTCGAGCCAGGGGAAAACGTACGCGAAAAAAAGCCCCGTTCCCGGGGGGGCGGGAACGGGGGCCGGACGTCCTCCTTTCAGAGGGGCCTTGAGGGTGCGGCAACCACATCAAGGCCGGCCGGCAGGGGGGTGGAGGTCGTTCATGCGTCGGCCAGCTTGAGCGCCACGAAGAGGGGCTGGCCCTGGCGTTCGACGAGGAGGAGGATGGCCTTGCGGTCGGCGGATCGCGCGTCCTCGATCGCCTTCTCGACATCCGCCGGCGCTTTCACGGCGCTCTGGTCGATCGAGGTGATCACGTCGCCGGGCCGAAGTCCCTTGCGGGCGGCGTCCTTGCCTTCGTCGATGCGGGCGATCACCACGCCCCCGGCCTGGGCGGCGAGGCCGAACCGGGCGCGGGTCCGCTCGTCGATGGCGGCCAGCGTGAGGCCGAGAGCGTCGACCTCCAGCCCGTCCTTGCGCTCGACGGCGGCGGCGACCTCTTGGTCGGTCATCTGGCCGATCTCGGCTGCGAGCGTGAGCCGTGCCGCACCGCGCCAGACCTCGATCGCCTTGGTCTCGCCGATGCCGGCCCCGGCGACCGCCCGCGTCAGGTCCCGGACGCCGCGGATACCCTTGCCGTCGAAGGCGAGAACGACGTCGCCCTGCCTGAGACCGGCCTTCTCCGCCGGGCTCGCCGGGGCAACCCGGGTTACGAGGACGCCCCGCGCGTTTGCGAGATCCAGGCTTTCGGCGATCTCGGTCGTCACCGGCTGGATGACGACGCCGAGCCAGCCGCGGTCGACTGCACCCTTGTCACGCAGGTTCGCCACCACCTCCTCGGCGATCCTCGAGGGGATGGCGAAGCCGATGCCGACGTTGCCGCCGGACGGGCTGAAGATCGCGGTGTTGACGCCGATCACCTCGCCGCTCTGATTGAACAGCGGGCCGCCCGAGTTGCCGCGGTTGATCGGCGCGTCGATCTGGATGAAGTCGTCGTAGGGGCCGGCGCCGAGATCGCGGCCGCGGGCCGAGACGATCCCCGCGGTCGCCGTTCCCGAGAAGCCGAACGGGCTGCCCACCGCCACCACCCAGTCGCCGACGCGCATCCGGTCCGAATCGCCCCAGCGGACCGCCGGCAGGGACTCGTCGGAGCGGATCCTGAGAACGGCGAGATCGGACTTGTCGTCGGTGCCGATCAGCTCAGCGGCAAGGTCGCGGCCGTCCTTCAGCGTCACCCTGATATCGCGGGCGCCGGCGACGACATGATGGTTGGTGACGACGGTGCCGGCGTCGTCGACGATGAAGCCGGACCCGAGGCCGTCCGGCTGCGGGATCGCACCACCCGGCATGTCCTTGAAGAACCGCTCCATGAACTCCTTGAGCGGGCCGTCGCGGAAGCGCTCGGGGATCGGCGCCTCGGTGCGCCCACCGCCGGCCGGTGCCGAGACCCGCGTCGCGGTGATCTTGACCACGGCCGGGCTCACCTCCTCGATCAACGAGGCGAACCCTTCCGGACCCGAACGTGCGTTTGCCGGTTGGAGGGCTGCGAGGGGAACGAGCGCCAGCGCGCTCCCGATCACGGAGATGGCGACCGCCATGCGGGCAGGCGACGGCCGCCGACGGCTGGAAGGTAGGAGGGCTGCGGGCACGAGAGGAACTCCCTGGGGTAACGTCCAACTGCCCGCGATGATGGCGGACCCGACCTTACGCCGCCGTTACTGGAACATTACGATTTGTTCATGCGCGACCGGCCGGCGGCCAACGCGTACACCTCCGAAGGCGTTGCCGGTCGGCCGCCGAGCTCGCCGATGAAGTAGTCGAAGTAGCGGTCCATGGTCGCCAGAAACCGTGACAGATCCCGGTCATCGCGGACATAGGGGGTGTGGCCGGGGACCAACGACGGGCTGTGATAGGTGAAGGAGAAGACACGACATCCCTCCGCGAGCAGGCTCTCGGTGAGCCGCCGGTGGGCGGCGTGGTCGGCGCCTTCGGGCGTCAGCCGGATGCGCTCGAGGGCACGGCACCGGGACAACACGCCGGGAGCGCGAAGCCGCATGCCCGCCGGCGACGAAAGGCGCGGGTAGAGCACGCGACCGGCGCTCTTCAGCCAGCCATAGAAGCCGACGGAGAGTGGGAGCTCGAGGAGCGTGCCGGCGGATCCGAACCAGTAGGGCTGGAAGCCTACGTGCGTGAAGTCGGGGCCGCCGTCGTCGGCAAAGCTGGTGAACGGGACGACGCTGGCATCGATCCGGTATCCAAGGTCCTCCAGCGCCTGAGCGGTCGAGGGTCCGAGGCCGTAGCGTCCCGCCTTGTACATCGTCGGCCGGACGCCGAATCCGTCGGAGATCGCCTCCGTCAGCCGCGCCAGCTTCTCTCTCTCCAACGGCGCCGGCAGGTTCCCGGGATAGGAGGTGCGGGCGCCGACCTGCTCCTGGAAGGGCGGATTGACCCAGGGGTGCAGGTGGGCTCCGATCGCGCACCCTCCGTCGTCCAGGAACTCCTTGAGGACCTTCAGGGAAAGGTCGGTCGTCGCCACCGGGTAGTCGACGACGTAGGTCGGAACGATGTCGTGCTTGCGGAAGATCGCCTGGGCGCGCTCCTGGCCGGCGATGCTGGTGACCCCGCGGTTGCCCTGGGACAACGGCTTCGACCAGTCGAACTCCTCCTCCGTGTCGATGACGACGAGCAGCAGGGGCGAACGCAGGTCGGGGAGGTCGACGGCGATGCCCTGATTCGGCCGGTAGCCGGATTTCTCGCTCTCATTTCGCTTCATGGCCGGGACTGAGCCGCTTGACGATGGTCGCTGACCGGGAGCCTTCGCGCTCGCCGCCCGAATGTCAATCGCCGAGCCGAGGCCGGTCGAGAGGCTTCAATGGTTTCTCAACGTCTTCTTGGAAGCATCGCGGCACGCGACGGCCGCGCCCGGGACCACCGGAGGGCTTTCGCGGAGGCCTCGCCACATGGAAAGGTGCAGTGCCGCTTCCTACTTGGTATGATTGTAACGTTTTCCGGCTAGCATGACCCTCGGTTGGGACGGCCCAACGGTCGCGGCACGGGACGGAGAGCGGGATTCGGAGTGCTTCGGGATGTATACCGACTTCTACGGCCTCAAGAGCTTTCCGTTTCAGCTGACGCCCGACTTCCGCTTCTTCTTCGACAGCCGGCCGCACCGCAAGGCGATGGCCTACCTGTCGTACGGTCTCAGCAAGGGCGAAGGCTTCATCGTCATCACCGGCGAGATCGGCGCCGGCAAGACGACGCTGATCGACTATCTGCTGTCCACGCTCGAAGGCAAGAACATCGCCACGGCGCGGATCGTCACCACCCAGATCCAGGCCAACGACCTCCTCAGGATGGTCGCCTCGTCGTTCGGCATCACCGATGCCAAGGCCTCGAAGGCTGCCCTGTTGAACCAGATCGAGACCTTCCTCCTGGCCAATCACCGTGCCAACAAGCGGTCGTTCCTGGTCATCGACGAGGTGCAGAGTCTCGCCAGCTCCTCGCTCGAGGAGCTGCGCATGCTGTCCAACTTCGGCATCGGGCAGCAGCCGATCCTGCAGATCTGCCTCGTCGGCCAGCCGGAGTTCCGCAAGACTCTGGCCAGCGACCGCCTCGAGCAGCTGCGCCAGCGGATCATCGCGTCACACCACCTGGTACCGCTCGACGCCGAGGAGACCCGGGGCTACATCGAGCACCGTCTGCGCCGCGTCGGCTGGCGCGCCGACCCGGTGTTCACCGACGGCGCGTTCGAGAAGATCTTCGAGGCGAGCGGTGGCGTTCCGCGCAAGATCAACGTCCTCTGCGACCGCATCCTGCTCTACGGCTATCTCGAGGAGAGGCACGAGCTCACCGGCGAGGACGTCAGCGAAGTCGTCATCGACATGCGCCAGGAGTCTCTGGCGCCGTCGCCGGCGGCAGCGACCGTGCGCCGGGAGACCAAGCCGCGCCGCGCCGTCGAGCCGGTGGTGGCGCCGGCCGCGAACGCCTCGGATCTCGATGCGGTGAACCAGCGGCTGGCGAATCTCGAGCGCCTGCTCACCCTCGCGCTGACCCAGGGCTCGCTCGGCAGGCCGCTTGAGGCCGAGGCCACCGATGAGAGTACGCGCGAGCCGACGGAAGTCGACAGGCTGCTTGACCGCGTGGCAACCTTGGAGGACCAGTTGAAAAGGGGAGACGAATGACGGAAGCCGTTGCCGCCTTGCTTGCCGACACGGATCTCCGCGCCCGGCATCAGGCCCGGACATCCGACTGATCCAGTGGCGCCTGTCTCGCCGGGAGGGGCGATCACGTCCGGACATGAAGCCGAAACGCCCATGGTCTCGACCGTGAACCTGCGCTCGGAGCCGGAGCAGCCGGCCGCCCGTCTCCGGTCGGTCGCAACCACGATCGCGGCCAGGGTCGACGGCATGGTCAATGCGATGAGCGTCGACGTCGAGGAGTACTTCCAGGTTTCGGCCTTCGCCAACCAGGTTTCCCCGGCGGACTGGGACCGCATGCCGAGCCGGATCGAGCGGACCACGGACGCGGTTCTGGCCCTCTTTGCCGATCTGGGCGGGCATGCGACGTTCTTCACGCTGGGATGGATCGCCGAGAGGTATCCGCGCCTGATCCGGCGCATCCGGGAAGCCGGGCACGAGATCGCCAGTCACGGCTTTGCGCACACGCGCGTCGACCGGCAGTCGCCCGATGCCTTCCGCGCCGACGTGCGCCGGACCAAGGCGCTCCTCGAAGACGTGGCCGGCACCGCGGTGAAGGGATACCGCGCGGCCAGCTTCTCGATCGGCGAGAGGACGCCATGGGCGTTCGAGGTCCTGGCCGAAGAAGGCCATCTTTACAGTTCCAGCGTCTACCCCATCCGCCACGACCATTACGGCATGCCGAACGCACCCCGGTTCGCCTTCGCGCCCTGTCAGGGCTCTGATTTCCGGGAGATCCCCGTGAGCACGGTGGCGTTGGGGTCGTGGACCCTGCCCTGCGGCGGCGGCGGCTACTTCCGGCTCCTGCCGTATGCGCTGATGTCGCGGGCGCTTCGCCGCATCAACCAACACGATCGCCGACCCGGCGTGTTCTACTTTCACCCCTGGGAGATCGATCCCGCCCAGCCGCGGATCGCCGGCGCCGGCGCCCGCGCCCGCTTTCGCCACTACACCAACCTCTCCCGCATGGAGCCGAAGCTGCGTGAGGTGCTCGGCGATTTCCGCTGGGACCGCATGGACCGGGTGTTCCTCGGCGGCGGCCCGACTCCGACATGAACCACGTCGTCGCCGCCCCGCTGACGGTCAGGCCCCTCGACGAAGGCTCGGAGGCGCGCTGGGACGCGTTCGTCGCCGGCTGCGGGGAGGCGACGTTCTTTCATCGAGCCGGCTGGAAGCGGGTGGTCGAGCAGAGCCTCGGCCACTCCTGCCACTTCCTGTTCGCCGAACGAGGCGGCGTCATCCGCGGCGTTCTGCCGCTCGTTCACGTGAACAGCCGTCTGTTCGGCAATGCTCTGATCTCTAAGGCGTTCAGTGTCTACGGCGGACCCGCGGCCGACGACGACGAGGCACGGCGCGCCCTCGACGAAGCCGCTGTGAGCCTCGCCGAGCGGCTCAACGTCGACCACATCGAGTATCGCCTGCGCTCGCCCTCTCACGGCGACTGGACGTGCGACGCGGAGCTCTACGCCACCTTCCGCAAGGAGCTCGACCCCGACCCCGAGCGAAACCTCGAGGCCGTCCCGCGCAAGCAGCGGGCGATGGTGCGCAAGGGGATCAAGCTCGGGCTTCGCGCCACGGAGGACGCCGACGTCGAGCGGTTCTATGCGCTCTATGCCGAAAGCGTCCGCAATCTCGGAACGCCCGTATTCTCGAAGCGGTTCTTCCGCACCCTCAAGAAGGTCTTCGGGGACGATTGCGAGATCCTGACCGTCGGCCATGACGGCCGGCCGGTCGCCGGCGTCATGAGTTATCGCTTCCGTGACGAGGTGCTTCCCTACTGGGGCGGCGGCTCGCCGCGGGCGCGCGAGGTTGCCGCCTTCGATTTCATGTATTGGGAGGTGATGCGCCGCGCCTGCCTGCGCGGCTGCCGCCTCTTCGATTTCGGCCGCAGCAAGCGGGGCACCGGCTCGTTTGCCTTCAAAAAGCATTGGGGATTTGAGCCCGAGCCCCTGTATTACGAGTACAAGCTGGTCCGCGGCCGCGAGCTACCGGAGGTCAATCCGCTGAATCCCAAGTACAGCCTCTACATCGCGCTCTGGAAGCGCCTGCCGTTGCCGGTCGCCAACCGTCTCGGCCCTATGCTGGCCCGGCACCTGGGTTAATGCCAATGGCCCATGTCCGTCGCAAGGTGCGGAGAGACGTGGCGTCGGACGACGATGCCCGACGGATCTCGACGGCTTGCCTCCATGTCGCGGCGCCGATGCCCGCCGCCGCCCCGGATGAACCCGGCAAAGGCGCCGTCGCCTCGCCCTGGGCCTTCGCGCTGCCCGCCGCCGCAGCGGGTCTCGTGGCCCTTCTGGCGCTGTTCTGGCAGACCGGCGCCTCGATGGTCCACCAGTGGTGGTCCGTCGGCACCTACAGCCACGGGTTCCTCATCGCCCCCGTCTCCGCGTACCTCATCTGGCACCGTCGCACGCTCCTCGCATCCCTCACTCCGAGGCCGACGCTCGCGGGTCTGATTGCCATGGCGCTCGCCGTGCTCGCCTGGCTCATCGGCGAGGTGTCCGGCGTTCTGTTCGCCCAGCAGGTGGCGCTGATCGCCATGATCCACGGCCTCCTCTTGACCCTCCTCGGCTGGCCAGCGGTCAGGCGTATCGCCTTCCCCTTGCTGTTCCTGTTCTTCGCCGTTCCGTTCGGCAGCTTCCTCATCCCGCCGCTTCAGAACGTCACCGCCGAGTTCGCGGTGCGGCTCTTGCGGATGACCGGCGTACCGGTCTACATCGACGGTCTTCTGATCCATATCCCGACCGGCAGCTTCATCGTCGCCGAGGCGTGCGCCGGCGTGCGGTTCCTGATCAGCACCGTCGCGCTCGGCTTCCTCGGCGCCCATCTCCTGTTCCGGTCGCCGTGGCGGCGCCTGCTGTTCGTCGCGCTGGCCTTCGCCATTCCGATCGTCGCCAACGGGCTACGGGCCTACGGCATCATCATGCTCGCCTATCTCAGCGACCACCGGCTGGCGGTCGGCGTGGACCATCTGATCTACGGCTGGATCTTCTTGAGCTTCGTCACCCTCTGCCTTCTCGGCGTCGGCATGCTGATCCGCGACGACCCGGCGTCCGATCGGCCGGCGGTTTTGAGCGTGCCGGCCCGCACGGTTTCGACACCGTCGCGGCAGCGCGCCGCGTTTGCCGGTGCAGCCGCAGGCGCCGTGGTTCTCGCCGCGAGCGCCCCCGCCTATGCCGCGCTGATGGAGGCGCGCCGGGCCGACGCGCCGCTTCCCGAGCTCGGCGAACTGCAGGTCCGCCCGCCCTGGTCCCCGGCTCCGACGCACGCGGCGACATGGCAGCCGCGGTTTCCCGGCGCGGACGCCGAGGTCTTGCGTGCTTTCGCGGCCGGCTCGCAGACGGTCGAGACCCACGTCGCCTACTATCGCCACCAGCGTCAGGGCGCCGAGGCGGTGAGCGAGAAGAACCGGGTTGCCGACGGGCGCGGCTGGCTTCGCGTCGGCGCCGGCCGCCGCGAGGCGATCATCGACGGCCAACGTGAGAGGGTGCGAAGCGTCGAGGTGCGCGCCGATGGTGAAGGCCGGCTCATCTGGTACTGGTACTGGATCGACGAGCGTTTCACCTCCGACCGCATCACGGCCAAGATCCTCGAGACCAAGGCCAAGCTTCTGGAAGGCGACGGCTCGGCCGCGGTCGTCGCCCTCTCGACGACCTACGCCGAACGGCCGGAGGAGGCCGCCCGCATCCTCCAGGACTTCCTCGACCACGCCGGGCCGATCGGCTCCTACCTGGCGGCGGCCGCGCGATAGGCGGAATGCCCCCGCGCTGACGAGGCGGCGCCGGGAAGCTCAACGAAAGGAACGACGGAATGTGCGGCATCGTCGGCATTCTCGACACCCGGCGCCTCGGCGCCGTCGATGCGGACCTGCTTGTCCGGATGAACGACAGCCAGGCCCATCGCGGCCCGGACGATCAGGGTCTCTACACCGCGCCGGGCATCGGCCTCGGCCACCGCCGGCTCTCGATCATCGATCTCTCCGGCGGGCACCAGCCGCTGTTCAACGAGGACCGCACGGTCGTCGTCGTCTACAACGGCGAGATCTACAACTTCCAGGATCTCGCCAGGGAGCTCGTCGCCGCCGGCCACCGCTTCGGGACGAACTGCGACACGGAGGTCATCGTTCACGCCTGGGAGGAGTGGGGCGAGGCCTGCGTCGAGCGGTTCCGCGGTATGTTCGCCTTCGGGCTGTGGGACGCCAATCGCCGGACCCTGTTCCTGGCCCGCGACCGCCTCGGCATCAAGCCGCTGTACTACGCCCTGCTCGCCGACGGCAGCTTTGTCTTCGCGTCGGAGCTGAAGGCGCTCCTTCTCCACCCCGGTGCACCCCGCCGGATCGATCCGCGGGCGGTCGAGGACTACTTCGCCTATGGCTACATCCCCGATCCCAAGACGATCTACCAGGGCATCCACAAGCTGGCGCCGGGGCACGTGCTCTCGGTCCGCCGTGGCGACCCGGCGGTCGAGCCCAGGCCTTACTGGGACGTCGCGTTCCGCGCGCGCGGCGTTGGGAGCGAGGCGGAGGTCTGCGAGGCCCTGATCGAGCATCTCAGGGAGGCCGTGCGCATCCACTTGATCGCCGAGGTGCCGCTCGGCGCGTTCCTCTCCGGCGGCGTCGATTCGAGCGCCGTCGTGGCGATGATGGCCGGATCGTCGGAGAAGCCGGTGGTGACGTGCTCGATTGCGTTCGGCCACCCGGAGTTCGACGAATCGCGGTATGCCGCCAAGGTGTCGGCGCGCTACCGCACCCAGCACAACGTCCGCGAGGTCGATCCGAGCGCCTTCGACCTCGTCGATCGTCTGATCGGCTTCTACGACGAGCCCTTCGCCGACAGCTCGGCGATCCCCACCTATCACGTCTGCGGCCTTGGCCGCGACCATGTCACGGTGGCGCTCTCGGGCGACGGCGGCGACGAGGTCTTCGCCGGATACCGTCGGTATCGCTGGCATCACTACGAGGAGCGGGTGCGGGCGCTGATGCCGGGAGCGATCCGGGCACCGCTGTTCGGCCTGATGGGCACCATCTATCCCAAGCTCGACTGGGCACCGAAACCGTTGCGCGCGAAATCGACCCTGCAGGCGCTGGCACGGGACAGCGCCGAAGGCTACTTCTGGAGCGTCTCGATCCTGACCGACGATCTCCGGCGGCGACTCTTCTCTCCGGCGTTCCGCCGCGACCTCCAGGGCTACCACGCCCGTGAGGTGGTCGAAGAGGTCATGCGCCGCGCCCCGGCCGATGATCATCTGGGGCGGGTCCAGTACGCCGACATCAAGACCTATCTGCCCGGCGACATCCTGACCAAGGTCGACCGCGCCAGCATGGCGCACTCGCTGGAGGTGCGCGTTCCGCTTCTCGACCACATGTTCCTGGAATGGTCGGCCGGCCTTCCCGCCGGGCTCAAGCTGAACGGCCGCGAGGGCAAGCACATCCTGAAGAGGAGCCTGGAGCCGCACCTTCCAGAGGACGTGCTCTACCGCGAGAAGATGGGCTTCGCAGTTCCGCTTGCCCAGTGGTTTCGCGGGCCTCTCCGCGAACGCGTCCGCGCCCGGCTCACCGGGCCGAGCCTGGCCGAAGGCGGCCTCTTCGATCTGGCGTTCATCGAACGGCTCCTCGACGAGCACGCGGCCGGCCTTCGCGACCACAGCGCCTGCATCTGGGCTCTGGTCATGTTCGAATCGTTCGTCCGTCAGGTGCACGGCGTCCAGCCGGCAGGCGCTTCGCAGGCGCGCCCGCCAGCGGTCATGGAGGCGTAACCGCCCGGCCGGCGCGCGGCCGTGCAAGCGCTGCGCCGGACCCGTCAATGGGTCGGGGAGTAATATCCCTTCGCGTGGTAGTAGCCGAACTGGGCCGACCCCAGCTGCGGACGAGCGCCGTTCAGCACCAGCCCGATGCTCGGGTGATCTCCCAGGAGGTCGAGGGCCGACCTGACCGCCGCGCGGCTCGTCCGCTCAGCCTTCACGACGAACACGACCTGTCCGACGTGCTGGGCCAGGGCCGAGGCCTCGCTGGTGGCCAGAACCGGGGGCGAGTCGAAGATGATGATGCGATCGGGATAGCGCCGGGCGACCTCGCCAACGAATCGCGCCATTCCCTGGCTGGCCAGCAGTTCCGTGCTCAGACGATGATGCCGACCCGCCGGCAGAACCGTCAGCCCCTCCACGTTCGTGCGGATCAGGACGTCGGCCAGATCGAGCGAGTCGTCGGTGAGCACGTCGATCAACCCCCGGTCCACCTCGATGCCGAGGGTTTGCGGAACGTTCGGACGGGACAGGTCGGCATCGACGAGCAGCACGCGGTAGTCCCGTTCGCTGGCGATGCTCATGGCGAGATTAATGCTGACGAAGGTCTTGCCCTCGCCGGGTGCGGCGCTCGTCACCATGATCAGGTTGGAGTTCTTCGTATCCTCCTCCCAGCGCTTGGTCAGCACCGTCCGCTTGATCAGACGGAACTCCTCGGTGGTCGTGGTTCTGAGGCCGTCCGGCGTCAGGATGCCGAGTTCGGCCAGGCGCGCGAAATCCAGGTCCGCCTGCCGGCTGCGGCGGGCCGGCGCCTTGGGCTGATCGACAGGGCGTCGCTGCTCGCGCCGCGGGGCAGCCACATCCGCGGCGGACGGACGCTCACCATTGCCCGGCTGAGGCGGTTGGGGCGAGGAGCGGGTGACGACGGGGATGTCCGGCTCGCTCGGAACCGGCTCGCTGACGAGGGTCGCCAGCTTCTTCGCGGCCTTCTCCACCAGCGTGTCACGACCTCCGCCGCTGGTGCTGTCTGCAGCTGGCTTGTCACCATCCATGGATATCCACCTCGTCGTCGGCGCTGGACGCGCCTATTGGGCCCGCGCCGAGAACGCCAGGGAAACCGTATCGGAAACGGCCGAGATCACCTGGCCGGGCGAGGTTGCGTTCGCTGCCACGTTCGCTACCCCCCCCCAGCCGACGGCGTTCTCCACCGTCATCAAGAACGCGAAGACCAGAATCAGTCCCGCCGCGACGAGCCCGAAGGCGGACATGTCGAAGAGGCGCCGCCGAGCATCCCCCGGCCGCCCCACGATCGAGACCGCGCCCAGGACCGGCAGGCGGAGGTCCGCGCCGAGGCGCCTCGGATCTGCGAATGTATCGCTAAAGAATGCGAGCACGAAGGCGAACGCCGCTCCGGCCCCGAGCCCAAGCGGCAAGACGGCCGTCAGCAGCAAAGCCCGGTTGGGGCCGCTCGGTACGATCGGGACCTCCGGCGGCTCGACGATCCGGAACTGCACCTTTTCGCCGCGCGCTTCCCGTTCGCGAGAGATCTTGGCGGATTCGCGGCGTTGCAAGAACGTCTCGTATTGCTGCTTCAGGACGTCGTAGTCGCGCGTGAGCCTCGTCAGCTCGGCCTCGACGATGGGGACCTCGAGCGCCAGGCTCTCGACCTGGGCGGAGTTGTCTTCGCTCCGGACGACCTGCTCCTTCAGCCGCGCAATGGTGGCCTCCTTCTCGGCGAGGATGAGCTGCAACTGTGAATGAGCCGGGTTGGGAACGCCGTACCTCGGGCCGGTCCGGCCCGGCGACGCGGTCGAATCGGTCACTTCCGTCATCGCCCGCATCTCGCGCTCCTGCTCCGCCTCGAGCTGACGAATGCGTTGTCGGACGCTGAGCACGTCCGGATGTCGCTCGGTGTACTTGGACAACAGATCGTCGAGCGTCGCCTGGAGTTGCACGATCCGAATCGCGTAATCCGAAGGCGGTCCGGAAACACCCTGCGTCACCGCCTCGATCACATCGGGAATCGAGCTGAGCTGCTGCACCAGCACCTCGCGCTCCGTCTCGGCATCCTGGAGCGCAGCCCGCGCCGCCGCCATACTCGCCCTCGCCTCCTCGAGACGAGCCTGATACCCGCGCGGTCCGGACAGCAAGGTCAGGTTTCTCTGCTTGAACTCGGCCAGCC
>CAYQSU010000008.1:0-54457 GCA_964420325.1 uncultured Rhodospirillaceae bacterium | reverse complement strand
TACCCGCGCGGTCCGGACAGCAAGGTCAGGTTTCTCTGCTTGAACTCGGCCAGCCGTCTCTCGGCCATGTCCAGCTCGCGCTGGTAATGCTCGATCTGCTCATCGATGAAGCGGCGGGCCGAGTCCATGTCAGTCCGGCTTTCGCCGAGGCGGCCTTCCATGACAATGTTCAGGTACGATTGGACCGCATCCTTGGCGCGGCTGGGCCGGGCATCGTGGAAGCTGATCGAGAACAGGTTGGTCCCGGGGCTTGCAACCGTCGTTCGGTTGGCGATGCCCGTCAGAAGGGATTCCATCTGCTCGGGGCCAGTGACGGTCAGATCGAGATCGGTGGCGCGGGCAACCTTGGCCAGGTTCGGTCGCGTCAGCAGCGTCTGCTGCATGATCTTGACCTCGGCATCGAAGTCGCGCTCCACCGCAAGGCCCTTGAGCAGAGGACTCAGCACCGTCTCGGAGTCGATGTAGATTTTTCCGGTGGAGGTATACGTGTTCGGTATCAGGGCGACGGCGGTCCAACCGACGATACAGGTGAGAACGGCAATCGCCAGCGCATACCAGCGGCGGCGCCACATGGAATTCAGATAACCGAAAACCTCGGCGTAGCGATCCATCATGGGTCAGAAGCTCTATGTCCCGCTTCAGTAACCGTGACCAAGACTCCGCGCACGATTGCCCCCTGCCCGTGTCTTCGCAAGCCCAGAGCCTCCGCTTGGCCGAATCATGCGAGGCTTGCTGTTAAGAACCCATTACCCTCGGCGGCGAGGGTCAATGGCGATCGGCGACGGCCGCGGTCGGCCTCGACCTTGCCGCCGGAGCGGTGCGCGTCCTCCAGAGCGGGCTGCCTCGGCGGGTTGTGCACACTGCACACTGCTCTCAGCTCTCTTGCCTCCCATCGGACCACGGCAGGTTACCAAAACTCCCGGTGCGGTGACATACCGAATCCGGCCGGACGATCGAACCCGCGCTAAGTCTACCGTTTGGCGTCACGATTTCGCAACCCTTCCTTGTTTCTCGGTTGCATGGTGCAAGCAGCCGGCTGAACACGCTATACTTCGCACCTCTCAGGAACGCCGGAGCGGCTCGTCGGTCGGGAACGGCGCCACGGTGAAGGAGCATGCAGGGCCAGATCGCAGTAATCGGCTTTATGAGCCACTCGGTCGGGGCACTGGCCTTCCTGGTGTTGACGCTGCTGCTCGTCGGCGGCCGCCGGCATCGGCCGCAGGCCCTGTTGTTCATGGCGGCGAGCATATTGACCGCGGCATGGGCTGCTGCCGTCGCCTACGAGTACGCGACCGACACGGATCTCGGTCCCGCCGTCAATGCTCTCGAGGCGTCGAGGACGATCGCCTGGCTCGCGTTTCTCTGGAGCATGCTGAGCGAGGTTCTGGGCGACCGCTGGGGTCGGACCCTTCGATCGACCACCGTGGTCGTCGGCGGTGTGTTCTTCGTCGTCCTGCTCGTGGCCGAACTCGCCGGCGCCTTCCAAGCCGTATCGAGCGCCCCGGTCCGCTACCTGCTCCGTCTGATCATGGTGATCGTCGGCATCGTCATGATCGAGAACCTGATCCGCAATTCGCCGTCCGAACAGCGCTGGGGCATCAAGTTCCTTTGCATCGGTCTTGGCGGCATGCTCGCATACGACTTGTTCTTCTTTGCCGATGCGCTGCTGTTTCGCGAGGCGAGCCCCTCGCTGGCGCTGGCGCGCGGCGCCGTGCACGCTCTCGTGGTGCCGCTCCTGGCGATCTCGACGGTACGCAGCCAGGGCTGGAGCCTCAAGCTCACCATCTCGCAGAAGACGGCCGTCTATTCGACGGCCTTGATCGCCAGCGGCCTTTACCTCCTGCTGATGTCGGCCTCGGCTTTCTACATTCGGTTGGCGGGCGGATCCTGGGGGCCGGTCGTTCAGGCGGTTTTTCTCTTCGGCGCCATCGTCCTTTTGGCGATCATCCTCGCTTCCGGAACCTTCCGCGCCTATCTCAAGGTCCTGATCGCCAAACACTTTTTCCGCTACAAGTACGACTATCGCGTGGAGTGGATGCGCTTCACCCGGACCGTCTCCGAAAGCCGCGCCTCGGCGCCCATCGAGTTGCGGGTGATTCAGGCCATTGCCGACACGGTCGACAGCCCGGGAGGCGCGATGTGGCTCAGGCAGTCGGGTCGCCATGCCGTCGCCGCGACCTGGAACATGGCCGCATCCAGCTTCGGCGAGGCCGAGCTCTTGCCGCTGACCGATTTCCTGCACGAGAAAGAATGGGTGCTCGACATCACCAGCGAAGCCGCCGCCAACGGCGGCAAGGGCGGCGATCTGCCGGCGCTGCGGGAAGCGTTCCGGCGGCTCGATGGCGCCTGGATCCTGGTTCCCCTCTTCCATCAGAGCGAGATTCTTGGGTTCGTCGTCCTCGCCCGACCGCGAGCACCGCGAACCCTGACCTGGGAAGACTACGACCTTTTGAAGATGCTGGCGCGTCAGGCGGCGAGCTACATCGCCGAACAGAAGGCAGCACGGGAGCTCGCCGAGAGCCGGCAGTTCGAGCGATTCAATCGCCGCGCGACCTTCATCATGCACGACATTAAGAACCTGGTCAGCGAACTTTCGCTAATCTCCTCAAACATTGAGAGGCACGGCGACAACCCGGCGTTTCGAAAGGACATGACGGCAGTTATGAAGGATGCGGTGGCGAAGATGCGGCGCCTGATGGAAAGGTTGCATACGGATCAGGAAAGCCGGCCGTCGGAGCGCCGCGTGGCTCTGCGTCCCGTGCTCGACGAGCTCATCTCGCGGAAGACGGCTGCCGGAATCGAGCTGAGATGCGATTCGACCGCCGACGGTCTGGCCGTCGCGGCGGATCGCGACCGGCTGTCGGCTATGCTGAACCACCTGGTCGCCAACGCCATCGAGGCCAGCGGGCTGAAGGGTTGGGTTCAGATCGCTCTCAGCCGCCAGGACAGCTCGGCGGTCGTTGAGGTCTCCGACAACGGCCCCGGAATGGATCACGAGTTCATCCAAAACGAGTTGTTCAAACCGTTTCGCTCGACCAAAAGGGAAGGCTTCGGCATTGGTGCCTACCAGTGCCGGGAGTATGCCCGCGAGCTCGGCGGCGATCTGGAGGTCATCAGCAGCCCGGGGGCCGGAACGATCATGCGCGTCACTCTGCCGGCGGTACACTCCGCCGGCAGCGACTTCCGGCACGCCAGAGAGACGCGGTGATGGGACCGACAGACGGGGCCAAGAACGATGCGGCAATGAGAACGCTCCTGATCGTCGACGACGACGAGGGGCTGCGCCGCCAGCTCTCCTGGGCGTTCGACGACTGCGAGGTGATCGTCGCCGGCGATCGTCAGAGCGCCCTCGGTCTGGTGCGCGAGCATCATCCGCCGGTCGTTGTGCTCGATCTCGGACTGCCTCCCGATCCCCATGGGCCGACCGAGGGAATGGCCGTGCTGCAAGCCATCCTCGCCCAGGAGCCGGCCACCAAGGTCATCGTCATGAGCGGCCAAACCCAGCGCGAGTACGCGGTTCAGGCGGTGGCGAGAGGCGCCTACGATTTCTACCAAAAGCCGATCGAGATCGAGACGCTCAACCTCATCGTTCAGCGCGCCTATCATCTCCACTCCCTCGAGGAGGAGAACCGCCGCCTTCAAGGCGTGGACGTTCGCACCGCGTTGCCGGGCCTGATCACCACCAACACCGACATGCTTCGCCTGTGCGAAGAGATCCGCAGGTTCGCGCCGTCCGACGTCACCGTCCTCCTTCTTGGCGAAAGCGGCACCGGCAAGGAGGTCTTCGCCAGGGCCACCCACGATCTCAGCAAGCGCGCCAAGGGGCCGTTCGTGCCGATCAACTGCGCCGCCATCCCCGAGCATCTGCTCGAGAGCGAGCTGTTCGGACACGAGAAGGGCGCGTTCACAGGGGCGGTGAAGACCACACCGGGCAAGGTCGAGGTCGCGGACGGCGGCACTCTCTTCCTCGACGAGATCGGCGATCTGCCGCTGCCCCTGCAGGCGAAACTGTTCCGCTTTCTGCAGGAGCGCGTGATCGAGCGGATCGGTGGCCGCCGGCAGATCCCGGTCGACATCCGCATCGTCTCGGCGACCAACAAGGACCTCGCCAAGCTGATCGAAGGCGGTCAATTCCGCGAGGAGCTCTATTATCGGCTCGCCGAGACTGTGATCAGCATCCCACCCTTGCGCGACCGGCCCGATGACGCGGTGGTCATCGCCCATCACTTCCTGCGTCACATGGCCAAGGCGCAGGGTCGTGCGATCAAAGGGTTCACAGCCGAAGCGCTGGCCGCGATCTCGAGCTGCGCCTGGCCCGGCAACGTCCGCGAGCTTGAGAACCGGATCAAGCGAGCCGTCGTTGCCGCGCACGGGCACACCGTCACCCTGGAGGATCTGGGTCTGCCCACGGCGCAGCGGGAGTCTCAGACCGGCACGCTGAAGGAGTTCCGCGAGAAGGCGGAGCGACGGGCGATCACCCAGGCCATCGCCGAGACGGAGGGCAACGTGTCCAAAGCCGCCAAGATCCTCGACGTGAGCCGGCCGACGCTCTACCAGCTGCTTCGCGAATACAACATCAAGTGGTGACGGGCAGGCGGTGTCGTCGTTCGGACGCTCGGCACCGCCACTCGCAGCGCAGGCGCCACCCGAGGACGATGTGATCGCAAAGCAACAGCGGGAACGAGTTTTGCCCGCAAGCGCACTGCCGGGGACTGCGATCAGCGCTTGAATGTTGCTCCGATTCAACAGGCTGATTAAGGTCGTGCGGCTTGGTTCCAGGTTCAGCGTGAGAACGACAAGAGGCCGATCATGGTTGCCCAACTTCTCGGCAAAGGATGCATCGTAGGCGGGCTGGTCATCTCCGCGATGCTGGCCGTCGGTGGCTGCACCCAACATGCGGACCTGCCACCGATGGCGGTCGGCGAGGAGCATGAGGCCCCGGCCTACCGCATCGGCCCGGGGGACGTTCTGCAGATCTTCGTCTGGCGCAGTCCCGAGCTGACAACGACCGTGCCGGTGAGGCCGGATGGACGAATCTCGGTGCCGTTGCTCGAGGATCTCGAGGCCGCCAACCGGACCCCGAGCGAGCTCGGCCGCGAGATCGAAAGCCAGCTCGGCGTCTTCATCCAGAATCCGCTGGTCACCGTGATCGTCACCAACTTCGTCGGCACCTTCGACCAGCAGGTGCGTGTCGTCGGGCAGGCGCAGCAGCCACGCGCCCTCCCCTACCGTGCAAACATGACCCTGCTCGACGTCATGATCGCCGTCGGCGGCCTGACCGCGTTCGCGGACGGCAATCGCGCCAGCATCGTCCGCATCGAGGACGGCCAACAGAAGCAGTATCGTGTCCGTCTCGACGACCTGTTGAAGGACGGAGAGATCACCGCCAACGTCGCGGTTCTGCCGGGCGACGTGGTGATCATCCCGGAAACGTTCTTCTAGTCGGGGGCGCAGCCGGTCAAATCCGCCAAAGATTGACGCCCGGCGGGGTGGTTGCCCGGTCGAGGCTGCTTCGGACGTCGGCGACGAGCCCCCGGCCGCCTTTCAGGAGGCGCGTGACCATCGGCCAGTCACCGTCGCGATAGAAGGTGTGCGCGACGGCAAGGATCACCGCGTCCGCGGGCTGCAGATCCTCGAGCCTCGTCAGGCGAACGCCGTACTCGGCTTCGACCTCCACGGCGTCGGCGAGCGGGTCGTGGACCTGCACGGCGATGCCGTAGGCCTCGAGCTCGCGAATGATGTCGGTCACCCGGGTGTTGCGCACGTCCGGCACGTTCTCCTTGAAGGTAATGCCGAGGACGACGGCGTGGAGATCGCCGCGGGCGCCGTTGCGCAAGAGGCGCTTGACGGTCTCGGCCGCCACCCATTGTCCCATACCGTCGTTGATGCGACGACCGGCGAGGATGACCTCGGGATGGTATCCGGCCCGTTGCGCCCGATAGGTCAGGTAGTAAGGGTCGACGCCAATGCAGTGGCCGCCGACGAGACCGGGCGTGAACCTTAGGAAGTTCCATTTGGTGCCGGCGGCGGCCAGTACGTCCTGGGTATCGAGGCCAAGCCGCTCGAAGATCAGGGCCAGTTCGTTCATCAGCGCGATGTTGAGATCCCTTTGCGTGTTCTCGATGACCTTGGCCGCCTCGGCGGTGCGGATGTTCGGAGCCCGATGGACGCCGGCCCTGACCACGCTCGAGTAGACGTCGGCGACGATGGCAAGAGCCTCCGGCGGATGAGCGGCGACGACCTTGGTGATGGTCTCGAACCGGTGCTCCTTGTCGCCCGGATTGATCCGCTCCGGCGAGTAGCCGACGGCGAAGTCGATGCCACCCTTGAGCCCCGACTCCCGTTCCAGAACGGGCAGGCAGTCCTCCTCGGTCGCGCCCGGATAGACCGTCGATTCGTAGACGACGACGTCCCCCCTCTTGAGGTGCCTGCCCACCGTTCGCGTCGCCGACAACAGCGGTCCGAGATCAGGCCGGTTGGCATCGGTGATCGGCGTCGGTACGGCGACGATGTGAAAGTCGGCGGCGCCGAGATCGCCCGGATCGGTGGTGTAGCGCAGGCCGACCGACCGAAGCTCCTCGCCATCGACCTCGTTGGTGCGGTCGATGCCCTGTCCGAGTTCCCGGACCCGCGTCTCGTCGACGTCGAAGGCGACGACCGGCGTGCCGCTGCGGGCGAAGGCGACAGCAACTGGCAACCCCACGTAACCAAGCCCGATGACCGCCAGTCGACGATTGTGCCCCATGAGCGCTCCTCCTCCTCCTATGATGATTGTCCAGCGGAAAGAGGTTTTTCCGCGAACGTGTATGTGGCGAAGTCCTCGAAGACCCACCTGTTTTTCGAAGTGTTGAAGATGTTGCCGAGGAGCTTCCTGGCAGTGGCGATGATCGCCTTGCCGCTGCCGCGCCGGTCCTTGATGCGGCGGTAGAATGCGTTGAGGTATCCGGAATAGCGGATCGCGATCAGTGTGCATTGGACCAGGGTCGTGCGCATCAGCTTGTTGCCGCGCTTGGTGATCAGTCCCCGGTTGTCGGTCTCGTTGGACTGGCTGACACGGGGCACGATTCCGAGATAGGCGGCCAGCTTGTCGGCCGTCTCGAAGTCGTCCACGTTGCCGATGCCCGACAGGAACACCGCCGCCGCGCGCGGCCCGACGCCCTTGATGCTGACCAGGCTCTCGTAACCGTCGAGGTTCTGGGCGCCACGTTCGATCTCGCCGTCCAGTTCGGCAATCGTAGTGGTGAGGCTCAGCGCCTGGTCGCGCAGGATCCGCAACTCGACCTGCTCCAGCGTCGAGAACCGCCCGATCTCCAGCACCAGCAGGCGGCGCCGGCTGCTCAGCCCCGCCGTCTTCAGCTTGACCCCGTGCCGGTTGAACAGGGCGTGGATGTTGTTCAGCAGTCGGGTCCGCTGCTTGACCAACAGATCGCGGGTGAGGACCAGCGAGGCCAGTTCGTTCTCCGCCTTCGACTTCAGCCGCGTCTCGGGCAGCATGTCCTTGGACAGGAACACCGCCAAGGCGCGGGCGTCGTTGCGGTCGGTCTTGCTGACCGACTCGCGGATCACCTGGAACCGCCAGGGATTGACCACCACCACCCGCCCGACGCAGGAGACCACCTCGTCGCGGAACCAAGCCGAATTGCCCGTCGCCTCCACCGCGATCTCGTCGTCGGCGTCCAGACCCAAGCAGAAGCGGTCCAGATCGGCGCGGCACAGCTGGTAGGTGGCGAAGGTTCCCGAGCCGTCGGAACCCAGACGGCAGACGGTGAAGCAATTCTGATGAAGATCGACTCCGATGAAGGCCATGGCTACAAGTCTCCCGTTGGTGGGAGGCGGAGCCCCAAGCCGGGGCGTGAACGGCCAAGCCAGACTCCTATCCGGGGTCGCCGGCAGCCACCGCGCCTCATGCTGGTCGTTCGGATACAGGCGACGGGTAATCTCCTCTACAGGGCCAAACGCCCTAGATACCGCATGCAACCTGCAGCCTATCCGCCTCTCCCAATACCTTAACCGCATCGGGATCATTGGCCGCTCACAGCCCATTCATGCCATCTCCTATGTTTCCTTTCCTGGTGTCGCGCTTGCGTCGAGCAAGCCCCTGCCGTCGCACGTCCGCCGCGCCGCGTGGGCCTTCGCAGGATCGTCCATCCGGCTTAAGATTGGCTTTCGGCAGACGGAGACCGGCTTCCGCGCCTTGCCAGAGCGATGCCGGCAAGGACCATCGCCGCCCCCGCCGCCTGGACCGCGCCGAGCGCCTCGCCGAGAACGACCCATGCCAACACGGCAGCAGCCGCCGGCTGCAGGAGCAGGCTCACGGACGAGAACGCGGCCGGAAGATGGGCGAGAGCATAGGCGATCATCCCCTGCCCGCCGACGTGGGACAAGAGGGCAAGGCCCGCCAGCACCGCCCACCCGTAGGCGGTGGTCGCGATCAGCGCTTCGCCCGAGACGAGTGCGACCGGAAGCAGCGCGATGCAGGTCGAAAGGCCCGTCCAGGCCATGATCGTCGCCGTAGAGAAGCGGGCCCGAAGGCGGCCGACGGCAAGGATGTAACCGGCATAGAACAGGGCGGTGACGAGGCCGAGGCCGTCACCGAGGAGGTTGGTCGTGCTGAGCGTGAAGCTGCGGCCCATCAGGATGCACGCCCCGCCCAGGGCCGTGGTCATGCCGACCAGAAAAGCCCGCGAGAACCGCTCACCGAACAGGGTGTAGCCCGCCAGCACGACGAAGATCGGCGCGAAGTTGGCGAGGAGCGTGGCGTTGGCCACCGTGGTGAAGCGGATCGACCAGTGCCAGAACGCGAGGTCGCCTGCGAACAACAGCCCCGCCGCACCGAGAAGAAGATAGTCGGCTCCGGTCTTCGGCGGCGCGGTGGCGGGCCGGGTCCAGCCCTCGACGGAATACCACAGCCACAGGGCGGGAAGCGCCAAGAACAGCCTATGAAAGGCCGTCGCCGTCGGGCCGAGCTCACTCAACCGCACGAAGATCGGTGCGAACGCGATAGCGCCCGCTCCGAGGAGGAGGATCGGCAGGGCGCGGCGACCCGAGGCGAGGCCAGACGCGGGCACAACCTCGCGCGCCGTCACGATGCTTCGCATGCTCGACATGGGCCGCTAATATCCTCGTTTGCGTCGACGAACCAGTCCGATTGTGCCGGTGTCCTGCATGCCGTCGAGACCGTCAACCGGTGAACCGGAATCCTCCCTGCGGCTCATCGAACCGCATCGTCCGGCCGACATTGCCGAGCACACTGTCCTCGCCGTCGAAGATCCGGCGCCCTTCGAGGTGGTGAACGGCAACGGCAGGTCCCCGCTCCTTCTCGTCTGCGATCACGCGAGCCCGGCGATCCCGGCCGCCAAGGGCAGGCTCGGCATCGACGAGGCAGCACTCCGACGCCACATCGCCTACGACATCGGCGCCGCCGAGCTGACAAGGATGCTCGGCGAACGCCTCGACGCTCCCGCCGTCCTCGCCGGCTACTCGCGGCTCCTCATCGACTGCAATCGGCAACCGGGCGACCCGCAGTCCATACTCGAGGCCAGCGACGGCATCATCATTCCCGGCAACCGGAACCTGAGCGAGGCCGAACAGGCGGCAAGGTCGGAGGCGTTTCACTGGCCCTATCACCACGCCATCGAACAGGTGCTCGCCCACCTTCGTCGCACCGGCCCCGAGCCGCTGTTCCTGTCGATCCACACCTTCGCGCCGTCGCTGGCCGGCGAGGAGCGGTTCTGGGATGTCGGCGTGCTGTGGAACCGGGATCCCAGGATCGCGGTTCCGCTGATCGACCTTCTGCGTCAGCACGGGGATCTCCAAGTCGGAGACAACGAACCCTACTCTGGCAAGGAGATCGCCTATACGATCGATCTGCATGCGGGCGCCGCCGGCCTCGCCAACGCCGCCATAGAGGTTCGCCAGGACCACTGCGAGGCCCGGGAAGGACTCTGGCGTTGGGCAAGCCTTCTTGGCGACGCCCTCGAGCGGCTTCTGGCCATGGACAACCTGTACAAGGTGGAACACCACTGATGACGCGCCACACGGAGCCGCCGCTGACCGTCGGCATCGAGGAGGAGTATCTCCTCGTCGACGTCGAGACACGGGATCTCATCGTCGACCTGCCGCCGGCCGTCATGTCCGAATGCGAGGCGCGGATCAAGGATCTGGTCCGCCCGGAGTTCCTGACCTCGCAGATCGAGATCGGCACGCATGTGTGCAAGAGCGTGCAGGAGGCCCGCGACGACCTCGCCTGGCTGCGCCGAACCGTCGCCGAGGTTACGCGCCGTTACGGTATCGCACCGATCGCTTCCTCGACCCATCCGTTCTCCGAATGGCAGATGCAGAAGCACACCGACAAGGACCGGTACAGGATCCTCGCCCGCGACATGCAGGCCGTCGCCCGCCGTCTTCTGATCTGCGGCATGCACGTCCACGTCGGCATCGACGACGACGAGTTGCGCATCGACCTGATGAACCAGGTCGCCTACTTCCTTCCGCACCTGCTTGCCCTCAGCACCTCGTCGCCATTCTGGCGGGGGCAGGACAGCGGCCTGAAATCCTATCGGCTCAGCGTCTTCGACGAGCTGCCGCGCACGGGACTGCCGTCGCGATTCGACTCCTATGGCGAGTACAAGCGCCACGTCGACGTGCTGGTCAATGCCGGCATGTTCGCGGACGCCAGCATGATCTGGTGGGACATCCGCCCAAGCGCGCGGTTCCCGACCCTGGAAATGCGGATCACCGACGTCTGTCCGTTGCTCGACGATGCGATCTCGATCGCCGCCCTCTTCGTCTGTATCGTTCGCATGCTCTACCGCCTTCGCCGCGAGAATCAGCGCTGGCGCATGTACGACCGTCTGCTCGTCGACGAGAACCGGTGGCGGGCGAAACGGTACGGTATCGACGCCGGTCTCGTCGACTTCGGCAAGGGAGAACTGGTGCCGTGCGCGCAGCTCTTGGAGGAGCTCATCAACCTAGTCAGGCCGGACGCCGAAGCACTCGGTTGCACCGAGGAGGTTCTCCATTGCAGGGAGATCATGCGGCGGGGTACAAGCGCGCACCGGCAACTGGCCCGTTACGAGAAGTCCATCGCCGCCGATCGCGACCCGCACCGAGCCCTTTGTGACGTCGTCGACATGTTGATCGAGGAGACCGTGTTCGGACTTTGAGGCAGCCACGTCAGGGAGGCTCTCCATGTTTGTATCGGACATTCTCAAGGAGAAGGGCGACAGGATCGTGTTGCTGGGGCCGGACGAGCCGGTCGCGGCAGCGTTGGCGCTCCTTTACGAGAACCGCATCGGCGCCGTTCTCGTCGTCGATGAGCAAGGCGGGATCGCCGGCATCCTCTCGGAACGGGATTTGGTGCGCGCAATGCATCGCCACAGGCAGGACATCTTCAACAAGCGCGTCGCGGACCTGATGACGACCGAGGTGGTCACCTGCTCCCCCAACGATCCGATCGCCGCGATCATGGGCATGATCACCGCGCAGCGCTTCCGGCACGTCCCGGTCGTCAACGAGGGCAAGCTGGTCGGGATGATCAGCATCGGCGACGTGGTCAAGGCCCGAATCGAGGAAGCCGAGGCGGAGGCCGAGGCACTTCGCCGCTACATCTCGCTGTAGCTTCGGACCGCGACCATCACAGGCCGGCGATATCGTCCACAAGCCGCAGACACACCTCGGCGAACGCGGCATTGAAGCCGTCGATGGCGGCGCCGATGCTGTCGTCAGCGAGCGCCGCCTCGGCCTCGTAGGTCTTCCACAACAGAAGCCTGCCGGTGACGTTGTCGCGCAGGCCGAGTCTGAGCTCCAATCGGGACACGCTCGATGCGCCGACGATGTGATCGAGCCGCTCCAGCCTGCCGACAAGCGCATGGTCGGCATCGACCCGCGTCTCCTCGGTCACGACGCGCTCCGCCACGTGCGCCCGCTCGAGACAGCGTGCGAGCGCGTCGCGGATCATCAGCGATGGCGGCTTGGCCCAGAAGTCGTAGTTGTACTCCTGAAGCTCGTTCGGCCGGTGGCTCGCCGCGTAGATGATCGGCCGCCCGGCGAGCAGACCGTCGGCGGCCGGGCGCTCCACGACCAGGTTGCCCGAGAGCGGGGCCCGTGCGGCGGGTGGCGAGTCAGGCGCGTCGACGACGACGCGATAGAAGCGGTCGGGCGGCACCGGCGGCTGGGCGCACGCCGCGGCCAGCGCGAGCCCTGCCGCCGCCAGCACCGTCTGCAGACCCCGGGGCATCGACCTACCGCTCTCCCGCGCGCCTGTGCGCGGGCTCGCTCGCGGTCGTGCCTCCGAGCAGCCGCCCCGGGTTCTGGCGGATCTGGCGGCTGAACTCGTTCATGTTGCGGGCGGTCCCTTCGATGTTGCGGTTGATCGAATCGATGTCGCGGGCGAGCGCGCCGAGAACGTAGCGCAGGCTGGAGATCGACTGGTCGATGTCGGCGCGGTTGGCATCGACCATGGCAGAAAGCGACGTCACCAGGTGATCCGTCTTCGCCGTCAGGCGGGTGAGATCGGACGACGCCCGGTCCAGGTTGGCCAGCAGGCGGTCGACGTGATCTCGGTTCTCCTGGCGAAGGACGAGCCTCAGATCGTCCGCCGTTGCCCCCAGCGACTTTGCCGTCTCGTTGACCGTCTCCGTGAACTGCTCGACCCCAGCGACAATCGGCGGCAGCCGTTCCCTGAGATAAGCGGCAAGGTCGAGAAGCTCCGCGAACGTCGGATCGATGCGCTGTGTGAGAGTATTCTCGACCGCGGTCGCCAGAGGCTTCAAGGTATCGACGAGCGTCTCCGCCTTGCGCCAGATCGTCTCGGCGTCCCGGCCGACGATGACTCTGGTACCGTCGAGCGATGTCTGCCGATAGCTCAGCGCTGGAGGGCGTTCGGCGATGTTGACGGACACGGCGGCAAGCAGCCCCGGGGCGACGATCTCGGCCTCGCTTTGATCGGCGATCGGCCAGCCTTTCTTTACTTCCAGATCGACGCGAAACAGGGTGGCGGCTTTCATGCCTTCGCTGCCGATCAGGGCCTCGGTTTCGCCCGGGCTCAGGCGTCGCAGGTCGATGACCCGTCCGACCGGAAAGCCCTCGTAAAGCACCTTGGTGCCGTGGGTAATGCCGGTAACGTTGCGAAAGACCGTGACGTACCGGTCGGTTTGACGGGTCCAGCCGGTCACCCAGGCGAGGGTAACGATGAGGCCGACGATCATGGCGAGGACAAACCCGCCGACGATGACGTAATTCGCTCTGCTGCCGTTCATCCGCCGCCGCCGATCAGATCACCGACGCTCGATAGGGGGTGCCGGTCAAGCGTTCGAGGTAGTCCTCGGGATCGAGAATGTCGTCCTGGGGGCGACGGTTGAGAAGGTTCTGGATGCGCGGGCTCGGGTGACGGCGGACCTCGTCGACCGTGCCGGTAAGCAGGATCTCGCCGGCATCGAGCACGGTGATGCGGTCGGCGATGCGGAAGGCACTGTCGAGATCGTGGGTGACGACGACGATGGTCATCCGCATGGCCTCGCGCAGCCTCAGGATCAGATTGTCGATCGCCGCAGATACCGCCGGGTCGAGGCCGGCCGACGGCTCGTCGCAGAACAGGATTCTCGGATCCATGATGATGGCGCGGGCGAACGCCGCCCTCTTGGTCATGCCCCCCGACAGCTCGGCCGGCATCAGGTGCTCGTAGCCGGCGAGGCCGACGACCTCGAGCTTGAGCCGCGCCATGATCCGCATCGTCGTCGGGTCGAGGTCGGTGTGCTCGACGAGCGGCAGCATGATGTTTTCGGCGACCGTCATCGAGCTGAACAACGCGCCCCCTTGGAAGGCGACGCCGATGCGCCGTCTCAGCGTCGCCATCGCCTTGGCGCTGGCTTCTGCAACGCTGAGCCCGAGCAACCTGACCGAACCCGACGCCATGGTCTCAAGCCCGAGCATGTGGCGAAGCAGCGTGCTCTTGCCGGAGCCGCTGCTGCCCATGATGACCATGATCTCGCCGTCGTAGACGTCGAGGCTGACGCCTCTCAGCACCATCCGCGATCCGTAGTAGGCAACGAGATCCTCGATCTCGATCACCTTGTCGGCGGTTGGTGAGCGCTCCGGTCCTGTCATGTCAGCGCGTCAGCACGAAGACGAACAGCATATCCGTGACGACGATCGCGGCGATCGACTGGACCACCGCCCGCGTCGTGTAGCGCCCCACCCCTTCGGCGCCTCCCGTCACCAGCGCGCCATTGACGACCCCGATGGCGGCGATCAGCACGGCGAAGATAGCGCTCTTGCCGAGGCCGTGCATGATGTCGTTTTCGGACAGAATGTCTAAGATTTCGTCCGCATACGCGGCCAGACTGATGCCGAGCTCGCCGCCGACGTAGAGACCCGCCGCGAGGATGCCGACCACGCTGCTGAAGAAGGTCAGCGACGGCACCATGATCAGGCAGGCGAACAGCGCCGGGGCAACCAGAAAGCGCATCGGATTGATGCCCATGACCCTGAGCGCGTCGATCTCCTGATTGATTTTCATCGTCCCCAGGCGCGCCGCCAGCGCCGATCCCGAGCGGCCGGCGACCAGGATGCCGGTGATGAGAGGCGCGAACTCGCGCGTCATCGACAGCGCGATGCCCAAGGTCACCCGCGATTCAGCGCCGAAGGTGCGCAGCGTGTAGATGCCTTGGATGGCCAGCATCACGCCGATCGTCCCGGCGAGCACGGCGATGATGGGAACGGCTCGGATGCCGATCTCCATCATCTGTTGAAACACCGCGCCCGTGCGCACCGGTTGGCCCTGTTTTGGACCCGCGACCAGCCAGTAGAGGCATTCGATGACGCAGGTCGCGCACATGCCGATCTCCTCCAGCCCGCGGACCGTGAAACGCCCCACCCGGTCCAGGATGCGGATGGCGGGAACGCGTGAGGAGACGAGAGACATGCGATCCCTTAACCGCTGCGGGAGAGAGCGTCCTCGAGGCTCGGACAGATCGTGAACACCTTGTCAAGGCGTGCCAGCTGGAGGACGCGAAGCGCCGCGTCGCTGACCGAGGCCAGCATGAACCGGCCGCCCTTTTGGCGTGAGCGCTGCAGAGCCTCGACTAGGGAGGCAATTCCGGAGCTGTCGATATACCCGACCCGCGAGAGATCAACGACCACCGGCCGGCCGCGCCCCACGGCATCGAGAAGAACCTTGCGCGCCTGGGGCGAGCTCTGCAGATCGACATCGCCCTCGAAGGTGATGACGATGCCTTCCCCTTCCTCTCGCAGTTCGTGCTTCATTCCGGCGCTCACCTGATCTTCTTGACCATCTTCATCAAATTGCCGCCGTCGGGCGGCGGCGGCAGGAACACCGCCTCGTCAAGACACTCGCGGATGAAGTGGGTGCCGAGACCGCCGGGTCGGATATCGGCGAGATCCCTGGGCTTGATCCTGGCGACGTCAACCGGCTCGGCAAAATCCCTGAGCAGCACGACGAGCTTTCTTCCTTCGCGATAGACCCTGACGACGATGACGCCGTTTGGATCGCCGTGGTAGGCGTGGCGAATGACGTTCTGGCACGCCTCGTCCACCGCCAGCATGAGGTCGCCCGCAGCGGCCTCGCCGCAGCCGCACTGGGCCGCGGTCAGCGAGATGACGTGGCGGATCAGGCGCAGCCGGTCGGCCCGCGCCGGCACGGTGAGCTCGACGAGCTCCTCGGTGTCCGTGTCGGCCGCTTCGCCGCCGGGGCTCCCGGGCGAGCGCGACCGCTCCTTCGCCGGCCCGGCGTCGTCGATGGCGAGCATGGTGATGTCGTCGCGCAGCGAGCGGCCGCCCGAGAGGAACAAGTCGGTCACCGCCCTGAGCCTCTTGGGCGCCGGTCGGTCGCTCGTATCGCGAATGATCCGCATCAGCCCCTCGGCACCGAGTGTCGCCCCGTCTCCCAAGAACCCCTCGGTCACTCCGTCAGTGAAAACGTAGAGCGTGCCGCCGCCAACGTCGACAGTGATCTCGGGCAGGGAGGCTTCGGCCGCGGGCGTCGGCAGCACGCCGAGCGGCGCAGCCTCGGCCGGAAACGCCTGGAACGTGCCGTCGGCGCGGTGCAGCAAGGGCGGTTCGTGACCGGCGTTGGAGAGCTGGACCCGGCCGGTCGCCGGGTCGTAGATGCCGCCGACCATGGTGACGAACATGCCCCGCGTCGCGGTCTCGAAGATCTCGGTGTTGATCCGTGCCAAGAGCCGGCCCGGCCGATGAATGGTCTTGCCGAGGCAGCGGTAGAGGCTCGCCGTCTTGGCCATCAGCAATGCCGCGTTCATGGCCTTGCCGGAGACGTCGCCGAGATTGAAACAGATGCGGCCGTCGGCAAGGGTGAAGAAGTCATAGAAGTCGCCGGAGACCATCCTCGCCGGCAGATTGACGCCATGGACCGGGAACGCTTCGTCTTCCGCGGTGGGCAACAGGCTGCGTTGGATCTCAGCGGCGAGTTCGAGTTCCCGCCGCACGCGTTCCTGCTCCACTAGCGCCTCGGCCATATGCGCGTTGAGGATCGCCAGCGCAGCCGACGACGCCATCGTCTCGAGAATGCGCAGATCCTCACGACCGAAGCGGGGATCGGCACCCTTCTTGTTGACGAGCTCGATCGCACCGATGCACTCGTCCCTGACGCTCATCGGCGCGCACACGATGGACTTGGTCCGGAAGCCGGTCTTCTCGTCGACGCCGCCGAAGAAGGCAGGATCGCTCGCGACGTCTCGAACGAGCTCGCCCCTGTTGTTCTTGACGCTGCGGCCGACGATGCCGCGCTCGCTCCGCAGCGTCAGGCCTTCGATGTTGGTGGCGCCGACGCAGGTCGTGCAGGTCAGCGTCTCGCCGCTCTCGTCGAGCAGGAACAGCGCCCCGCCCTCGGCCGAAAGATGATCCGTGATGCGCGCGAGGCCCCGGCGCAGCGTCTGCTCGATGTCCCGCGAACCGGCGAAATCCCGACCCATGGCCGCCAGCAGCTCCACATGGTCGCGGATGGCTTGCGTCGCATCGGCGGTCGACAGATCGTCTCGGGGGCCGGTCATGGCCCGAATATGCCTGCATTTCTTGGCGCCGGCAAACACGGCAGGCGAAGCAACGAAAGAACCAAGGATGTTCGCACGTCGCCGTCGCGGGCCGTGGACTCGGATCGACAAGTGTGCCATCGTGCGGGCTGCCCCACCCGGTTGGGTAGTTCACGTGCCAACGGGCGAGAGATAAAGGGCCTCCCTGGCCAGTCATATGATCCGCGGAACCGGCGCGATCGTACATGTCTGGCCGGAGGGCTGTGAGGCAACACATGCGGGACGCGGAGGATCCTCTCCGAAGCGTGGTTAAGTCCGACCGTCAGGTTGGCGCGGTGACCAGTGCGGGCGTCGGCGCGCCATGGCGGAAGGCCGCGCCCTTAGTCTTGGGACCGGCCTCGACGGCCGAAGAGGCGCTTGCCGAGGCAGTTCGCAATTTCCTCGACCATGTAATCGGGAACGAGACCTGCGTGCTTGACCGCGCCCACGAGGAGGGCGTCCACCAGATGCGGGTCGCGGCGCGGCGTTTGCGCTCGCGGCTTGGCTTGTTCGACGCGTTGCTGCCGGCGCCGCAGCGATCCCACGTGGACGGGGAGTTGAAGTGGCTGATCACTGCCCTTGGGCCGGCCCGGGACTGGGACGTGTTTCTCTCCGAGGTCCTGCCGGCTGAGGCCGATCCCGCCGCCAACGACAGGGACGTCGCGCTTCTGCGTCGCCTCGCCTGCCGCGAGCGTGATTTCGGTTACAGGCAGGCGCGACTGGCGATCGAGAGCGAGCGCTACGCGGCGCTGAAGTCGTGGATCGAGGACTGGGTCACGGAGCGCGGGTGGTGGCAAGAAGAGGCCACCGGCGAGGAGCGCTTGGGCCTCCTCGCTCCGGCCATTGAACTGGCATCAAGGATGCTGTCGGCGCAGTACCGTTCGGTGCGCGAACGGGGCGAACGGTTCGAGGTGTTGTCGGCGAAGGAACGCCACAAACTGCGCATTCAGGGAAAGAAGGCGCGCTATGCCGTCGAGTTTTTCGGCTCGCTCTACCCGAAACGGCCGGTCGCAGCCTTTCTCGACGCAGTCAGGGACCTCCAGGACGGCCTCGGCCAAGCCAACGACCTCGAGGTCGCCCGCAAGCTGATGGCCGGTCTCATCGAGCGCGCGGGCGACAGAAAGCGGCTCCGGCTGGCGTTTGCCGCGGGCGTGGTCATCGGCTGCCATGACCGGCGCGGGAACGACGCGCGTGACGTCGGCGACGTCTGGAGGGCCTTTTGCGCCGCCGAGCCCTTCTGGATGGGTCGGACGTAGGGACAGGTGAAGGTCCCGCTAGCGTCCCAGTCGGGCGACATGGATCACTCTTCGACGCCGGCGCGCCGGTCGTCGATCGCTGCCGTGCTCGGCTATCATGCGCTGAGCAAGCATCATCCGCGCCGGTTCGCTCCCGGGCCGGGTGGTCTCGACTGGGCGAACCAGCCCGATCCGTTCCGCCGCTTCGCGGGCGCCCCGGTCACGCCGCTTCCGCTGACCGAGGCCCTTAGTCCGTGCGCCTATGACCGGCTTTATGCGCCTGCCTCGCCCGACCCGATCGGCCTGAGCCCCGACTCGCTCGGTCTGTTCCTAGAACTCGGCCTCGGGCTCAGCGCGTGGAAGGAGTTCGGAACGAGTCGGTGGGCGCTCCGCAACAATCCGTCGAGCGGCAACCTGCATCCGACCGAGGGATACGTGCTGCTGCCCGCCCCGCTGTCGCCCGCGCTCGACGCCGGCGTCCACCACTACGCGCCGCACGCGCACGCGCTCGAACGGCGTGTCGGGCTGGAGCCGGCGGACGCCCAAGTCCTCGCCCGACGCCTGGGGCGAGATCGCTTCCTCGCGGCGCTCTCCTCGATCCACTGGCGCGAGGCCTGGAAGTACGGCGAGCGCGCCTTCCGCTACTGCCAGCACGACGCCGGCCACGCCTTCGCCGCGCTCCGCTTCGCCGCGCGCGTTCTCGGCTGGAGTCTGAGGGTCGCGGCCGAGCCGGCCGACGGCGAGATCGCCGCCCTCTTCGGCCTCGATCGCGCCGCCGATTTCGCGGACGCCGAGCCTGAGCATCCCGACTGCATCTTCGTCGTCGACGTCGCGGGCCGCGATCTTCACGGCTTCTGCCTTTCGCTCGATCTCGCGCACACCCTCTCCGGGGCGACCTGGTCCGGTCGCGCCAACCGCTTGAGCCGCGAGCACGTGCCCTGGCCCGCAATCGCCGCGGTAAGCGGCGCGACGGAGAAGCCTCGGCTCGAAGACGCTTTGCCCTGGGAGGTCCCCGAGCCGCCTCCCGCCCAGCCAGAGCTGGCGACCTTGCCGCCCGCGGAGGCCGTCGCGATCATCCGCCGGCGCCGGAGCGCCGTCGCCATGGATGGCGAGACCGGCCTCTCGAAGGCGGCATTCCTGCGTGTACTCTCACGCACCATGCCTCGGCGGGACCGGCCGCCGTGGGACGCGTTCCCGTATGCGCCGGCCGTCCTACTCGCGGTATTCGTTCATCGCGTGGCGAGCCTCGATCCTGGTCTCTACCTGCTTGCCCGCAATCCCGCCCGCCTCGCCGAGTTCCGGGCCGCGTGCCGCGCCGATCACTTGGCCTGGAGCGGCGTCGACGGCACCAGCTTGCCGCTCTACGCCTTGATGCCGGGCGCCGATCTGCGGGACGCCGCCGCCACCATATCCTGCACGCAAGACATCGCCGGCGACGGTGCCTTCTCTCTTGGCATGATCGCCGACCTCGGTCGGACCTTGCAGACCGAAGGCCCATGGGCCTACCGGCGCCTCTACTGGGAGACCGGGATCGTCGGCCAGGTTCTCTACCTCGAGGCCGAGGCACTCGGCGTCCGCGGCACCGGTATCGGCTGCTTCTTCGACGATCTCTTGCATGCGCTGCTCGGCCTGGACCCCGAGGGCGGCTGGCAGGATCTCTACCACTTCACCGTCGGCGGACCGATCGAGGATCCCCGCCTGCGCACGTCGCCGGCCTACGCCCACCTCGACCGCCGGCGCTGACGTCGGTGGATCGCCGCGTCGTCAGATGCCGGCGCCGAAACCGGCGTTTTCGGCAGCGGCGGGCAGATTGGCACCGATGAGATCGCGATAACAGTGCCAAGTAGCGTATGCCAAGACCGGTAGTGCCACCGCCAGGCCGATGCCGAACGTGACGATTCCGCAGGCGGTGATCACGGCGATCATCGCCGCCCAGCCGAACATCACCCGCCAGTTGGTGCGAACCGCAAGGATGCTGGTCGCGATCGCCGTCACCACGTCGATGGGCCGGTCGAAGATCAGCGGGATCGACACCGCGGTGATGGCGAAGACGGTGGTGGCGAACCCGGCTCCAATGACGGTGCCGACGATCAGCAGAGCGGCGCCTTGATAGGAGAAGAGGATTTCCTCGACGAACCGGTGAAACGGCGGCGGCGCGTGGCCGAAGAAGATCGCGAAGAGGACGATGGCGACCTCGACCCAGACGAACCAGACGATTAACAGCACGACACCCATTGCCGACAGCTGCCCGAGGTTTTCGCGATAGGCATGAAAGACGCGGCCCAGGGTCACGCGCTCCAGCCGCTCTATGCGTCGGCTGACGTCGTAAAGTCCGACGACGAGGATCGGCGCGAGCAGCACGAAGCCGCCGGCGAGCGGCAGCACCAGCGACCCGAGACCGGCGGCAATCAGACCGAAGACGAGAAGAAAGCTCAAGCCCGCGAAGGCGCCTCCATAGGTGAGGCTGATGCCGGGAGCCTTGAGGAATTCCCGCCAGCCCGCCGCCAGCCAGTGGCCCGAACGGTCCACCTCGACCTTGCGGATCTCCACGGGAAGGCGATAGACGCCCGCGTGCGCTGTGCTCATCGAAGGCCTCCCAGAACAGCCGCTCCCGTCGTGCCCGCTGTCAGACGGCAAGCGATCGTCTCATGTGCCGCCCGGCTTCGTCTGCTCGTCGACGGCGCGAAAGCGATACTGGGTCGCGATCGTCATCCCCTTCAAGGGCTTCAGGAGCAGGATCGCGCCGAGGACCGTGGCGGGGATCCAGATCGCCGCATGCACCCAAAGCGGCGGTGCTACGAACACCTCGAGCGCGCCGGCCAGTCCGACGATGACGAAACCGAGAACGAAGATACCCGCCACCGCGGGCGCATCCCCGGCGTCGTGCCCGCCGAACTCGAGACCGCACACGGAGCATCGATCGGCGACGGTGAGGAAGCCCTCGAACAGGTTGCCCTGACCGCAGCGGGGGCAGCGCCCACGGAGACCGCGGCCGAGGGCTCCCGATTTCGCCTGGCGATCGTCGGCAGTCGACATCGCCGGGGCCGCCGATCCCGCTCAGTGCGCGCCTGAGCCGCCCCACCAGTAGACGCAGGTGAACAGGAACAGCCAGACGACGTCGACGAAGTGCCAGTACCAGGCGGCAGCTTCGAAACCGATGTGCTGCTCGGCGGTGAAGTGGCCGGCGCGGGCGCGAAAGTAGCAGACCGCCAGAGCGCAGGCGCCGACGAACACGTGGAAGCCGTGGAAACCCGTGGCCATGTAGAACGTCGACGCGAAGATGCCCTCACGGAAGCCGAACGCCGCCTCGGTGTACTCGTAGGCCTGGAATCCGAGAAAGATGACGCCGAGCACCACCGTGACGCCGGTCCAGAACGCCATCTTCTGCCGGTCGCCATGGCGGATGGCGTGATGTGCCACAGTCACCGTGGCGCCCGACGTCAACAGGATGAGCGTATTGAGGAACGGGATGTCCCACGTCTCCAGCGGTGTGATGCCCTCTGGCGGCCACACCTGGTGAGCGACGGCGTTGATGAACGGAACGTTGGCATTGAAGAACGCCCAGAAGAAGGCGAAGAAGAACATCACCTCCGAGGCGATGAACAACAGCACGCCCACGCGCAGGCCGTGCTGGACCACGTCGGTATGGTGCCCGCCATGCGCTTCATGGACGACGTCGCGCCACCATAAGTAGAACGTTGCGAACAGGATCAGGAAGCCGGCGACCAGCACCCAGGGAAACCCGGAGTGCATGAAAATGATGCCGCCAATCGCCAGGCACAACGCCGCGATCGTCCCGACCGCCGGCCACGGGCTCGGCTCCACCATGTGGTAAGGATGTGATCTCGTCTCGCTCGCCATCTCGTTCCCCTGTAACGACCCTCTTCTCTACGAGCCGCCCGCGCGGCCCGCTGTGCCTGCTTCGACCACCCTCCCGCCGTCGCCCGCGCCATCGGCCGGTTCGCCGACGGGAAAGAAGGTGTAGGATAAGGTGATCTTGCTGACGTCTCTGGCGTTCAGATCGTCGCGGATCGCCGGATCGACATAGAAGATCACTGGCATCGCGACCGTCTCGCCCGGCGCCAGCGTCTGCTCGGTGAAGCAGAAGCATTCGATCTTGCTGAAGTACTGCGCCGCCTTGTGGGGCGTAACGCCGAAGGTGGCCGTCCCGGTCACCGGCGTGTGCGAAAGATTTGTCGCCTCGTAATGAACCAGCAACTCCTCGCCGAGCCGGACGCGAACCTCGCGCTCTACCGGTTTGAACCGCCACGGCAGCTTGGAGTTGACATTGGCGTCGAAGCGGACCGCAACGGTCTCGTCGCTCACCGCCGCCGCCGGCGCCACGTTCTGGGTCCGGGGCGTGCCGGCATAGCCGGTGACCTGGCAGAACAAACGGTAGAGAGGCACCGAGGCGAAGGCGAGCCCGACCATGCCGCCGGCGACGCCGAACAGCAGCAGCGCCGTCGCGGTTCGCCTGCGATGCGCGGGGGCAATCATCCCTGTGCCTCTCCTCACCTTTTCCGGCCTCGGATCACTCCGCGGGTCGCGCCGCCACTGGGGCGCCGCCGGGGCCGATGACCGGAAGCTCCTCGTGGGTGTGGAAGGGGGCCGGCGACGGCACCAGCCACTCGAGCGTCGTCGCGCCCTCGCCCCAGGGATTGGCCTCCGCCTTCTCGCCATACCGGAACGTGTGCCAGATGATGTAGAAGAACATGAAGGTTCCGACCATGGTGATGAGGGCACCGAAGGAGCTCACCATGTTCCAACCGAAATACACATCCGGATAGTCGATGTACCGCCGCGGCATGCCCGCGAGGCCGAGGAAGTGCTGCGGGAAGAACAGCACGTTGACGCCGGCGAAGAACACCCAGAACTGAATCTGGGCCAGCCGCTCGTTGTACTGGCGGCCGGACATCTTGGCGATCCAGTAAAAGTAGCCGCCGAACATGGCGAAGATGGCAGCGATCGCCATCACGTAATGGAAGTGGGCGACGACGTAGTAGGTGTCGTGCACTGCAAAGTCGATGCCGGCGTTGGCGAGCAGCACACCGGTGACGCCGCCGATGACGAACAGCCAGATGAAGCCGATGGCATAGAGCATCGGCGCCTTGAGCTCGATCGAGCCGCCCCACATCGTCGCCAGCCAGCTGAAGATCTTGATGCCGGTTGGCACCGCGATCACCAGCGTGGCGGCTGTGAAGTAGGCGCGGGCGTTGGCGTCGAGGCCGGTCGTGTACATGTGATGCGCCCACACCACGAAGCCAACGAAGCCGATGGAGACCATGGCATAGGCCATGCCGAGATAGCCGAACACCGGCTTCTTCGAGAACGTCGAGACGATCTGGCTGATGATGCCGAACGCCGGAATGATGATGATATAAACCTCGGGGTGGCCGAAGAACCAGAACAGGTGCTGCCAGAGGAGCGGGTCACCGCCTTCGGCAACCTTGAAGAAGGCGGTGTCGAAGTTCCGGTCGGTGAGCAGCATCGTCAGTGCGCCGGCGAGCACGGGCAGCGCCAGTAGAAGCAGGAACGCGGTAACCAGGATCGCCCAAACGAACAGCGGCATGCGATGCATGGTCATGCCCGGGGCGCGCATGTTGAAGATGGTGGTGATGAAGTTGATCGCGCCGAGAATGGAGGCGGCGCCGGCGACGTGCAGGGACAGGATGCCGAAGTCGACCGACGGGCCGGGATGGAACTCGCTGCTGCTCAAGGGCGGATAGACCGTCCACCCGGTTCCCGGACCGGTGCCGAAGGTGCCTTCGAGAGCCGGCAAAAGCGCGCCCAAAGCGGAGAGCGAGAGCAACAGGAGCCCCGCCGCCGTCAGCCAGAAGCTGATGTTGTTCATGCGCGGGAACGCCATGTCGGGAGCGCCGATCATCAGCGGCACGAACCAGTTGCCGAAACCGCCGATCATCGCCGGCATCACCACGAAGAACACCATGATGAAGCCGTGGGCAGTGACCATGACGTTGTAGAACTGGGCATTGTCGGTGAGCTGAATGCCCGGCGCGGCGAGCTCCAGGCGGATGTACCAGGACATCAGGCCTCCGATCAGCGCCGCGATCAGCGACAGCACGATGTACATCGTGCCGATGTCCTTGTGGTTGGTGGAGTAGACCCACCGCTTCCATCCCGTCGGATGATGCTCGTGCGATTCGTGACCCGCAGTCACTCCGTAAGCCATCCTCTTGACCCTTCCCTTTGCCCGTTCGTCTCGGCCGTGCTCGGCCGTTACCGTGCGTTTGCCGGCGGCGCGTCCGCCTCGGCCACGGCGACGGCCCTCCCGTCCGGTGTCGTGAAGCGCGCCTGCGCCTCGCTCACCCACTCTCGAAACCGCTCCTTCGAGACCGCCTCGATCTGGATCGGCATGTAGGCGTGGTTCACCCCGCAGAGCTCCGAGCACATTCCGTAGTACGTGCCTTCCCGCGTGATCTCCACCCACGTCTCGTTGATGCGGCCCGGCGTCGAATCCATCTTGAGGCCGAGCGCGGGAACCGCCCAGTTGTGAATGACGTCGTTGGTGGTAACAAGGATCTGCACCTTGGTTTTCACCGGCAGCACCACCGGTTCGTCGACGCTGAGTTGGCGCACCTGACCCTTTGCTGGGTCGATCTCGTCGTCGGGGATCATGATGCTGTCGAAGGTGAAATCGCCGTGGTCGGGATAGGCGTACGACCAGTACCACTGATGGCCGACGACCTTCAACGTCATCTCGTAGTCCGCGGTGCGGTCGGCGTAGTACAGCAGCCTCAGCGATGGAATGGCGATGACCACGAGAATTACGATCGGAACAGCCGTCCAGACGACCTCGAGAAGAGTGTTATGAGAAGTCTTCGACGGCAACGGATTGCGCCGAGCGTTGAAGCGATAGATGCAGTAGCCGAGCAGGCTCAGCACCAACAGGACGATCAGCACTTGGATCGCCAGCAGGAAATCATGGAACTGGTGAATGCGCTCCATGACCGGCGAGGCGGCGTCCTGCAAACCGAGTTGCCAGGGCCTTGCCACGCCCTGGGCGTCCCTCTCCGCAGCGCCGGCCGCGTCGACGCGTGCCAAAAGCCCGAAGGTGAGCGAAACGAGTAGAGAACTGAGTCTGACGAGCATGTCCCTATTCCGCAAGCAGCTGTTGTTTCGGCCCGGCTTCCGCCCGAGTCACTATGTACGATCGCGCCCGCCGTTGTCGAGTTGAAGACGCCGCCGCCGCACCCGACCGTGGCGGAAGTTCGTTCTGGCCCCTCATACCAGCAATTGAGGGCGCGCGAGGAGGTATCATGAGCGAAAGCGAATGAAAAGGATTTTCTTTCGCACCCGCACAGTGTAGTTGTGACCGCCGGATGCGGCGTCGCCCATGCCCGAGGTTCGGGTGTCGACGAGGGAGCGGACGATGAGCAAGAAATGGGTTTGGGCGGTGGTGCTCGCCGCGGCGGCGCTGTTCATGTATGTGAGCATCATGGTCAGGGTCGGCGGCGGTTGACCGTGCCTCGACCGCCTCTGATCGATTGCGACGAACGATGCTCGAACTGACCGATCTTCCTCACGTCAATGCCACCTTGAACGGGGTCACGATCGCCTTCCTCGGCGCCGGCCTCTACTTCATTCGCGCCGGCGACCGCGACCGCCATCGCGCCTGCATGATCGGCGCGTTGGTGGCTTCCGCGGCGTTTCTGGTTACCTACCTGATCTATCACTTCAACGCCGGGCTCGCCCGCTTCGGCGGCGAAGGCATCATCCGGCCGGTTTACTTCTCGCTGTTGGTCGCCCATGTGGTCCTGGCAACGGTCATCGTCCCGCTCGTCCCTCTCACCGTCTCCCGGGCGCTCGCCCGCCGGTTCGACCGCCACCGTCGCATCGCCCGCTGGACCTGGCCTTTGTGGATGACCGTCGCGATCTCGGGCGTGGTCGTCTACGTCATGGCCGTCCACCTCTACCCGCACGTCGAAGGGCCGTACGCCGGTGGCTAGGGATGCGGCACCACCGACTGTGGGCGGGCTCGATCCGGCATCGCGGCGGGAGCTCTGGGGCTGGCTCGTGGTGGCCATCGGTGCTCTCGCGGTGGCCGGCGCTTTCGCGCTCCTGCTCGCCGTCTCCCGCATCCCGGGCATCGACGCCGCCCTCCCCTGGCCCGTCGACTTCTTCCACAAGGGCCTCGTCATCCACGTCGTGTTCTCGTTCGTCGTCTGGTTTCTCGCCGTCTTCGGAGCCATGCTGCTGGTCGGCGTCCGCCCGGCCGATCCGCCGCGGTGGTTTCGCATCAGTGGCCGCGTCGCCGTCATCGGCACGGCGGCGGCGACGCCGCTGCTTTTCGTTCCCGCGTTGCTCGACAGCGGCGAGGCGACGCTCAACGACTACGTCCCCGTCATCATCGATCCCCTCTACTACGCCGGTCTCGTCCTCATGGCCGCGGCCGTCGCCGTTGCGGCTTGGCGCGCGCTCTGGACGGTCGCAAGCGGACGCGCGGCACAGGGCGCATTTTCGGCCCAGATGGCGGCCGCGGCCGGGATCTTCGCCCTCGCCGTCGTCTGCTTTGGAACGGCCTATGCGCTGCTCTCCGGCGAGCCCCTGTCCCATTCTTTCAATCAGGAGCTGTTCTGGGGTGGTGGCCACGTGCTGCAGTTCCTCAACACGCTGCTCCTGATCGCGGCGTGGTGGCTGCTTGCGGACCACGTCGAGGGGGCCAGGCCGCGTCCGTCGTGGCCCATCCTTGCCGCTACGGTGCTGGTCGTCCTCATCGCGCTGATGGCGCCCGTCCTCTACGTCGTCACCCAGCCGTTCTCGGCCGAGCAGACTCAGGCCTTCACCGACCTTCAGTACGGCCTGGCACCGCCGGTGCTGATCGCCGCCGCCATCGTGGCCTGGCGCCTGCCCCGGCCGCTGCCCTGGCGGGAGCCGGCCTTCCTCTGCATTGCGCTGTCGATGGTGGTGTTCGGGGTCGGCGGCGCCTTCGGGCTGTTCGTCGACGGCGCCGACACCCGCACCCCGGCTCACTATCACGGCGTCATCGCCGGCGTCACCCTTGGCTTCATGGGTCTCTTCTACGCGGTATTCCTGCCGGCGCTGGAACACGCAGTGCGGCGTGGAAGATCGCTGTACTCTCAAATATACTTGTTCGGCGGAGGCCAGCTCGCGGCCTGCGTCGGCCTGTTCCTCGCCGGCGGCTTCGGGGCACCGCGAAAGACCGCGGGCGCCGCGCAGGGCCTGGTCGACCTGGAGGCCGTTGTCGGCATGGCGCTGAACGGCGCCGGTGCGCTGGTCGCGGTGGTCGGCGGCGTGCTGTTCATCTGGACCGCCGGATCGGCGCTGCTGCAGGGTGGCCGGGAAGTGGATCGACCGGCTGGCAGTCCGTCGCGGCTGGCATGAGCCGGCGCCAACGGGGAGGGAGGACCGAGCACCGGTGTCAACCGCTGACAGCAAACCAACGATCAAGCTTGCCGATGCCGAAACGCGGCGCGAGCCGCGCTACCGCCTCGCCGATTACGCCGTCCTCCTCAAGCCGCGGGTGATGTCGCTGGTGGTGTTCACCGGCTTCGTCGGCCTCGTTCTCGCTCCCGCTCCGGTGGACATCGCCACCGGCATCGCGGCCGTGCTGTGCATCGCTGTCGGCGCCGGTGCCGCGGGAGCCATCAACATGTGGTACGACCGGGATATCGATGCCGAGATGAGCCGCACCCGCAACCGGCCGCTGCCGGCGGGGCGGTTGCAGCCCGTCACCGCGCTGGCGTTGGGGACCGTGCTGGCTTTGGCGTCGGTGGCCGCAATGGCTTTGGCCGTCAACGGGGTGGCGGCCGTGCTGCTCGGCGCCACCATCGCCTACTACGTCTTCATCTACACCATGTGGCTCAAACGCAGGACGCCGCAGAACATCGTCATCGGCGGCGCCTCCGGCGCATTGCCGCCGATGATCGGCTGGGCGGCCGCCACCGGCGGCATCGACGCCGGGGCGCTGGCGCTGTTCGCCATCATCTTCCTGTGGACGCCGCCGCACTCGTGGGCGCTGGCCCTGTTCCGCAAGAGCGACTACGACCGGGTCGGCGTGCCGATGCTACCGGTGGTCGCCGGCGAGGCAGAGACCAAGCGGCAGATCCTCATCTACTCGCTGGTGCTCGTGCCGACCACGCTCCTTCCCGTCGCCGTCGGCACCTCGGGACCCTTCTACGCGCTGGCCGCTCTGCTTCTCGGCGCCTTGTTGATCGTGCATGCGCTGCGCGTCCGCCGCGACGAGACGACGCAATCCGCGCGATCGATGTTCTTCTTCACCATCCTCTATCTCTTCCTCATCTTCGCGGCCCTTCTCGCTGACAGCGGCTTGCAGCGGGTGATCTAGCCAGTCGATGCCGGGCGCGGCCTACAGTCGGCTCGAGGAGCGGTTTCGCCGCCTGCAAGCGCTGCGCGACGCTGAAGCGATGCTCCACTGGGATCTCGCGACGATGATGCCGAAGGGCGGCGCCGCGGCGCGGGGAGACCAGCTCGCGACCTTGAGCGCCTTGGCCCACGGCCAGCTCACCGCCCCCGATGTCGAGGACCTCATCGCCGCGGCTGAGACCGACCCCGACCTCAACGCCTGGCAGGCGGCCAACCTTCGGGAGATGAGGCGCCAATGGTCGCATGCGACGGCACTGAGCGAACGGCTGGTCGAGGCCCTGTCGCGGGCGACTTCGGCGTGCGAGCAGGCGTGGCGCGAGGCGAGGGCCGACAACGACTTCGCGCTCGTCCTGGCGAAGCTGCGGGCTCTCCTGGCCCTCGTCCGGGAGACCGCGGCGGCGAAGGCCGAGAGGCTCGATCTGTCCCCTTACGACGCCCTGCTCGACGCCTACGAGCCGGGCGGTCGCTCCGACGAGATCGACACCGTCTTCGCCGAGCTCGACCGGTTCCTGCCGCCGTTCCTCGACCGTGTGCTGGCGCGTCAGGCGGAGGGGCCGGAGGTCGCCGCTCCGCGGGGACCGTATTCCATCGAACGGCAGCGTGATCTCGGCGTGCGGCTGATGACGCTCTTAGGCTTCGACTTCAATCACGGCCGTCTCGACGTCAGCCTGCATCCCTTCTGCGGCGGCACCCCCGACGACGTCCGCATCACCACCCGTTACGACGAGGACGACTTCACCAGGGCGCTGATGGGCGTCCTGCATGAGACCGGGCACGCCCTCTACGAGCGCGGACTGCCGCGGGCGTGGCGCGGCCAGCCTGTGGGCGAGGCCCGCGGCATGGTCCTGCACGAGAGCCAGTCGCTCCTCATCGAGATGCAGGTTTGCCGGTCTCGCGCCTTCCTCGCCTTCGTCGCACCGTGGCTCGGCGAGGCCTTCAACGGCCACGGCGAAAGCTGGAACGCGGATCGGCTCTATCGGCTCTACACCCGTGTCGAGCCAGGCTTCGTCCGCGTCGACGCCGACGAGGTCACCTATCCGGCGCACGTCATCCTCCGCTACCGGCTTGAGACGGACCTGATCCAGGGCCGGCTCGAGGCCCGCGACCTTCCCCTTGCATGGAACGAGCAAATGCAACGCCGCCTGGGCCTGACGCCGCCCGACGATCGCCTGGGCTGCCTGCAGGACATCCACTGGTATGATGGCGCCTGGGGCTACTTCCCCACCTACACCCTCGGCGCGCTGGCTGCCGCGCAACTGTTCGAGGCGGCGACCGAGGCCGATCCGGCGATCCGTCCAGGCATCGCCACCGGCGATTTCAAGCCGTTGGTCGCCTGGCTGCGGACCCACGTCCACGGCCTGGGGTCGCTCTACTCGACCCGCGAGCTGCTGGTCCGGGCGACCGGCCGCCCCCTCGACCCCGCAAGCTTCGAGCGCCACCTGCAGAGCCGCTACCTTGGCTGACGCCGGCCGGTTCAAATGCAATTCATTTGTCATGGCCGGCCGGGACGCGAGACTGCCCCTCATGGGGAGGCGATCGAGCCTTTGATCCCGGGCGGTGATCGGCGAGCGCTTCGAGGCCGCCGGGCTCGCCACCAGGGATCAGTTCCTGGCCCTGCGCGACGCCGCTGATGTGGAGGCGCGATCGGCCGGGTTTGCCTAACGTGCGGAGCGCTCTAAGGCTGAAGCGGATCCTGAGGGAGATCCTCGCCGGGTCCCTGTAGCCGAAGCCCGACGCCATCGGCGGCATGCTCGCCATCCCGGTTGCGCCGACCCGGCGCCCTGTGTATAGCCTCGCGGCGACGCATCCAACGGGGACCTCGTTCACGTGAACTATGTCAGCACGCGCGGCGCGGCCCCGGTGCTCGCCTTCGACGACACCGTGCTCGCCGGTCTTGCCGTGGACGGCGGCCTCTACGTGCCCGAACGCTGGCCGACCCTCTCGGCCGCCGAGCTCCGCGCCATGCGTGATCTCGACTATGTCTCGCTGGCGGCGCGGGTCATGGCGCCGTTCGCGGAACCCTCGATCGGCAAGGCCGCACTCCACGACATCGCGCGCGAGGCCTACGCGGGCTTCGATCACCCCGACATCGCGCCCCTGACACCGCTAGGCGACGACCACTGGCTGCTGGAGTTGTTCCACGGGCCGACGCTGGCGTTCAAGGACTACGCGCTGCAGGTGCTCGGGCGCCTGTTCGATCAGATCCTCGCCCGCCGCGGAGAGAGCCTGACGATCGTCGGCGCGACCTCCGGCGACACCGGCTCGGCGGCAATCGAGGCCTGCCGCGACCGCGTCTCCGTCGAGATCTTCATGCTTCATCCCCGGGGCCGGGTGTCCGAGGTGCAGCGGCGGCAGATGACCACGGTGACCGCCGCCAATGTGCACAACATCGCCATCGAGGGCACGTTCGACGACTGCCAGGCCCTGGTCAAGGGCATGTTCAACGACATCGGCTTTCGCGACCGCTTCCGGCTGTCGGCGGTCAACTCGATCAACTGGGCGCGCATCGTCGCACAAATCGTCTACTACGTCCGCGCCGCCGTCGCCCTTGGCGCCCCCGACCGCGAGGTGGTGTTCGCGGTGCCGACGGGCAACTTCGGCAACGTCTTCGCCGGCTATGCCGCGGCGCGCATGGGCGTTCCCGTCAAAGCGCTCGTCGTCGGCTCCAACCGCAACGATATCCTGACACGCTTCTTTCTTTCGGGACGCATGGAGGTGCAGACCGTGCACCCGACCATCAGCCCGAGCATGGACATCCAGGTGTCAAGCAACTTCGAGCGCTTGCTGTTCGACCTCTACGACCGCGACGGAGACGCCGTTCGGCAGCGCATGCAGGCGTTCCGCGAGACGGGAGCATTCGAAGTGGAGCCCGACCGGCTTCAGCGGGTGCGCGAGCTGTTCCACGCGGCCCGCTTCGACGACGGCGAGACCGGGGCGACGATGCGGGCAGTGTACAAGCAGACGGGCGAGCTCGTCGACCCGCACACCGCGGTCGGCATCGCCGCCGCGCGCGCCTGCCGCGGCGCGGGTTCAGCTCCGGTGGTGGCGCTGGCCACCGCCCATCCGGCCAAGTTTCCGGATGCCGTCGAGGCGGCGACCGGCGTACGGCCGCCGCTGCCACCGGCGCTCGAGGGTCTGTTCGGACGTCAGGAGCACTGCGTGGTGCTGCCCAACAGCCTGCAGGCGGTCGAGGAGCACGTGGCCACGGTGCGGGCGCGGCGGGAGGTGCCGGCTTGAGCGAAATTCGCGTCGACCACCTGGCGAACGGCCTCCGCGTCGCCTCGGACCCCGTGGACACCGTGCAGACGGTTTCGGTCGGGGTGTGGATCGAAGCCGGCGCGCGCGACGAGGACGCCGCCAGCTGCGGCGTCTCCCACCTCCTCGAGCACATGGTCTTCAAGGGCACGGAGCGCCGGGACGCGCGCGCCATCGCCGAGGAGATCGAAGCCGTCGGCGGCCATCTCAACGCCCACACGTCTCGCGAATACACGGCCTACTATGCCAAGGTCCTCAAGGATGATCTGGCGCTCGCCGTCGACGTCATCGCCGACATCATCCAGCGCCCGGTCCTCGACCCCTTAGAGCTCGACCGCGAGCGCACGGTGATCGTCCAAGAGATCATGCAGGTGCTCGACACGCCCGACGACGTCATCTTCGATCGCTTTCAGGAGACCGCCTTTCCGCACCAGGCCATGGGCCGCTCCGTGCTCGGCACGCCCGAGCTGATCCGTGGCATGCCGAGGGACGCCCTCGTCGCCTATCTCGACCGCCACTATCGCGCGTCGCGCATGGTGCTGTCCGCCGTCGGCAACGTCTGCCACGAGACCCTGGTGGACCTCGCCGAGGCGGCCTTCAAGGGTCTTCCCGGCGGGGATCATCCCCTCCGCGAGCCGGCCCGTTATGTCGGCGGCGACTGGCGGGACGACCGTCGGCTCGAGCAGATCCATGTCATCCTCGGCTTCGAGGGCGTGGCGTTCGGCGATCCCGACTTCTATGCCGTCTCGGTCTTGTCGACCCTGCTCGGGGGCGGCATGTCATCGCGGCTGTTCCAGGAGGTGCGTGAACGCCGGGGGCTCGTCTACAGCATCTACACTTTTCCCGCATCGTTCATCGACAGCGGCCTGTTCGGCATCTACGCCGGCACCGGGCCGGACGAGATCGAAGAGGTGGTGCCGCTGGTCTGCAACGAAGTGCAGAAGGTCGAACGCGACGCGACGGAGGCGGAGGTGTCGCGGGCCCGCGCCCAGCTCAAGGCGAGCATCCTGATGTCGCTGGAGAGCACCTCGGCGCGCTGCGAGCAGCTTGCCCGCCAGCTTATCGTCTTCGGCCGGCCGCTTCCGGTGGAAGAGATCGTCCGCAACATCGAGGCGGTGGACGTCGCCGCGGTCTCCGCCGTCGCGCGGCGACTGACCGTGGCCCCGCCCACACTCACCGCCCTCGGCCCGATCGGCCGCATGCACGCGTACGATCGCTTGGCCGAGCGGTTCTCGCGCCGATCGGGAGGCGTGGCCCCCGGCGTCTAGGCGTGGCCCGCGATGTCGGTGAGCAGACGCGGATCGATGCCGATTTTCGCCATCGCCCGATCCCATTTGCTTGCCAGATCGAGATCGAAGACGAGGCCCTCGTCGGCGTCGACGTGGAGCCAGCCGTTGGCCTTGATCTCCGTGTCGAGCTGTCCCGGCGCCCAGCCGGCATAGCCCAGCGCCAAGAGATGCCGGCGCGGACCGCCGCCGGCGGCGATCGCCTTGAGGATGTCCACCGTCGCCGTCAAGGCGACGCCGTCCGCGACCTGGAGGGTACCGTCCCGATGGTAGTCCGGCGAATGCAGAACGAACCCGCGCCCGGTCTCGACCGGCCCGCCGAAATGCACGTGGATGCCGTCGACGCGGCCTTCCGGCTTGATGCCGAGCTGACCCAGAAGATCTGTGAACGAAATGGCGTCGAGGACGCGGTTGACAACCAGCCCCATCGCGCCGTCCTCGTTGTGCGCACACATGTAAATGACGGTGCGAGCAAACCGCGGATCGGGCATCGACGGCATGGCAATGAGCAGTTTGCCGGTGAGGGCGGTTTGCGGTTGGCTCGTGGTCAGCATGCGATCTTCAGGTCTCTCACGGGAACGTGTTCGGCCATGCGTCACCTTTAGTTTTATTCTGGCACAGGCTGGCTCAGGAAGGAAGGCTTCGTCGAGGATCTTGCGAAAAGACCCATGTTGTTGTAATCACAGGTTGTGGTCCGCGGCCGCGGATTGGGATGACGGAAGCGCACGTCGACGGACCGATGCGAAAGGTGTGCGCCTCGACCGGCACGATGCGTCTTCCAGATGAGTAACATGCGGCACAGGCGTCTGAACGCCTTCCTGAGCGGCATCGGCCTCCTTCTCGGTGTCCTTGCGCCGATCGCGGGGCGGACGGAGCCCGCGAGTTCGGCGTGGGCGGAGACCGATCATAGCTCCGTCCGCTTGGTCTCCGCGAGCGAGGCGATCGGCGAGCAGGACAGTGTCGTCCTCGGCCTTCACGTCCGGCTCGCGGACGGCTGGAAGATCTACTGGAGGTCGCCGGGCGACGCCGGCTTTCCGCCCCTTTTCGACTGGACGGGGACGAGCAATCTCGCCGCTGCGGAGATCTCCTGGCCGATCCCGGAGCGCTTCTCGGTGCTCGGGTTCGAGACCCTCGGGTACACGCACGAGGTCGTCCTGCCGATCACCGCCCATCTCGCCCGCCCGGGCGAGACCCTCGCCGTCCGCGCCAAGGTCGACTACCTCGCGTGTTCGGAGATCTGCATCCCGGCCCAGGCCGACCTTGCGCTCGCCGTGCCGCCAGGACCGCCACAGGGGAGCGGCTTCGCCCACCTGATCAGCCAGTTCTCGAGTCGGGTGCCGAGCCGAGGCGGCGGCCACGGACTCGACGTCGTCACCGTCGACGCCATCGGCGACGGTGCCGATGCGGCGCTCCGCGTCGTCGCCCTCTCGGCGACGCCCTTCGCCGCCCCCGACGTGTTCCTCGAAGGCCCGATCGAGCTGACGTTCGGGGCACCCGCGGTGAGCCTCGAGAACGGTGGCCTCCGCGCCGTGCTGACGGTTCCGGTCGACGGTGCCGAAACGCTCGAGCGTCCGCTCGCGGGCATCGAGGTGACGGCGACGGTCGTTGACGGCGACCGCGGCGCCGAGCGCTCCCTGGTCGTCGGCTCCGCGCCCGCCGCGTCCGCCCTTGGTCCCGAAAAGGCGGGACCGTCCTGGCTGTTGATCCTCGCGCTCGGTCTCCTCGGCGGCCTCGTCCTCAACCTCATGCCCTGCGTGCTGCCGGTGTTGTCCATCAAGCTTCTCGGCGTCATCGGCCACGGCGGCGGGCGGCCGCGCGAGGTTCGCCTCGGCTTTCTCGCCTCCGCGGCGGGGATCCTGTTCTCGTTCCTCGTTCTCGCCGGAGCCCTGTCCGCCCTCAAGCTGGCGGGCGGTGCGGTCGGCTGGGGGATGCAGTTCCAGCAGCCCTGGTTCCTCGTGGCGATGATCCTGGTGGTCACCCTGTTTGCCTGCAACCTGTGGGGCTTCTTCGAGATCCGCCTGCCGCTGGCGGTGGCCGATGCCGGCGAGCGGGCGAGCCATGTTCAGGGCTTCGGCGGCCACTTTCTCACCGGCGCGTTGGCCACGCTCCTGGCGACGCCGTGCTCGGCGCCCTTTCTCGGCACCGCGATCAGCTTCGCGCTGGCGCGCGGCGTGGGCGAGATCGCCGCCGTGTTCCTCGCGGTCGGCTTCGGGCTCGCCCTCCCCTATCTCACCGTCGCGGCGTTTCCGCGGCTGGCGACGATGCTGCCGCGGCCGGGGCGGTGGATGGTCCACTTGCGCCGTGTCCTCGGACTCGCGCTCGCCGCGACGGCCGCGTGGCTGGTGTCCATCCTCGCCGTGCAGGCCGGCAACGCGGGCGCTGCCCTGGTCGCCGCGCTCACCGTCGCCATGGCGTTCGCCCTTTTTCTCTTGGGACGCCTTCCCGGGCCGCTCCGCCGGTGGGCCGGCGTTAGTGCTTTCGCGCTGGCGGCGCTTGCCTTCCTCGCTCCCGAGCGCCCGTCGGCCGAAGCCGACGCCCCCCCTGAAGGCCTGTGGCGGCCCCTCGATACGGCGGCGATTTCGGCGTTCGTCGGCGACGGCCGGGTCGTCCTGGTCAACGTCACGGCGGACTGGTGCATCACCTGCAAGCTCAACGAGTCGTTGGTGCTGACCCGCGGCGGCGTTCGCGAACGGTTGACGGACGACCGCATCGTCGCCATGCGCGGCGACTGGACGCGGCCCGACGAAGGCATCTCCCGCTACCTCGCCGACTTCGGCCGCTACGGCATTCCCTTCGACGCCGTCTACGGGCCCGGTCTGCCGTCGGGAGAGGCGCTGCCCGAGCTTCTCACCCAGGAGACCGTGCTCGACGCGCTGGACCGGGCGGCGGGAACGGCTCGATAGCGAGCCGACGACGGCCTTTGCAATCCCGGCTCCGGTTACCTATGTCTGAGCCAGCGGCCGCGAGGGGCCGCGGACCCGCGAAACGGATTGAGGGGGAGAGCGATGATCAAGGTTGGCGACAAGATCCCGTCCGTTACCCTGATGCACATGAAGAAGGAAGGGCCCGGGACGGTGAAGACGGAGGATCTGTTCAAAGGCAAGAAGGTGGCCGTGTTCGGCGTGCCCGGTGCGTTCACGCCGACGTGCTCGGCGAAGCATCTTCCAAGTTTTGTTCAGCACGCCCAGGCGCTCAAGGCCAAGGGCGTCGACGCCATCGTCTGCATGGCCGTCAACGACGTGTTCGTGATGAACGCGTGGGGCAAGGATCAGCACGCCGACGACAGCGTGATGATGGTCGCCGACGGCGACGCGGCGTTCACCAAGGCCGCGGGCCTTGAACTGGACTTGCACGGCAAGGGCCTCGGTCTCCGCTGCCAGCGGTTCTCGATGGTGGTCGACGACGGCGTCGTGAAAGCGCTGAACATCGATCCGCCGGGCGCCTACGAAAAGACCAGCGCGGAGACGATGCTGGGCCAAGTCTGAGCGCGGCGCGCCAGCGCACTTCAGGCCTGCGGGGCTGATCTCCGCCCCGCTGCCGGGGTGCGGCGTCTGGCTGTCCGAGCGGCCGTGCGCCGTTCTGGCGCGGACAGCCGGGCGTCTCTCCTCTCTCGTTCAGGCGTCGGCCGCCAGCTCGACGAAGTTCGGCAAGCTCGGCGCGACTTCGCGGGCGATCTCGTCGGCCTCCTCCCGATCCGTGACGTAGGGCTTGTACGCCATGTCTTGGATCAGGATGTGGTGCTGGAGCCAGCCGCCCAGATACTGGAGCAGCTCCTGTGCCAGCTTCGGGTCGCTGGTATCGGCGTAGCGGCGCCGCAGCGCATCTATGTAGCGGGCAAACCCCTGATGCTCGGCGCTGTGGAAGGCGGCCCCGGGAAACCCGACGGCCTGCATCACCTTTTCCTCCCGTCTGAAATGGAACCGGCCGTAGAGCTTCAGGGTATCCAGCACGGTCAGGATGGTCCGGCGAGCTTCGTCACGCTTGGTGATGCCGTCGAGCAGGTTGATGATCCGGACCATGCAGCGGTGGTCCGAATCCAGCGCGCCGACACCGACGCTCATTGCTTCCGTCCAATGCAGTTGCGACATCGTTCTCGCTCACTCGCCCTCTGGCCAGGTTCGACCAGAGTTTTTGCAATGCAACAATCTACCATGAATTCCAATGTGCACAATATGGGTAATTCTCCTTACCCCGCCCTGGCCAAGCATGGGGCGGCTGCGGCCCGCGCATGGAGATCGCGCACTGACGGGGGGTACCGACGGCGGTCGTGGCTCTGCCCCCGCCCGATCAGGCGGGCAGCTCGAGCATGCCTGCCGGCGCGGCGCGGCGGATCGCCTTCGTTCGCCGGTCCGTGGTGAGCCCGAGAAGGCAAGCGGACGCGCCCTCGCGCGCGACCGCGTCGGCGCGCTCACGGTCGGTCACGTACGGCACGTAAGCCTTGTCGAACAGAAGCACATGATGGCCGAGCCAGCCGGCGAGCTCGTCGCACAGTGCTTCGGCGGCCTCGGGGCCGTCGACGGGCCGGAGGTCGCCGCGAAGATCATCGAGATAGCGGAGGAAGCGTCGCGTCTCGGCACGATGGGCGGCGGCGTCCGGAACCTGGAACGCATCCATGACCCTGGCCTCACGGCGGAAGTGGAATTCCACATACATGCGCAAGCTGTCGAGCACGGTCTGGGTCATCGTCGCGGCCTCATCGGCGTCACCGATGCCGCGCAGCAGACTGACGACCCGCATGAGGCAGCGATGATCGGCATCGAGCGCCGGAACGCCGACGCTCATGACGGGAAGCCATCCAACGAACACAGCCCCTGACTGCATTTCTTTCAACGATGTTACCCAAACGGGGTATATTAGGCATTCTGTATCACACACTTGGCGCGAACAACCAGAAAAAAACACTACTAAACGATCGATTGCCGCGGCCGGCGGTCGGTGCGGTTGTGGCCGAGGTGGGGCGGCCGCACGACGCGGCCGTCACGACGCCGCCGCCTTGGCCGCCTTGCGGGCCAGCGCATCGGCCCGCTCATTGTCCGGGTGCCCGGCATGTCCGCGCAGCCAGTGCCAGTGCACGTCATGGCATTCCAGCGCCTTCTCAAGCCGGAGCCAAAGATCGGCGTTCTTCACCGGCCTGCGAGCTGCGGTCTTCCAGCCGTTGGCCTTCCAGCGATGGATCCATCGCGTGATGCCGTCCCGGAGATAGGTGCTGTCGGTGTAGACATGAACGGCGACCCGGCGCTTCAGCGCCTCCAGCCCCCGGATGGCCGCCATCAGCTCCATCCGGTTGTTGGTGGTCAGCCGCTCGCCGCCCGAGAGCTCCCGTTCGCTCCCGCGCCAGCGCAGGACGACCCCCCAGCCGCCGGGCCCGGGATTGCCGAGGCAGGCGCCGTCGGTATAGATCTCCACCCCATCCTCGGCCATGGCGTCAGCCGAGCCCGTAGCCTTCGGGTCCGCGCAGCCCCCGGTGGAAGCGGAGCTTCTTCACGTACTCCAGCGGGTTCTTGGGCGAGACCAGCGCATCTTTGGGCGTGTGCAGCCAGTCGTAGAGACGGGTCAGGAGGAAGCGCAGCGCGGCGCCGCGGGCGAGGATCGGCAAGGCCCTGATCTCGGCGTCGGCAAGCGGCCGCCGCCGGGCGTAGGCTTCGAGCATGCGCCTTGCCTTGGTGACGTTGAAACTGTCGTCCCGCTCGAAGCACCAAGCGTTCAGGCAGATGGCCAGATCGTAGGCGAGCAGGTCGTCGCAGGCGAAGTAGAAATCGATGATGCCGGTGAGCCGCTCGCCCTCGAAGAAGACGTTGTCGGGAAACAGGTCGGCATGGATCACGCCGGCGGCGAGACCGGCCGGCCAACGGCTCTCGAGCAGCTCGAGCTCTCCGGTCAGCTCCGCGGTGAGATCGGGCGACACCGCATCGCGCCGCTTGAGGCTCGCCGCCAGCAGCGGCCGCCAGCCGGCGACCGACAGATCGTTGCTCCGCCGCATCGGAAATCCTTTGGCAGCGAGGTGCATGCAGGCGAGGGCGTCGCCGAGGGCGGCGCAGTGGACGGCGCTCGGATGGCGCGGCCACAGCCCGCGAAGAAAGCTGACGATGGCTGCCGGTCGACCCGCGAGGTGGCGAAGCGACCGGCCGTCCCGCGCCCGGACCGGCGTCGGACACGGCACGCCACGCGCCGCCAGGTGCTCCATGAGCGCCAGGAAGAACGGCAGATCCGCCTCCTTCACGCGCTTCTCGTACAGCGTCAGGATGTACGTGCCGGACCCCGCCGCGAGCAGGTAGTTGCTGTTCTCCACCCCCTCGGCGATTCCCTTGCAGGCGATCACCGGCCCGATCGCATACTCGGAAACGAACCTTTCGACCTCATCATCTGTAACTTCGGTGTAGACGGCCATACCAGATCTGGTCACAAAAAAACCCTTTGATGGGGCGCACCGTTCTACACTACTCACCTTCATGGACAAAGCCGTGCGGTTCCGCTTGCTGACGCCGACGATGGGCCCATCGCTCCGATCCGCCGTAGTGCTGGTGACGGCCACTGCTCTGCTGATGTTTTCGCCGTCGCCAGCCCGCTCCGCCGCCCCGGCCGACAGCGGGTCCGTATCCGCGCAGGCGCCGGACGGACTCCTTGTGCTGCGGGTCCAGCGTGCACTCGCTGGGCTCGGGCTCTATCGCGGCACCGCCGACGGCATCCTCGACCGGGCGACCGCAGACGCCGTACGCGCCCATCAGCGGGCCGCAGGCCTGCCCGCGGACGGGCGCATCACCGAGGAGCTGGCGGCGGCCCTGGCGCAGAGGGCCAACGCGTCGGCGCTGGCGATCCGGCTCGAGACCGCGCGCCGGGCGGACAAGGAGGCCGCGCGGCGCGCGCTGCAGAGCCACGAGGCGACGCGCCGCCTCGTCGATCCCGGCGTCGGCGAGCCTGCCGATCCGATCCGCGACCACGCCTCCTGCCATCGCCAACCGACCGTCCGCTGTCTCGTCGCAGATGCGCTTGACAGCGCCCGGGCCGTACCACGCGAAGAGATGCGGGACTGGGCCTACGGCGAGATCGCCGCCGTCCAGGCGCGGGCGGACCTCATCGCCGATGCGTTCGCCACACTTGCGCTGATGACCGATCCGCGGCTGATGTTGACGGGGCTTCGCAGCGTCGCCGAGGCCGAAGCCGAGGCGGGCCGCTGGGACGCGGCGCTCGAGACCGCCCGGATCATTCCCGAGACCGTCGTCCGTGCCGAGGCCCGGGCCGCCATCGCCACCGCGCGCTCCCGCCGCGGACTGGATCCGGGGCCGGTGCTTGCCCTCCTGTTGCAGGACATCGACGCGCTCGAGGACCCGCTCAAGCGGGTGACGCTGCGCGTGGCCGTGGCCTCGATCGCCGCCGAAACCGGCGAGGCGGACGCCGCGCGCCGTCATCTCGATCTCGCGGAGGCGGCGGCGCGCGATCAGCGCGATGCGGAGGTGCGTGCCGCCGGCCTTCGTCACGTCGCGCTCGCCTATGCCCGCATGCGCGAGCCCGAGCGTGCCGTCTCGGTCATCGATCACGTGGCCGATGCCGGCGCGCGGATCCCGGTGCTGGCCGCCCTCGCCGTCGCCGAGGCCGAGAACGGCCACGCCGGCCGGGCGATGGATGCCGCCGACGCCATCCGCGAGGACCGCTACCGGGCGGCGGCGCTGGGCGACGTCGCCGTGGCGGCGGCGGCGGCCGGCGATCGGGAGAAGGCCGAGGCGATCCTGGTGAAGGCCCTCGGCACCGCCGACAGCGTGCGCTCTCCTTACGCCCGCGCCTACGCCGTCTCGCAGGTGGCGCTGGCTGCGCTCCGGATCGTCGGGCATCACCCCGGCAGTCGGCGCGCCGAGGCCGAAGCGATCGCGCGGCGCATCGGCGACGACCGGCTGCGCGCCTCGGTGCTGTGGTCGATTGCCGCACAGCGGAGACACGGCGGCGACGTCGCCGGCGCGGAAATCCTCGCCTTCGAGGCCGAACGCGCCGCCCGGAGCATTCCCAGTCGCCTTTCCCAGGCGTGGCTGTTCGGCGATGCCGTCGAGGTCCATGCCGCGCTCGGCCTGGTTGAGGCCGCAGCCAAGGCCTTCAGCGACGGCCTCGCCATTGCCGCCAGCATCGAAGTCGGATGGGCGCGCGCCCGGGCGCTGGCGCGCATGGCGGGTGCGCTTTCGACGCTCACCGCGGCGCAGGTGTCCGCCGGCCGCTGAGCTTGTGCCGGCCTTGCCCCTCCTCTAGAGTGGCGGCGCCCGGGCCATGCCGGGCAGCCAAGGCCAGCGGCGGGGATCCACGATGACAGAGCCGGTGATCGCGCAGAGATCGCCTTACGAGGTGGAGCTCAAGCAGGGGAAGAAATACGCATGGTGCGCCTGCGGCCGCAGCGGGACGCAACCGTTCTGCGACGGGAGCCACAAGGACACCGGGTTGAGCCCGATCGTGTTCACGGCAGAGAAGACCGAGACCGCCTACCTCTGCGGCTGCAAGCGGACCGGCAGCCGACCCGCCTGCGACGGGACTCACGCCTCGCTGTGATCGGTCTTCGCGGGTTTGGCGGCCGGCTCTCTCGGGCGGCAACGGTCGGTGTTCTGCTCGTCCTCCCGACCGCCTGCGGCCTGTTCGAAGCGGACCGGCCGGCGCCCCTGTGCCCGTCCGTGCGCATCGTCAAGGAGACCGGCACGCTGACGCGCTTCGCGCCGGGCCGCGGCCAGGACCTGACGGATGTCGACTTCGGCGCCCACTTCGTCGACGTCCTCAACCGCTGCGACAACATCGGCGACGCGGACGATCCGGGTCGCAAAGTGGTGATGGTCGTCGCGCCCGTCATCGCGGCACAGCGCGGCCCCGCCAACGACAGCCGCGTCGCGCGCCTCACCTACTTCGTCAGTGTCGTCGACGGCTCTCGCAGCATCCTAAGCAAGGAGGCATTCCCCACCGAGCTGGTCTTCCCGGGCAACCAGACCCGCGTCGTCGTCGAGGACGATGACCCGTTGATCTCGGTCGAGATTCCGTTGCCCGAGGGCCGAAACCCGGCGACCTATTCCGTTCTCCTCGGCTTCCAGCTGACGCCGGAGGAGCTCGCCTACAACCGCCGCCGCCTGACCGTTCGCTGACCGAGGGGTGTTGTTGACCTGCGGGTCCCACCCGCTAAACTGAGCCGCCGCCGTGGCCGGCACCTCGCGAGGACACGCCTCTGACCGAAGCGCCCGACCCAGCCCTGAAGCACACGCCCCTCGATGCCCTTCACCGCAAGCTGAAGGCGAGAATGGTTCCTTTCGCCGGCTATGAGATGCCGCTCCAGTACCGCAGCATCCTCGCCGAGCACGAGCACACGCGAAGCGAGGCCTCGCTGTTCGACGTCTCGCACATGGGCCAGGCGATCCTCCGCGGCGGCGAGGCGGCGGCGGCGCTCGAAACCCTGATCGTCGGCGACATCCAGGGCCTGCCCACCGGCCGCGTCCGCTACACGCTGATGACCAACGACCGCGGCGGCATCATCGATGATCTGATGGTGATCAACGGCGGGTACTACCTGGTGATCGTTGTCAACGCCGCCCGCAAGGAGGTCGACTTCGCCCACATCACGGACCGCATCGGCGACCGCTGCGCCGTCGAGATCTGGGAGGACAGGGCGCTTCTCGCCCTTCAGGGGCCGACTGCCGTCGGCGTGCTCGCCCGCCTCGCGCCTCCCTGCCGGCACATGCTGTTCATGTCCATGGAGAATCTGACGATCGGGGACGTCAAGTGCGGCCTGACCCGGTCGGGCTACACCGGGGAGGACGGCTTCGAGATCACCGTCCCCGGAGAGCATGCGTTCCACGTCGCCGATCTCCTTCTCCATGAGCCGGAGGTGAAGCCCGCCGGGCTCGGCGCCCGCGACACCTTGCGCCTGGAAGCGGGCCTGTGTCTCTACGGCCAGGACCTTGACGAGAGAACCACACCGGTCGAGGCCGGCCTCGCATGGACGATCAGCCGTCGCCGGCGCGAGGAGGGAGGCTTTCCCGGCGACGAGATCATCCTTCGCCAGCTATTCGCCGGCCCCGAGCGCAAGCGCGTCGGCATCCGCCTCGACGGCCGCGTGCCGGCCCGTGCCGGCGCCGAGATCCTCGACGCCGCCGGCACCACCATCGGCCGTGTCACCAGCGGCGGCTACGGCCCGACCGTGGGCGGGCCGATCGCCATGGGCTACATCGATGCCGCAGCGGCCGCACCGGACACGGTGGTCCATGTGCTGGTCCGCGACAAGGCGCTGCCGGGACGGGTGGTCAGGCTGCCGTTCGTGCCGCACCGCTACGCCGCCTAACGACGACGAAGAGGAGGAGGGGCTTCGACGATGGCCACGCTTCGGTTCACGCGCGATCACGAGTGGATCCGGGTCGAGGACGATGTCGGCATCGTCGGCATCACCGACTACGCCCAGCAGCAGCTCGGCGACATCGTCTTCGTCGAGCTTCCCGAGGTCGGCGCCCGCTTCAAGCAGGGCGAGGAGGCGGCCGTCGTCGAATCGGTGAAGGCGGCGAGCGAGGTCTACGCTCCCGTCGGCGGCGAGGTCGTCGCCGTCAACGGGGCAGTGGTCGACGATCCCGGCCGCGTCAATGCCAGTCCCCAGACCGACGGCTGGTTCTTCAGCCTCAGACTCGCCGACAGCGCCGAGCTCGATGCGCTGCTCGAGCCCGGAGCCTACAAGGACTACTGCGCGGGCCTGGAATGACCCGCTACCTTCCGCTCACCGACGCCGATCGTCGGCACATGCTGGCGGTGATCGGCGTCGCCTCGGTGGACGAGCTGTTTCGCGACGTTCCCGCTCAGGCTTGCCTGAACGAGCCGCTGCCCCTGCCTCATCACAAGAGCGAGATCGAGGTCGAAGCCGCGTTCACCGAGTTCGCGCTGCAGAATCTCAGTCCCGGCTGCGCGCCCTCTTTCCTCGGGGCCGGCGCCTACCGGCACCACGTGCCGGCCACCGTCGACCACCTCATCCAGCGCGGCGAGTTCCTGACCGCGTATACGCCCTATCAGCCGGAGATCTCGCAGGGAACGCTCCAGGTCCTGTTCGAGTTCCAGACCCAGGTGGCGCTGATCACCGGCATGCCCGTCGCCAACGCCTCCCTCTACGACGGGGCCACCGCCGCGGCCGAGGCGGTGATGATGGCGACGCGCGTCACCCGGCGCCGGCGGGTGGTGCTGTCCGGCGGTCTGCATCCCCACTACCGGGAGGTGACCGAGACCGCCGCCCGCCATCTCGGCCTCGTCGTCGACTGCCTCGAGCCAGACGTCAGAGGCCAGGAGCTGGCGACGGCGACCGTCGACGGCGAGACCGCCTGCGTCGTCGTCCAGAACCCCGACTTCTTCGGTCGCGTCCGCGACCATGCGCCGCTCGCCGCCGCCTGCCACGAGGCCGGAGCGCTGCTGGTGGTCGTCGTCACCGAGATCCTGTCGTTGGGCCTCGTCGCCGCACCGGGCGCGATGGGCGCGGACATCGTCGCCGGCGAGGGCCAGTCGCTCGGCAATGCGGTGAGCTTCGGCGGCCCGACGGTCGGCCTGTTCGCCACCCGCGACCGCTTCCTAAGACAGATGCCGGGCCGGCTTGCCGGCGAGACCGTCGACGCCGACGGCCGCCGCGGCTACGTGCTGACGCTGTCCACCCGCGAGCAGCACATCCGCCGCGAGAAGGCGACGAGCAACATCTGCACCAACTCCGGTCTCTGCGCGCTCGCCTTCTCGATCCACCTCTCGCTTCTCGGCGAGGTCGGGTTCCGCCGCTTGGCCGCTCTCAACCACGCCGTCACCTGCCGGCTCGCCGACCGGCTCGCCCAAGTGCCGGGCGTCGAGGTGCTCAACGACACCTTCTTCAACGAGATCACCGTGCGCCTCGGCCGGCCGGCCGCCGAGGTCGTCGACGCCTTGACCGAAAGGCGCATCCTCGCCGGCGTGCCGGTGTCCCGCCTCTACCCCGACCGTCCCGAGCTGGCGCCGTTTCTGCTCATCGCGGCGACCGAGCTCACCACGTCCGGCGACATCGAAACGCTGGCCGCAGCGCTCGCCGAGGTGCTCGGGTGAGTGCCGGCGCGACCACGTTCAGCGGCCATCGCGGCCTGGAGATGGAGGAGCCGCCGATCTTCGAGCAGGGATCGCCGGAGAAGTGCGGCGTCGACCTGCCGGAGCCGGAGGCCCATGCCCTGCGCCTCGGCAGTGCGGCGCGGCGGGATGCGATCGGGCTCCCCGGCCTCAGCGAGCCAGAGGTCGTCCGTCACTATCTCCGCTTGAGCCGCAAGAACTACGCCATCGACGCCGGCTTCTATCCACTCGGCTCGTGCACGATGAAGCACAACCCGAGGCTCAACGAGAAGCTGGCGCGGCTGCCCGGCCTCGGCGATCTGCATCCGCTGCAGCCGATGAAGACCGTGCAGGGGGCGCTCGCCCTCATCGACACCTGCGCCTGGTGGCTGAAGGAACTCACCGGACTCCCCGCGGTCGCGATGTCTCCGGCCGCCGGCGCCCATGGCGAGCTCACCGGCCTGATGACCATCCGCGCCGCGCTCGAGGACCGGGGCGACGCGCGCAAGCGGGTGCTGGTGCCGGAGTCGGCGCATGGCACCAACCCGGCCAGCGCGCACGCCTGCGGCTATGCCATCGAGGCGATCCCCGCGGACCGCCGGGGACGCGTCGATCTCGCCGCGCTCACCGCCAGGCTCGATGCCGACGTCGCCGCGGTGATGGTGACCAACCCCAACACCTGCGGCCTGTTCGAGACCGACATCGTCGAGATCGCCCGGGCGGTCCACGGCGTCGGCGGTTTCTTCTACTGCGACGGCGCCAACTTCAACGCCATCGTCGGCCGCGTGCGGCCGGGCGATCTCGGCATCGACTGCATGCATCTCAACCTGCACAAGACCTTCTCCACTCCCCACGGCGGCGGCGGCCCGGGCTCGGGGCCGGTGGTGCTGTCGGAAGCGCTGGCGCCGTTCGCGCCCCTTCCCTGCGTGGTGAGCGATGGCGAGGGTTTCCGTCTCGTCGAGCATCGCTCGCAGTCGGCAGACAAGCCGTTCGGCCGCGTCAAGGGCTTCCACGGCCAGTTCGGCACGTTCGTTCGGGCGCTTGCCTACATGACGAGCATGGGCGCCGACGGGCTCCGCCAGGCCTCCGCCGACGCCGTGCTCAATGCCAACTATCTGCTCGCCCGCCTCAAGGACACGCTGTCCCCGGCGTTCGACGGCCCCTGCATGCACGAGGTGCTGTTCGACGACACGGCCCTCAAGACACTTGGCATCACCACCCTCGACCTCGCCAAGGCGCTGATCGACGAGGGCTTTCACCCCATGACCATCTACTTCCCGCTGGTCGTGCACGGCGCCATGCTGGTCGAGCCCACCGAGACCGAGAGCCGGGCGACGCTCGATCTCTTCGTCGACACGGTGAAGGCACTGATCGCCCGCGCCCGGGCCGGCGACGTGCGTGCCTTCGAGGAGGCACCGACGCTCGCCCCGCGCCGCCGGCTCGACGAGACCCGCGCCGCCCGCCACCCGGTGCTGCGCTGGCAGCCGCCGGCACCGGAGCGGGCCGCGGAGTAGGCTCCGGTCCCCGCCCCAGAGCCATCGCCGGGCTGGCTCAACCGCACGGTCGCCGGGGCGGGGCTCACCAGCGCGCTCGGCGACGTCTGTTACGAGACGACGACGGTCATCCTTCCCGGCTTCCTCGCCGTGCTCGGCATTCCGGCCGCGGCGCTCGGCCTGATCGAGGGCATCGCCGATGCCGTGGCGAGCTTCACCAGGATGATCACCGGCTACGCCGCCGACCGGTTCGGGCACCGCAAGGCGCTGGTCGTGATCGGCTACGGCCTGACCCCCGTCGGCCAGGCGCTGATCGCGCTCGCCGTCGGCTGGCCCCTGATCCTCCTCGGCCGGATCGTGTCCTGGTTCGGCAAGGGTCTGCGCGGCCCGTTGCGCGACGCCATCATCGTCCAGGCGATCGAGCCGGAGACCCGCGGCCGTGCCTTCGGCTTCCACCGCGCCATGGACTCGATCGGCGCCATCGCCGGACCGCTCCTCGGAGTCGCCCTGCTCGGCTGGGCCGGGAGCCTGCCGTGGGACGACGCGGCGGATCCGTTCCGTCTGGTGTTCTGGCTGACGCTGATCCCGGGCCTGCTCGCGGTCCTCGCCTTCCTGATGCTGGTCAGGGATCCCGAGCACTCGCCCAATCCGGCGATGAGGTTGGTCTCGACGCTGAGGGACCTGCCCTCGCGCTTCAAGCGCTATCTCGGCGCCGTCGGCCTGTTCGGCATCGGCGACTTCTCGCACGCGCTCCTGATCCTGGCCGCCACGCAGCTCCTCGCGGCCTCGATGGGCGTTGTCGCGGCGGCGCAGGTCGCGGGCCTCCTGTACGTGTGGCGCAACGCGGTCCAGGTGGCCGCCTCGTACCCGGTCGGCGTGCTGGCCGACCGCGTCGGGGCCCGCCCGGTGCTCGTTCTCGGCTACGCGCTGGGCGTGCTCACCGCCCTCCTCACGGCGATCGCCTTCGTGCTCGATACGCAGAGCGTGGCTCTCTTGGCCGGCGTGTTCTTCGCCGCGGGCCTCTACATGGCGGTGCAGGAAGCGCTCGAGCCGACGGTGACCGCCGAGATGGTGCCCGCCGACACCCTGGCCACCGGCTACGGCGCGCTCGGCACCGCCAACGGCCTGACCAAGCTCGTCTCCAGCACCGCGGTGGGCGTTCTTTGGACCGCCCTCTCACCGGTGCTGGGCTTCATGGTCGCCGCGTTGTTCATGGCCGTCGGCACGCTCGCGCTCGCCCGGGTACGATAGCCGGCCGCTGCGGCTCGGCGGCAACCGGCGGCGCCGTGGACCGATTGATGAACATCAAGGCCGCGAGGCGGCGAACCCTCTCTGCTGCGGCTCGGCGGCGGACACGGAGAGGCCATCATGACGGAAGCGGCCGTTCGGCGGATGGTCACCGGCGACGACCGGCGGCGCTCGCCGCCGCTGTCGCCCGTGCTGCTCGCGGGCCTGGCGCTGCGCCCCGTCCCGCCCCTGCTGCTGCAGCCGGTGCTCGATGCCGCGATGGCCGCGCTCGGGCGCCGCCACCGCGACGCCCTCGAACGCCTCGGCGAGCTCTCCGGCCGGGCCGTGCTCATCGACCCCGTCGACCTTCCCTTCGTGTTCGTCCTTCTCCCCGACCGCCGGGCGCCGCGCCTCACCTGCCGCACGCGCGGCGCACCGCTGCCGGACGTCGCGGCGGCCGTCCGCGGACCGCTCCTGGTGCTGATCGATCTCGTCGAGGGCCGCCTCGACGGCGACGCTGCGTTCTTCACCCGCGATCTCGTCGTCGAGGGCGATGTCGAGGCGGTGGTGCGGCTGCGCAACGCCATCGACAGTGCCGAGATCCGCATCGTCGACGCACTCCTCTCGCCGCTCGGGCCGCTCGCGGCCCCGGCCGAGCGCGCAGCAGCGCTGCTCGCCGGGGCGGCGCGCCGCATCACCCTCGATCTCGAGGCGGTGCGCGAGGCTGTCGTCGCTCCCGTCGAGGACTGCTGCCGGACCCAGGCGCTGCGCATCCTCGCGCTCGAGGACGAGGTGCGGGACCTCCGGGGCGAGGTGCAGCGGCTCAAGACCCTCGCACGGCGGCGGGTGCCGGAGGAGGCGTCGCGGCGATGACCGGTCGGGCGCTGGAGCTGGTGTGCCCGGCCGGGACGCCCGCCGCCCTCAAGGCGGCGGTGGATGCCGGCGCCGACGTCGTCTATGTCGGCTTCCGCGACGAGACCAACGCCCGCAATTTCCCCGGCCTCAACTTCAGCCGCACCGAACTCGCCGACGGCCTCGCCCGCGCCCACGCCCGCGGTTGCCGCGTGTTCGTTGCCGTCAACACCTTCCCCGTGGCCGGCCGCCTCGGCCCGTGGCTCAGGGCGATCGACGACGCCGCCCGGCTCGGCGCCGATGCCGTCATCCTCGCCGACATCGGCCTCCTCGACTACGCGGCGAGAACGCACGCGAGCCTGAGGCGCCACCTCTCTGTCCAGGCGTCGGCGTCGAACGTCGAGTCCATCCGCTTCTACCGGGAGGCGTTCGGTGTCCGGCGGGTGGTGCTGCCGCGCGTGCTGACGCTGCCGGAAATCGCCCGGCTCAACGCCGACCTCGACGTCGAGACCGAGGTCTTCGCCTTCGGCGGCCTCTGCGTCATGGCCGAGGGCCGCTGCCAGCTTTCCTCCTACGCCACCGGCCGGTCGCCCAACCTCGACGGCGTCTGCTCGCCGGCGAGCCACGTGTCGTACGAGCCGCGGGGAGGGAGCCTCGTCTCCCGCCTCGGCGGCTTCACCGTCAACGTCTTTCGCGCCGGCGAGCCGGCGGGCTACCCGACCCTGTGCAAGGGGCGCTACGCGGTCCACGACCGCGCCAGCTACATCTTCGAGGAGCCCGTCTCCTTGAACGTCATCGACGCCATCCCGCAGCTGATCGCGGCCGGGGTGACGGCGCTGAAAATCGAGGGCCGCCAGCGCGGTCGCGCCTACGTGTCGCAGGTGGTCGCCGCCTTCCGCGCCGCCGTCGACGCCGCCGCCCGCGGCGAGCCGGGCCCGCGCGCGGATCTCGACGCCGTCACCGAGGGCGGACGCCGGACCGAGGGCCCCTTCACCCGGAGCTGGCAATGACCGGCGAACCGCACCGCCGGGCCGAGCTCACCCTCGGGCCGATCCTCTTCAACTGGCCGGCCGATCGCAAGCGCGACTTCTATTTCCGCATCGCCGACGAGACCGCGGTCGACACCGTCTATGTCGGCGAAGTGGTCTGCTCCAAGCGCCAGCCGTTCTTCGATCCCCACCTGCCCGCGGTCATCGACCGGCTTTCCGGCGCCGGCAAGGCCGTCGTCCACTCGACGCTGGCGCTCGTCATGAGCGACCGCGAAGTCGAGGCGCTGCGCGCGCTCGCCCGGGACGTCGGCGATGTTCCGATCGAGGCCAACGACGCCGCAGCCATCCGCCTGCTCGCCGGCCGGCCCCATGTCGTCGGCCCCTTCGTCGGCGTCTACAACGAGGCGGCGCTCGGCTATCTCGCCGCCAACGGCGCGACGCGGGTGGTCCTGCCGTGCGAGCTCTCCGGCCAGGCGCTCGCCCGCCTCGCCCAGTCGGCCGGCGCCGTCGGCCTCGAGGTCCAGGTCTTCGGCCGCCTGCCGCTCGCCGTCTCCGCCCGCTGCTATCATGCCCGCAGCCGCGGCCTCGCCAAGGACGCCTGCCAGTTCGTCTGCGCCGAGGACGCCGACGGCCTCGGCGTCGACACCCTCGACGGCAAGCCGTTCCTCGCCGTCAACGGCACCCAGACCCTCAGCGCCGCCCTCTGCAACCTCGCGGCCGAGCTCGAACCGATGCGGCGGATGGGCATCGACGCGTTCCGCCTGTGGCCGCACGCCGTCGACATGGGCCGCGTCGCCACCCTGTTCCGCGACCTGCTCGACGGCCGCACCGACGCCCAGGCGGCGACCGCCGGCCTCGCCGAGATCGCGCCGTTCGCCCCGTTCGCCAACGGCTACTATTACGGTCGCGAGGGAGCGGTTCGGGTCGCCCCGGCCGCCGCCGACGGCTGACCCGCCCGCTTGTCCGTCATATTGGCGAGCCCGTGAGCGGGCTCGCCGCTTCGCCCTCAGTCGCCGGCCGCCCGCTCCGCTCGCTTGGCTCCCGCGCGTGTCAGCGCGACGCGCGGCCGCGCTAGACGGCAAGTCGATGCCGGTCAGGTCATCGACTCGCCGCGGTCAGCCGGCGCGGAAGAAGCGGCTGCGGAGAAGCTGGGAGGCGTCGCGGGCATCGACCTGCCGCAGGGGCACGGCGCCGGAGAACATGTAGACGCGGCCGCTCACCGTTCCCCGCACCACGACCGGCGAGCGCTCGGTGTAGCGGACGAGGACGGTCCCGCCCGCCGCGGCGGCGGGCGGGGCCGCCCTGACGGCCTCAGGCGCCGCCGGCGCGCCGGGGCTGGTCGCGGGAGGCGCCGATGTCGGCGACGCCGGCGTCACCGTCGCCGGCCGGCCCCATGCTCCGGAGAGACCCTGACCGCAGCATCCCATCGCTCGCGTGCTCCCTTTCCCGTTGAGGTTCCTCCTGGCCCGCGGCCAGGCGTTCGATGACCAGCGGCTCGGGCGCAAAGCGCTCCACGAGGGCAACCGCGCCCGAGATTGCGAGCCAGCTCACCGCCCACTCCACCGGATCGAGGGTGACGAACGCCGCGAGCGGCGCCGCCACCACGAGCGACAGGCAGTAGACGCAGCCGACCGCCTCCCCGGCCCAGCCGCCGAGCCTTCCCCTGAGCCGGGCGAGGACGGCGCCGGGGCCGTCCTCGCGGGCCAAGAGATGGGTGAGCCGCCAGGCGGCGAGGCTGGCCAACGCCAGCCTGAGCCAGGGATCCATGCCGTCGCCCGCCCGCCGCCTATCGCCTCAGGTCGTTGCAGATGCAGATCGGGAAGAAGTCCTCGACCTGGTGCCGGCCCGGGGTCAGCGACGGGCAGATGCTGGTGTCCCACACCCTCAAGTGGACGATGTAGCCGCAGCACTCGCCCGGCACCAGCTCGCCGTTCGGCCCGATGTGGGCACGGTCGAGGGTCAGCGCCGGTTCCGCCGGGTTGCACAGGCGATCCAGACGGCGGAAGTCGAGCATGGCGAGGATCCCCGGCGTGCGCGGCGGAACGACGCCCGGCGGCGGCACGGCGTTGGCGCAGCGGACGCCGGGATCGCCGACCCGGGTGGTGGCGACGAACGGCGGACCCCACGGCGGCCCGCCCGGACCCGGCAGCGGCACGTCGAACCACGGGCCGCCGTCCTTCTTGATGCGGATCAGGTAGCCGCCGAAGTTGTCGCTGGGACGGGCCAGGTTGCCCTCCTCGATGTACTCGTCGTAGGCGATGCCGACCAGCGCCGCCGGCCAGGCCACCGCGCAGTCGCCGCCGCCCATCGCGAACTGGCTCAGGTTGATGGTGGCGCACGGCGGCACGCCGGCGATCTGGTCGATCTTGCCGTGGATGTCCTTGTTGTCGAACCACACCTGCTGCAGGTCGTGCCTCACGTTGCCGCCGGTATCCTCGACGGTGAGGCGCAGCGTGTAGCGGCCGCTCTGGCAGTTGCTGAGCGGCAGCGGCGTCGAGCTCCACAGCGCCGGCGGCGGGCACAGGGGCTGCGGCTCCGAGGGTTCGATCGGGAACGACTGCGGCACCTGAGTCGACCAACGCACCTGCTGGAGCCAGTTCCACGCCGGCGAGCACGCGCCGGGCGGCCAGTTGAACTGGCGCCAGCGAGCGGTGAGCGCCTCCTCGAAGCGGTTGTTGTTGCCGGCCTCGATCTGCAACGGGGTGTTGTAGTCGACGCGCCAGAACTGGACGAAGCCGGGGAGCGTCGGGTCGACGACGAAGCCGGGGTGGTAGCTCAGGGTGTAGCGGCGGATGTCGCGGCCGGTGCAGCCACGGACGTCGGCCGAGCCGAAGACGTAGAGGCCGGTGCCGAACGAGCGGACGGTGCCGGCGCCGTCCTCGAGCTGCGCCGTCGGATCGAAGATGCCGGGCGGCTCGGCGGCCTCGATGCCCTCGAGCCCGCGGATCCACACCAGGTTGCGCTGCAGTTCGAAGACGATCGAGCAGCACTGGGGCGAGCCCTGGGTCGGGAACAGGCAGAGCTGGATCTCGACCGGCCCGGGCGGCACGTGCGGGAAGGTCTCGAGATAGCCGAGGGTGGCGCTGACGACGCCGCAGGCGCCGTGGGCGGCCCCGCCCGGATACTTGATGCCGACGGTCTTGAACGGGCCGATGCCGCCCTGGCGCCAGGCGAGCGTGTAGTGGTCGCAGAAGGCGCCGGTCGCCGTGCCCTTGATTTCGACGCCGCGGAGGATGCCGGCGGCGGGGATCTCGCCCTCCTCGGCGCAGCCGTTCGGCTCGACGATCTCGCAGATCAACGGCCCGAAGCAGCGCCGAAGGCACCGCCAGTAGAAGAGGAGGCAGAACAGGACGTCGATCAGGTTGCGGGCGCGGGCGAGGCAGCAGCCGAAGCGGATGGCGCACAGGCACCAGCAGCGGCAGAACCAGAAGAACGGCTCCTGGGCGTGCTTGGCGAACGCTTCCCGTCCCAGCAGCGCCTCGGCCACCTCCGGCTTCAGCGCCCGGTCGAAGACCTGGCCGAGGGCGTCGCCGCCCTCGAAGCAGTCGATCTTGCCGTCGACGACCTCGTCGGGAATGCCGAGCGGGAACTCGACGCTGGCCAGCTGGTCGGTGAGGTACGGCTTGTAGGCGCCGGCGAAGGCCTCGACCAGGGTCTGGAAGTCGCGCCGCTCGTCGGGCGTGAGCGGCGTGCTCACCGGCGCGCCGACCGCTTGGCGGACGCAGATCCAATAGCGGTAGAGGTAGTAGACGAAGGCGCGGAAGGTGCGCGGCCCGCGGCAGACGAGCCAGCCGAAGATGGTGCAGCAGCGGATGTGCAGGAGGCACCAGCGCCAGCGGTCGACCGGCCCGAGGATCTCGCGGCCCTCGGCCGGCAGGAGCCTCAGCGCCACCTCCTCGGTGAAGAAGCTCTCGAACAGGCGGTTGGCGAGCTGGAGCTCGCCGTCGCAGGTCGGCGGCTTCCGCTCCGCCTCCTTCTTCAGCGCCTCGACGTCCCGCGCCCGCTTGAGGTCCTCTTCGAGGATGGGGCGGTACGCGTCGGCGAGGGCCTTGAGGACGAACTGGAAGTCCTCGCCGTGGATCTCCTTCTTGTCCTCGTCGGTCAGGCCTTGCGACGGCGGCTGGTCCTGCGGCATGGTCGCCTCCTCCCGGTCCCGATGATTGCTTGACCCGATCAGGAATACGAGGGCACTGTGGCGGGATTTTGGCCCATCTGGGGAACACTAGGGGAACAGCCAGGGGCGTCTCCGAGGCCGCGCCGCCCGGAGCGGACCTGCGACGAATCGCGACGAAATGCGACATTTTGCGACGTTTTGCGACAAAATGCGACATTTTGCGACGCTTTCGCGACGAAATGCGACGTTTCGCGACGCCCGATTCTGGCCTAACGCATTGATTCAGAACGAGAATCGGACGAAACGCCGGGGTCTGCGGCGAAATGTGGACATTTTTCCCAAGGGATCCCGACCATCGATCGGGGCCGGGAAAGGCTCCGGGCGCCGCTGCGCGGGGGCTCCAGGGCGCATCCCGGTGAGCAACAGACCGCCTCGGACCGCTCCCGTCGCATGCAGTCGGAGAGAGCCTCAGAGGCCCGCTCCCGGCCGTCCCGCTTGCGGACTCTCACGAACCCCAGGGACCGCACCGGTTGAACGCGCGTGCGAATGCT